>JAKSHY010000017.1 GCA_024399135.1 Lachnospiraceae bacterium | reverse complement strand
TTGTGAACATCGCTTATTATCAGTGTATTACCTCATTTAAAAAGTGTCCCTATTTCCTTGGGCCACGCTGGATCATAGTTATTAAAAAGTGTCCCTACTTTTCGAGGACAGCCACCATCCGCTCCACTTAAAATGTGTCCCTACTTTGTGAACATCGCTTATTATCAGTGTATTACCTCATTTAAAAAGTGTCCCTATTTATTTGGGACACGCTGGATCATAGTTATTAAAAAGTGTCCCTACTTTTTTAAAATCTGTCCCTACTTTTTCCGGCCATTTTCCTTCCACCTCATTTAAAAAGTGTCCCTACTTTTCGAGGACAGCCACCATCCGCTCCACTTAAAATGTGTCCCTACTTTGTGAACATCGCTTATTATCAGTGTATTACCTCATTTAAAAAGTGTCCCTATATATATTAAAAACTGTCCCTATGCTGATTAAAAAGTGTCCCCACCTTTTTAAAATCTGTCCCTACTTATTTAAAAAGTGTCCCCACTTTCTTTTATAACACTCTGCCATACAATATGTTACGAGACTTGTAAATATATATTGTAATTATATATATTGTAACTATTAAATAATAAAAAAGAGTCTTATAAATTTTGAGGATTTCAAAATGATCAATGGTACCAGGCAACTTCAATACAAATATACAAAATTTTTGGGGAGGGGAGAAGGGAACAGGTAAGAAACCCGATAAAAAATTTTGTTGACATGGCGAGGTGACGAGCCATTTTTTTCCCGTGCTTTCGCACGAACTCCTTTTTCTCGATAAAAAATTCTCTTTATTTCTATATGTTTTATTCTTTTTTTTATTACTATTTTATTTACATTATTTTTTGTAACTTTTTTTAGTGTTTAAATTCTTTTTATTCCTCTTCTTTTTTTTCTCTTTTTTTCTCTCCATTTATTTCTTTTAAATATGCTTTATTTATTTCTTCTTTTGTTTGTGTTTTTATTTGCTTTTTTTCTTGTTCTTTTTTATACATTTTTTCTTCTCTATTATTTTCTCCCGCTTATAACCTCTTCTATCGTGTGTGTTTTTTTTCTCTTTTTTTTTCTCATTTTATTTATCTTTTTTGTATTTGCACCGATCTTATTTTCCCTTCGAACACAATAAAATTCGTTTTAAAGCCATTTTAAGCGTTATAGGATTTGCTCATAAACAACTTATCCTTTCTTGCAGATCAATTAAAATGACGCAGCTGGATGATATATTTCGACCTTAAATCACATTCGATATATACTTGTTCTGATATGCAACAAAATCGTTTCTTTTAAACAGGAACATATTTCTTTTTTTTGATTTTGTTGTTATCGATTTTCGTTTTATTTTTGTTTTCGATTTTGAAAAAGCAAGATGTGTTTTTTTATATAAAAAAACTCCTTCACCGTTTAAGAACGGTTCAACATCTTGCAATTTTTTTTAAGAAAAAAATTGATTTGGAGTGCTTCCAGCGCACTCCTCTTCGCTAATGCGATAATAGTATGGCAAGACCACGGAAAGAAGAAAAAACGGAATTTGTTGGTATGAACTTCAAACTTACAATTCCCAAATATATTTTATTTGAAGAATGTTATAAGAAAAGCGAGTGCAAGACCAAGACTCAGTTTCTAATAAGTATGCTCAACAGTTATGATGACATTAAGAAGCTGGAGGATCTGAAAGATGGACTCTTCGACGAGATCCTGAAACACAGAAACCTCCTTCTTAACGCGACAAACAACATAAATCAGATCGCAAAACAAATCAATACAATGGGCTATTCCGCTTCGGAAAATGACATTATTTCATCATTGGAGGAGATAAAAAATGTGCTTCCAGAGTTGAAAAAACGCTCCGATGAACTGCTTAAAAAGTCATATACCATGATGAAGAAACTGTAAAAACACCAATTTTTTTACATTTTTTTTCTCTTTTTTACGTGATATGAATAATTCGGATTATTGTTTTTTCTCTTTTATATTCTCTTTATTTTTCTCTTTTTATGCGTTTAAATATGTATAAGGATATTTATTCTTCTCTTTTTTTTTCTCTTTATAATTCTCATTTTATATGATTGCAAGGATAAGTAAAGGCGATTTCATAAAAGGCGCGGTTGTCTATAACGAGACAAAAGTTGCGGAAGGAGAGGCATCCGTCATCGGCATCCAGAACTTCGATGACGAGAACATGGACTCTTTCAGTGCCGTTTCAAAAATGATGGCCATCTGTGTGAAATCGGAAAATAGAAAGAACACCGACCTACTGATCAAGCAACCCGTTTTCAGTTGCTCGCTGAACCTGAACCAGGTTGATCTTGACAAACTGAAAACTCTTCGGGAGGAGAAGGGCGAGGAAGCGGAAAATGATTTTTACCGCAACATCGCCGACAAGTATATGGATGGCATGGGCTACGGTAAGCAACCATACATAATCTATAAGCATGAGGACATCGAACGCACCCATATACATATCATCAGCATACGGGTTGACAAGAACGGAAAGAAGATCAATGACTCAAACGAGAAGTTGAGAAGCGAAAGAGTCCGAAAGGAGATCGCACAGGAATTCGGACTGAGCGAAGAAGGGGAGAAGAAATCGGAGACGATGACCAAGAGCGAAATAACCACCTTCTCCGGGAAGAGGACGGACTACATCACCAAGACTGGTGATGCCGTCACTGAACTATCCAAATTGGATCCGTCCGATCCATCCAATCTCACAAAGCTTCGACACAAGATCAGCAATGTGCTTAAATTCGTTGATGAGAACTATCAGCCGAAGAACATCACGGAATACAACAAGATACTCTCGCAGTTCCACATCAAATGCAATAAGATAGACCTATTGGATAAGGAGGGCAAACGCATTAGCGGTTGCCAGTTCGGTGTTATCAACGACAAGGGTGAATTCGTTTCGCACCTCATGAAGGGTGGGCAAATCAATGAACGATTCACCCTCCCTAAACTTGAAACCAAGTTCGCATTAGCTAACGGTTTGAAGGACGACATCAGAAAGCAGGACGCTTTCAGCAAGAAGTACATCACCGAACAGATCAAGTCCATTCTCGATGCTCCAAGGGAGATAGACATGGACTATTTCTGCGACACGCTCCGTGTGAGGGGAATTGAAGCCAATCTCGTCACCGACAACGACGAGAAGGTCATAGGCATCAATTTCATCGACAACCTTAACGGAAAGGTTTTCTCCGGCAGCTCACTCGGTAGAGAATACACCTGGGGCAACCTCTCATCCAAAATCGACAAGCACAACAAGAAATTGGACAGCGGTATTCTGGAGAAGGACGCTTTCACAAAAGCGATCAAAACCCTCACCTCGTCCTACAACGAGATCAGAAAGGAATCTTACTACCTTGAATCGGATCTTATCAAAGACCTCCCTTCAAAGAAAGATGATCTGACAAAGAAACTCCAAACGGAACTTCTCCTTACGGAGAAACAAGCTGATAAGTGCTTCGACACCTTCTGCCGTTACAAGTTGGGCAATCTTCCTTCGATAGAGGCGAAGGAGAACAGTTACCAACAAGCGCAGATCGTCACAGCTTTAATGTTCGCCACAAGGATGACGGACAACCAGCAGAGTAGGGTGGACTTCCTCAAACAAATGGGTGTCTCAGTCACCGAAAAGAACGGATCAGTAATCTACGCATCTGAACGCAAACCCGATGTATGGCTATCCTATTCCCACGCGAAGGACATGAATTCCGCATTAGCGGACATCGAGCCAATCACAAAGGCGATCACTCCAAGCGACAACTTGGATGCGTTCGGCAAGACGGAAAAACAATTCGTCAAAAGCATCACCGATGGTGGTGACGGATCACAGGTGAAGGGCAACTGGAACAAGATGATGGACTTGCTGGGCAAGGACACATTGGATATTGTCGTGAACGATAACGTCACCAGACAATTCTCCTTCGCCGTCAAGACATTGCGCACGAAGGAATTCAAGGAATCAGGACTGCTCGAAACCGATTTCATACGGAACATGGAGCATTACAGATCCCCCATGGTGGAGGAGGCGATGGGTTCCATGGGTATCGGCAGGAACACCGCCAACGCCATATTCGACAAATACAAGGAACACCAAAATACCGTCGTTTACCAGGATGCGGACAATAGGGAGCAGAAAGCGGTCATCAACCGCCTTGACATATCCTTGAAATTCGCCTCACTCATAGAGGATCCCGCCAAGAAGACGGAATTCATCAAAAGGATGGAGATCAGCGTGGAGAAAAACGGCAAAGAGATTACCTTCTCGTATGACCGCAAACCTAACTTCAAAATATCCATCAAGGATATTAAGGAGAGAACCGGCATTGAAGTGACACCGCAAAGCCTTATCTTTGCAGATGTGAAGAATGTGCAGCCATTCTCAAAGAAGGAAAGGGATTTCGTCAAGGACTACATTTCCGGAGAGAACATGATGGACGGACGCAACGCCACCGCATTGTCCTATCTATCAAAGAAGGATCAAGACAAGGCGAAAGCCGTCGGAGTTGCAACAAGGGTATCTGGCATACTCAACGGCATCAATACCAGGACTGCGGACGAAATGGTCAGAGCATTGCTCTACCGTGGATTCGTCATCCATCCAATCAAGGAGAACGGTACTACCACATACAAGGTATCGAGGTTCAACAACAAATCCTCCGACGCTATGGCAACGCTTCCGAAGGATCTTGCCGATAGGCTCGACAACTCGAACTTCGCACAGGTTTATCCTAAGATCAAGGAGCAACTACTTGCGAAGGGCATGTACGGAACCGCAAAACTTGTCGCAGTCATGAAGATCTCCAGAGCTGGTGACTTCAACGACGAGAAACTGCTCCAAGACACCATCAACGATGTGGCGAAGGTGAACAAGGTACTTGCGGAGAAAATGCAACAAGCGGCCACACCGCAGAAGGGTGGCAACATAGACTATGCTCGCGTAGCGAGACTTGTCGCGGAATATAAGGGAGAGAAGGTCATCAAACTTCCTCCTACAACAGCGGACTCGTTCATCAAGAACGAGATCAAACCAATGGAGGCCATCGTGGACGAGTTACGGAAAGGAAACCTCGACGAGGCGATCAAACTCATGCAGGAGGATCAGGAACAAGAAGTACAACAAAGAAACAAAAATAAGTTTTAACAGAATATGGGATCAGCAATTCAACAAGAAGAAGGTATCGCAAAAAGCAACCCGATGTTGCTTGGATTCGGTGCGGTCATCTATTTGGCAAACATCATCTGGTACGGCTATCCGTGCATCCAATTGCTTGGAGGAGGGGAGCCTTCTGAAATGGCTTACAAGGCCATCAATTTCTTCACGAACAAACTTGATGTGTTCTCTAATCCACTCATCACACTTGTTCCAGCCCTCGGACTAATACTAATGTACGCATGGGCCCACCGCCGTCCGAAAACAACAAACTATGTTCCACCGAAAATTATGAGGTGGATCATACCATTGCTGGTCAAACTTAAACTGCATCCTGAATTCGAGTACAACGAAACAAGCGACAAGAACGGAAAACCTTGTCTCGAAAAGAAAAGGGAGAGAATAGAAGGACAAGCAGTCCTCTCGTTTGGTATCTTTCTTGTGCTATCAAGCGTACTGCCAATGCTCATATTCAAGACAGGAATACTATATGTACTTGGTTTTACACTATATTTTCTGATCAGTATCTTAGGAATCTTGTACGCCCTCTTAGGTGCAGACCTAATACATAGCATGAACAAGAATTTCGAGGTGGATGACAGCGACTCCAACAACGACCTTCAAGAGTCCTTCATGCAATGCCAAGAGAAGATATACGACGAATATTCCGTCAATTGGAGAACCGAATTCAAATACCAAGGCAAGGTATTGAAAGGTTGGATCAATCTCGTCAACCCTTTCCGTGCGACGCAAGTGATCGGAACTCCTGGTTCCGGAAAGTCATTCGCAATCATAAACGAGGTGATCCGTCAGCACCTCGCAAAGGGATTCTGCATGTACTGCTATGACTTCAAGTTCCCAGACCTATCCACCATCGTCTATAACCACATGCTGTGGCATCAGGAGAATTTCCGTAAGACCTACGGAAAGAACCCTAAATTCTGCGTCATCAATTTCGACGATCCGAGAAAGAGCTACCGATGCAATCCGATCGACGCAAACTTCATGCACGAAATCACGGACGCATACGATAGCGCCTACACCATCATGCTTAACCTTAACAAAAGTTGGGCCCAAAAGCAAGGTGACTTCTTCGTGGAATCCCCAATCAACTACCTTACATCATGTATATGGTATTTGAAGAATGTCGAGGGTGGAAAATACTGCACCCTTCCCCATGTGGTCGAATTGGTCAACAGTTCCTATACGGACTGCATACCTTTGATGAGCGTATATCCAGAACTGAACAACTACATGGCAGCCTTCTTCGAGGCTTGGGAAGGTGGAGCGCAAGACCAGTTGCAAGGTCAGATCGCTTCCGTGAGAATTCCATTGTCACGTATCTCATCACCTGCGCTTTACTGGGTGATGACAGGAAACGACTTCACACTTGACCTTAACAATCCGGAGGAACCGAAGGTTCTATGCGTCGGAAACAATCCAGAGAAAAAGGACATCTACGCTACGGCTCTTGGTCTATACAACGGACGTATCGTCAAGATCATCAACAAAAAGAACAAACATAAGATCACCCTCATCATAGACGAGTTGCCTACCATGTATTTCAGAGGACTTGACAACCTCATCGCAACGGCCAGAAGCAACAAGGTCGCTGTCGTACTCGGTTATCAGGACTTCTCCCAATTGAAGCGTGACTACGGTGACAAAGAGGCCACCGCCATCATCAACACCATCGGTAACACCTTCGCCGGACTTGTGACAGGCGAAACCGCCAAGACGCTTGAAGGACAATTCGGAAGGAACAAGCAGAAGAGGAAATCCGTGTCGCAATCCGATTCGGGTGAGAGCGTGAGCATCAGCGAGCAGAACGACCTCATCATCCCAGCATCAAAGATCTCCACTTTGACGCAGGGTAACTTTGTCGGAACCGTGTCCGACAACTTCGGTCAAGAAATAAGTGAGAAGAGGTTCTTCGCAAAGATCCTCATCGACGGCAAGGAGATCAAGGAGGAGGAGAGCCTTTACAGACCTCTCCCAACAATGTACTCCTTCGATACGCCAAACGTCGCCATGGACATAAGGGATCACCTGATAGACTTCCTATCGGATCCTGACAACTACATGGCGAATGTCCTTCTGCAAAAAGCGGAAATGCCATGTTTGGCCAATGTGCGCGAATTCCCTAACGACAAGAGCATTGATGTCAAGAAACTCATCAATATGGTATTCACCCCAGATGGAAACAAGAAACCAAGGATGGTGGGCTACCTCAAAAACTTCGCGTCCAAGTGCAAAAAATCCCTCATGATCCATGAGGGAGAGATCCAAGCCGCCATTTCCAAGATGCGTACTCCTAAATACGAGCAGAACCCATCTTCCGTCCTTGAAGTCGTAAAAAGCGAAATACTCGCAAGCATGGACAAGTTCCAAAACGAGTCCATGAAAGAGTGGTTCGACGCTGAATCCTCCAATATAGCCAAGGAGATCACCTATAAGGGCGACTCACTCGAACAGCACTTGAAGGATTTCAAGCGTTATGTCAAGGACATGAACACGAACATCTATCCGGAGGATGCGATGGACGAAGCGAAAAGATATATCGCATTTATGCAATCACTTTTCGAAAGATTCATATCTTTGGAGTCAAGGTTACAGAAGATAAGGGACGATAAGATGAAATCCGTCCTCGACAAGAACAGCGATAAGGTCAGATCCGACATCAAGGAACTCATCAAACGCCAACTTCAAAACCTATACTTCAACCACCACGATGACCTATGGGTTAGACGTTTGAAGGCGAACAAACTCAAAGAAATCGACGAACTCATGAAGATCGGGCTTCAAGACGAGGCCGAAAGACTCATGGCTTTGGAAGAATAAACATTATTCTATGAACAAGAACAAAAGAAACCTGCTTCCCTTCGACATGGAGTCGGAGGAAATGCGGGCTCGAATAGGGGAGCGGTTCCTTCTCATCAGAAGGAACATCCTGAAAAAGAACCAGACAAGGATGGGGCAGATACTTGGTGTCAGCCTTGACAGAATCTGCGACTTCGAATCCGGAAAGAGGGTGACGGATCCCGTCATCATATATAGACTCATGCTTTACCTCATGTCAAAGAAGATAGACATCAGACTTCTCTTCATTGACGATTTCAGCCTGGACTACATCCAATCACAAAGGGAAAAACACCATAAATACAAATTCAATAACGAAATAATATAAAATTTATTCGGGAAATTCCCCAAACTTTGCGTTATTCTGTTCCTTCGGAAGGAATTACATACTATATTTGTAATATATATATATTATAAAGCATGCAGAATAACCTGGAAATAAACGAATCAGCGAAGTTGGTCGAAGACATCATCCAAAAGGCTTCCGACAACAACATCCCTATGGACGAACGCGATAGGGAATCCCAAATCAAGACTCTGAACGCGCGCCTCCAAGAACTACAGGACGAACTAAAAAAGATTGAACAATCCGAGAATGAGTTTGACGAGAAGAAGGCGAACCTCGACAAGAAACTGGACAACACGGACGACGAGAAAGCGGAAACCGACAGAAGGATCAAAAGACTTGAAGAGCAGATCGCATTGGAGAACATCGACAAGGAGGACAAATCCAACCCCATAGTCAAAAGACTCAATTCGGCGTTGGAGGAGAGGGAAGCGCTTAACGAAATGACCGACTCCTACCAAAACGACTCCAAGAAATTGGATGAGCAAAAGGAAAACAACACCACCGCCAAAGACGGTATCATGGATGAGATCAAGGCTATAGAAAGAGCCAAGACCAACATCAACAACAAAATGCTCAACAGCAAGGTCGAGCAGGCATCAAAGAACGCCAAGGAGAAAGCGGAAAGAAACACCTCCCATGAGAGGGATCCTTTCCTCGTATTACTCGACTCTTTCTTCAAGAGACTCCATAACATCAAGGAAAGGGATAAACTCATAGAGGAGGCGAAGAAGGGCGAAGCCAACAACCAGGACAAAATCGAATCAAGATACTCCGTTAAGCAGGACGGTGATGACATCATCGTCGAGAACAACAAACCAGAAGAAAAGGAGAACAACGACGCTTGCGTTTCCCTCGTCATTTCCGACAAGGAGAAGGCCACAACCCAAGTCAAGATCCTCACTCCGGAGGAATATGTCGCTTTCACCAATACGGAGGAAGGCAAGGGCATCAGATCCAAACTGAAACAAGAGGCTGAACTTCCCGAAAAGGACAGAACCCTCTCCTTCGTCCAATCCTTCCATGAAAACAAGACTGCGTTACTCGATAAGATCAAGTCCTTCATGCCCGGAACAGACAATCCGCAGGACATTGGACAATACGCGAATTCACTATCAAGACGCAACAACCTCATATCCACGATTTCGGATGACGCGAAAGACACAAGGAAACTTGGAGGAAACTCTCTTGACGAGCAGTTCAAATTCTCTATGACGCAAGACCAGGAAACGGTCACTCCAACCTCTTTGGCGAAGAAGGAGCAACCTAACCTCAATATCCATGAGACAGTCGCATCCGACACTCCTAACAAGGTTATTGAGAAGGACGATATTCCTTGGGAGCAATTGAAGTCATTCAATATAAATAAAAACTCCCTTTCAAAGGAAAACATCGACGCATTGAGGAACCATGCCAGCACAGACATCATCACCGTCAAGGGCAAGAACAAGAAAGGCGAGGAGGTTGAGCAAAGCTTCAAACTCACCCTTTCCAACGATGAGGACGGAAAACTCACATTCCGCAAGATGCCGGTGCTTCCGAAGAACAACGTCGATAAGAGACAAAAGATCGGAGACATTGAATTCACGAAGGAAGACAAGGAAATGTTGAAGAAATACGGTCAACTCAATCATCTTGTTCCTTTCACATCCGAGGACGGAAAGACAAAGATGCTGATGGTAGGACTCGACAGCAAGACCAACACATTGTTCACCTGCGATCCAAACAAGGTCAAACTTCCTAAATTCTTCACAGAACAATGCACCAAGGAGGAGCTTCGCAAGATACGTAGCGGCCAACCTGTCCATGTTGAGAACCTTAAAGACAGCGCAGGCCAGAAGTTCAACGGATGGGTAGTCATGTCACCCCATAACAACGGAAATATCCTGCATCTCAAACATATCGACAAGGAATTCATTCCGCAAGTCCGCAACAACAATTACGGAGAGAGGACTGAACTCCTCAAAGAGGACAAGGATCCTATGGTCATGACCAAGCAACGCGAATCGAACGACGGCGAGAAACCAAAGGTAGAAACCTCACAAAGAAAGGCTCTCGATTTCAGCGTTGACAACAACGGGACCAAGACCGAACACGACAAGACAATCAAAACAACCAAACACAATATGTAACATTAAAATCTTTTCAGATTATGGAAAAACAAAAATTCAAAGATGCTGGTGAATTCATCAACCATCTATATGTAAAATATTATGGTGATATAGATAAATCATCATTCCCCAATTCCCTCATGGACAATTTTGACATGATTGAATTTGCAAAAAATTGCATCTACAAAGATGTTTATGAAATTTTAATGAATAGTAATCCTATCAATGATTTCATGTCATTTTATGATGTTCTTGCAAAGAACGATAAAAACAACATAAAAACATTTTCTTTCACTTATTCAGACAAGATTGTTTCCAAATACAACCAAATTTTTGAAACAATAGTTGAAGCATCTTGGGAAGCTGATAAAATTTTTACTCCTTCTAATGTGAAGGAGGAAGGTGTTGACGAAAATGAATTGGATCTTATTAACTATGTTGATCTCCAATATGATGATGAAAATAAAAGAATCATTGACTTGATGGAGTCCTTGACAAAGAAATGTAGTTATGTTTCTGCAAACATTGAATCTCTTAACAAAAAAGAGTTAACCGAAGCTCAAAGCGACATACTTAACTTAATTAGCCAAATGAGAGATAAGCGTTACTTGGAACCAAGTAAACTACTTAACGGTGCTGCCCTTATATTCAGACAGGCTAACCTGAACAAGATCAATAACGAATCAATTAACAAACTTACTGCCGCTATATCATGAACAACTCGTTAGATTTTTTGGATAGCATTTCCATTATTAACTCTTCCGACCTAAAAGGTAAATTCCAAATCTTTGACGATTCAACAGAAGAGGCTAAGTTTTTGCTTGATTTAATCAAAGCAGACAAATCTCATATAACCTTCATAAAAGGTGGACAACCAGGAGAGCATAACGATCATATGTCGCAACTAAAAAAATTAGTTGACAATTTTAACTCTTCTATTAAACCAGGAGAAAAAAAAATTGACCTAAAAACAAAGGTTATCACGGCTAAACAAAGAGAAACAGTTAGAAAAAAAACTGAAAAAGTTGAAAATGCCCGTGTTCTTTTTTCCCTCCCCAAAGAACTCTATCCGGAGGTGCGTCTATTATGCGGAGCCACTTTGAGCCAAATTGAGAAGGAGGTCGCTAACGATCCTACACTCACCGCAAGAATAAAACAATCCAAGGAAGACTGGCAACTGTCAAAAATGTTCCATCCTATTCAGGAGGGAAACAAGAGCAGTTACCAAGGCTACACCATCGAAACAAAAAACAGCCAAAACGGACTCTACAATGCCATCATTGATGACAAGGGAAAGGAGATCGCCGAATTGGTCAAGTTGAACAAGACGGAAGATAGCCTTCGTGACACCCTTGCCATCGCTTTCAGATATGACGCTTCCGATAAGGAAGATATTCAAAAAGCGGTCAAGGAAGCTATAGGGAAGGAGGACGGTTTTGACTTCTCCGATTTGAAGAAGTTGTCCGAATACCTCATAGACAATTCCAACAACGACACGACTCTATCCAGTAGTTTCGAGAAGCAGGATGAGGACTCATCCAACTTCTTTGATGATGATGATGACAAAATAATTTACGACAATACTTCAAGTAAATACGATTCGGAGGCACTTGTCGCGGAATTCAACGGCCCATTCGAATCCAATGAGCCTTTCAAGGTCAATAAGCCTATCAAGGTCAATAAGCCTATCAAGGTCATGGATTACGACGACGGCACACAACTTCTTGTCACCAAAACCAAAAAGGCAGCCCAACCTGGTCTTCCTTTGCAGACATTCATCAATTTTTCCGAGTACAACGAAAAGGAACAAAAGCAAGAGAAGTCTGCGCAACAAGACATCAAAACGCAAGATACAAAGACTATTTCCGAGAAGGAACTTGCCGACAAGTTGAAGCAATTTGAAGATAAATACTCTGCTCAACACAATGGAATCACCATTATTGAAACAAAAATGGAGACTCATAATGACGATGAAAATTGCAACTTGCTCCTTAAAAAATCCTTGGATGATTTGAAAACAATGCGTTCGCTTGTAGATAAGGAAATCAACTCCTATACCACCAAAGTGGAAACGGATCCGATTTATAAAAAATATGTTGAGGATTTAACGAAATTGAATAAGAAAATAGACGGGGAAATCTTTTCCCTAAATATGCACTTCGACACAATCAAGAAGGAAAATACGAATACTCAACAACAAGGTGACAAAGAACACTATTCAAGTAAGAACGAACTTAATGTGAAGTTGCAAAACCTCCAAAACGATGTTACAGAACACGAAAATGACATCAGAATGTTATTGGCAAGAAACGATGTCAGACATTTGACTTACTTTGAGGAAGTAAGAATGCAGGATTTGCTTAATCAAGTAAAGAATAAGCAATCAGAAATTATCGAGGACTTGAAGAAATATTCTCCAATAGCGGAAAAGGATGATGATTACAATACCTACGTCAAATGCCTTGAAAAATTGAATAAAAGGAACGACGCTGTTGATTTCTCTATCAAGCAATATTATGGAGCTGATAAATACGATGCTGTCCTTGCAAGCAAATTGCCTGCCACGGAACGAGTGAATTTGGAAATGAGGGAAGAAAGATCAAAAAAACAGCCACTCTCCCAAATTACTGTTAAAACTCCACCAATGGCAGCGGTGGGCTATGCACAAATCTCTAATGCCGAATCCGGTCAACTCAAAAATTGCACTCCTATTCCTGCTTACCGTTGTCAGATAGATCTGAACGACATAGCGAATAAGATTGACAAGATGAACATCACCAAGAAGTCTGATCACGAACTCTATAGTTTCGCCATCATCGACAATAAAAATTCCAAAAACGAAGCGGACAAATTTCTTGTTATCGCCAAAAGACAAGGACAACCTGCGTTCGTGAATGACATCGAGGTTAAATATTCCGACACAAATGCCTTTATTGAATTCTCCCTTGACTTGAAGGAGTTGAAATATAAGGCTGAAAAGGTTGGTGTGGATCTGAAAAAAATTCCTCTCATTATCGGAGAAGAATCTGACTATACGCCAATCATCCGTCTTAACGAGAGATCCAAGTCCGTGTCCGATAAATCACAACCTTCCGACTTCTATAAAATGAACAGAGGTAGCGTTGAAGTGACCAACACCTTCCAACGAATCATCCAATCAAAGCAGAACATGGAAATCAGCAAGGAACCAAAAATCAAATATGAACATAAGGATCTTGGTGACGCAATCGAAGATAAGGGAAGAAAGAATATTTCCGAACGGGATTTTTATTTCACATTGAATCCTACCGATTTGAAATCCTTACCAGAATGTGACCGTTTTGGTAATGTCCGAATATCCATCTGCGAAAGGCCCAAAGATGGTGAATACTATCATTTGAACAATCTACATCTTAATAATAACGGAGATCTCGTCAATGAAAGAGGTGGTAGAGTGCCTGAATATAGGGTTGTGGCCGATCCTAAGATTTACAAGAACGGTCAACCTTACGACAACACAAGAATCGAGATAACCATTCCCAAAAAAGAGTTACTTAAAATGCCACTTCTAAAAAGGGAGAAGGACGAAGTTATTGCCCTTAAAGTGAACGGTATGATCAATCAGGTTTCTTTGAATGTGTTCAAATATAATAGTCTTGGGCAGGTTGATAAAGTGATCGACTATATTCGACAAAAAACCGGTGACAAAAATTTTGTCAGCAATTATATCAACGTATTAGAAAGCAAAACATGGACGAATTCTCGATGCGTCAGAGTGGAAGGAAAAGATGCTGCCAATGATTTGAAGGTTTGGAAACACATAAATGATGGTAAACTTCCAGACAAGACGACCTACAAGAATAGCAAACAGCAATTTGAATACTTCAGTGATGTCGCTTCCGATATGAAGGAACAACAAGCGAAGGAAATCAATGCGAAGCTCAACGACAAGAATAAGAACATTCAGTCCAATGACCAGGAACAGGACAAGAATGATCAAAGCAAGAACAAAGGCAAATCACTCTAACAAACTCAAATGGGGAAGTCATTAGGCTTCCCCAAATTTTGGAATATGGAAGAAAGTTTATCCATCAAGGAAATGTGCGACATGATCTCCATCGAGGAGATGGCAATCAAATACGGATTTGTCAGGAACAACTCCAAGTCATATCGTGGTGGCACAGTGTATGACCATGACAACGGACTTCGTATCTGCATATCGCAGTCACGGAAGAACGCCGGTCAACAACACTATTCCAATCTTCACGATGACAGCGACGGCGGTAGCCTCTATGCGTTCGTGAAGAACCGCATCAAGGACGGTACAATCACGCCTCCTTTGCGTACCTACAAGGAGAACGAGGCGATCGCATCAGTCCTTAAAGCGTACCTCAATATGCCCATCGAGGACAAGGAGGCGTTCCAACAGAAGATCCCCGTCAAGAAACCCGATGAGCCGTTCTTCGTTCCTGATGGAATACTATTCATGAAATGGGCGGTCAACACAACCCTATTGTCGCAGATACGGAAATTCTCGAAGGAAACCTACGAGCATCCGCTCTTCAAGGGAACCTACTACAACTGCAACAAGGAGGTTGACAGCAGAAGAAGAGGTTCTGACCTCGCTTTCCCCTGCTATAAAGCGGACGGAACACTCGGTGGCGTGAACATACGTTATTTCAACCAACACCGAAACAAATGCGCTTCCATGTTCATGGCGAATTCGGAACACGAACACTCCATTTGGCACTCGAACATCCCCGACAAAATCGACAAGGTTTTCATCGGAGAGAGTGAGTTCGACTGCATGGCCCATTTTGAGTTAACCCAAAATCCGAACACTCTCTACATATCCCACCAAGGCAATCTCATGCCTGGTCAAGTGGATGCGATCATGACACTCCTCAAAGAGAATATCAGCAAGTTCACTCCCGACTTCAAGATGCTCCTCGGTGCGGACAACGACAGCAGAGGAAGCCATTATGACCTGATGCTGATATGCGGAGCTGCGGCTACCAAGGATAAGAGCAACGCAAAGTGCTTCATAAATGAAATTCCCGCAAAGCAGGAAGGGTACAAGGCACATATCATCACCGTTCGCCCAGACCTATATGACGGATTCAAGGAAATATGCCTTAATAGTCCGAAATCGGAGAATATGCGTATAGACACCGATGACGAGAACAAGTCCGTCATCGTATCAAGACCGAGGGATGACAAGTTCGCCGATGACGCACTTACATCCATGGTGATCAACTCCGAATTGGTGAAAAACGTGGTCAAGGCGAAAGCCATGACAAAGGATTGGAACGATGATCTGAAACTCCTCAAATCAATCAACTCGAAGATTGACGGAATGAAGTTGGGCAAGGTGATGTCCTATGACCTTTTCCGTGAAAAGTTCGATGAGCTTTCGTTGCAAACGAAAGCGGTTGGTCATATCGCCGATGTGGTTGTGATGATCCAAAACCAACTTACCGACAAGAAGAAAACGGATCCTGATGTGGAGGAGGGTAGTGACGAGGAGAAGTCAAGGCGCATGAGGTTATAAAAAATGGGGAACAGTTACCTGCCCCCCATTTTAAACATTAAAATCTTCTAAATATGCTCACCGACTTTCACAAGCCCTGTGAGAATATATAATGCAAAAGTAATAAAATTGTGCGACATATTAAGTGTTTATTGAGTATCTTCGCGTAACACACATAAAAGCAACATAAAGGAATCATTGTCTGTGAAGACAGAAGGTTCCTTTTTTTGTCCTTTCATTTCCTTCCCAAGATAGGTTTTTTAGGGAGGGGAAGCGTCGGAATTCATTGCCTTTTTCACCTCTTTCACCTCCTTTTCTTTCCTTAACACCCTTATTATCAGTATCTTTGTAGTGTAAGATAAAACATTAAATACTTCTGAATATGAAAGATATGATATGCGAGAACGCCGAGGTTTACGGCTGGAACACTTTGTCTGACTTGGATCTGCTCACCATTGTCGCAGGTAGCAGGGAGAGTGCAGTCGCTTTGAACGACTACTTTAATCAGGCATCATGCACCGTTGATGGTCTTCTTAACCTGAAAATTGACGGTCTTGGCAAGGCTACCGCCTTGAAGATGAAAGCTCTTTACACACTTTTCTCCCGCCCTAAAATTAAGGATATAGAATCTATTAAAAATAGTGCTGAAATGTACGATTATATGAAGGGTAATTTGTTGAACCTTGACCACGAGGAGGTATGGTTCGTTCTTATGGACAACGCTAACCATCCTTTTAAGAAAGTCTGTCACTCCAAGGGTGGATTGGCTCTTTCTGTCATAGATGTGAAGATGATCATGAAGGATGCTCTTGAATCAGGAAGATGCTGTTCATTGGCTATGGCACACAACCATCCAAGCGGAAGTTTGAAACCAAGCCAACAAGACATCACATCCACCAATAAGGTTAAAGAAGCCTGTAAATACTTTGACATCCGTTTCCTTGATCACATCATTGTCGGAAACGATGAGTTCTATTCTTTCAACGATAATTGTATGCTTTAATAACATTAAAATCTTTTTGATATGGTAAACTACGCTGAATGTTCAGATGCGGTGATAATCCGCCATAAAGGTGAGGACACCTTCTACTATCCTATGGAGATAAAAGGTCACAATGATTTGTGCCTTTATCCCGTCTTCCCAGAGTCGGAGGACGAGGAGATCTTCATCAAGTTCTATGACCAGAAGGAGGACTGGGAGGCTTTCGGCATTGCGGAGGCCCAGGCGATCCACCGCATGTCCAACGCTTTCACATCATGAGTTCATTGTTTAATGTTTTTTCCCGGTGGGTGGTGCTGATCCTGGTACCATTCACCTTCCTTAAAAAAAACATTACCTATGCCTTTATTTAACATAGGTTTTGGAAAAATATAAAAATTATTAAACATATTTAGAAGTTGATCGGGAGTCGGCTCTTGTGAAAGAGTCGGCTTTTTTTGCACGGAAGGGTAGGGAAGAGGTCTTTATTGACACCCAAATCTTTGTTTTTAAAATGAATTTTTCTTATTTTTGTATAAAGAAAAACATTAAGATTTTCTATTTATGATAAGAGATACATTTGAATTTTATGGTGAAGTTCCAGCGATCACTCCAGAGCAGATCAAAAGGGAGAATGAGGTTGCGGAATATGAATTGAATATCCAAAAGCAATTTATCCTAAAAACAATTGTCAGCAAGAATGATGATTATGTCGTGGCTGTTCCTGGTCAGGACGGTATCTTCATGAACAAGGTCGATGCTAAGACAAAAGCCGATACTGAAAAGCTTGTGAAGCATTTCCTTGACAATGCTTCTTACATTGTTGGTAACGGTAATGTTTCCGATAATTTGCCACATGGCTTCAAAAGGGATATTTGCGAGGCAACCAAAGATAGATTGTTCACCATTGTGACCATCTATACGGAGAACGATAAAATTTGTTTATTTTACTAATCAAAATAACATATCATGAACACAGTACAATTAGTTGGTAATGTTGGTCAGGATCCGAAGATCAGCGGAGAGGGCGGACGCAGAGTCGCAAGAGTTAGTTTGGCAACAACCGAGAGAGGTTTTGAAACCAAGTCCGGAAAGAAGATCGAGGATAGAACAGAGTGGCACACTCTTGTTTTCTTTGGAAACATCTGTTCAGTCATCGAGAACCATGTGAAGAAGGGTAGCCTTCTTGCCGTTAAGGGAAGCATCCACTACTCAAAGTGGGAAGATGCTAATAAGGAGACAAAGTATTCTACTGAGATCTATTGCACAGATTTGGAACTTCTTGGATCCAAGAAGGAATCCGAGCCTGTTCAACAATACAAGTCATCAGAGGACGAGGCTCCATTTTAATCTATACAAAACTACTTTTTCAAGGCGGTCATACTCTGGCCGCCTTTTTAGGTTATAATATGAAACCAATTTTCGATCCGAAAAAATATTGCTTCAACTGCTTTTACTGTGACAACATCGTTTCCCAACCGGATGTTGTCGGACTTCTTTATTTGGGCTTCCCAAGATGCTTTGTCCTAATCCCAAACGCTTTCTATGAATTCAAATCCTATGAGGATTTTGTGAACGGCGCAATCAAGATCAATTGGCTTGATCCAAATGAACCTCGTACAAAGGATGAGGAGGTTGAGGTATTAACCAAACTCTGGAACTTTTCTGTATTACAGGAAAGAGAGGAAGAGAGATTATATGACGAGGAATGTGAAGACGATGATGACATCTTCGATTGATGGCAAAAAAAAATAACATAATCATTGATGATCTGGACAGTCAGTTACTTGACTTCCTTTCACTCGCTTCCCCGAAGTCAGTGGACGATAATGATGTGTCCATATCCCAATCCTTCCAGGAGGATCATATTATCCACATATCCGAGGATGATCAGTGGATCCTGGATATGTTATCAGATGCGTTTCCCAAAAAAATTTAATTATTTCCCCCAATGGATTTAAAAAATTACGACTATACTGCTTATTTTCCCAAAGGTAATTGTCACGGAATGGCAACTCCTTATGATACATTGTTTTTAGAATATTATGATATAGAACTCATCCTTCTTGTTCTCTTTTGCTTTATTCAAAGCGCTATTCTGGTTTGCCATAAATCCATTCGTTTGTTTAATTCCCAAATATACAAAATTTTATCGTCGCACCCCTGCATTTCCGATCACATTATTACGAAACTTTTACGACCGCTCTTGTACCCACCTAACCCGTTCGCACGCCGTCCTATCCACTCTCTCCCCTCCCCAACTCTCCTGGCCATTGCCTTGCCAAGTCAAGTCCATGCCTCCGTCCTCTCTCGCCCATGTCCTTAACGGAACCTCGTGCCACCTACCCACCCTTCTGCCTGATAGAGGAACCCACTTGACTTACCCTCCTTCGGGCCATCGCTCCTCTTATACCCTGATCCAACTGTTGCTTTCCATCCAATATTTAACCGAAGTCAAATCACATTTATTTTTCCATCGCGAAGGTAGTTCGCAGTTGTATGGTACGCTTGCGCCCGCAAATAGGCTCTTGACACAAATCTTCCTTTTTTTCCAAAAAAGAGTATTTCTGCCGTTCTCTTTGCCCGCCATCCCCCAGCTAACCTTTGATGCAATGTAAAAATTGAATGTTTAACTTCTAAATATTTATATAAATGGAAAACAGTTTTAAAATTTCAGGTTATGTAGGCTTCGCGGATGTGAAGCAGTTTGAAACATCAAGCGTTTGCAGATTCTCGATCTCAGTCGGCAGAAAGGAAAAAGGCAAGGATGACTACACCTCGGCTTTCCTGAACATGGAAGCATGGAGAAAGAACGACTCAAAGACGGACTTCTCCGCTATTGAGAAAGGCAATCTGATCCAGGTTGAAGGTTTCTTCAAACCAGAGGAGTGGGAAGACAAGGACGGCAAGAAGCAGAACAGAGTTGTCTTGGTGGCTACCAAATACGAGCATATCCAAAAGTGATCCTATAATGTCTAACCGGAAGTGCCCTTCGGGGCGCTTCCACAAATCCAAATCCTATGTATAATTTAACAATTATTTGTCATAGAGCAGTTGTCCTAAACGCTTGTTTTGATGACTATCAAATGCTTGAATTAGTTCTTTCCATGTACGAAATCCGTTACAAGAACAGTGCTTGGCCCATTTTCAATAAAGATGTGAAAGGCAACTTCATCATAGCTACTTTCCTTCCCGCAACAGATTCCGAATAATTATAGTTTCTAACCAGGAGGCCCCTTTGTGGGGCTTCCACAAATCAATATATCAATGAGATTTGATTGTTGCTGTGAAAACATTACCATCGACGAATGGAACCGTCTGATGCGTAATGCGAAACCTTGCTCTTACAAACGCCTCGTTAAGATGATCAAGTCCGAGTTGCCCGACTTGTACGACCGATTGGCACTTGAATTCCCTAATCCTTACGCTTCCATGTGCCGTCAAACCAAGACACACTACATCCTCGTCCATTCCCTGATCGAATACTTCATCTTGAAGAACGATTATCCCTAATATTATGGATAATAGTTCAAATTCTTCTGTTATTGAACTTTAATTCTTACTTACTCATGAACAATCCAATAAAGCTTTCAATTCAAGGTTTAAGAAAAATGCTCCGTTGCTTCGACTACAACGGAAAGTTCGCCTCCTACGGTGCTTGGAACATCGCTTGCGGTGGTTATGACCTCTGGTTCGAGATCTACTACAACGGACAACCCATCATCCGTTGCGTAGCCGGTGAACTTGAAATCGAAGTTCCCGACTACTGGTATTCCGGCTTCGATAAGGTCATCCGCACCATTCTTGATGAGTACAAAGACCTCCGATATACACCTTGCGAGGAGGTCTGAGCCCTCCTTATTCCCCCTTTTGCGTAAAGATTTTAACGCATCGAGTTAGAATAATTTCACTACCTTTGTGCGGCAAGTCCATTATCCACAATTATATTATTAATTAGTTCTATTGTTTTCGGGAATCGGATTTTGGGCTTGCCTCTTTAAACAGAATGGAGGATCCGAATATTATCCGAGTCCTCCATTACGTCCGATGTTTTCACACCGAAACAACCTCCTACCTTCACAGGCAACAGTGTAAAAATACACAAAACAAGATGCCTACATTTCTGTATGCATCCCGGCGTTTCATACCTTCACAAGCACAAAGCACCTAAATAATTATTTATAAAAAAAACTACTGCAAATATAAGGTTTTCCGTCAATATATCGTTTGCTGAATTGATTTTTGTATCTTCGCGAAGATAAATATATTATTTTGTATCATCTTGTGGGCATAGGCCGTGAGGTTCGTGTCCACTTTTTTAGCTCCTCTTGTCATAGCTTTGGAACTACACTAATGATCATATCCACCTGTCCCTACACCTTCCTTTGTCCTTCCTGTTTCCCTTCGGGATTTCTCATGTCGGATTTGGGGCGAAGTCGAATCATATTCATTTTCCGTCACAAAGATAGTCCGCTGTCCGATGGTTCGCTATCGCCCGCAAATAGGCTCTTTCCGAAAATCTTCCTTCCCCTCCGGGCAAGAGTATTTTCGCCGTTCTCTTTGCCGCCATCCTCCAGCTGATCTTTTAGAGTAACGTAAAATTTATTGTTCAACTTCTAATTTTTTAAGACATGAGAAATTTTCAAAACACTCGCAGATCCATTAACCCAGTTGTGATGGAAAAGGCCGTCGGATCCGGAATCACCTCCGTACCTGTGAAGGAGAAACCTTCATGCGTCGCGAAGACCAGAGCGGAGGACAAGTTCGCGGAGCAATTCGTGAACCTGATGATCCAAAAGATCGAGTCCTTGCAGACCAATTGGAAACAACCTTGGTTCAACACGAAAATCTTCGGCTTCCCACAGAGCATAACAGGCAGACTCTACAATGGTATGAACTCCTTCATGCTCTACCTCTACACCGAATCAATGAATTTCAAAACTCCCGTGTTCATAACCTTCAAGCAAGCAAAGAACATGGGTGCGAATGTCAACAAAGGCGAAAAAAGTTTCCCCGTCGTCTTCTGGGATTTTACCATCCGTAACATCAAAACCAATGTCAGGATCACTCTTGATGAGTACAAGAAACTCACAAACGAGGAGAAAGAACAATACACAGTCCGTCCGTTCCTTGTTTACCACAATGTCTTCAACATCGACCAAACCAACCTCGAAGAGGTCAACCCAGAACTCTTCCATCAAGTACAGGAAAAGTTCGTGAACAACATGGTGATCGACGACAACGGACTCTACTCCAATCCCGCCATCGACGAAATGATACAACAAAACGGATGGCTCTGCAAAATCATCGTCAAGGAATCCAATCAGGCGTTCTATCGAAGAAACACCGATGAGATAACCGTTCCGCTCAAAGGACAATTCGACACTGGCGAGGACTTCTATTCAACCCTCCTCCACGAAATGACGCACAGCACCGGTTCCGATTCCCGTCTGAACAGAACGAAAGGAAAAAAATTCGGTGACGAGGATTACGCCCAGGAGGAACTTGTAGCGGAACTCACAAGCGCGATGATCTGCCACTCCATCGGCATCAACAACTCGATCCAGGAGCAGAACGCCGCATACCTCAAAAGCTGGTTGAAAAGCATCCACCAATCCCCTAACTTCCTACTATCCATCCTCGGTGATGTCAACAAGGCGAGCCGAATGATCATCACGGAAATCGCAAAATACGATAGCTCGCTTGTCGCTGAACTTGAAGAGGCGATTGCGGAAAACTAACATTAACACGGAGGTTCCCGAAAGGGAATCTCCTTAACATTAAATTCTTTAATCAACTTTAAATAACCACTCGCAACATGAACAACCAAAACAAAAAAACCATCAAAGAAACCACAGTAAAGTTAAGAATCCTTTTCGGAGGAGAGGCCGTAAGCCTCTTCTTCGATGACGGAACAATCGACACCTCACTTGGCGATGCGTTCACAAAGGAGTTCCAGACGGAAGCCGAAGCAAAAGCGTACATACAAGGTATGGAAGACGCGGTAGGATGGGATGAATACGCCATTATGGAAACAGCGAAGCAAATAAAAGCCTTTGACCATGCGACAAAAGAAAAGTAACCCCAACAATGGAACAGATCCGATAGGTTCCATCACACACCATATACCCATGAGGTGGAGGGCTCCCCCTGACGGACTACTGATGTGCGTCCGTACCCCCTCTACGGGAGAATGCCCGTAACGCCCCTATGAATACAAGCCAAAGTTTTGCCTTCCGTGCCTTGACCATCCTTCCCATACAAATACCCACCGAAGTCAAACCCACCATATTTTCCCGATGCGAAGGTAGTAAGCAGCCGTATGGTACGCTCACGCCCGCAAATAGGCTCTTGACACAAATCTTCCTTTTTCTCCGAAAAAGAGTATTTCTGCCTTTCTCTTTGCAGCCATTCCCCTGCCCACCTTGTGATGCACCGTAAAAATCATTGTTTAACTTCTAAATATTTTCAGTATGGAAATAATTTCATTCACCGCTCGGACTCACATTGAAATGAGCCGCGATCTCACGGACATTCTCGTCAACAACCGCCTTAAAACGGCGGATGTCAACATCCTGAACGAACTATACCGCTTCACGGGAGCGACTTGCTTTGAAAACCTCGTTTACCGACTATCCGAAGGGATCTACTCCGAAGAGGTCAAATCGTTCAAGAGCGACCTGCTCGATAGACTCTCCAACGCCGTCCACGGCACGGACAAAGACCTCTACACCGATGGCGAACTTGACTCCTTCGCACTTGACTTCATCCTCCGCAATTACCAATCCGGTGACCAACCAACGGACGATTTCATCGTTGATATGTTCCTCGACTTCTGGTGGGAATCCGAAAAACCCTGCAGACGCTGCTCCATCTGCGGTGATCTTATGCGTGATGGTTACTGCGAAAACGGAGGCGATGCCTACTATTGCAGCGACAAATGTCTCCACAAAGTCCACACCGACGAGGAATGGAACCGTCTGTGCGAGGAGGACGATCAGACCTACTACACCGACTGGTACTGATCCGAATCCGTCCAACAAGGAGGCTCCCCGTAAGGGGATCCTCCATTTATCCTCGCTTCTAATTAGCCATATAATATTAGCCGAAGTCAAACCCACCATATTTTCCCGATGCGAAGGTAGTAAGCAGTCGTATGGTACGCTTACGCCCGCAAATAGGCTCTTGTCCGAAATCTTCCTTTTTCTCCGAAAAAGAGTATTTCTGCCGTTCTCTTTGCCCGCCATACCCCTGCTAACCTTGTGATGCACCGTAAAAATCATTGTTTAACTTCTAAATATTATTAACATGGCAAATTGTTGCAGCACGACTTACAAATGCGTGGGCGATCCGAAGGAAATCGCCGAACTACACGGAATCCTGGAATCACTCACTTCCCGAAGACAATGGCTTTCGGAATTGGTCACTGAACTCGGATTCGACAATTCCACACTAAGATGCAGGGGCGAGATCCTTGACTACAACCTCGATCCGGATAACATCCTCACCATCTATCAGGAAACAGCCTGGTGCGAACAAGAGGGTGTCCGAAATAGCATCGAGAAAAAATTTCCAAGCATCAAGGTGTATTACCGTGATGAGGAACCTGGTTGCGAGGTCTATTGCACCAACGACAATGGCGGCGATTTCTTCCCCGAAAAATTCCTCCTTGATGCGTATGAAATCTACGAATACTTCCACTCCATAGGCGACGCAATCGACTACATTCAGGACAGCTTCGACATCAAGGTCAAGGGACAAACCTATGAATCCGTCCGTTCTGCCATCGACGACTATCTGGAACTACATCCGGAGGTCGAATACATGTGTTTCCATGAATTCCATTACTGCGAAGATTAACCTAATGTCAAACTTGGAGGTTCCCCGAAAGGGGATCTCCTTTAAACAACTTACTTATGGAATCTAAAGAAAAAGCGATAAGGAGAGAATACCAACAACTATTGGAAGAACTGACCTACCAAATCGGTTACAATGTGGAAGTCTTAAACGACTACTTTGACATAGAAGACCTATTCTAACTCGTTCAAAAAAGAAATGGAGGGTTCGGATATTCCGAATCCCTCCATCCTCCTACGATGGTTGTTGCATCATAGGATTATTTTTTTGACTCGTTTTCATAAAATTCCCTCTTACAAGAGGCGCATTTCCCACTTATCACAAGCTATCATGCTCATATAGTAATTCTTATTGTGCGAATTTACCTTTTTTATCTGAAATTGCCAATTATTTATGTTGCTCCCCGATCACTTCCTGCTCATATTTCAAGGGCCATCTTTTTCTGATTTCTTGCCTTCGTGACGCTCGCTTGTCGCCACAAATCTTGCCGATGTGCTTGTTCTGCCCACTCTTCCCCTCCCTACCTATCACCAACGCCTTTGCGGACAAGTTTGTCTTGCCCTCCAACGTTCTTCACCGCTTTACCCAAATTCATCCTCCGTTCCGACCTGTTCCTTTACTCGCTGGATTGAGTTTCTGCTTTGCTATCCTTTACACCTCCGACAACTTACGCCGTTCTTTTTTGGTTGTTTCCCTGCGGCCTTTCCCATTGAAATATTCCGGGCGAAGTCAAATCACAATTATTTTTCCATCGCGAAGGTAGTTCGCGGTTGTATGGTACGCTTACGCCTGCAAATAGGCTCTTGTCTAAAATCTTCCTTTTTCTCCGAAAAAGAGTATTTCATCCGTTCTCTTTGCCCGCCATTCACCAGCTAACCTTAGATGCAATGTAAAAATTGATTGTTTAACTTCTAAATATTTATAAAAATGGAAAAGATTCAAAACAACTTCAAAATTTCAGGCTTCGTTGGTTATTCAGAGGTAAGATCATTCGATACCGCAAGTGTATGCAGATTCTCAATCTCTGTCAGCAGAAAGGAAAAAGGCAAAGATGACTACACATCGGCCTTTATGAATGTGGAAGCGTGGAAGAAGAACGATATGGAAGAGCTTGACTCCTTCAAGTACCTCGCCAAGGGCAATTTGGTTCAAATAGAGGGCTTCATCAAACCAGAAGAGTGGGAGGACGAACAAGGTCAAAAACATAACAAGATTGTCTTTGTGGCTAACAAGTTTGAACAAATCGTAACTAAAAAGCCAGAGGCGAAGAAATCCGAGACGAAAAAGAAGACCTCAAAGAAGAAATAATGTCTAATCAGGAAGTTCCCTTCGGGGAGCTTCCATAAACCAATAATACAATGGATAATATGTCATTCTATGATGGTTGCTCCATCACCAATACGACTTTGGAACCTCACCATACATTCGATGGTTCGCTCTACTGGGGCGGTACGATACAAATCCAAACCCCACAGCATCCGTCTCCGATCATTGACGATTTCATCGCCTACGACAAATGGGGCTTGAATATCTCCTTTAATCTCGGTTATCCCCAAAAGATCGCCCTTCAATTCAGGGAGCATATCAAGAACGAAATTCGCAAAACACTAACAAAGGAAGGGTAACACCTTCCTTTTTAAATTATGTCAAACTTTAATACAACCAATATGTATAGAATCATCATCAAGGAAGACAAGAAATGCGTCTTCCACGGAAACTTCGATGACATCAATCTCCTCGAAACAACAATAAAAATCTTTTCCAACAAATATAAGAACTGCGACTGCGAGTATTCCAAATTCGGACTCGCGGATGTGTTCACTTTCAAGAAGAAATGACTATGGAAATAATCTACAACACCAATTACGAGAATGGCAGAGAGATCTGCCATTCTTTCAAAGACGGTGACATAACCGCAATCAAAAAGATGGCTTTGGATATGTCACGAATAGTCCCAAAAGATGTGGTGCTTGTGCCTATACCTTCAAGATACGGATATGCGACTACCACTTTGATTTTAGCGAAGGAAATAGCAAAGATCAGTAATTCGCCCGTTGCGGATATCCTGAAAGGATTCTGCCGACAATCTAATTACCTCTCAAAAAAGGAAGGTCATCCGTTAACCATTGATGACTTGGGATTCCATAAAATTCAAAGCACTGACCTCACGCCTTGCTTCATTGATAATGTCTATGACACAGGCATTACAATGTTATCTGCCTACAACGCCTTTGGCAAAGGCATCGGACTTGTCTATTCAATGGTTCTACCGTGAATTTTGCCAGATGCTCATCCATACATTACCTCACTTGTGATCACTCCACATCTTTCTTTCCTTTCGTCTTTCCCATATAATATTCGGCCGAAGTCAAAACACATTTATTTTCCCATCGCGAAGGTAGTTCGCAGTTGTGTGGTACGCTTGCGCCCGCAAATAGGCTCTTGACACAAATCTTCCTTTTTTTCCAAAAAAGAGTATTTCTGCCTTTCTCTTTGCCCGCCATACCCCTGCTAACCTTTGATGCAATGTAAAAATTGAATGTTTAACTTCTAAATATTATTTGTTATGGAAAGAATAAATAAATCAAAACAACGATTCGTTACAGGAATTGTCACGAATTTCAGAAAAAATGAATTTAGCGATTCAACTCTTTACTCTTTCTGCATTGAAGACGAATATTTCTGCTGCACATTATCTCCCAAAGCAGATTGTCATAAACACTTAATAGAAAGTTTTAAATATGTCGCAAACGGCAGACGAGTCAAAGTCAAATGGAACATACCCTCTTATATCAAGTATAACTATAAGCAGATCACATCCATTACCGTCAGATAATATTAACCGGAGGTTCCCTTCGGGGAATCTCCTAAAAACATAACATTATGAATACTTCAATCCAAAACGCTTACAAATTGTGTTCCGACTATCTTGACGGAAGCGACCGTTTCTCTCCCCACTTCATCATCGAATTTGCGGAGAAGGCATTGTCCGATCAACCCTATTTCTCCGAATTATGGGATCGTTGCGTATTCCATCTGAACAACTGGTCGGACAACACGATTTCGGAACAACTCGAAGAAGCCTTCCATATCATTGAAGACCTATGCGGTGAGTTGGGTGCTTACCTCGACGGAACAGACTCCCATGTCGAGGATTTCATGGAAATGTACCAATCTGAACTTGAATCCTGCAATTACGATCCTGATAGGATGCTTGGATTGCTTATGGAATTCTATTGATTATGACGCATCCGTTCAAGGAAAAGGCGGTTCAGCGATGGACCGCCTTTTCTTATGCCCTCTTCTATACTTCTATACATATAGAACGCCCTTGTCTGCTTTTCCCCTCCCTATCTGTCACATATCCTATTTGCAGAAGTCAAAACCTCCATATTTTTCCGATGCGAAGGTAGTAGGCAGTTGTATGGTTCGCTGTTCGCCCGCAAATAGGCTCTTTACGAAAATCTTCCTTCCCCTTCGGGTAAGAGTATTTTCGCCGTTCTCTTTGCTTGCCCATCCCCTGCCCACCTTGTGATGCACCGTAAAAATTATTGTTTAACTTCTAAATATTAAAGAATATGTATAACATTGAAGATTTCAAAAAATCAATCGCCATCATCAGAGAATGTCAGGCGTATGTTCGCAAGCAAGTTGAAGGGATCAACAACAACGACGACTTTCCCCGTTACATCGACCTTATCCATTTGTCAAGTTCCAGATACCCAACCCTACGAGGCGGCACAGATTTTAAATTGTCTGTCTGCAATGGAGATTTGAAAGTCCATAAATTATTTCGTGATGGGTGTCAAGGAGATTCGTGTATAAACACTCAATTATCCAAATCAGGAGAAAAATTGGATTACTATAGATACGCTTATAACGAAACTGAACAAAGTACAATCAACCTTGCTGTCGTTTTGGCTTCAAACTGGGAGCAAATCAAGACTACCTTATCTCTTGCCATTCAAAAGTATTATGACGACACACACAAGAACGGAAGCGTCTTGGACAATTTCAAAATCTGATTATTAACCAGGAGGTTCCCGAAAGGGAATCTCCTTAATCCTTTCTATCATGGAAATATCAATTCAACATTTCAAGCAGATGGAGCAAATCGGAAGAAAGTTCATTGACTTCATCGAGAAGCACCAAAACGGAGTCCTCCTTCAAACCATCGTTGATTATGAGACCGGCAACCAAACCGGCAAGAAGGAATCTCCCCTCAAGGAACTTATACCAATATTCGAGGAGAATGTCATCGGAGGTGACTGCACACCCGATATGGTCAAAGCCATCGAACGCACTTACAACGAATGGTGGTACTACGCCGAACAGTTCCTGGTGCAAGAATAATCCATCAAGGAGGCGGTCTATGAATGGACCGCCTTTCCTTTTATGCGGAATTTTCATTATCTTTGTCTTAATCTAAAAACATAATATATCATGAAAGAGATCGTAGAGAAAATCAATGCCGCTTACGAGGCATTTCAAAAGGATGCAATGGCTCAAATTGAGAACGGAAACAAAGCTGCCGGAACAAGGGCACGCAAAGCATCCTTGGACATTGAGAAATTGATGAAAGAGTTCCGCAAGGTTTCTTTGGAAGAGTCAAAGAAATAATCAATCTCAAACAAAGGGTGGTCATACCGACCTCCCTTTTTTATCTATCAGCATGATCCGACAATTCCTTTTTATCCCCAAACGACCTCTATTATGTCTTTCCCATAGATGAGAAGAGTTTTTTTGTCGTTTACAAGTACAAACTTTTCCACTCCATCAAAGTAGTTGGAGGTTAGGGAGGGAACGCATCCAAAGATGCGTGTTCCCATACTCTCCCCCTCCCCATCCGCACCCAGTCATCCCGCCAGGATCTTCCCCCTCTGTCTGTTCTGTCCACTCCCACAGAGAGCGTCACGACCACATACCCCATTCCTGCCTGTTTCGTTTTCACATCCTCGTTTCGTCCTTGCGTCCTCACGCCTCCTGCCTTTGACACACATCCCGCCATTTCACTTGACCATCATTGTGACATTCATCTGCCCCATTGGGTTCCCATCTGTTTTTAGGCAACTTGATCCGAATCCGCTACCTATACCGCTACAAAGGTCAGACGATCATCCAACATCTTCAAGGCCATGCTATTGTTCGCCACAAAAATCTCCACCCTGCGGGTAGTATTGTTTGCTGCTCAGCCTTGCCGAGTGTTGTCCTGGCAATCGTCTAATGACCGTACCGTTAAGGTTCGGGATTAACCCGGACAAGTTTATAACCTTTAAAAACATTGACATGGGAACAATGAACAATGCGGCGAACGCCAACAATCTGACTGATGCTCAGAAAATCGCTTTCGACATGATGTGCGACTGTCAAAAGCCTATCGTAAAACACGCGTGGGATGAGTACGCCACCATTATCGAGTCACTTGGACAAACGCTCCAGAAACTTCCTCCGCTCTACTCGCAAGATGACAAGGGATATGACGCTATCGTCCATGCGCACTACTTCGTGGGTGGAACCGACATCTTCATCACCGAGAGGGAAGGAAACGAGTTATTCGGCTATACCATCCTGAACGGCGACTACGAAATGTCCGAAATGGGTTACAGCAGCCTTGCCGAATTGAAGAGCATCCGAGTCCTCAATCTCGACTTCCACTGGGAACCGAAGACTCTGAGGGAAGCGTTGAAGGACATTTCTTCCTACTTCGATAAAATCTGAAAATTCGGGAGTGTGATGCAGATCATGCTCCCATCCCTTCTAAATATGTTTCACTTTTAAAAATTTTCAATTATGAATACAGCATTCATCAAACAAGATGGCATCGTGAAAGAGGTGCTGATCAGCGCAATCCGTTGCGAACACGACAAGGAAAACGACATTATCTCCGTCAAGACAACCAAATGCCTTCACCAGGGCGAAGAGATCGGTTGGGGTAAACGAACCTACTACAAGGACAAGCTATGCACCGAAGTTTTGGACTTTTCCAAAGTCTATTACAAATTCGGTTCAAAGCAGATATTTTATAAGAATGCCCTTCAATCATTCGATTGCCAATATAACGACAACGGAACAAGGGCGAACATGAGAGCCTATGCGAAAGAGATCAATTACATAAGCGATGAAAACGCTAAAGTCACCCTCGTAAACTACAATGATGACACCATCCTGGACTGCGATAAGCTTTTCAAAAATATCGAAGATTACGACTGGTACAATGAAACCACTGTCCACCACAATGACGGATCGGTCGAAATCATCGGCGGCCACGGAAAGAACTGGGAGTTCAACGACAAACAGACTGAACTGATCGAGAAATTCAAGGCCCTGCAACAAGAAATGCGAGACAACAAAATCCGTATTGTCTGGCATAACGACGATTGGGATCTATACGCCATCAATGAGGAGCACATGCAACTTGCCGTAAATAATCCTTATGGCGATGGTGAAGAGGTCGAGGGATGCAGCGAATGGGAGCATATTCCTTCCAAAGCCTTTAATTCCATTCGAAAAGGATGGACATCCATGAGTTGCGACGAATCAATCCACTACAGGAAAAGAGAGGAGTAGGTAGGACTCCTTCTCGGTTGCGTAGAGCAAAGATTGTTAATTCAGTCTTTGCTCTTTTTTTTGTCTTTTGATAACATTAAAGCGTACATCCTTTTATCTAATCGCGTAAGCGATAAGCATAAACATCCCGCAAACATTGTGCTAAATAATACACCTATTAGTGTTAGCATTTCATATTTATATAATAAAAATTCCGTTACCGCATAAACGCCAATTGACACTATTAACCATAAAAAAATCTTCCATTTCTTAATCCTATATTTTGAGAACTTGATTGCCATAACAAATGGCGCCGAAATGTAAATTACTATAAAAAATATACTCATCACAATGCTAAAATAATATGACAAATATTTGTCAAACAACGCCCCCAGTGTATTAGTTATGAAAGAAAAAGCAAAATCTATCTTTGATATTGGATTGTAAATGGCATCCCAATCTATCTCCGGGAAAAAATGTTTCAGAATTAAATAGATGATCAATATTCCAAAAAAAATCCATGATATGATTGTTATACAACCAACCTCATCCTTCTTCTTGGACTCTTTTTCTTCATTTTCTTTCTCGCTCATATTGAAATAGTTTTCGCAAATATACACAATCCCTTTCTTTATGCCCTTCCGAACGATCATTTACTTTTGCCCTATGAGGACTACGCTCACATGGCATGGACTGCTCCGTTGGAATTCCCCCCACTCTTCCCCTCCCTAACGCTCCTCCACCATTGTTGCCTTTGTGGATGGATCATATCCACATATCCATGCCTTGCCACTACGACCGTTAACGCCAATGGCCATGTCATCATCCCTCGGTGCTGGGCGAACGACTCCGTGACACATTCGTCATCCCTTACCTACTATGGAGATACCGCTAACCTTATCCATCCGTTGTTCCCCTTCGGCCTTTCCCATTGAAATATTCCGGGCGAAGTCAACGCACAATTATTTTTCCATCGCGAAGGTAGATAGCGGTTGAATGGTTCGCTATCGCCTGCAAATAGGCTCTTGACGGAAATCTTCCTTTTTGTCTTCGATTAAAAGAGTATTTCCGCCATTCTCTTTGCCTGCCATCCCCCAGCTAACCTTTAATGGCAATGTAAAAATTGATTGTTTAACTTCTAAATATTTATAAAAATGGAAAAGATTCAAAACAACTTTCAGATTTCAGGTTTCGTCGCAGTATCTAACCCTTGTGTCGTAGGTAAGGCTCATGTATGCCACTTCGCCCTCTCGATCGCACGCACCACAGGCAAGGGTGATGACAAGGTACGCTCATCGGCTCTTATGAATGTCGAGACTTGGTGCAAGGCTGACGATGCGGAGAAGACCTTCGGTATTCTCAAAAAGGGCAACCTTGTCTTAGTGGAGGGCTTCCTCAAACCGCAAGAGTGGACTGACAGGAAAACCAACGAGAACCGCAATCAAGTCACTTTCCAAGCGACCAAGATCACCCTCCTCAAGGAGGCTGAACCAAAGAAATAATCGTCTAACTCGGAAGGCCCGAAAGGGCTTTCCATTTTTCTTTCGTGTTATGAAAAATACAATTTACAACATCATCGTCACAGAGTTCGATCCTGGAGTACCAAAGGTCAAGCGTCTCTCCAAAACCACTTCGTTGGACAATGCGATCATCCTCGCGGACAAGATCAAGGAAAGGTTCCATGACCTTTTAATACAACTCGATCAGTGCATTGCTGTCGTGTCCTACGATTATAGGAACAATACGCTACAAGAAACGCTACACTACATCGCATAAACAAGATAACCGGGGCATTAGCCTCGGTTATCTTCTGTCGCAATCACATAATCAATGAATTTCGTGATTTTACCTATGGGAGTGATATGTATCGTATTTTCACCTTCGACCACTTCGTTTAACATTCCAACTAATTTTCCATCCTCACTGAAAACAGGAGATCCACTCAATCCCTCCCATTCTTTCTTTGAAGTTGGTTCCGGTGTTTTTAATTCTATATAACCAAAGTGACTTCCTCCTTCATATTTTATATCCTGTACGAATTTGTTCTTCCTATCTATCCTTATCCCATCTACAAGTTGATTTTCAACACTTCCAGTTAAAACGTAAGTCTTATCCTTTGAAACTTCTGATATTTTGTCTTCTTCAATGATAATTTTATTTTTCTTTTCTTCAACTATCTTTTTTCCATCATAATCATGTAAAGCATGTGACCAAATAGGAGCCTCCAATGTCATTTTCATCTCTGCAAATGCGACATCTACTAAATCTGTCAATTCAGGAATTTTAAAGTCTTTCTTATCGAAATAATTAAAACGACCGATTGGCATAAAACATGTATTTATTTCATCACTTTCTTTACTATAATTTGTAATTATATATGGTGTGAAATCGTAATTTGCTCTTTCTCCATTTGCATAATCATCAAGCAAATGAATCACATGATCACATGTTATGAAAAAAATTCTCTCTTTATATTTTAGTATAAATCCGCTACCCCATCCTTCAATTTCATCTCCATCAAATACTGCCAATTGATGAGAGGCCAACCAAAAATACTCTAATAAACTCATCTGATTTCTATTTATCAAATTCCAATCTCACCTCATTACCCTTGACTTCCAGCCTTGCGGAATATGTCTTGTTCGCCTTATTCTTGAATCCGTCCAATTTCCCCGTCGCTCCGTCCGTGACGAGCTTGGTAAGTTCCTTGACGGTGATGTTCCTTCCCGATATGACTTTCCAACACTTAAATTGGCAAGAATCGGGATTCTTGTAGTCGTTGTTTGAGCATACATAAACCTTGTCGGTCTCGACCATTTCTCCGCCGCACTTCGGACACTTTATGCCCAAACCAACACGCTTGCGCTCCTCAAACAAATAGTCGAGTCTATTCTCCTCAATTTTGTACTTCAACTTGGCGTTGAACTTCTTTCCCTCCTTGCTCGTGAATTCGTAGGACTTGCCTGTCGGCTCCAATGAAAGGATCTCCTTCAACATCTGGAGGGTGATCTTGACACCGCCCTTCTCCTTGCTCATTCCAAACTTGCAGGAGCCCTCCTCCTTGCCATAACCACTGCAATAGTATGACTTGTCGCTCTCCTTCATCATCTTACCGCAAATTGGGCAAGCGAGGCCCAATTCCTTCTTCTCAGGAAGAACGAAGGTCAATTTGAAGTTTTCGTCGAACTTCAATGCGGCATCGAAAGGAGTGCCATCCTTCTTCTTGAATCCCTTGATCACATCGGTGGCATTGCCTGACAGCAACGCCTTAACCATCTTGTCGGTCAATTTCTTGCCACGCACCTCCGTGAATAGCTTGAATTGGCAACTGCTCTCATCGTCTTTCCTCCAACCGCTGCAATAAATCACACTACCATGTGATTTAAGCGGCTTACCGCATATAGGGCAAATACCAATCGCTTCAACGGATGAAGCGATTGATCCGCTCTTCACGGAGAGCAGATCATTGGTCAACGACTGCGTGTATGACACAATCTCACTGTCGAAGGATGTCTTAGCGAATTTACCTTCTGCCATAAGGTTGAGCTTCTGCTCCCATTCGCCCGTCATGGACACATTGCAGATGGAATGATCCTTCAACAACTCGTAGAGTTGCAGACCGCTTTCGGTCGGTTTCAAGGAGTTCTTTTCGCTCTCAATGTACTTTCTCGCGAAAAGTTTCTCAATGACCGCCGCCCTTGTGGCTGGCGTACCTATTCCGCAATCCTTGATCGCCTTGCTTAATTCCGCGTCATCCTCAATGAGTTTTCCCGCGCTTTCCATCATCTTTAGGAGGGTGGCTTCCGTCAATAACGCTGGGCGTTTGGTCTCCTTCTGCAGCACCTCCTTCTTCAATACCGAACAAATGGAGCCAACTTCCATGTCGGGCAGTTTCTGCTCCTCCTCCTCGCCTTCCTCCTTGTCGGAAGTTTCGCTCAGTTTCCTCCATCCTATGCTCTTTATCGTCGATCCCGATATGGTCAGAGGTTGGGAGTCAACCTCCTCAAATGTGTATGTCACCTTGTCCTTGACACAAACAGGCATCAGGGCCATCACGATTTGTTGCGCAATCATACGGTAAATCTTCCTGCTATCCTCCGAGGTGAAGGTCTTGCCGGACGGAAAGACGTTCACTTCGTCGGTCACGTTCTCGAATGTGGGTATGATCGCATGATGATCTGTGAGTTTGGACGAGTCAAAGCATGACTTGTTCAAACTCTGCGCTGTGATGGCTCTGACGCACTCACCGAAATTGGGAGTGTAACCCAAGTCCGCGAGTTTGCCGATCGAAGATGCGACCACATCGGTCATATCTTCTCCAAGATAACGGCTACCCGTCCTTGGATATGTCACCATCTTGCCCTCGTATAGTGCCTGTACGATGTCAAGAGTCTTCTGGGCCTTGAATTTGTGTCTGCGGTTCGCATCCGCTTGAATGGAAGTAATATCATACGGAAGTGGAGCTTTCTCCTTAACCTCCACCTGTTTCTTGTCCTTGATCGCAAGCATGGAGGGTATCTTTGCCATGAAAGCATCCGCACTCTCCCTATCCTTGCACTGCGTTCCATACAATCCGACAAAAGACTTACTGTCATTAGACTGTAAGTCCAACTTCACCACATAGTATGGAACTGGTACGAAATTCTTGTTCTCCAAGAACCTCTTGCACACCATACCAAGAGTAGGTGTCTGCACCCTTCCAACCGAATAGACCTGCCCATGATTGCCGACCGCTAAAGTAAGTGCCCTTGTCGCATTGTCGCCAACAAGCCAATCGGCTTCGCCTCTCGCCTTTGCGCTGTCATATAGGTTGTCGTAGTCCGCACCGTCTTTGAGGTCATTGAAACCATCCTTGATGGCCTTCTCCGTCAAGGAGGACACCCATAACCTCTTTACCGGTTTACGGCAATCGAAGCTATCGTATATGTAACGGAATATCGCCTCTCCCTCGCGTCCAGCATCGGTCGCGCAGATAACACATTCCGTTTCACTCGCACAGAACAAACGCTTGATCGTGTTGTATTGCTTCTTGATGCCAGGATCGGAGAGTTGCGGAACATAGACAAACTCTTCGGGAACAATCGGAAGATCTTCCTTCCTCCATTCCTTATGTCCAAGATAGTGGTCAGGCTCCGCTAATCCCACCAAGTGACCGAACGCCCATGTAACCACATATCCGTTCCCCTCCATATATCCGTCCTTGGACGCTTTCGCTCCCAATACGGCGGCTATCGCCTTGCCAACTGACGGCTTCTCCGCTAATACTACTTTCATAATCACTGATATTTTAATGACAGATGTAATCGAAGTATTTTTACAACTTACGCCTCTGGCATTTCACCACATTCTCATTCGTCAAATTCTGATTCTCTCCTTCCGAGAAGTCGAGGGCGATATGTTTCTTTACATGTTTGCCTTTGCAGGCTACGGCTATTTCTCCTTTGATACGATCTACAACCTCCTGAGGAATCCTGCTATCCATATACTTTTCGCTGTGGCTTACAACGTCCACAATCTCGTTCACGATGTTGGCCGCTTTCCTCACTCCCTGCTCTTTCCCCAGCTCCACCAACTCTTTTCCTGTTATCAGTTCCGAATCGCATTTCCCGCAAATTCCCATCTGATGATGACCGATATAGAAATTGCCGGCCTTGTGTGCGAACGTAATATCGTATGCGGGGGAGAAGCGCCATGACTGTGAGCCCTTATCAAGCAAAAAGGAGAAATTCTTTGGATGGTCATCGTTATTGCAGGCGACCACATTAAACACCATTCTGCGGAATGCCTGCTCCATGTCATGCGCAGGTAACCTAAGTCCACGCATGATAGCGAACATCATTTCATAGGAGCATTCCCTTGGCGTGTTAAAATCATAATGTCCCATACCCGTTAGTGACACCATGTGTACTTTTTCCTCTTTCCCGTTTTCCTTCACTCTGTCAAATCGCTTGGTCATAAAATGGGACCTTTGCCCGCTATCCACCAATAGGCACTCTTCCATTTCGACTCCACAATCAAGAGCCATTTTGTAATAGGAATGTTCAAGACGACAATAGTGGGATGAATCACTCCTCAGATTATTTTCCTTGTCGATTTTCACATCCAATTTTAGCAAGTACTGTTCAAATCCTTCCGGTGCGGGTGTGACACCAGAAACTAACTCGCGTGTATCCTTATTGTACGCCACGATTGCCTTTGGACGTGCTCCGCCGGCAGACGTTCCCACTCTGAGAATCATATCTAGAGCACTCTCCTTTTCGTCCATGCTTGTATGCAAGCATGACTTACGTGTCATGATTTCCGCGGCAGCCTGCACCAGGTTCTCCATTATGATCCGTTCCTTCCTTTCCTTGATTTCATTCCAGTGGGGTTCAAACTCCAGTGCACCCATCGCACGCTTGCCTTGAAATAGTAGCCTTTCTATGACAGTGTAAGTATCCGCTGGCCGACCCTGACTTATCAGCCATTGGTTTAATACGGACGTACCAAAACTGTCGGGTAGGGCATCCGCAATAAAACCAGGAAGCCCTTTGAATGTATCCTCGTTTAGCCTTGCGAAACTATATACTTTATTGCTTAACGGGACTTTGATTGGCGACAATTGGATGCCGCTTCTAACAAACATGGGATCATACTGAAAGGCAATTAGGTTGTCGCCGGTTTTTGAAACGTAACCTACCGTCTTATCCCATATCTTTACCAGTGCAGTCTCTTTCATTTCTTTAGTTTGTTTACGTTCCTAATCCTCTGCGGTAATGAGTGTTTGTCCTGGTTATGGTATATCATCACCGGACTTGATTGAATGGTGAGGTTCATTTCCTCGAACGGATTTAAGAGATCCAAATGCCCTGTGTGTCTCAAAATGCTGACTAACGCATCTGTGGTCACAGCCTTCCCGTTCTCTATCGCCGATATCGTGGACCTTGAAAGGCCTGTCCTCTCCGCCAATTCCCTTTGACTATATCGGGAATTAAGGCGCATGTTCTTGAAACATACACCAAGGTTCTCCAGTATTGACTTATTAGTCATAAAATCATTTATCGCTGCCATATTCTAATCAAATTTAGTTATTACAAATATATATGATATTGTCTAAAATTTCAAACAATATTATATTATTTTGCGTCTATTGCTTGTTTTTTTATGCAATATCCATAACTAATCAGCTTACGATTGTGAATTTCACGTTGTTAATTTTCGTGATTCCCCTGTCCGCATACTTTGGCGCAAATCTCGATAAAATCCTTTTATTATCGTAACTTCTTCGAGATTACCTTCTTTCCCTCTTCTCTTGAAAAATCCATAGGCTTTTTTCCCGTATTATCCCCAAATAACAGTTTCGGTTCAGTTTTCTCTCTTTCGTTATTTTTAAACGAAACAATATCCTCCCTCATGTTATTGATATGGATAGAAAACATGAAATCCCTGAAAATGTTGAGGTCTTCCGCTTCGCGGGTGTTGTTCAGTGCCCGGATATACTCCTCTTTCTGTGACTTTGTGACCTTTACGGGCAAAACCTCGTTCTCCATTTGGATGTAATTCATCAGAAGGCGGGACATCCTTCCATTTCCGTCAACCCACGGATGTATCGTCACAAGATTGTAATGCGCGTCAAAACTCAATTCGTATACCCTCAACACGTCTTTCCTGTCTAACGACTTCCTTCCTGCATTCAACCATTCACAGAACTGTTTCATCTTATATGGGATTTTTTCGTAGCCCATATAGGATGGGCCGTATAGACCAGCCCTTACATTGACTTTCCTGTAGTCCCCTTCCGATGACGAGAACTCGCCCATAGCAGTATAGTATGTAGAGCCGGTGTTCCTCATGACAAGCCCCGAAAGTTCACGCAGTATGGATTCCGTTATATCAGGATGATTCTTTACGATACACTGGCTTCTCATATACGCATTCTTTAAATCTATGTTCATAAAGTATTCAGCTATATTATGGGCACCTTCCACATTACCATTCTCAAATAGCCTCATGTTCTCGTTTTCCGTTATCGTGGAGCCCTCAATCGCTGTGGAATGCGTGATAATGGAGTATAGATGGAATTTCATGAAATCCACCTGATCCTTTATTCCCAACTTGGAGAACTCCCTGTATACGGATAGAAACTCGTTTTTCTGTTCTTCTTTCATCGCTCTTGTCTTTACCAATTGACCTTAACTCCCAAAGAGAAATCAGGCTTCAGATAGTTCTCACCCTTACCAAACAGGGCAAACTGTCTGGCCTTCAGCACGAACGAGAGGAAATGCCATGGGTAGGCTTCAAATCCGAATCCTCCGTTTAATCCTCCGATCAAATGCTTCTCCTCCCTATCCATTATGGTGCATTGCCAATCATCATATCCGAAGTTGCCCGACAAACTAAGGTTCATATAGAGCCATTTGGTGGGTTTCCATACCGCATACTCACATCCTACACCAAGTAGGAACTGGTTAGTGAACTCACTATGCTCGAACTCCATCTTCTCACGATCCACCTCGATCAATAGACCTAATTGGTTGCTCGTGTAGTAATTGTAGAACAATCCGAGGTTATATCCCTTCCATCCCTGGAACGCACGGGTTCCTACTCCTGCACGGAATCCGATACCCATCTTTCCCTTCGTATGGATCAGTTGAGCGTTACAACATCCAAAGGCACAAAATAGTGCCAACAAAATCATATATATCCTCTTCATGATTACTCCACATTAATTTTTTCACTATACCACATTGACCACACACCCATATCATCCATACAGCGGTAATAGATGATATGCTCGCCAGACTCCTGAAAGGCATGGTTCACGCTACTGATCGTAGTCGCTTTCACATACTTTCCTCCGTATGCGGCGTTGCCTGACTGCCATACTCCCTTGTTCCAATCGAACCTCTTATCCTTGAAAGTGTATGGCACGACATTTCCGTCTATGCACCACTCGTATTTCTCCACCTTTCCGTCACGGTCGTAACTCTTTTCAAGGGAGAAATTGTATTCGCCCTCATCGGAAAGCTTGCTCACGGTCAATACCGGTGTAGGTGGCACAAGACTCCATATATTTACCTTGATCGTATAGTTCGTTTGTTTATCGAATCCATCAATAACTACCAATGACTGATTGAACGTCTCAAGCAATTTCACAGTTGTGTCATTGTCGAAGAATGTATCATAGTCACTTAGGTAATATCTATGATATAACGTCACATCAACCTCATTTTTCTCGTTACTCTCGAAGAAATTCGTATTCATCGACATCTTCATGTCATCGATTATGATTTCCTGGAGCGGAAGTTGATATTCATCCGAAATACCCTTCACAATAAGGTGAACGGTATCGGACGAAATCCAATGATCCTTCATTATTGTCGGATAGAGATTAATCTCTATCACTCTCTTGTCTCCCTTACTGATAGTGTCCGTCACCCCATTCAACGTGAACTCGATGTCAGGGCCCATGTCGTTTCTATCGAACCAATCCTCCCTACTATCGCAGGAGGTCAAAGCAACTAAAATAACTAAAATTAAACCTAAGTACCTCATATCTATTAATCTAATTTTTGCATCACTTCCGCATTAATAATCGTCTTGTTCGGAGCCGTGAACTTGATGTGCCGACCACCATTTTCCTCGAACAACTCAAAGTAGAGGATCCTCTTCTTCGGTATCGTAAACTTCTTATAAAATATGACAATATCCATGCCACTCTTACCGTGTATGACCTTGTTGTCACCACTATAATAACTATAGATCGGATAAATCTCCTCCTCCTGCATGGCAGTCTTCTTCTCCTCCTTCTTATCGGCGATGTACGCCTTTACGAAGTCTATCGAATAGTCAATCTTACTGCTGTTCTTCGCATGAAGATAGAAAGCAATAATATCCTGGTCGGTGAAGACGCTATATAGCTGGAATATCATCTTGTAGTCCTCCCTCCCCAAATCATTAATATATTGTCCTTTCCTGATGATCCATTCGGACATCTTCTTCATGTTTTCGTCGTTCACATTGACTCCCCTGAACAAAGCGTTGCCTCCATCGGAGAAAGATATGCTCATTTCCTTCGGATTCTTCGCATAGTTCACAACCATCGGATAAATGTTGCCATCCACCGTGACAACGGTGATTGAAGTCTCAAAGAACTCCTCGTTCTCGTCCACGACACTCTTCACCTTCACGATGTTGTCAATGTCCTCGGCTTTCTCACTGATCACCTCCTCATGCCCGATGGCAATATCGCCAACTTGGGATGGAAGGATGATGTGCGTCGTATGGATGTCGCTCACCTCAATTTCCGTCGATTTGATCACATCCTTAGATATGATGCTGTCCTTGACATTCGCCATGTCCACGGCTATGTATGACGGATTTGGATTATACTCGACAATGAAACTGTAATATTTTCCGTCGGTAGTCACCACACTCAGGTTCGTCTTGTCGAAATATGGTATCTCAGCCTTCAACTTCAATACCTTGCCAAGACACTTCTCCGCCATGAGATCCTGGCTTCCCATATCCGCATAGTTAATATCGGTAGGAAACTTGAAGAACATATATTTCCGATCATTCATTTCAATGTGAATCGGCTTTACATTCTTCTGGGCGAAGCACAACCCTTGAACCAACATCAAGGCTACAAGCAATATCCTTTGTATTCTCATTTCTCCATTGTTCTAATTGTGACCATGTAGTTCTCGCTTATCGAAACCTTGTTTTTTCCGACACGGTTCACCACCGCATTTTTTATAGTTCCAACCGTCTTGTTGGTCAAGTTCAAAGCAAGACTGGTTAGAGTGCCACCGCCTCCCCTTACGGAAGGTGTCTCATTCACGGCTCCCTTCTCCGCTTCCTTCACGGCATCGTTCACGGCATTGTCCGGAACATAGATGCCACGACTTCCATCGTTGTCGAATATCTCTCCTTTGAAAGGAAGAACATTGTTCTGATATTTCACATTATCAACTTGGATCATCACCCTCGAATCGGAAAAACTGACCTTTCCATATACGAATGAATTTCTTGGAACGGTAATATCACCAACCTTCAACGGATCAAGCAACCTTAACTTCACAGGGCTATTGGTGGTCAAGTTGCTGTGAGTGCCATGCACAACCGCACGGATGCTGTTTCCGCTGATTTGTCCGTTTTTGTTATTCATGGTGTTGAAGCCATTTCTCTTTTTTGGTGGTTCGGACTTTGTTACCTCCGCAATCACTTTCTCCTCTTTTACATCCTCTTGTTTCTCTTGATCAGGCAACACATCCTTTCCAAATATATCCTGGGCATCCTTATATACCTGTCTTCTTCTCTCTTCCCTCTTTCTTGTTTGATCTTCTCTTGTGGATATATCCGGTGCATTATATACAACTCCAGCTTGTGCTTCTTGAATTTTTATTTGATTCTCCAAATCAGCTCTTGTCTGTTCTTGCATAACTTTTGCCAACGAATCTATGTCTTCTTCTTTTTTCTTTTTCTCCTCTATCTCCAATAAGTTGAAGTGTGATCCGGTGATGCCAAGCATTTCCTCTTTTTTCCTTCTCTCATCTTCCCTACGTGCCGCAGTTACTCGATCATCACTAACAGACTCAACATTTGCACTTGGAAGTTCACTATTAAATCCCTCAACCAACTCTTCTCCGTTGGATGAAATACCTTCACCTCCCCCCAATGCCGCAAATATGATGGCAGACACTGCAGTGAAAGCGATGACTCCCATACACATTAACCTGAATCTATTATTATTTTGCTTCGCCATTCTTATATTCCCTTTCTTTTCGATCTTCCTCTACTAACTTATCAAGCATTTCTTCAAAATTGCTATCCAATTGTTTCTTACGTTCAAGCGAATATTCCAATACTTGTTGTTGTTCTTTCCTAACCTCCTCGGCTTTCAAGGCTTCATCCTCATTTCCCTTATTTCTTGAACAACCACCAAGAGAAACAACCAATCTTAACAAGATTATAGCCGCACATACAAATGCGAATATCATTAAACTTCGTTTTCTCTTTATCACATCCATAGAGTTCATTTTATCTTGAATCTCTATGAGTCTATCCTTTTCTTGTTCCTCATTTGCCATGTTTATTCCTCCATTTTATTTTCTTCATTTTGTCTTTCAAATATTCTCAATCTCTCCAATTTATTAACTGCAAAATTACAGCACTTATAGCCATTCGGATTTTCTATTGTTCTTCCTTGTTCCTGTACGTAACAAGTCGTTTCTATTCTTTTGAATTCTATGATCGTTGATGTGATTGTGCAAGTCTTACCATAAGTTTTTAACATATAATCATATCCAGGTACATCACATTCATATAAAACTATGCTATCTTGCATGAACTCCATGCTTATACCCTCTGCCATCATCTTATTATACCATCCTGATTCCCTCACCTTATCACAATATTGTTTCACACTCGCATCCGATAAATCACACGCCTTCTTTATTCCACCCTCTATAGCTGATGAAGTTGGAGTCATATAAAACAAATGCGTGTGCATCTTACCTACCACAGCTTTCGCTTCATTGCCTCTATTAGTATTTATATCATTGGACAATGCAAGAAGCAATGTGTTTTGCGAATCCGCAATGAAGATTTCCTCTCTTTCTTGTTCTGCCTCGTCAAATGATGACTTTACAAAATAAATATTTGCCACCATCGCCAGAATAGTTATAGAAAGAAGAATAATTTTATACTTCATTAATTCATCTTTATAATCGTTTTGTGCCATGATTACTGATTTTTGAATAATGAAACTTCACTAATATTAGTATTATCTTCTACTCTAAATTTCTCTATCAAAAATCCATGCGGAATCTCATCTGTACGTAAGACATTACGTAGATTGCAACTTGTGACTAATCTCCTCACAGTTGTTCCGGAAGTTCTCACAATGGATGTCCTTCCATACACTATTGCATGGTATGGATAGTGTGATAAATCTAATTTTACAGAGTCACAAACATAAGAACATCGGATTTGCGCTTCGCAAATCTGACGGAAATATCCGTTCTCGTCTAACATAGTATATTGATCCGATACGCTATTATCTCCCATCAACATCGCCTTACCCATATTATACTTTATCTCCCCCATATCTGGTACTATGGAGAAGAAAAGCTTATGGAACACCTCCAACTGAGATTTTGCCTCTGCTTGCCTATTCTCAGTCACATTCTGACCAAGCGCTATCATCACTGGCACTTCGCCCTCCAAGGCGTAAATCTTCTCGTTCTGCTTCGCATTGAACCATTTCGCGTAGCCAAAACAAAATAGCACCGAAATCAGATTGCAGGCTATAACCGTAAAGAAACATACCCGAACAAGGGAGAATGCACTCTCCAAATTCCTTAATGACTTCATCACGCTCCTCCCTTAAAGTTTGAGTCAGATGACATCTGCTTACTCATCGCACTTGCGGCAGCACCTTTTCCTATCTTACTTGCTATACCATCGCCAGCCTTACCTGCGGCGAACGAAACTGGAATCATACCTGATCCTCCAAGACCATTGGATGCGGTCTCCATGATTTGAGATGCAACCGAAGGTACACTCATGAACATAAACGCTCCAATGAAACTAATTATGAAATGTATCATCCCCGCTCTTTCCATCATCATAAATCCGTGACCTGCATAAAATTCATTGTCAAGCATCAAATCACTTAAAGTTACCATCAACATCACAAGAACACCATTCACGATATTTATAATGCAAGGATATAAACTATAAGTCATGTATTTTTTAAACCATCCTAAAATTCGACCTTCCATACCTGGAATCAACTCCATCGCAAATAAGAATGGGCCAAAAAAATAAAAAACACATTTACCAATGAATCCCATACATAAAACGCAGCAAGCAATTATAGAAGCTAATAATACTGCCAAACTTTGCAAGATCGACCATATCACCGTCTCAATCGCTGCTCCTACCGAAGCAGCGATAGTCACAGATGTTAGATCTCCCAATAAATCGGCAATTTTGCTTAATGTACTTTTATCTAAATCTTTTTCCTCTTTTTCTGTTAATGTTTGGGCTCCCTTTTCTGTTGCTTTTTCATCAAGATCAGAATTGTTGTTATTCGGTTGCTTTACTGTTTGACTATTACCAATTGCTTCTACATAAGACTCGAATTGCTCTTCCGACTTTGTTGAACATGCGTGTGAGAACTCCTGTGTTGCCAAGCCTATGCTATCAGTTATAAAGTCAACCGCTGATGAAATCGTACTAAAAAACATTATCGCCATTCCTATCACCAATGGTTTTATCGCTTTATAAATATCCAGTTGACTTCCATTCGCCCACGAACGCCACACTATTCTGCACACATAGAATAATGCGAACAATCCACACAAAGCATGAGCAAAGTCTGTTGCTATTCCAAGTTCATCGATAAAATTTTCCATTTTTAAATTATCGGCAAATGTTTGAACCCAATCATATGCCGCTTTATCCGAACCTATATTATCACGAACTGTTTCTATTAAACCTCCTTGTGCCATATTCTAATATAATTTCAATGAAAAACACTTACGGATCATATAATCCTGTTCTATCGCTTTTCTCTTAAATGAAATAAGTTCCACAGACATCCTTTCCATACTTTCAATACTCTTTCTTACCTGTCTGACTACATCCGTCACCTCCTCTATCTTTACTTTTTTCTCTTGCGACTTCTTATTCTCGCTATATGTCTGACAATCCTTCACCATTTCTTCTATGTCACTTCTTCTTTTTACAATGTCATAACATAAATTCTGCGCATACGAATAAATCGTGTATTTCTCCTCAACTGACATGTAATTACTTCTCAATAAATTCTTTCTAAGATTTTCGAGAGAACTATTACATCTATCTATTTCCCTATAAAGCACAAGAACCTTTCTGGTCATCTTAATAATATCCTCCATTTCCTCCTTAACGGCCTTGATTCTTCTTGTTTCCGCATCCAATTCCAACTGCAATTGTTCTGCCTGATCTGCACCCTGCTCCACCATTTCGGCCCATTGCTTAACGAATTGTAACGCATTTTGGAGGATAGATTGACTATCATGTACTTCCATAATACCTTGCGGAACTCCATTTATGCTATAAGTAGCAAACAACAATGTTAATATAAAAACTTTCGCCTTCATTATTTTGATTTTTGTTTCATGTATTCGATAATCGCCTTTCTCATGCTTCCACCCACCTTCTTTTGGATGTCATAAATGGCTCCCTTCTCCTCCTTACGGGAGGTGAAGGACAACGCCTCTCCCCATGATGTCTCCACACGATAAACGGAAGAGAATTTTCCGTTGAAGGAGATAAACACCTCCTTATATGGAGGTTTCGTCATCTTGTTCACTGACAATGCCAAAGCAGCATCCTTCTCGCTCAAAGCGAGCGCTTCCATAATCTTTCCGAATCGGTTAGTGAACTTGCTCAAATCAAGCAAGATCTTCACATCGGCAGAATTGATGATGGCATCCTTGACAATAGGATTATCCATCAAATCATCTGGTTCCTGCGTCACCACGGCAACCTCGCCGTTGTGCTTACGAACGGTCTTGTAAAGATACTTGATGAATTCGGCCATACCTGCCTTGGAAATAGCCTTCCACGCCTCCTCGATCAGGATCATCTTTCTCACCTTGGAATTAAGGAAACGCATCTTCGTGATGAACGTGTCCATGATGATCAAGGTCACGACTGGGAAGATGACAGGGTTATCCTTGATATTATCCAACTCGAAGACTACGAACCTCTTCAACTGCAAATCCAATTTATCGGTCGCATTAAGCAGAAAATCGTATGTTCCACCCTCATAGTATGGTTCAAGGACTTGAAGCATATTGTCAAGGTCAAAATTCTCGATCCTCACATTCTGCTCCTTCACCCTTTTGCTATAAGTGTCCCTCAAATACTCATAGAAAGTATTGAAGCATGGGAAGACATTCCTGTTCTCCCTCACGAAATCGAGATAGTTCTGCATGCAAGTACGCAACTGCGTTGTCTCATTGCTGTTGAACCTCTCATCCGTGTTCTTCCAAAGAACCTGAATCAAGGTGCATAGGTTTATCACCTTTTCCTCCGGATATTCGTAGTCAGAAACATAGAACGGATTGAACGAAATCGGCTTCTTCTCCGAATAAGTGTAGTAAACTCCATCCTCTCCGTTCGACTCCTCGTTAATCAAGCTACATAGTGTTTGATAAGAATCACCCACATCCACAATTACGATGTGGTCTCCGCTCATATACTTCTGCGACACCATCGTGTTCGTGAAGAACGACTTACCCGAACCAGAAGATCCAAGAACAAATTTGTTCTTGTTATCGATTAGACCTCTATTCATCGGCTCGTTGCTGACATCAATCAGCACTGGAATACCGTACTTCCGATCCGTCAGTTTCAGTCCGTTTCCATCCTCTCCGCAGAGATCCTTATAGTTGGACTCGAAGTTGATGAAACAGCAAGCCTGTGGAATGAACGATAGGAATTTCATCGATGACGGATAGTTGCTCGCAGCTCCAGGAATACCAGCCCAAAACAAATGCGGTACTATCACCTCGCACTTCTTAGGATTGCATCCTATCAGCGCCAATGCTGATCCTATCTGACTGTTCTTTTCAAGCAACCCCTTGTATGAACTATCCCATGTCATCACGTTGAATGAGGCGAGAACAATCTTCTTGGAAGTTGAATGTGCCTCATTTAAAAACTCCGTATTATACTCGCAGTTAATGGCGTTCTCTCGGCTTATGGCAGAAAATGAACTCATTCTCTTCCCATCCTTTTCGAGATCAGCCAAAATGCGTTTGTTGTCATCAAGGAAAAAATACTGATTATATATATGGTTGAACGGCAAGCCCATGCAAATATCACTCACAAGGCAGTTTCCTACCTCGCTCACATCCGTACTCAACATATCGTTACGAACAGAAGCACTCACCGCATTAGGAAGATCCTCCAAATCTCCTACTGAAAAGCAACTGACATAATCGTCACCTACCTTTAAATCGCCCTGGTCAGTGTGCAAATCCCTGAGATATTCTTCCCCTCCCGAAAAATTCAAGGAGATATACTGATCAAGCAAACCGAACTTTTTGTCTGTTCCTATAATCTCTTCGCTGGTCAATTCCCTCAAATTAAAGCCAGAATCAGCCAATATTTGACAGAACTGCGCCACACTATCATTGAATTTGTCCACCCTCTCGTAGTTTATAACTTCGGGAGGGAGTAAACGGTTGCGTAGTATGAAGTTACCTGACGCAACGCTTCTAAAGTTTTTCTCGTTGGAGAGCGTCACATAAATGTAACACCTATGTGTCAGACATTTCTTTCCGTTGAAGTGCTGTTTGGACAATTTCCTCAAAAATGAGTCATCGGGTGTCGTATCTACATACGATCCCTCACTGAAAATATCCTGCTTATGCACAATCGAGTATGTCGGCAAGCAGTTGATCGCACGGCACCAAGCGTCGTGAAATCCGAACAACTCCTTGTTGGACGAACTATAAATCTGCGGCATATCTGCCACAAACAACCTCGTCACATCACCGCTCTTTGATACAAGATACTTCTCGTCCTCATATGCGAGCAATGGATAACAATACTCGATCCTATTTTCCTTTATGTTGAAATTCATTTTCTACGACTCGTTTTCGCCACTAATGACTTTGCTCTTTTAGGTGACACTCTTTCCGGACACATACCCATCGCCATTTTATGACCTATACCGCTCACTCCAAACTTCTTATTCAGATAATGACACACAAAGTATGTGACGATAGCAATCACACCTGCAACTACATATCCCGCTACCTCGTTGATCAAACGGACAACGAAGAACATTAAGAACGCCGCCACTATGCCAACAACGAAATATAGAATATAAAATCCTTTCAAACCAAAGAAGTCGAGCGGCCGCCCGACTCCTTTGTTGATATTGTATAACATAAATTATAAAAATACCGCTCTGATGATTGTGATTGCCACACCCACAAAGATGATTCCACCAACCCATCCTGCAGCAGCCTTTGTCACATCAGGATCACCGCTTGTCCATTTGCTATATACATGGAAAGCACCAATAATTGCCATAATAGCACAAACAGCATACAAAAGGTTAATCGCTGTTTCGAAGATTTTCTTTACATCATCGGCAGCATCTCCCAATCCTTTGGTAATCTTAGTTGAGTCAGCCATAATTAACATACTTGTGGCTAACATACTAACAGTAGTAAAAGCTCTCTTAATCATAATTTTTTTATTTAATTATTAAAGTACAAATTTAATCATTATTATATAAGTTACCACTTGTCGCCTTTAATTTTGGGTAGTTTCCCAAATAATTTATTCGTTATCGAATTTAGGTTCCTCTTCTGGATCCTCCAAATCGTCTTGTTGGATATTCGGTTCGTCAATGTCAGACATACTCTTCACCGTAGCCTCTTCCAAAAACTCCATCGTGAAATCGTCGTCCGGAACAAATCCCCTTCCCTCGTCAACCTCTCTAAACTCCTCATCATCGCCTTGCTTTATGCTCACATCCGTCAGTTCCTCGTCCTGGTCGGTTGTCGCATACATAGCCTTCTGATCATCATCATCCAAGTATTCCATATTCGATAAACTATCGAAATCATCACTTGTCGTAATCATTTCGCCGTCTTCCCTATCGCAGAAGAACGAAGCCTGTGCCTGTTCGTTCCTCTCCTCCATGCCTCCATCGTCCGATCCATGAGGCTCATCCTCTTCCGTTACGGACTTCATAGGCAACTCATCATCATCCTCATCGCCAAGAGCCGCCTGCGACGGCATGTCATCCTCCCCGTCATCTTCATTCATCACCTCCGCAACATCGGAGGTCTTCGGAACATAGTCCTCACTGATGGATATTGAGTCAGATCTGTCCTCATCATCGAAATTCTCGTCCACACTCACAACCTCGTTGTAATCGGATGCGGACTCGCTTAACTTCCTGTAATCCCTCTTTTCGACCTCATTGTCCTCCTCTCGCTGACTGCGTTGCTCGTTCTTCGTCAAAGAGGATCCTTTTGACCACACGAATTTGTCAAGCGCAAATCCTATGGCCAATACTATTCCATCTATTATTAAGATGAATGTTATGAAATCAATCCAAGAATATTTGGATAACACACCAAGCACTATCATTTACTCTTACTTATTTTGAGTTGTTCTTTTCAAGGAACTCGATGATGTCCTCGTTCTCTTCAAGAAAATCCATGATGAGGTTAGCGACAATCGTCTTGACGAAGATCTTCTTGTTGTTCTTCGACAAGGCGTACATCCTCTCCAAAAGAGAGATAGGAATCACCACGGTCTTCGTCTCCTCTTCCTGTATCGAGAGGTCTGGCTTATTGAAGATAATCCTCTTGAAGTTCGTCCACCTACTGTAATCTATGTCAGACGCTTTCATCTTTGCCTCCAATTCGGAAGTCTTGCTTGTAGCTTCCTTCTTCTTACTCTTTGCCCTCTCCTTCTTTACGGATGTCTCTCTTTTCTCCGCACTCCAGCTGCTCCTCACTTCCTCGGCATTCTCCTGCGTTTCCACACGAACTGAGTCCGCTAATAAATTTCCTATTTCGTTACTCTCCTCCTCGGAGATCGGTTCCGCTATAAAACGTTTTTGAGCCATATTATATCGATTCTATTTTATTATACATTTCTTCGATCAACGGATTGATGTTGCCACTCTTCTTGTATTGTACTGGCGTTACAAGGGTGTTCATAAAAAGTCTGTTTCCCACTGAATTGGTGAAACCGAATTTATTCTCCAACATTTCTATGTGTGGAAGTCCCTCCTTTACCTTCTTGCAATAATCTTCAAATTCGGCAGGGCGAACACTCGAATTATACTTGTTCCAATATCCATAAATCTTCTCCAGGTTACGGTTCGACTTCGAGTTCAAAACCTTCTCACATGACTTCTTGGCAAAATCAAAATTAGAATCGAAGTTGAGGTCATCGCCAATGAATGGAATGAACACGATATTACACAACGACAATATCCTATTATATTCGATGCTGTCCACATTTCCAGGCAAATCAAGGAACGCATAATCATACCCCTCCTCATCCTTCTTGACCAGGTAGTCAATAATGGGCTCCACCTTCTCCTCGCAACTTATCACCTCATAAGGTTTGATCTTTTGCTCTCGAAACACCCTATACACGTCGAATGCGTTCACCTCCTTCAACTTCTGCCCGTCCACGATGACATCATGTGGTGTGATGTCGCTTATGTCTCGGTTACGAATCTTCACTAACGACTGCTGCGTTGTATCACAGTCCAACGCAACCACCTTCTTTTTGTAGGTATATGCGAGCGCACTTGCAAGCATAATGGTCGTTGTGGTCTTGCCACATCCACCCTTTTGTCCGATTATCGAAATTACCTTCATATTACATTGCCTTTATGTTGCAAATATAGTAATTCTCTTTTTAAATACAAAATATATTCTTCTTTTATTTCTTTTAATATTGTTATATTTATTTCTCTATTTTTTTCTCTTTTTTTTTCTCTTTTTCATTCCGCACCCCTGAACTCCCGATCACATTATGACGGAACTTTGACGAACGCTCATGTAGCCACCGACCTCGTTCGCGCGCCGTCCTATCCCACTCTCTCCCCTCCCCAACTCTCCTATCCTGGCCATTGCCTTATCAAGGCAAGTCCATGATCGCGTCCTCCCTCGCCAATGTCCTTAACGGAACCTCGCTACCTCCTACCCACCCTTCTGCCTGATCGAGGAACCGCTTGACCTCACCTGCTTCGGCCCATCCCGCCACATTTGCCCTGAACCAACTGTCCTTTCCATTAAATATTAGCCGAAGTCAAAGCACAATTATTTTTCCACTGCAAAGGTAGATCGCAGTTTTATGGTTCGCTGTCGCCCGCAAATAGGCTCTTGTCACAAATCTTCCTTTTTCTGTTCCATAAAAAGAGTATTTCTGCCGTTCTCTTTGCCGCCATCCCCCTGCAACCTTTTGAGGCAATGTAAAAATTGATTGTTTAACTTCTAAATATTTATAAAAATGGAAAACAGTTTTAAGATTTCAGGTTATGTAGGCTTTTCAGATGTAAAGCAGTTCGAAACATCAAGCGTTTGCAGATTCTCGATCTCAGTCGGTAGAAAGGAAAAGGGCAAGGATGACTACACCTCGGCTTTCCTGAACATGGAGGCTTGGAGAAAGAACGACTCAAAGACGGACTTCGCCGCCCTCGAAAAAGGCAACTTGGTACAGGTGGAAGGTTTCTTCAAACCGGAGGAGTGGGAAGACAAGGACGGCAAGAAGCAGAACAGAGTTGTCTTGGTGGCCACCAAATACGAGCATATACAAAAGTGATCCTATAATGTCTAATCGGAAGTGCCCTTCGGGGTGCTTCCCCAAAAAAAAGAATCATGGAATCAAAAAAAATGCAAGCAAAAGCTTCACAAGCATTTCAAGACATCATTAAAGCATATCTCGATCGTTTCGCACAAGACGACTATATGTTTGCAGAGAAATACCGTAACCCGAACAAATCCATTGAGGAATGTTGCAACTTCATCGCATCATCAGTTCAAAAGATGGGCGTTTGCGGTTTGGACGACGCAGAAGTCTATGGATTAGCGGTTCACTACTATGACGAAGCGGACATCACAGCCGATAAAATAGACTATCAAGTTGTCTGCAACCATGAGATTGAACTTACCGAGGAAGAAAAAGCCGATGCGAAAGCGGAAGCGATCCGTCAGTACCAACAAAAGATGTACGATGAATACGCGAAGAAGAACTCCAAGAAAAAGGAGGAACCGAAGCAAACGGCCTGTGTCCAACTCTCCCTATTCGATTAACATTAAAATCTTTTCAATATGCAACCGAGAACAAAAGAAGAAAAGAGAGTCATGGAACTCTCCGCAAAACTTCCTCCGCTCTCCCCTTCACAAAGAGCATGGGCCCTTTCTCACATAGGCACACCTACCGCCTATGTGAACAAAAGAAACGCCTGGTGCAGTGAATGTGGCGAGCCTCTTCCGATGAGGAAATCATCCCTACTTGTGGATGTCATCGAGGACAAAACCATCTGCCCACATTGCGGAAAGGAACTTACCATCCAGAAAAACACAACTGGTTCCATCCATAGAAACAGTTGCTACTACACTATAGTTACAACTTGCAAGGGCTATCAAGTATTCCGACACTTTCTTGTGGTCAGAAACGCCATAAGGACTTGCGAAATCACTTACGCCATTAATGAAGCGGTGCAGATTTGGGTTAACAGCAATGGGAAAGAAACCATTGTGGCAAGGGATGTCAATAGCACCAGTTACTACATTGACTCATGGCTGTTCAACCACGACATGAGCATCAAACATAAGTGCGACAGCTATTACGCACACACCCGATACGAAATCAGACCTTCCTTCATCTATCCTAACCGAAAATACATTCCAACATTGAAACGCAACGGTTTTAAAGGCGACTTTATGGATCTTACGCCATCGGAAGTTGCGAAAAACATCTTATCCAATAACGATTACGAATTCCTTATCAAAACTAAACAAATATCGTTATTCAAATACCTTTGTAAGAAGGGAAGCACGTCCATTCCATACAAATATGCGGTGAACATCTGCAACCGCAACAATTACATCATCAAGGATGCCTCCTTATGGTTCGACATGATGGATGCCCTCGCCTATCTCGACAAGGATCTCCGCTCTCCTCACTACATTTGCCCTTCCAACCTTAAAGCCGCACATGACAAATATATCGAACAAAAAATAAAGATGGAAAATCAGAAAAGGGAAGAGCAAGAAAGGGAAGACGCACTCAAATGGGAAAAGAAATACAAGGAAATGAAGGAGAGATTCTTTGATCTTAATTTCTCCAATGACCACCTCTCCATCAAAGTTCTCCGTACCGTTGCTGAATTCGAGCAGGAGGGAACAGCGATGCACCACTGCGTCTTCGCAAGAGGCTATTACAAAGAAGAGGACAGCCTTATCCTTTCAGCAAGAAAACATAACGGAGAGCGGATCGAGACGATCGAGGTCAACCTGGACACCTTTGAGATAATCCAAAGCAGAGGCGTTTGCAATTCGAAAACCGAATTCCATGACGAGATCCTGCAACTGATGAAAGATAATATGTATAAAATCAAAATGATCACGGCGAGCCTTAAAGCCGTCGCATAACAAACAGAAAAGGGTAGCCCAAATGGACTACCCTTTTCCTATGCTACCGCTTTCTTATCGCTTAATAACCTTGAACCTTTCAAGTTCATCGACCACAATGAAGTATGTTCCGCTGATGCAGCCACTCATCGGAACCTGGATGGATCCGCAGAACTTCTCCCCATAGAGAATCCTACCAACCTCATCCACCAACATCACGTTGTGGGTGGCATTTCCTGTCGATACCACATTCACAAACTCCGTCACATAAGTCGGGAATACATCAATATAGTCAATATGCTTGAAATCGCCTTCCTGCATTTCATCCTCCAATACCATGGATGCACTGAATCTCCTCAAAGAATTCTCCGGGATATACAAGGACGTGTCACTGATAAACTTCTCGCAAACTCCATCCGTCACTTTAAGAGATACCGGATAATAACCTCCGTTATAATAATAGCAAATCGGAGACTCCTTCTCGCTCGTTATTCCATCAATTCCGTTCCTTCCACCATATACGGAGAAGTAATTCTTATTAAGAGGCTGTTCAAGACTCCAGTTATATTGAAGATCGCCATAACCATACTCGACATTTGATGTGACCTTAGGGATAAAACGTACACGATCACCTTGTTTAAGCTGGATGACATCCTTTTCCCCAACCCTAATCTCCGATCCGTCTTCCACTACCATAGCAAAGGTAGCGTCGAATGTGTTGACCTTCATATTGACGGCACGAGTGATGGACGTTCCACGCAATGTGTCATGCCTTGTCACATAAAGGACGACATTATCGCTTGGAATACGCTTGTTTCCATTCTCATCCATTTCACTGATACGCACCTCTTGATAATATTCCATCATAGTGTTTTCGGTGAATATCGAGTCATATAGAACATTAATCTCAGTTGAACTTGCCCAAGGCTTCCATACGAACGCTCCCGTTTTGCTTTCCACCCGATAAGAATACATATATTTCAAGTTTTTGCTTCCTTGACTGTTGGCCGTAACCAAATTAAATCTCAGATAATCCCTTTTTTGTTCGTTCCTACATAAGAACGTATCTGTGAATACCCATCTAATTTGGTCATCCTCAATCGGATCTATCAATCGCTTTTCAAGTTTCACGATTTCGCTTGTGTCCGCTCCGCAAGTGTTGATGGCTACATATCTGTAATATGCCACATCTGACTGATCGGTCAACAGCAACGAATCCTTATCTTTGGCAACATCCGACCAAGATTCCTGATCATAACTGATCTGCCAATGAGTCTGATCGGCGTTCATAGCGGAGTCAATCAAGTACATTTCCATGTTATCCACCCATTGATAGTAACTATGCGCGCGATAATACAAGCTCAAATTGGATAACTCCTCCAACGAGTAACTATTATCCACCAACGCCACCGTCGGCATAGGTCTGATGCTAATCGTCAACTCATTACTGATTGACTTATAGATTCCATCAACCGCTACCCTTCGATATGTGGTTGCCACATCAACGGCAGAAGGTGTGTAGGACTTATTTGTCGCACCGTCGATATTGATGAAATCAGGAGTCCTCTCATTCTTGTACTGCCATTGGTAAGTCGGATTTCCGCTTCCTCCTTCCAATTCCGTCACAACGATCGGAGCGACCTCCTCTCCACCGCATAATTGGTCTCCACCATCAAAACTGATGACTCCTCCCCTCAATGGATTGATGGTAAGGGATCTCACGCAGTAAGGAACCTTCGCCATTATTCCCAATAGGCTATCCTTATAAATGTCAAATTTATAAGGCAACACTATGTTGTTGGATGCCACATTCGGCATATCACCGTCACCTGTGAACTCGTAGCCCTCGCTGAACAATTTTGAACCCAAGATATTGATTACAACGCTGCTGTCGGTCACATCGGTTGTCACCTCCATGGACAACTCATTCGCATAGTCATAAGAGAATACGATCTGACCTTCAAGGTGAAGCACGTTACTTGAATCCGTCACGCATCCATTGTCCGCTATTCTCACAATAACCATGTCGTCGTTGGCCGTAACTCGAAGGTTATTTTTGAACTCTCCGATCTGTTCATTGCCATTCACATACCAATTATACTTGATATGCTCCGAATGGGATCCACCAAGCAATGAACCCTCAATCTTCACTTGACTCTCATTGCATGGAGTGTAATTATCGGTTGAGATAATGTTCTCCTCCTTATTGATAGATGGCTTGTTGAAAGCGTAAACGCTTACCGCCTCGCTTGGACAAGTGAGTCCAGTCGTGTCAGTCAAATAATGGACAAACTGGTACTCCATACTATCACCCGAAAATCCCTCCATTTGGAAGTTCTTTCCAATGGTGAATATCGTATCATTGTCAAGAGTCCAATACTCGGACAACATGGTGCTATCCGCCTGAGCAACCACTTTGGCCGTGAATACTCCATTAGGACATTTGAAGTCATCGAAGGAAAGATCCTCTGGTGACACGTACACCTTTTGTCTCACATCGACAAATATCACATCTGATGTGTCAGTGTGGCACATATCCACCACAATTCTTCTGAAATATGCTCCTGTCTTCATATACTTCGCTGACAAGTTTAGATCATTGCCTGTCGCATCGACAATATCGGCAAAATCATTGTCTTTACCCGTAGAACTCATCTGCCATTGATATGTCTTTTCTCCGTTTCCACCAGATAACGAACCTCCTTTAATCTCCAAGTCACTACCTGGGCATATAGCTACAGGTGCAACTGGCGTAGTTTGAGACAAATCTGGCAACATTTCAACATCAAATCTAAAATAGTCGCTCAAACACTTCGTTTCGTTATCCTCGCTTCTTACTGCATATAAACTTGTAGGCATTCCATTTCTTACTATCATACATTCCTCTCCGACATAACTCCATACGGTTTTCTCAGTCATTGTCTCATCGTTTGGATCAGTATAAATAGCAGACCACTGATATGTTTTATCATATTGATCATTATATACTACTAACTTCAATATTTCAGCGTTACAACTATCATTGTTTTGATATATGCTTGGCTTTTCATTTATTCTGAACAACGTTATTTGTTGGTTCTGACTCGCCACTTCCTCGCACTCATCTGAATACAAACAACGGAATGTTAATATATTTGTCTGATTTCTATCAAGTTTTTCTACTAATAAACCTACATACAAACTATCTATACATATAAACTCGTTCCATTCGCCATTATTCACATTGTATTGCCATGTTACATTATATGCACCTGACATTTTTCCTCCACTTGCAGAAGTAGTTTTTACATAAGGCAACTCATCATAATCACAGAATTTGTCTGATGTACTGTTTAATGATAAAGTTCCTGGTGTAAGCTCCGAATAACGAGTCAAAGTCAAGACATTGCTATAACGAACCCTACCCTTGTCGTTTGTCGCAACTCGACGGATCAATAATGGCACATCCGCAGATGAAGTAGCCGCATACTCATTAATCACATCAGAAGATAAACCAAGTCCTATCTCGTTAGGGATAGTACTCCATACTGCCTTATCGGAACTGCTACGCTTGTACTGCCAACCATAAGTCCATTCCATCTTGCGATACTCAGGAGCCTTGTACTGTCCTTTCGCTTCTGTTTCTCCCATTATATCACCATACAATCCATTATGACAGATAATACTATCGGAAATGTATATCGTACCTCCATCGGATAAGGTTCCAAACTCAAAAGGAACGGCAACTGCTTCACCAAGACAATCTCCCTTTCTGGCCCTCACATAAACATAAGCTCCTTCTCCCTCCTTCTCATTCGCCAATTCTTCGGTCAACCTTATTCCACACCAAGACTTTCTATCCTGAATTATTTCTGTGCATTCAGGATCTGAATACCATATCAAATCAAGATTGCGGTCTTCGCTCATGAATACAATTGAATCTCCCACCTCATAACCTTTCTTGATGGCATTGTTCGTATTAAACATGGTCATGTCCGGCGTAAATGCGTAGGTAGTAACCGTATCGGGATTAAGTTGGTCATCAAACAACGATAATAACACCTCATTACTTGTAATCGATGAGCAACCATCTTCCATCACTCTTCTGACTCTATAAGTGCCATCGAGTTGCATTGTGCTTGTTTTTACCGTATATGACACCATTCCCGCATACTTATTGTCTGCGTAATCATACTCAACATCCTTTATCCACTCACCATTATTCATCTGATACTCAAAGTATGTCTTGAATCCTCCTTGCTCCTTCTTATCATATATCCAAGGACCGAACAAATTTCTATAATCATTCCAGTAATCAGCGACTATCGGATCAAGATTACCTAATATCTTATTAGGTTCATCTTCAATACAATAATCCTTTTTGCCTTCCTCTATCATAAGATCACCAGCAAGAGCGTTACCGTTACCCATCAAGAAATTACTTACACTTTCGAGTGTTGGTACAATTTTAATTGTAATGGTGTCTCCATATAATCTTGTGCTTACATCGTCAATTGTCACTTTCGTTACCCTGAAAACACGCACATATTTCTCGGATCCATTAGTATTCTTCAACTGATTTGCAACATTTGTTGTGTCAAGATTAACCTCTGGAGTAGATACCCTAACAGTTACACGACCATCACGCATACCTTGAACAGGAGAATTGCTCTCGTTCGAACCTATAAAGTAATACCATTCGAACTCCGCATTCATAGCGTGCTCGGAACTTAATAGGCTAACACCATTCTCACCACTGCATATCCATTTCTCCTTCACATCTATATCCTCACCATCTATATAAATTTCTCCAGCTGTTTGGTTATAAACCATAATGTCAAGAGGCAATTTATTTGAACTCACACAACCACCTTTCAACGCCTGTGCGTAATAAGTAACCGTTATCTTATCATCACCATCTGGAACCTCCAATGCCTCTGTAAGCACCTCCTTGTTTACCGCACTTCTCTGATACTCAACATTCTGAGTTTTCCACCATACATATTGGTCTTCTCCCAATCCACTCTGACTATAATCTGTAACTCCGGATAGTCTCGCACGAGATCCATTGGTCACAATCCTACTATAAGTCACATCCTCTGGAAGAATCTCAAAACTATCCCTTACAAATACTGTCTTAACCTCACTTGTATCGCTTGTTCGACAAACATCATCCGTTACAATACGTCTGAAATATGTAGTTTCCTTCAAATTATACTTACCTCCGCTGTTCCATGGAGCAAATGTAGGATCATTCGCCTCTCCATTCACAAGATTCTCATAGGTCTTTGCATCTACACTCTTTTGCCAAGTATAGATATATTCACCGCTTCCTCCTGTCGCAACGAATCCCTTGATCGTATCTATGGACGTATTATAACAAATCTCCTTCTTGGTAAAGTCTATTCCACCATCCTTCAAAGAAGAATAGACATTTAAAGCTACCTCGTTGGATGACACATATCCACCTGGATAATCTCCTTCGCAAGTCAACATCGCACGAACTTTGATGGATTGCGACAAATCCTTTATTATAATTTGTTGCTGATGCTCATTGTCCTCATTTTCTTTTATCTTTCCTATTGTAACATTGAATACCCCATAATTTTCGCCATTATCCATGGCAATCCACTCGTCTATGCCTTCCATCTGATACTGCCAAACTGTCTTGTACGATGCGGTATCTCCACCCACAATTTTGTTCAGATAAAGATTCTTTTTCTCTCCATCTTTCGCACAATAGTAATCCTGGGACGGATTCACGGCCAATGTTGGCGTATTCAACTTCTGGTAAATGTTGAACGTGTAGTGCAAAGTGTCCGAATAACATGTTTCATTTGATATTCTCGCCTTCTCGCTTCTCACCACATCAACGGAGTTCTCCCCAAAATGGATAAGATCCTTAAAGTTCACTCTCTGGAGAGAACCTACCTCAACAACTTCTCCCCTCCCGATAAACTCGTATGGATCTGTATGACTATAGTGTCTTCCGAACAATAAACTATCAGGTAATTCAACCTCGTTTCCAAACAACAAAGTGCTTGCGATAGTCGGAGAAGGCATTGAAACGCCTGACTTGAACCTTACGAGCAATATGTTATCGCTGAAACTCTCCGTCTTACATCCATCGATAGCCTTCAATCTAAAGTAAACCTTATCGACATTTTTACCATTTACGGTTTCTGCCAATTCAGCAACGCTGATATTGACTATGTTGGTTGTTGCCACCTCATTGCCATTCATGGTTTCCGGAACATTCTCCCATGTCTTTCCATCATCAGTACTATAAACCCACTGCAAGTTTACCTTTCCTGTGAAATCAGTCGCCATAGTCACAATTTCGGAACTATTCTTGCAATACTCGACGAAAGTTTCCGTTGGGAAATCACTAAAGTGGATTCTTCCTATCTCAACTCCCTCACCTGTCTTAATGGTGAACTTATTACTGCTTATCTTTCTGGTCGTTCCTCCAGCATCCTTTCCGCTGAATACGGCGAAATAAGTGGCCGTTCTATCATCGGATCCAACTTCGACAGTGAAGTTAGGTTGTTCTTCTGTCTGCTTAATTCTACTATTTCCCTTATACCAAGACCAATTGACATCAGTCATTTCAGTTATCTGACCTCCTCCAAATGTTATTTCCTTGACATTACTAATGGATAGATCCACCGTTGAACCACCACATACCTCTATCTCGTTTTCCTTTCCATTACCAACCAACAAAGGTTCTCCTCCATCAAATCCTTCATTCATCTTGTATTCAAAGACACGTACACTTTCGCATCCCGATACTTTTCCGACTCTTCTCACAATTAATTCAACTTTGCTCGTCTCCTCAAAATCTTTCAAATTCATCTTTACCGTGAATCCGACTTCATTATACGTCACCTCAATCTCTTCACCTCCATTTAGGCTATAATACAATTTATCACCCTTTTCAACTCCAACGCATTTAACCGTTATAGTTATAACATCGTCTTTGAAATCATCCTCGGTGATGAATTCCGGACTTGTCGAAAGGGTAAAGTCCAAATTCTTCTCCACAACAACAGATAGTCCTCTGCTTTTCGCAACATAAAGCGTTTCATTACTACATGACGCATCTGTCACACTTGCTACGAAAGTTGTATCTGCTTTCAGTACGTCAGTTACAAATTTGTACGAAGCTCCTTTAGACACCGCTTCGCTTGTCATCCCTCCCAAAGTAAGAAGATATTCACCCTCTGTTCCTCCTCCATTGGCTGTGATAACAACCTCGACTTTCTCACCATTACATACACTGTCCGTAGATAAACCTATTGATGGCTCCTTCAAAGGATCGTAAGTTGTTATAGCAATCTCATCCTCGACAGTATAGCATAACTCGGTAGCATCATAAAACTCGCAAGTTCTTTTTACCTTGTACTCCTTTCCGGCTTGGGATGGCGTGAACTTTAAATTAAAATCACGTTCACCTGTAACCGTTTTTCCGTCCACACTCCATGAATAACCTTCGTAATCACCATCCTGCTTTGCGCTTCTTATCTCTATTTCAGATCCTGCACATACCTTATTGGCAGTCGCATCACCACTTGGGCCTATTCCAACAGAAGACTTTCTTTCCTTTATGTCCGTCGATTTAATACTTTTTTTCAATACCGTCTCGCACAAGGTTGTATTATCAATGACATGAACATCAAATTTATATTCCGTCTGGTGTTCCAACAGAATCTTTGCCGTTGATGCACCATCAACAGCTTTATATACTGTTTCGCCCCTTATGATTTCACATGTGCATCCGTCCTTTACCGCTTTCACTTCAACCTCATTGCCTACAATTGCACATTTACCTATTATCGGCGTTACATCAATCATCGGATATGACTCGACTAAATATTCCTTGGAAGATATTGCCTCTCCGCAATATTCTACCTCCGCACGAATATTATAGTTTCGCTTCACCTCCATCTTCCAATCAGAAGGTTCGCTCTTATACTCCTTTAATATACTATCACCTTTCTCTCCCAGATTATCATAATAGCCGTATTTGCTTATACATCCGGATTTGTTGAAATTCCGCATTACCGCCTGCTCATCCAATGATTTTTGGTTTGATACGGACATTGACAACTTTATTGTATCGCCATAACATTTCTTATCCACTACAATCTCACCATCTATATCGAATTCAAGAACAGGTTTTGTAAAGATTGATACTTTCAAAACATTACTTGCATACTCATCTAACTCTGTTCCATCCTCCAACGTTGGAATAGCTAAACGTCTGATGTAGGTTGTCACATTAATTTCTTTCTCCCAGGTTCCATTGTAACCCTCCTTTTCAAATAATGTTTTACCACCATCTCCACTTACATTCACCATATCGAACCATGATACCTGATCGGTACTATATTGCCATAAATAACCCATCTTATTCTGATTAACTCCCTGCATTGTGGCTGTTGCAATAGAATTATTGGCATTAAGTTCCGGAAGAGTAGATCCTGGACATACAAATATTTCAGTTATATCAAATTTATTTCCTTCAAGTTCACTCAAACCAATGAAATTTACAATTACTGGTTTACTCAAACATTGTATTCCATCCTTTGACCTTTTATAAAAATAAAGAGTCTTGTTGTTTAAAATATCATCGAACGCTGAACCCTTTATTGACACAAGATCAGTTCCATCGTTATTTTCGCTATAGAAATAATCAAATTTATTTTTTTCGGAATCAGAAATGCCCAATTTGCACTGTCTTCCTTTAACACCCATAACACGAAGACTTCCATCATCTATCTTTGTGACACTGATGTTCTCATTAATTCCAATGATATTTTCGTTTGTGAATAACGGCAATTTATTTACATGAATGGATGTCTCTTTTTCAATTTTATTTCCACAACCATCCATTAAACTAACATGAAATTTCACATCATTTTCCACGTTCGGGAAATTCCTTTTTACTGAAACTTCATTTTCTCCGCTTCCTTCCTCTTCGGCTATTTTCCAAGAATAAATGAACTTATCCAACTTATAATCTTTTGGATCCTCATTTTCTCCATACTTTGCAAAAAATATTACATTCTCCAAATCATCATTTTCACAAACTTCAACTTGGCTAATGTTTATATTTAGTTTTTCGCCATCTAAGGATTTTGCTATCTTCAACTTATAACTTTTCACCACATCATGTGATTCTACTTCGTAACCATCAAATGCAGTTAATACCGCACACTGATAAAACTCGTATGTTGCTCCTTCTTCAAGTGAACAAAGAGGTATTAACAAGTCTTCATCATTATCCTCATCATAATCGAAGAGTTCCTTTGCACTCTTTATTTTATCATCCTTTCCCTTTTGATTCAAGAATCCTTTATCACTACCATTTTTCTTGTATTTCCATTTATACTTTACTCCATAATATGATTCATATTTTGAATATTCTCCAAAATCACATCTTTTTCCTTCTAAACGATAATACTGGTCTGAATAGTCTCCTGCCGTGAAACCAACTTCCAACTTCATTTTGGATGCACATTCTACATTTTCAATTCTATCCTCATCGATACCTTCTAAAGTTGGTTCGGGTAAAACCAAAAATTCTATATTGTTGGAATTTACACATACTCGTGATCCTTCAAATGCTTCTCCATCTGTTCCATATACTATCCTCCTTTCTACGGGTATATTTTCTCCAGGAGTTAGTTTGCCATTTGTCTTGAATTTTGCAATGGATATTTCATTTACATATTCATTATCAGAAACATCAGATATTTTCAAATCATTATTTTCTCCTTTCAAATAATCATACACTACGTAAGATACAGAACCTCCTTTTACTATATCCAACGTTGACTTTAATTTAATAGTGGGAGCTGTTTGCTTTTCGAAAATCGCATATATTCCTTTGTCTATTTTAGGATTTGATTCACTTACAACGTTCAAATCTCCTACTCCACATTTGAAAATCCTTACTTGAAGCACGTTACCATCATAAGTATGCGTGTAGCCATTAAAATGATCCGTATCATCTTTTCCTTCATCTCTTGTTTTTAAATCCCACAAATACAAGTTTCTAAAAAATACATCTACATATCCATTTTTATTATAGAAATCCTCATTATTTTGGTTTTCCATAATTTTTTTCCACAAATTTTTTGTGTCCAATTCCCAATTTTGTGATTCTATTGGATAAGTACAATAGTACTTTCCACTATCTTGAATTATCTGAACAATATCTTGTCCCTCAAGTGTTAAATTTTTTGCACTATTCCACAAGCTTTTATTACTCAATGTTGTCCACTCCAAGTGAGATGTTATTTTTAACTCTTTAGGTCTATCAGGCTTTTTCCAAAACCTAAAATTATCATAATCGTATTTTGCTTGAAAAGAACTATGTCCTATTACAAATGTCTCACTATCTTTAAATTCCGATTCTGTCACATATACATGATTTTTTTCTTTTCCCCCTTTATAATAATAACATGTTATATCATTATAGGAAAGCGGGGCTATAAACCAAGACTCACTTACTTGCCCCTTATGATAATATGTTTTTATTTGTAATACTCCTGGTGCTTTTGACCAATCGTTTCCGTTATCACTCACTACATCTTTTTCTGGGAAACTATCACCCCACACATTCAAGCAACATACTAAACTTACTAAAAGTAAAATATATCTATTCTTCATAACTTTAAATAAAAATCAAAATCAATTTGCAAAGTTACACTATTTAAATTTAACTCGGAAACATCAGCCGTCATATTTATTCGGGGAATTTCCCAAAATTACCATTTCTTCCCTCCCTAAAAACCGATGATCACGTTTTGAGGATTCGAATGTTTTAATTTTGTATTTCCGTACTTCCCCCCTCCCTAAATCCATATTTTCTTAATATGATTTCAAAGGTCTCCAATTTATTCTTGTTTCCGGAAAAGTACATTTCTATCTGCAAATCATGCACCAAGGCATCAATCTCATTTGTTGTAAGTCCTTTTACGAAGGCCATATATTCCTCCTTTTGATCTTTGGACAATTCAGAAGATAATTTTGTTTCAATTATCTGATGCAATACCATATATGCGGAATCCATTTTTTTCTTCTTTCCGTCATGACTGATATAAGTCTTTTCATAATTCTCATTTCTTTTTATAATCAGTGCCCATTTCGTGACCTTCTTGTATTTGAATTGCCAATCCATCTTCACACTCTCCGCTTCCTTGCACTCGAAACACATATCTATCACTCCCTTTTCAGAAAGTTCCTTCAATTCCTTCTCCGCATCTTTGAGAACCCTTTTCTTGAAATCATGCGGATCAAGATATTTGTCCTTACAGTTCAACATAGCCCTCAGATCATCATCGGATATGTAAATGATTGGAGAATTGGCATTACGATACTGACTACACAATTCATACATACGCATTGAAGAATACCTTTTGATTGAATTTATGGAATTCAAACTGAGTAAAGTATAGTTCCTCGATACTCCAACCTTATTGATCAGCGCGGACATTTCCGGCGTGAACCTCACCTTTATCTCATTATTGATGGTAGATCCCTGGAAAGAGGAAAACATATTATATATGCTCCATGAATCATTATACTGAATCTTCATGGTCGTATTCTCCATCAGATCCTTCAAGCTTTTCATAATGGCAGTCTGGTTACTTCCGCAACCGCAATTGACAAGTTCCTGTTTCGTCACCGTGAAATACGATTCTCCGAAAAGGTCTTCCTTACACTTGTATTGGAACTTGAAGATGAAATAATTCAACAACTTCTTTTGTACCACCGTCAGGTTCTCGCTGAAAGCGGATCTTGTCAATAGGTTATTCTGCGCATAATGCGATTTCTTCGTCAGAATAGTATCTAAACCCACAGCCTTTTCCTCTTCCAACCTTTTCTTTGCCATTTCAGCAAATTCATCCGACTGCTTTCGAGTAAGGTAGGCCAATAGGATTGACTTTATAGCCAACACATCCTCAAAATATTCCCCTGCTATTTGAACCTTCGTTCTTATCCTACACTTCCCCTGGTCGATCAGATCACATAAAGGCTTGAACAATCCTTTCATGTTCTGTTTTAAATAATCCGCATTCTCAATAGAGTCTATAAAAGCAAGATAATAGGGAACCTCATTGTCCAACTGAACATAATCGACAAACACCATATTCGTGGATAAAAACTTGTGGTATTCACTATCATAACCTTCCACAAGATCTAACAGTTCAATATTGAAACGAATTGCTTTTTGAGTTGAATCTTTAAAAGTCTGAATTTTTTCTTCAAGAATCGCACTTATCATACTTATAGAAAATCTTAATGTTTTGTGATTGCAAATGTAATCAAAAAATTAAAAAGTGTCCCTACTTTCATTTAAAAAGTGTCCCTACTTTTTCGGGTTCCTCCTCCTTCCATTTCTTTTCCTACTTCCCCCCTCCCTAAATCCCAATGATCTTGTTTACCATGTTACAATTTTTATTTCCAAACTCTCCCCCTCCCTAATTTCTTATTTAAAATCTGTCCCTACTTTTTCCGGCCATTTTCCTTCCACCTCATTTAAAAAGTGTCCCTACTTTTCGAGGACAGCCACCACCCGCTCCACTTAAAATGAGTCCCTACTTTGTGAACATCGCTTATTATCAGTGTATTACCTCATTTAAAAAGTGTCCCTATTTATTTGGGACACGCTGGATCATAGTTATTAAAAAGTGTCCCTACTTTTCGAGGACAGCCACCACCCGCTCCACTTAAAATGAGTCCCTACTTTGTGAACATCGCTTATTATCAGTGTATTACCTCATTTAAAAAGTG
>JAKSHY010000016.1 GCA_024399135.1 Lachnospiraceae bacterium | reverse complement strand
TTTCTTTACTTCACGCGGGTCAGATTCTCATAGTCCCTCCTTCCTGACCCTCCTTTCTTTACTTCATCCGGGTCAATTTATCGTAGTTCCTCCTTCCTGACCCTCCTTTCTTTACTTCATCCGGGTCAGATTACCGTAGTCCCTCCTTCCTGACCCTCCTTTCTTTCTTCACGCGGGTCAGATTCTCATAGTCTCATCTTTCTGACCCTTATCGAAATATGCATCTCCTTTAGAATCTATTTAAACTCTGTAACAACACACTTCCCTTCTTTGTTTATCCTGACGGTGATACATCCACTAGACTGAGTAGTGAAAATCTTACATCCTGCTTTTGTTAACCGCTCCAGAGTTTCCTTATGTGGATGTCCATAGGAATTATTCTTTCCACATGATATAATCGCTATCTTTGATTTCACATTCCTTAAAAACTCATCCGTAGTTGAATTCTTAGATCCATGATGTGCCACTTTTAAAACCGAAATGCTCTCATCATCATAGTTTCTATTGACATAAGAAGTCCCAGCGCTTCCGCCATTAATATATTCACTATTAATATAAGAAGAAACTCTTCTTTCCGCCTCAGCACACACATCGCCTGTCAAAAGAACTGATTCTTTTCCAAACTTTCCAAGCAAAACAACAGATGACTCGTTAGTGTCCCCATAAAGGCGTCCTCTTTGTGGATTAAGACATACAATTTCTCCATTATCCCCGAACCTTATACTGTCCCCTTCAGCTATGAATTCTACCTTAATGCCATTTACCTTAATGTCATTTGCTGTAATATCATTTGCCGTAGCTCCATTTGCCGTAATGCCATTTACCAAAGTACCATTTCCCACAACACTTACAGCATCACTGTTTTCTGATCCAATAAGGTTTTCCAATGCCTCTTCCTTATTTAATACATCTCCCAGCACAATTTTCGAAATAGTAATTCCTTCTTTTCGCCCCTCGTTAATAACCTCCCTGAGCCCACATATATGATCCTCATCCGGGTGCGTCACAACTGCCATATCAACCTTCCATATTCCGTGATATTTCAGATATTCAATCAGTCTGTACTTACCAACCTTCGAAACATCTGAAGATCCGCAGTCAACCAGAATAGTCTGCGGCGACATTATCCCGCCTACATATATTCTGTTCTCACTGCTAAGTATTATCGAATCCCCCTGCCCCACATCCAGGAAAGTAACCTTCATTCCATCGCCGAACCTCAATGTAAGCATCAGCATAGCCATGATAGCTAAAAAACATCTCCTTCCATGTGAGAGTTTCTTCTTATATATATACATTCCCATTAGGACAAATATATAGGCTATGACCTGCCATATTTTCGGTCGTCCTGCCGTTAGGAAATGTCCCGGCATCTCATCCGCCCACACAGCAAGCACCTCAAATAATTTCAGAATTCCAACTATGACTATTCTTGATATATTGGCAATGGGATTAAAAAGATATATTCCAACTAAAAGTGTTATTCCGCATGGAACCAGCACACCCATGACTGGAATTACCAGAAAATTTAAAAATACTGAATATACCGGTAGCTGAAAAAAATACCAGTAATAAAGGGGAAGACCAGTGACCACCATCGTAAGCGAGCTTAACACAACCTTCTTCTTTCCTTTAACATCAGCAAGAGTCGGCATCAAAATCCCTATTCCCAGTACACATCCATAAGAAAATGCGAACCCCCCATGCTGAATATATAGTGGCTCTCTAACCAACGTAATACATCCAATTAGTGATAGTGCCGTCAGAAGATCATAGCTTCTTCCTAGAAGAACAGCTATTAATGAAATACTAAGCATCACACATGCTCTTATAGTTGAAACAGAAAATCCAGTAAGTGCCCCGTAGAAGAAAACGAAAAGAATGGAAATCAGTGAGGATTTTTTGTGTCCCAGTCTCAATTTCTTTAGAATTTTAAATAATCCCATACCGATTAGTGAAACATGAAGTCCGGAAATTGCCAGAACATGCGCTATACCAGTCCTTTGATAGAGACTCTTTTTCTCTTCATCAAGATCTTCCTTGTCCCCAAGAAGCATCGTCTTCATAATTGAAGCTTCATCCTCCGGCAGTGCTTCATCTATCTTTGTTCCTATATTTTTCCTAAGAATCCAGAGTGCATCCCGTATCCTTGAGTAGTCAGAAGACCTATTCTTGATTGAAACGGACTTTAATTTAAAATCCATACCTTCTGTTTTGTAATAAGTTCTTTCATCGAACTGCCCGTCGTTAGTAGCCTTAGTAAAATAGGAAACTTTTCCTGAAACCTCTATCCTTTGTCCCAGATGAGGAAGCTTCTCCTTACTCTTTAGTTGAAGGAGAACTCCCTCGTAAGTTATTTCCTTCGTTATGACTTCTTCATCCATATAGACATTCTTTGTCTTTGAGGAATGTATATCTTCCATATAGGCATTCTGCATCTTCGAAGAATGTATATCTTCCATATAGGCATTCTGTATCTTCGAAGCAGATCTATCATCCAGAGACACATTAGCAAGATATACCTTCACAGCAGTGTATCCTAACATGTTTTTGAGCTCTATCTCATTAACAACCCCTGTCAAAGATATAGTTTCCCCCTCTTCTGGAAGATTACTATTAAATTGTTTTTCCTGAGAAAATGTTGTAGAAATTACAACAAAAAGACTAATCAGCAAACATAAAATACATAATGGTCGCTTCATTTAATGTGTTTTGAGTGATATGAGTATATCACCCAAAACACGAAAACTGCAATACTAAATTGAACAAGAAGCGGAATCTAACTTTTTACTCAACCTAATAACAATAAGATTTAATCCTTGTCATTAAAGAATAAAAGCAATTAAAACTGTCCAAGCATCTTTCTAAGAATTTTGTACAAAGAAACTGCTTCATCACTTTCGAGTGCTATGCACTGTCCAATCTTTCCTGGTACATCCAATGCACGGTCACGAAGCTTCATGCCTTCTTCTGTAACCTCTACATTGAGTACTCTTTCATCTTCATCAGATCTTCTTCTTGTTAAATATCCTTTTTTTTCTAAGGTTTTAAGAACTGGTGTTAATGTGCCGGAATCAAGGAAGAGCTTCGCTCCCATATCCTTAACACAGATACACCTGTCTTCCCATAGAACCATCATCGCAATATACTGAGTATAGGTTAAGTCAATCTCTTCTAAGAACGGCTTATACTTTCGTATTATCTCCTTCGACACTGCATATAATGGAAAACAAATCTGATTGTCAAGCTTTAAACTATCATACTTATCTGCCATATTTAAATCCCCTCATCTAATAATGGAACTATCTGCCCGCTCCGATTTCGAAGTGACATTTTACAATTCCCTTATCTATTTTACTCAAAATTCCGCCTTTGTCTATAATCTCATAGCTATCATCCTTAAGAGCAATTTCAAATTTTTGCTGATTAACAGCTGTAGGAGCTAAAAGAGCCATTTTAACGCCCTCTAGGAACCAATCTGGCATATCTTTTTCATTACCTTTTATTACATCCTGAACACTCTTTGACTTATGAGGTTTTCCCGGGTTCTTTCCATATCCAATCGCGATAACGATAGCAAGTCTCTCATCATTTAATATTTCAGCTTTAACATTCTTTTTATTATAGGTTCCTGCCCAGCAGGTATTAAGTCCAAGGCTTTGCGCCAAAAGAACTATTTTTTCGCCATAATATCCGATTCTTTCATCGAGAGTTTCATCATCCTTTCCGACGCAGGCAATGACACTTGGTGCACTTCCTAATCCCATGGCCCTGTTAAGAAGTCTGTTAAAGGTATTCCCTGCATCCTCTAACAGCTGAATGTGAAGATTTCCTTCCTCATTGCACTTATCAATAAATGCATTAAGTTCGTTCAATTTTTCATTTTCTATATTTTTGTCCTCGTAATTTCTTACAGAGTGACGTTCCATAATTGCTTCTTTAGTTGTCATATACGCTCCTCTCAAAAGTCTAGATAACAGGGTTAGCTTAAATTACCTGGTCGCTAAATTAAATTGTGTGCAATGTTTATAGTTAGATTGTATGCAATTTAATTTTACTTGTCAATACATTATTTTAATTTTTACTAATTGGGAGTTTTAGTGGAAATTAAAATAAATTTGAATTTTCGTTATCAACTGTATTTTTAATTGGAAACTATATCAAGATTTCTTTCATAGACATCTGAAAGCGGCATTACTTCCTGAAAAATATATGAACTGTCTCCATCAATAAGAATCTGAACCTTATTTATTCCATTAATCTCAACCAGAGAATTGACTATTGAATAAATCGTAACCTCAGGAGTCACAGCATAGGCTTGTGTCAAAAAAGCTTTATCAAGATTAATATAACATATTCCGTCTGTAATAGTAGTTGATATCACCTTGGTATCTGGATTAATGGTAGAAAATTCCTCATTTCCTTTAATAAGCTCCTCGACCACCAATCTGTCCTTAGGAATATTGGTATTATATACAACCTCTCGCACTGTAGTCTTAAGCTTCTCACCTGTTGAATCTGCAAAATATAGTGTCAGCTTAATTTCATCATAAGCATTAATCTCTTTTCCTGCATTAAGGACGAACTGATCCTGCGTCATGGCTCCGACTATATTTCCCTGCGCATCTACTATAGGTTCTTCCTCAACCATGAAGGTAACTGCCTTAATACCATCTATACCCGTAAGGGATTTAACAACCGATGCTCTAAGAAGAACTTCCTCTATAGAATCAAGTTCGAGATACTCGCTCCCGAAATTAATAGAAACCTGATCTTCATTAATACCAACTTCCTTAATCACAACGTTTAATGAAAGCGGTGCAACATACTGAAACTTCTCAGGTGTTTTCTTAAGTTCATCTAACACTTCAGACACTGCTTCGTCAATTCCCTGACTATTAATCACATAGTCCGAAGGAACAAGCCCTGTCATATCTGAATTAATAAAATATAGCTGATACCCTGGCGTCAAAGGTTCTTCCTTCGAACAGCCTGTAATACCGAATATTGGTATAAGCATCAATATTAATATTGTAATGATTGAAGTATATATTTTTTTCATTTTAACTTATCTATATTATGCAAATCTTTATTATGGACTATTACTACCTACAACGGTATCCTTATTGTGAATTTACTTCCAACGCCTACCGTACTCTCAACACTTATTGTACCCTTGTGCAAAGATACAGAATTCTTCGCAATCGAAAGTCCAAGACCAGTTCCACCTATTGCTCTTGAGTGTGACTTATCTACTCGATAGAATCTTTCATATATTTCATCAAGGTCATCCTCTGGTATTCCGATACCGGTATCCTCAACTGTTACAGTAAAATACTGATGATCCGCATCTACTGTCACGGTAACGGTTCCCTGAGGTTTATTATACTTAATTGCATTCTCAATTAAATTAGTTATGGCCAGGGTGAGTTTAACCTCATCTACCATTGCTACTACTTCTCTTTGAGATACTAAAACCAGTTCAACATCATTTTTTCTGGCTATTGGCCTTAGCCTTTTTAGGATAATTTCAGTAAGGTTATTTATATCTATCGACGAAAGGTTTAGACTGGCCATATTTTTGTCAAGCTTAACTAATGTCAGTAGATCGTTAATGATTCTGTCTTCTCGTTCGATTTCACTTGCTATATCCTCCATGAACTCACGATATAACTCAACCGGAGTATCAGGATTAGAAATTAGTGAATCTGCCAGAATTTTCATCGATGTGATTGGAGTTTTAAGCTCATGCGACACATTCGAAACGAATTCCTGACGTGATGCATCTATAGTGGACATCCTGTTAATAAGTGAATTAAAGCCGACTGCCAGATGCTCTGTTTCGACATAATGTGGTACCGATATAGGTTCATATCTTTCAACATTGCCAAGTTCTCTAAGCTCAGCCGAAACAACATCAAAAGGTTTAACCAGCATTCTTGAAACATAAAAAGCAATGGCCATCAGGATAATGAAGGCAATAACTGTCAAAACAAGATACTGCTGCCCCAGTGCATCCTTAGTAGATTTAATATTATCCGTTGATACCGAGGTCAATAAAACTCCTTCTTCTTCAATAGGAACAGCAATTTCGATATAACCATTTAATTCATCATAATTATCAATATTCTCACCCTTAAGACACCTTATGACTTCTTCCGAAACGAAGGTTTTCCCTTCAGCAATACCGTAGGTATCCTTAATAGCCCGAAGTGCATTATCTATAACTACAACACGACCATCATAAAGGTTCGAAATAAGATCAAGCTCTGCGTTAACAGCCTCTGATGAGGTGTCCAGAAAATAATCAACCTGCATCAGATGCTTTGATATTATTATCAGCTGGTTCTCAACATCTGAGGTTCTGATTTTTACGGCTCGCTCCTCGTAATTATTGATCATAGCGTTACCAAGCACCACCGCTGGAATTATGCCTGCTATGAAAATTGTAACAAATAGGCGAAGCTTAAGGCTTCGCCAAATTAATAACTTATGCATAATAATATCCCATGCCCCATTTAGTATGTACATACTTTGGTTCTGACGGATTAATTTCTATCTTTTCTCTAAGTCGTCTTATATGAACATCAACTGTTCTCTCATCGCCTGGATAATCACTTCCCCAAATAGTCTGAAGAAGCATTTCTCTTGAGTAAACCTTATTTTTATTAATAACAAGATGCTCTAAAACCTCGAATTCCTTGGCTGTAAGATTAACCTCTTTTCCATTAATATAAACCCTTCTGCAATCCTGATGAATTTCTAAATCTCCATCACTAAGAATTGACGAAGAAGCTTTCCTAACTCCTTTATGAGAATCTTCTCTTCTTATAATTGCCTTTATTCTGGCCTTCACTTCAAGAACATTAAAAGGCTTCGTAATATAATCATCTGCCCCGAACTCAAGTCCCTGAATCTTATCCTCATCCTCACTTTTGGCGGTAACCATAATAATAGGAACATTAGAGAACTCTCTTACCTTCTGGCATACCTCGAAACCAGAAAAAACAGGAAGCATGACATCTAAAAGTATAACATCATACTGATTAGACTTAATCATTTCTATCGCTTCGCCACCATCATATGCAGCATCAACCTCATATCCATCCTGCTCAAGTCCGAATTTAAGACCCTTTATAATTAATTTTTCATCATCTACTAATAATAATTTTCCAAGCATCCCGACCCCAACTGTCTAGACTGTAATCTTTTCTTTAATCTTATTAAATAAGCCTTCCTTAATACCAGTAATATTCATAATATCCTCAATAGTCCGGAATCCGCCGTTATCATCACGATATTTGATAATGGAATTTGCCTTCGACTCCCCAACTCCTGGAAGTGTCATAAGCTCTTCCTTCGTCGCCGTATTGATATTCACTAAAGAACCATCATTTTTCGAACTGACACCAGAATCGACACTATTTGTGACGCCTGTGTCATTACTGCTTGAACCCGCATTTTTACTGGCATTTTTGGATGGTATGCTGTCATCAAAAGTGTCCCCTATAACCTGACCCTCTTTAGTCTCCTCAAGTGTTGGAACATATACTTTGACTCCATCAGTCAACTCTCCTGCCAGGTTCAAATATACACTATCTGCTTCACTGGTCATACCACCAGCCTTTTCAATTGCTTCGAAAACCCTGCTGCCAGCCTTAAGCTTAACAACTCCTGGCTTTTCAACTGCACCGCATACATATACGACTATCATTTCTGAAGATTCTGCACCATCATTCCTGGTATCTTTACTTTCAACTGCCGAAGCTTTTGATTTATCAGCATTTTCTTCTGTCGTACTCAGCACTGGATTCTCTGCATCATTTGTCGACTCTCGTGCTTTAACACAAGATTCAGTTTCTTTCGCATCCAGCGCTTCAACTGCCACCCCATCGACTGGAACTTCGGAATCAAGTCTTTCACGAGTTTCAACATTAAGCCCTTCACTGGCTTCGGCCGGAAGACTTTCACCATCAACAGTCCCCGTAGATATAATTATCTCCTCGCCCCTTGAATTTAAACATACACCCCCAATTGCTATGGTCAAAACAAGGAACCCAAGTACTGCTATCACCTTCCGGTATCTTCTGAACACTCTGTTACTACGAAGCTTACTTATTAAATTGTCATTTTCATATTTTATTATTTTATTCATTGCTAACCCTTTCATTAACTAAAATCAAAGGATTATACAACGATTGCTGACTAACATTACTTGCCAACCATGGCCCTGCTTACAACATTCTCATTGAAGCACTAATTTATTGTTCGCCTTCCTTGGCCTGCCTTGCGAGTTCTTCTTCGTCGAAGTACTCAACCTCTTCTTCTTCCTTCTTATCCTCTATATAAGGAAGCTCTACAGGTGTTCCTGTAACCTGAGAACTAATTTTCTCTGCTACTTCCTTAAGCTTAAGGTTAGGATCTTCTCCATTCCAGATATCAGCAAAAGCTCCCTCTAAGATTACCCAAAGATTGCTTGTTTCCATCATCTTAGGAAGTGGAGACGAATAACCATATTCCATAGCGAACACATTAAAGGCTGGAGCCTCTTCATCATAATTAACCAAACTTGAAGCACTAACCTTGCCGGATTTGCTAAAGAGATTAACTGCATATTCGCCTGTCACGAACTTTGAAAAATCGTTGGCCACATCCTGTCTTGTTGAAAAAGGATTAATAACCACACAGTTAGTAACTGACATAGAACGTGTATCAAGCTCATCATTGATTTCCGGAGCCATAGTTACACCATAATCGTATTTAAAGGTTCCATCTGCTTTTGCCTGATTAAGTGTTCCAACTACATCAGAGGTTGCTATCGTAAGCACTATCTTTCCATCAATGAAATCGCTTATTATCTGCGAATAATTACTATTCTCTGTCTCTATGGAGAAGAACTGATTAAGCTCCTGATATGCTGAGAACGATCTTATGGCATCAAGATTATAAATATCTATAATTGACTTATCAAAGCCACCTTCGCCGCCTACATTAATTGCGTTTCCTAGGAAGAAATAGTTATAGAAAATATCTGTAACATCCCATGTCATGAATGACTCTACGCCCTCTGGAGCATCGAAATTATTACCAAGCTCTGTAATATCAACTATAGTAGTAGGAATAAGTTCAATTAACTGATTAGCGATTTCTTCGTCTGTGAATGAAGCTTCAGAAGAATCCGAAGAATTTTCATCTGACTGTGAATTTTCTCCATCCTCACCAGCTTCATTCTGCTTAATTTTAAGCTCAGTCACTGCCATATCCTTAAGATATGTTTCGTTATACAAAAGTACACTTGTTTCGTAGTTTAGAGGGTATCCAAGCAGCATATCTTTGTACAAAACAGAATTCTTCGCCTGTCCAATATATGAGCTTTCGAATGTAGCCTCATCCATATCAATCTTCGTCGTAAGGCCTGCAAGATATGCCTTTCCTAAGGTATCATGACTTGTTATATACATATCAGGCACATTAGACTCAACTGATGCTTTATTAATCGATTCGAAATATTCAACCGATGGCTTAAGAACCGGCATCACTCTGGTTCCGTGTGCTTCATTGTATTCAACTGCTGCACTGGTTAAATAATTCGTCAGCGAATCATCTGTATACCACAAATATATAGTTTCCTTGTCATACTGAACCTGCACATCCGAAGGGGAAGCCTCCTCATCTTCAGCTACAACCTCTCGAACTGGAAGCTTAAGAGTGCTCACAAATATCACGCCTGCCAGTATTGCCAGAACTAAAAGAACTGAAAAAAATCTTTTCTTCATCTAAACTCCATTAATTAATACATTTAGTTAAAATATTCATCATGTTATCCACATCCTCTTTAGTTATAACTAAAGGTGGAACGAAACGAATAATATTGGTACCAGCGTTAATAAGAATAAGTCCGTTTTCTATGCACGAATTAATAATATCCTTAACTGGTACATTAAACTCAAGACCCTGCATGAGGCCAACACCACGATGAGCTATAATCTTGTCGCATGATGTGGCAAGCTCCTCTAAGCGGTCGAATAGATACTGTCCAACCTCATTAACATTGTCAAGAATATTTAATCTCTTATATTCATCAAGTACTGTTTTAGTAGCAATTCCTGCGAGAGGATTACCACCATAGGTAGTTCCATGGTCGCCTGCTACGAGTGAATTCTCTGCAACCTTCTTTCCTAAGAAGAATGCGCCGCCTGGTACTCCACAGGTAAGTCCCTTGGCAGAGGTCATGATATCTGGCTTGATACCATATTTTTGCCATGCATACATATAACCTGTTCTTCCCATACCACACTGAATTTCATCTAATATAAGAAGTATATCTTTTTCCTCGCAAAGTGCCTTAACACCTTCCATGAATTCCTTGGTTGCTGGATAAATTCCGCCTTCTCCCTGAACTGTTTCGAAAATGATAGCACAAGTCTTATCTGTAATATTAGCCTTAACAGATTCAAGATCATTCATTGTTGCGAATTTCACATTGCCAATCATAGGCTCGAAGGCTTCTCTGTATGCAGGATTACCTGTAACGGAAAGTGCTCCGAAGGTACGTCCGTGGAAGCTGTGCTCCATGGCAATTATTTCATGATCCTTACATCCATCCTTCAAATATGCATATTTTCTTGCTGCCTTGATAGCACCTTCAACGGCTTCTGCACCTGAATTAGTAAAGAATACACGGTCCATCTTCGAAGCCTCAAGTAATCCCTTGGCAGCCTCTATAGCTGGCACATTATAATAATAGTTGGAAGTATGAATAATCTTATCAATCTGTCCTTTAAGTGCATCATTATATGCTTTGTTCTGATATCCTAAAGCAAAAACGGCAATTCCGGCACAGAAGTCTAAATACTTTTTTCCTTCCAGGTCATAAAGATATACGCCGTCTCCCTTATCGAATACTATCTGATACCTGTTGTATGTGTGAAGAAGCACGCTTTCGGCTTCATCTATATATTCTTTCATGCTCATTTTTTAATCTGATCCTTTTCTTCGTCGTTAATAATTGCTGTTCCAATTCCTTCATTAGTGAAGATTTCAAGTAATAAGCAGTGAGGAATTCTACCATCAAGAATATGCACTCTGTTAACTCCGCCCTTAATAGCTGATGTACAGTTATTTAATTTAGGAAGCATTCCACCTCCAATTATTCCATCATTGATAAGTGCGTCTGCATCAGATGCTGTAATTCTTGAGATGAAGCTTTCCTTATCGTTTATATCCTTGTACAAGCCTTCAATATCTGTTAAAAATACAAGCTTGTCAGCACCTACAGCCTTTGCTATGGCGCATGCTGCATCATCAGCATTGATATTATAGGTTGCGAAATCATCTCCATAGCCTATTGGTGCAACGATTGGAAGGAAATCCTTTTCAAGAAGATCCATAAGGATTTTAGGATTAACATTCTTAACATCTCCAACATATCCTATATCCTGACCATCAGAATATTTCTTCTCTACGTTTAAAAGTCCGCCGTCTTTTCCACTAACACCAACTGCTAAAACTCCAAGCTCGCTAACCATATTAACGAGTCTTTTATTAACCTTGTTAAGAACCATTTCAGCGATTTCCATGGTCTCTGCATCTGTGACTCTAAGACCATTAATGAATTGTGACTCTTTTCCTGTTTTCTTAACCCAGCTGCTGATTTCCTTACCACCACCATGAACGATGATTGGCTTAAATCCTACAAGCTTTAACAAAACAACATCCTGAATAACATTCTTTTGAAGTTCTTCATTACTCATCGCAGAGCCACCGTATTTAACAACAATAACCTTTCGGTTAAACTTCTGAATATATGGAAGAGCTTCAATTAATACCTCTGCCTTATCTAATATTTTCTGCATATCCTTAACCATTTTCTTCTCCTTAACCAACCAGTCATATGGTTTTCAATATCTATATCTTTGGCCTAATTAGCTTCTGTAATCAGCGTTAATCTTAACGTAATCATATGTTAAGTCACAGCCCCATGCTGTAGCTGTTTCGTTTCCATTCTTTAAATCAACTAAAAATCTGACCTCTGATTCCTTTAATATTTCAGTTGCTGCCTCTTCAGAGTAATCAACTCCCATTCCATCCTTATATATAAGCATAGAATTCGAAGCTCCCTGATAATAAAGCTCCATCTTGTCTGGGTCAAATTTCGCTCCAGAATATCCAAGTGCACACAAGATTCTTCCCCAGTTAGCATCATGTCCATATACAGCAGCCTTAGTCAATGAAGAACAGATTACTGATTTCGCCAGGATTCTTGCGTTTTCCTTAGTATCTGCGTTAATTACCTTACATTCAATAAGTGCCTGGGCGCCCTCGCCATCACCTGCTAATCTCTTGGCCTGAGTTTCATTAATGAAGTGAAGAGCTTCCTTGAAATCCTCGTACTCCTTAGTTCCTTCTTTAATTTCTTCGTTATTAGCCATTCCATTCGCCATAACTAATAATGTATCGTTGGTCGATGTATCACCATCTACTGAAATCATGTTGTAGGTATCAACCACATCTTCTTTGACCAGCTTAGTCAAAACTTCCTTGCTTATATTCGCATCAGTTGTAACATATCCTAACATAGTACACATATTAGGATGAATCATTCCAGAACCCTTAGACATAGCGCCAAGTGTTACTGTAACTCCCCCTATTTCTACCTCGACTGCAAGCTCCTTATTAACAGTATCTGTAGTCATGATAGCCTTGGATGCGTTGGTTCCATCTTCCTTTTCGTGGCTTTTAGCCTCGCTAAGCTTGGAAATACCAGCTACGATTCTGTCAATTGGAATCTGTGCTCCGATGACACCTGTTGATCCAACCAAAACCGATTCTTTAGGAATTCCTAAAACCTTTCCTGCTTCCTCAGCAGTCTTTTCGCAATATCCCATTCCCTCAACACCAGTTCCTGCATTGGCAATACCTGTGTTAACAATAACCGCCTGTGCGAATGGAGAATCCGAAACAACCTTCATATCCCACTTAACAGGTGCAGCCTTAACTAAGTTTGATGTGAATGTTCCTGCAACAACACATGGCTTCTTTGAATAAATAATAGCCATGTCCTTTCTATTTTGATATTTAATTCCAGCTTCAATTCCTGCCGCCTCGAATCCGATTGGGGCATTAATTCCACCATCAATAACCTTCATATTTCCTCCTCCAGGGTTTTTATGAATTTAATCGTCCCTGTTATATTAATTATGAGTTAAATCTCACTATGTTCTCATCATTTAAAACGAAATCATAATAATTAAGATCCTCTCTTTTCGTCCATCCAATGGTATTCCAGAATGCATTACCTATGTCATTAGTAGAAAATGCTATCAAAGAGACCTTACTTATCTTTTCTTCTTTAAGGGCATTCATGCAATGCGTAACCATTTTCTTACCGATTCCACATCGTCTTACATCTTCCCTTACACACACATGATAAAGACATCCTCTTCTTCCATCATGACCACACAGAATCGCCCCTACAACCTCGTCGCCCATTTTGGCAACAACCGACGTTGTTGGATTTCTTCTAAGGAATCTCAAAACTCCATCATACGAGTCATCAATACTCCTTATCGCGAATCCATGAATGGTCATCCAAAGCTCCTTGACCTTGTCATAATCTTCAATTGTCATTGTCTGAATCTTAATTTCTTCCATTAAAGATTTAGTCCCTTAGCTTCATCACAGCCTAATAGAATATTCATACACTGTACTGCTGCCCCTGAAGCTCCTTTTCCTAAATTATCAAATCTTGTAGTAACTACTATTCTGTCTTCATTTCCTGTCACGAATAATTCAAGTCCGTCCCAGCCAGATCTTACATTAGCTGCTATGAAGCCATTAGTTTCTTCCTCGCTGCCAAATGGCATAACATGGATGAACTTCTCGCCCTCATAATATTTAGCGAACATCTCGTGTACTTTTTCTGGTGTTGGCTTTCCATTCATCATATCTGTATAAAATGGCAAAGATACGAACATTCCTGAATAATAATCATCAACTACAGGACAAAAGATTGGTGTATTCTTAAGTCCTGAAATAGCCTTCATTTCCTTTAAGTGCTTATGCTGCTGCGAGAGCGCATATTCTCTTGGAGAATTAAAGTCTGCTGGCTTTTCTTCGCTTTCATATACCGCAATAGCTTTCTTTCCTGCTCCCGAATAACCAGAAAGTGCGAATGATGAAACTGGATAATCGCTGTTAATCATTCCTGTGGCAACCAAAGGATGTGCTATTGAAATAAATCCTGTTGCATAACATCCTGGAACTGCGATTCTCTTTGAATTCTTAATCTTTTCTCTCTGGGTTTTGTTAAGCTCCGGGAAACCATACGCCCAGTCTGCATCTGTTCTGTGTGCAGTAGATGTATCAATTATTTTAACGTTTTCATTTTCTATTAACGAAACCGATTCCTTCGATGCTACATCTGGAAGACACAAAAATGTGATATCTGACGAATTAATCATCTTCCCTCTCTCCTTAGGATCCTTCCTAAGCTCAGGGTCTATTTTCATAAGCTCAATATCATCTCTTCCTTCGAATCTTTCGTATATTCTAAGTCCTGTTGTTCCCTCAGAACCATCAATAAAAATCTTAGTAGCCATATCAAACTCCACCTCTTAAAACAATATCCGTTATATTGTACTATTTTTAATCCAAAAACTCAACGAAGCTTTCCTTATTTATATAGGACAAATATATTTATCCTTGAAATGCTATACATCTTTATTTGGAATTTATGCATAACTATACATTATTTTTGCATATTTATCAAGTATATTTTTATTTTTATGCATATTTTCATTGATAAACATATATTTTTATGCATAAAAAGTGTTGCATTATGCATATTTTTGTTGTACTATTACCATTGCAGTCAAATATCTTATAAATTGATAAATTATTGATAATAAATATTCACTTGGATCATATATGTTTTTTTCATCTGTAGCTGCATTTTTACTTGTATATGCAGGAGTTATTAATTTTATAGGATTCCTGATAATGGGAATCGATAAGCTAAAAGCAAAGAAAAGGTCCTTCCGTATTCCGGAAGCAACCCTTTTTCTTGTTGCTATAATAGGCGGTTCTATTGGAAGCATTTTGGGAATGTATATATTCCGCCACAAGACCAGGCATCATCTATTCACTATAGGTATGCCTGTTATTTTAGTTGTACAGATAATTGTTGTACTATTTTTATACTTTGGGCCTTTAAACATACGTACTATTTAATAATTTGGGGGAGCAATGCATATAGCTGTATGTTTTGATGATGTCGCAGACCGAAAGCAGTTAGAGAGGCTTTTAGACCGCGAATCAGACAAGAGAAAAGAAAAAACCGGGGTATTCTACACTGACTCTTATGGGCAGACTAAAAAGCTTTTTCCTAAAAGGATGAGCTATGACATAATATTCATCGGAATCTATGGAATTGAGAATGATATAGATTATGCCCTTTCTTTGGCCAAAAGTGGAGTTACAGCTCCAATAATCATATGTTCCGAAGTTGATGGCTATGACGATCAGTCTACAACCTCACTGCCTTTTCCAAAAAACATTCTCTTTTTGAAAAAGCCAGTATTAAGAGCAGATCTTTCTGCTATCCTGGATCAGGCTGAAGAAATTAAAGCTCATGAAGAAAAAACCATTGAAATAAGACATAATACAGATACCTACTATGTATTCGAGGATGATATTGAGTTCATTAAAACCAGCGGAAGGTACATAGTTGTTCACTTAAATGACCAGACAGAAGTTTCTGTACTTGATAACATATTAAATTTTTATAACGGACTATACAGCTTCGAACATTTAGTTTTAGCTTCACCCAAGCTTATAATTAATGCATCACATGTTGCCAAATGTTCGGCCTTTAAAGTAAAATTAAAAAATGGATTAAGCATTCGCATACCCCTTAGCGGGTCAGCATATATCAAAAAAGCAATTAAAAATATAGAAGAAAAGAGGAAATCTAATGACAACTAATGAAAAAGCTCTCATGCTTCACGAAGAATGGAACGGAAAAATCACAACAGAGTCTAAAACACCTGTTAAAACCAGAGAGGATTTAGCCCTCGCATATACACCAGGCGTTGCTGAACCTTGTAAGGTTATCGCTGAAGATAAGGAAGCTGCCTACAAGTATACTATTAAAGCCAACACTATTGCTGTTGTTTCTGATGGTTCTGCAGTTCTCGGTCTTGGAAATATCGGACCTCACGCTGCAATGCCTGTTATGGAAGGAAAAGCAGTTCTTTTCAAAGAATTCGGTGGTGTAAATGCAGTTCCTATCTGCCTTGACACACAGGATACAGAGGAAATCATCAAAGCTGTAACATATCTTGCTCCAACCTTTGGAGGAATTAACCTTGAAGATATTTCAGCACCAAGATGTTTCGAAATTGAAGAAAGACTTAAGGCTACATTAGATATCCCTGTATTCCACGATGACCAGCACGGTACAGCCATCGTTGTTCTTTCAGGATTAATCAACGCTCTTAAGATTACCAAGAAAGACAAGGAAAAGTGTAAGGTTGTAATCTCAGGTGCCGGCGCTGCTGGTGTTGCTATTTGTAAGTTATTATTAAACTACGGTTTCAAAAATATAATTCTTTGTAATTCAAAGGGTGTTATCTCAAAGGATGCTCCTAAGCTTAACTGGATGCAGCAGAAAATGGTTGAGATTACCAACCCTGAGAACATTTCAGGTACCATGGCTGACGCTTTAGTTGGTGCTGATATCTTCATTGGAGTTAGTGCTCCTGGAATCGTTACAGAAGAAATGGTAAGATCAATGAACACAGATCCTATTATTTTCGCCATGGCTAATCCAACTCCAGAAATTATGCCTGATTTAGCTAAGAAGGCTGGTGCAAGAATCGTTGGAACCGGACGTTCTGATTTCCCTAATCAGATTAATAACGTTGTTGCCTTCCCTGGTATCTTCAAGGGTGCTTTAGAAGGACGTGCTCCACAGATTACTGAGGATATGAAGATGGCTGCTGCTTTGGCAATTGCTTCTTTAGTTCCAGAGGATGAATTGAACGAAGACAACATCATGCCAGAAGCCTTTAATCCAGAAGTAGCAATCAAGGTTGCAGAAGCTGTTAAGGCTCACATCAAGAAATAATAAACGAAAAATACTAAAACTATTTGAAATTACGAATTTTTAAATGAAAAAGAAGTATTGTTTTATAGACGTAATTCGTCTTCTATCTATGCTGGGAATAGTGTACTATCATATGCTTATGTCGCTTTATTTATGCGGCATAAGGCAGCTTGATAGCATTCATGGTCTGTTCGAAACTCCTAACATGCACATTGCGACTGTTGGAGTTGGGCTTTTCTTTATGATAAGCGGAGCAGGCCTTATGTTATCTTCCCAAAAAGAAGAGCATCTTAATCTAAAAAAATACTATTTTAAGAGATTCTTACGTATACTGGTCCCGTTTTATGTCGTATATCTTTTGTACCTTATAACCTTTATATGTCTTACAGGCGAAAGTCTTAGTGGCATTTACAAGGGGAATATTAATCCTCTTTCTATCGTCTTCACCCTCCTGGGTATGGATGCCTACATCTCAAGCTTCGGTCTTCCTACCTATTCATTAGGCATTGGCGAGTGGTTTTTAGGTGCATTGGTACTAATGTATTTAATCTTTCCTCTTCTTAGATGGGGACTTCGAAAAAATAAATGGATTATGCTTTTAATTATGAGCATATATTATGTCATAATCCTTTGTGTTTATGATTATTTTCCATTTGCTACCACTGTTCCGGGATTTGTTAATTTCCTGTGTAAGGTATATGAATTCTTCCTTGGTATGTTTTTAATAACTGTCATTGACAGGTTGCCAAAGAAGATATGTTTATTGTTGACTATACCAGTCATAGTATTTTATCTGGTATTTCCTATTCCACTTAGAGAATATATAAGCTATGACTTAATTATATTAACCCAGAATCTTTCCTTCTTCCTTTTCTTCGCAGGACTGGAAGGGTTGTTTAATAAAATACCTCGCGTTATCAAATGCATAACATTCCTTGGAGGCTTTAGTTATGAGTTCTTTTTGCTGCATCATAAGATTATAGACTACATGACTCTCCAACACATAGGAGTGCCTTTTGGTAACATAGATATACTTGTGTTATTTTTGAAAGAATTTTTAGTTATTTCTGCCTTGACCGTATTAGTCAAGCAGTTTTTGAAGCTGATTGACAGATTAATAACCAAACCAGCAAATAATAAATCAATTCCTTAATCATTTTAATTAATTGGAGAAAACAATGGCGAAGGACAAATTAGCCTTGTACAAATTAATAGTGCTTTATATGCTTAACAAAGTGGATTTTCCACTTACTAAAGCTCAGATTGGTGATTTCATTTTAGAGAAGGAATATACCAACTTTATGACCCTTCAGACTGTAATTGGAGAGCTGATCGATGCCAAGTTTGTTACAGCACAGTCCTTTAGAAACAGGACGCATCTTAAGCTTACTAAGGATGGCCAGCAGACTATTGAGTTCTTCGAAAACGACATTAATCCAGCCATTAAGGAAGAAATAAACAGTTATTTTCAAGAAAATTCTATTGAACTTAGAAATGAAGTGTCCATTATGGCTGATTATTACAAGGCCACCTCTGGAGAGTGGGAGGCTCATCTTGTTGCCAAGGACAAGGGTGTGAATCTGATTGACATGACTATATCCGTTCCGATAGAGGAAACCGCGCAGGAAATTTGCGATAACTGGAATAAGAAGAATCAGGAAATATATCAATACATAGTAAAACAGCTATTCTAATCGAATAGCTGTTTTTATATTACTTATCAATAATTATTAATACATAATCTGCTTCCAGTCACTGATTCCTATAATAGACTTCGCGAATTCTAAATGCTTTTCCCATTCATCAGTATCCATATATTTGTACACATTATATGAAAGCTTACGGTTACCACCAGCTGTTGTAATACCGGTTGCAAGCCCCTGGGCTATTTCTGTGGCATCATCAGTCTGTCTGTTTAACAATAATCCATCTATATCTTCATAGTTATTAATCTTATAAAATGCATATGCCAAAGCGGCTGCCTGAAGCTGTTCTCCCTGAGTTGATGTATATCCGAGCTCTGTAATCATGATGCTTCTGCAGCTTCCATCTGGAGAGCGAAGTTCCGGCTTATTCATATAATTAACCAATACATCGATATTCTGCATCGAGATATTCTTGGTAGTTTCTTCATGTGTCACATTAGCACTTGGCTCCCATGACTTACATGACGTAAGAGGAATGTTATATGGATGATATGCCAGCGACCAGTCAATATTGCCCTGCGAAGTAATATAATTATTAAAGCAGTCAAGGACATCCTTTCCATCATAGTCCGGACTGTTATCAAGATTCTTATTCCAGGTCTGGTCTAAAGATATGAATACTCTTGCTGTGCTTGCAGTACTCTTGATAGCTGTGTACAGCACTCTGAAGCCTTTGGCAAACTCCTTAGAATATGTATCAACATCTGTATATTTTAAATAATTCCATTCTTTTCTTGCATTAATCTCATTGGCAATAACCCAGTTAGACACACGCCCATGCTTGCTTCCAGAATATCTGTCAGCAAGGAAGCTTCCAACTGCTGCCAGAATTTCGACACCGTCATCTGTAGATCCGTTAAACATATAGTACGGACAAACACCCTTGGATCTCGCATCCGGATGGATAAGACTTATATATGCATTTGAATAATCATTAAGGACTATTGCTGTAGTCTGTATTCCCTTATTCGTAAGAGCTGAAACCGTCGAATCAAAGCCTGCCAAAATAACTCCATTGAAGGTGTAGTTCTTACCATTATAGGTATAATGAATAGATGGGAACAACGGATTGGTTGTAGGCCCAACTATACTTGACAATGGAATATTGATAGCAGCCTGCTTAACCCCTAAATCCTCCAGCTGTCCGGTGAATACTCTGTTATAGTCAATCAGAATACCCTTCTTCGAGTTAACCTCCATGAATGTTCCTGTATGCTTCGCTATAGCTTCAGGATTAGTTATAAACTTTGGTGAACTTATAAGCTCGAACTTACCATTATTCTTAACGGCCACACCAAACTTCTGATACAATCTCGAGTTTTCAGTATTGGCATTTAATGAAAGGCTCATAGCTGCCGTATCATTCTTATATACTCTGGTAATATAATTCTCGTCTAATTCCCTGCTGTCATCATAAGGCTTTATCTGGAACAGATAATAGAACTTGTCATCCGACTTCGGGATTCCATTAGAAGTCATTTCTAATTCAATCTCGCTCGTCTCAGGATTAATCTTACATGATGCAATATCAACGAAATTATTCTTATTCTCTTCTGTCAGTTCTACGGATACTGGTCTTTCTTCATAGCCTTTGACTACAGTCTCCTGCGCATTAATTATATGCTCTAAAACAGCATTTCCTACATGCTCATTAGCTGGAAGTCCCTCTGGAATATCCTCTACCAGAACTGTATCCGAAATCGAACTGTCCTTTTCATCACCATTCTGGCCGAAAATATTGAATAAAAATACTCCTGCCACAATAACTACTAAAGCAACCAGGGCAATAATAATAAGCTTCTTATTATTCTTTGATTTCTTAATCCCTGACTTATTATTCACTTTATTGATTTTATTAGTTCCGACTTCTTTATTACTCTTCATAATATATATTTATAATTATTTCTTTATCTTATTAAAAAGCTCTACTATATCTTTTTCATGTCCATTATTGGATGGATGATAATACTTATGATCTTTAATCTCGTCTGGAAGATACTGCTGCTTCACATAGTTATTCTCATAATTGTGAGGATACAGATAATCCAGTCCTCTTCCTAATTTCTGTGCTCCCTTATAATGAGAATCCTGAAGTGGTGAAGGAATCTTTAAATTTCCTGTGTGAGCAACCTCATCCATAGCTTCATCTATTGCTACAACTACAGAATTTGATTTCGGAGCTGTTGCAACATACATCGCAGCTTCTGCCAGAATGATTCTGGCCTCTGGCATACCGACTCTTTCAGCTGCAAGCGACGCTGCTACCGCAACCTCCAGAGCATGCGGATCTGCAAGTCCCACATCCTCTGCTGCATGAACCATAATTCTTCTAGCAACGAAGGTTACCGACTCACCTGCGTACAGCATCCTCGAAAGGTAATATACTGCAGCGTCAGGGTCAGAGCCTCTCATACTTTTAATGAATGCAGATATGGTGTCATAATGATTATCACCATTCTTGTCATATCGTACCGCCCTTTTCTGTATACATTCCTGAGCTACATCAAGCGTAATATGTATCTTTCCATCCTCTGAGCGGTCAGTAGATATAATTCCAAGCTCTATGGCATTAAGGGCAGATCTGGCGTCCCCTCCTGCTATATCAGCAAGAAACTCCAGCGCATCATCATCAATGGTTGCGTTATATGCTCCCATTCCCTTATTTTCATCATATACTGCTCTTTCAATTAGCGATTTCACGTCTTCTTTCGAAAGAGGTTTCAATTCGAAGATAATAGATCTTGAAATCAAAGCTCCATTAACCTCGAAGTACGGATTCTCTGTAGTAGCACCTATTAATATAATTGTTCCATCTTCAACGAATGGAAGCAAATAGTCCTGCTGTCCTTTATTGAATCTGTGAATCTCATCTATGAAAAGGATCGTTCTTTTCCCATACATACCGAAGGTATCCTTGGCTTTCTGAACCACATCCTCCATATCCTTTTTTCCTGCTATGGTAGCGTTAATCTGTGTGAATTCCGCAGAAGTAGTATTAGCAATAACTCTCGCCAGAGTGGTTTTTCCAGTTCCTGGTGGGCCATAGAAAAGAATTGAGCTTAGCTTATCAGCCTTAATTGCTCTATAAAGAAGCTTATCCTTGCCGATAATGTGCTGCTGACCTGCAACCTCTTCAAGGGTTGTCGGACGCATTCTGGCAGCCAATGGAGCTTCCTTATCCTTATTCTGTTCTCTCATATATTCGAAAATGTCCATAGCCTTAATATTTTAGCATAAAAAGGCTCTGCACACAAATGCAGAGCCCGTCTAATTACACTATTTTTATTATATTTTCCACGTCCAAAGATACACGTATCTTACTTCTCTTTAAGCTGATTATTCTCACTGTCATATCTGATTCCCAGCTTGGTAAGCTTATCTATAAGCTCCTGATAATCAAAATCAAGATCATCGCACATATCCTCAAGTGAAGAATAATTATCTCTTAATCGCATATTAATGAAACTTAAAAGCATCCCTGGTTCTTGTGGTAAATTCATTTTCGCCTCCGACTTATCTTCTCAGTTTAATAATCTCTTTTTTGAATATTATCAGCCCTTATTTAATGGAAGCTGTAAGTTCGCCATCTTTTAAATCTATCAAAATAGTGTCTTCTTTTGATATCTCTCCCTTAAGGATAAGCTTGGCAGAAAGTGTTTCAACATACTTTTGAATATATCTTTTTAGTGGTCTTGCACCAAACAGTGGATCATACGCACTATCTATAATATATTCCTTAGCCTTAGGAGATAATTCTACTGAAAGCTCCCTGTCTGATAATCTCTTGTTCAAATCATCTATTATAAGATTGATTATACCACCTATATTCTCTTTCGTCAGTGGCTTAAACATAATGACCTCATCAAGACGATTTAAGAACTCTGGTCTGAAGGATGCTCTTAAATCTTCCATCACTTCAGCTTCAGCCTCTTTTTCTATCTGACCATTCTGGTCAATTCCATTCAATAACGCCTGTGCTCCTATATTTGAAGTCATTATTAATATGGTGTTTTTGAAGTCTACAGTGCGTCCCTGCGAATCTGTGATACGTCCATCATCTAAAACCTGGAGCAAAACATTGAATACATCCGGATGAGCTTTTTCAACTTCGTCGAAGAGAACAACTGAGTATGGTTTTCTTCTGACTGCCTCAGTCAACTGTCCACCTTCCTCATATCCAACGTATCCAGGAGGCGCTCCAATGAGTCTTGATACAGAATATTTCTCCATGTACTCCGACATATCAATTCTGACCATATTATTTTCATCATCGAATAATGATGCGGCGAGAGCTTTTGCAAGCTCTGTTTTTCCAACACCTGTTGGACCCAGGAACAGGAAGGAACCAATTGGTTTCGAAGGATCCTTAATTCCTGCTTTCGACCTTATTATTGCTTCTGTAACCAGCTTAACTCCTTCGTTCTGGCCTATAACCTTCTTATGAAGCTCTTCGTCTAAATGAAGTGTTTTATTTCTTTCAGACTCATTAAGTCTGGCAACAGGAATACCTGTCCACCTTGAAACAATCCTTGCTATTTCATCATCCTCTACAGCCTCTCTTACGAGCGAAAGTTCCTTATCATTTAAGGATTTTTCTAAAACCTCAAGTTCAGCCTGAAGCTTCGGAATTGTACTGTATTTTAACTCTCCAGCCTTTTCATAATCTCCGCTTTGCTGCGCTATTTCTGCGTCCTTTTTGGCCTCATTAATCTTTTCACGAAGCTTAGTTGGTTTATCAACAGAATCCTTCTCATTCTCCCACTTCGCCTTAAGGTTATTAAATTCATCCTTGGTGTCCGCAAGCTCTTTATTAAGGTTTTCAAGTCTTTCCCTCGAAAGCTTGTCATCCTCCTTCTCAAGAACACTCTTCTCCATCTCAAGCTGAATAATCTTACCATTAAGTTCGTCAAGCTCTGTAGGCATGGAATCATGCTCGGTTTTAATTAAAGCACAGGCTTCATCGACTAAATCTATGGCCTTATCCGGCAGAAATCTGTCAGAAATATATCTGTTAGATAGAATTGCTGCACTAACCAGTGCACTATCCTTAATTGTTACATGGTGATAGTCTTCATATCTTTCCTTAAGACCTCTTAATATAGATATAGTTTCTTCAACTGTAGGCTCATCAACCATTACAGGCTGGAATCTTCTCTCAAGAGCCGGATCCTTTTCTATATACTGTCTATATTCATCCAGAGTTGTTGCACCTATACAGTGAAGCTCACCCCTCGCAAGCATTGGCTTTAACATATTTCCTGCATCCAGTGCTCCATCCGTCTTTCCAGCTCCTACTATAGTATGAAGTTCATCTATGAATAGAATAATCTGTCCATCGGAACTCTTTACCTCTTCAAGAACCGCCTTTAATCTCTCTTCGAATTCACCTCTGTATTTTGCTCCGGCTACCAAAGCCCCCATATCAAGAGCAAATACCTTCTTGTTTTTTAATGATTCTGGCACATCGCCATTTGAGATTCTCTGAGCAAGACCCTCTGCAACAGCCGTTTTACCAACACCAGGTTCACCGATGAGTACTGGATTGTTTTTGGTCTTTCGGCTTAATATTCTTATTGTATTTCTTATTTCTTCATCTCGCCCTATAACAGGATCAAGCTTCTTCGTGCTGGCATATTCAACAAGGTCTCGTCCATATTTTGATAATGTATCATATGTAGCCTCCGGATTATCCGATGTAACTCTCTGATTTCCTCTAACCTGCTGAAGTGCTGCAAGGAATCTTTCCCTGGTTACTCCAAACTCTGTGAAGATATCCTTTAATCCCTTATTAGGATATTTCATAAGGCATAGGAATAAGTGCTCAACTGATATGTATTCATCGCCCATAGCCTTGGCTTCCTGGTCGGAAGAAATTAAAACCTTATTTAATTCTTCCGAGATCATAAGCTTGCCGCCCTGTACCTTAACAAGCTTGTTAAGCGCCTGTTCTACAACGTTTTTGAAATATGAAACATTGATTTCCATTTTTTCTATAAGCTGTGAAATCAAGCTGTCATCCTGAGTTATAAGTGAGAATAACAAGTGTTCTTGATCTATTTTCTGATTACCATATTCATATGCAAGTGCTTCACAGTTTTGAATTGCTTCATTTGATTTTTGAGTGAATTTATCTAATGTCATATCATTTCACCTCCATGTTTTAAGTACTCAAAATTCTTTTAGTACTCCTCTTAATTCGTAATATACTACTCGCTGTTAGCACTGTCAACTGTCGAGTGCTAATTGTTTTCTAAACTAATTCTAAACAATTTATAAACATATAATTCTGCCATGAAATAAAGCTAATAATATGAGCTGATTACATAAAAAATGCTCCCATTACGGGAGCATTCAAATTTAAAAAAAAACAAAATTCAATTATTTAATAATCACACTTACTCGTATCGTAATGCTTCAATAGGATCCATCTTTGCAGCCTTATTAGCTGGATAATATCCAAAGAATACTCCTATCGCCATAGAGAATGTAATTGACATTACTATGCTGGACAGTGAAGGAGATGCAGGTGTTCCAAGCCAGTTAGCCAGAAGAATACCCGCGGTAACACCAAGTATAATGCCTATGATACCTCCTATTACACATATCACTATTGATTCAACAATGAACTGTACTCTGATGGATGAATTAGGAGCGCCAAGTGCTTTTCGTGTACCTATTTCTCTTGTTCTTTCTGTAATAGATACGAGCATGATATTCATAACTCCAATACCACCAACCAAAAGGGCAATACCTGCGATTACTGATATTGCTGTTGTTAACGATCCCATCATTGTTGACATTATATCAACCATTGATGCCATACTAAAAGCTGAGATCTGCCAGTTTCTGTTCTTTCTGTAGTATGCATTAAAGAACTGCTTGGTAGTCTTCGCGAATTCATCCGGATCAGTTTCTGCCTTGGTAACAACTGTAAATGTTGCGAAATTCTCATTATGCGCCAGATTCTGGCCCGTTTTTAACGGTATATATAAAGTAGTCTCTTTATCCTTATCAGACGTCGTTGAAATCATATACGGAGACTGTTCATACTCATATACACCCACAATAACGAATTTATAGAATCGATCTCCTACATAGGCTGTAATCTCTTTTCCTATTGCATTTTCATTTTCTCCCTTAAACATATTGGTAACAACCGTATCAGAAACAATTGCTACCATGGAAGCATCTTCCATCTCTCTTTCCGTGAAGAATCTTCCTGCTACTACCTCTGTATCGTCAGCCACGAAAACTCCCGTACTGGAACCAGATATTGAAACGTTTGCATAGAGATTTCCATCCTTGATTTGTCCCTGTCCTACGCTTTGAGAAGCGGATATCGCAGTAATGGAATCAGCATATTTTTCAACATACTCATTTATCATCTCCTTAGTTATCATATCTGCTTCCTGCACATTTGAATTTCTTCTTGAGCCTCGACCGAAGGAAACACCTTCTTTAGTAGACTCCTCTTCTTCTTCCTTTTGCTGAAGCATGACTGTAACATTGTTGGCTCCCAGTGAAGCCATGGAATCTGTCATCTCCTGTGTTACAGAATTACCAACTGTCATAATTGCTATAACAGAAGCAATTCCTATGATAATTCCGAGCATTGTAAGTAATGCTCTCATTTTATTAGCTACCAGACTGAAAAGAGCAAGCCTGATGTTTTCATATAGCATCATAATTGGGCTCCTCCTTCCCTTTCTCCGGTTATAAGTCCATCTTTTATGGTAATAACTCTCTGAGTTTCTTCTGCAAGTTCAGGTGAGTGGGTAATCAGTATAATTGTCTTTCCCTGCTCTTCATGAAGCTTATGAAAAAGGTCCATAACCAGTCGACCCGTTTCTGAATCCAGAGCTCCTGTTGGCTCATCGGCCAAAATTATTGAAGGATCCATGGCCATAGCCCTTGCAATGGCAACTCTTTGCTTCTGACCACCAGATAATTCTTCCGGAAGATGCTTCATTCGCTCTCCCATTCCAACTAGTTCGAGAAGCTCCTTGGCCCTGTCATTTCTTTTTCTTGCAGACATGCCACCATACAGCATAGGCATTTCCACATTCTTAATAGCATTGGTCTTGGCAATAAGGTTATATGTCTGAAAAACGAAGCCTATCTTCTGGTTTCTTATTTTACTAAGTTCTCCATCCTTAGCCTTAATCATATCAACATCATCAAGAGTATATTCACCTGCCGTTGGTCTGTCGAGTGCTCCTATAATATTCATAAGAGTGGATTTTCCCGAACCTGACTGACCAACTATGGCAACGAACTCTCCTTCATTAACATCAAGATCTATTCCCTTCAATACATGAAGTTCATTGGGGGAACCTATGAAGAAGTTCTTAGTTATGCCCTTTAGGGACATTGTAGGTTTCTTATCCATTAGAATCCTCCCATTGGTCCCTGGCTCATCATCATACGCATAAAATCATTTCCTCCATTTTTAGAAGGAACAACAATTTCAACACCTTCAACTACTCCATCACCTATTACTTCAATATAGTAATCGGATTCAATACCCTTCGTTATGTATATTCTGTTAGCCGTAGGATCAGTCTGTTGACCATCTCGGTCACCTTTGTCTCTTCCAGCTCTTTCACGGCCTTCTCCCTCTGGTTTTGGAACATTCTTTTCAATATACAGTCTTCCTTCATCATCCGTTTGAACAGCATCATAAGGAACCGTAAGTACATTATCCTTTTCGTTCAAAATAATACTCAGTTTGGCTGTCATATCCATCTTTAATGAATCACATGGTGTAATAACATCAATCTTTACAGCATAAGTGATACTCTGTGTAGTTGATACAGTGCCTGTTGTAGCCGACTTGGTAGCCCTTGGAGCAACTTCAGAAACCTTTCCTTCAAGCTCTAAGTCTCCTGTACCATTAGTCTTTATTACAACTCTCTGGCCAACCTTAACCTTAGCAATATCATATTCATCTATCTGGGCTGTTATTTTGTATGCACTGTCATCCTCAATTGTCATTATAGTAGTTCCTGCATATTTTGTTCCTTCAACAGCTGTAATATTCGTAATAATACCGCTATAAGGTGCCAATACTGTACACTCATTAATCTGATCCTTATACTGCTTAATCTGAAGTTCTTCATTAAGTCCAACTGTAGTACTCTGCGTCTTGGCATTAATAAGACTATCGTTTCTGGACATAATAGAGCTGTCATTATTGGTTAAGTGGTCTTCATATGTTCTTACTGTCTTATTGTATGTCTCAAGAGCCTGGTCACGAGACTTTTTAGCAGTTTCAAGTGCCTTTTCCTTACTCTCCATCATAGATTTAGCTGAATCGTACTTACTCTTATAGAAGTTATAATCCTGTGCTACCTGAGGATCCTTAGTCATCGCAAAATCATAATCGCTCATACCAGGATGGTTATCTAAAAAGCTATTAAGATCAGAAGCTCTCCAGTTATATTCATTTACCGCTGAATCATATTCCTGCTGTGCTTTATCTGCATCCGCTACAGCCTTCTCATAATCATTAAATCTAAGCTGTGCATCCTCATAATCTCTTCCAACCTGAGTATTTCTTGTATCTTTGTTCTCATTCAAAAGTCTTCCTGAAGAAGCGATACTTGAATTAGAGTTCTGCTTGGAAGCCTTAAGTGACGTTTCAAGGTTATTAACCTGAGTTTCTAAATCTGTAGAATCAAGAATACAAAGTATATCTCCAGCGTTTACTCTGTCACCAACTGAAACAGGAATTTCTTTAACCTCCACACCCTGAACCAGCGCTATAACATCTTCGCTGTCTTTACTAATTACAGTACCTGTTGCGGAAAGACTTTCTACAAGCGAGCGCTTCTCAATTGTAGCAACTTCAGAAGAATTGTACATTGCATTAAGTATCTCCTGAGCTTCCTTCATCTTAGAGCCAATATAAAGAATCAATCCACCTATTACCAGTAAGATAATGAGGAAGATTGTAAGCTTTTTATGCTTCTTCATCCAAGCTCCAATTTTTCCAAAAAATTTTTTCATGACAACCTACCTTTTCTTTCCGTTAAATCATAAAAGCAAACTACATATACAACTACATTAACTCCCACTATTGGCAGCTGGTACATTATTATCTACCGACTTTTATGAAAGTTCACTCATTCCAGTATAAAGCTCGTAGTAGCGTCCTTTCTGCTTTAACAAATCTTCATGATCTCCTCGCTCTATTATCTCCCCATTCTCAAGCACCATTATAGCATTGGCATTTCTAACTGTAGAAAGCCTGTGTGCAATAACAAACGTAGTTCTCTCGGCCATGATACGATCCATACCATGCTCAATATGCTTCTCAGTTCTGGTATCAACACTTGATGTAGCCTCATCAAGAATTAAAATCGGAGCCTTCGAAATAGCAGCTCTTGCAATATTAATAAGCTGTCTCTGGCCCTGTGAAAGATTAGCACCATCACCTTCTAATACAGTATCATAGCCATTTTCAAGTCGCATGATGAAGCTGTGTGCTGAAGCAGTCTTTGCAGCCTCAATAACCTCTTCATCTGTAGCATCAGGGCGTCCGTAACGAATGTTATCTTTAACACTACCTGTGAACAGATGCGTATCCTGAAGCACCATAGCTATATTCTTTCTAAGCGATGACTTCGATATTTTACTTATTGGCACATCATCAATAAGAATTTCACCACTGTTAATTTCATAGAATCTGTTAATAAGATTAGTAATTGTAGTCTTACCAGCGCCTGTTGATCCTACGAATGCGATTTTCTGACCTGGTTTCGCGTACAAAGATATATTCTTGAGGACAACCTTATCCTCTGTGTATCCAAACGTTACATTATTTAATGTAACTCCGCCGGAAATTTTAGCATTCTCTCCTAATTCGTAAGAACCCTCTTCATTCATAATTTCAGGTTCTTCATCCATAACCTTAAATACTCTTTCAGCTCCAGCTAATGCAGAAAAAATTACATTTACCTGCATAGCCATCTGATTGATAGGCTGTGAAAACTGTCTTGAATATCCAACGAATACTGTAAGGCCACCGACATCGAAGCCTCTTGCCACACATAAAATACCACCAACTGCTGATACCAGAGCATATGACATCTGACTTAAATTTCCCATTACAGGTCCCATTATTCCACCAAAAAATAGTGCGTGCACCTGCTTCTTTCTTAAATCGTGATTTAAGAAATCAAACTCATTCCTCGCAGCCTCTTCGTGGTTAAAAACCTTGACAACACGTTGTCCAGTAACTGTTTCTTCTATATATCCATTTAGTGTTCCAATTGCTGCCTGTTGCTCACGATAGGCCTTGCTGGATCTTTTTGAAATCTTCTTGATAGCCGTCATCATAAGAGGAACAGTAACAAACGTTATTATAGTAAGTATCCAGTTCGTATATATCATAAGACTAATGGTACCAATGATTGTGATAAGTCCAGAGAAAAGCTGCATTATAGTTGTATTAAGCATTTCTCCGATAGTATCTACATCATTGGTGAATCTACTCATCAAATCACCATTATTGTTTTGGTCAAAATATTTAACCGGAAGGGATTCAAGCTTTGAGAACAACTCATTCCTTAGCCTAAAGAGTGCTCTTTGCGATACTCTTACCATTATTCTGGCCTGCATATACTGTGCAATAATAGCTATTATGTACACTATAGCTACTGTAACAAGTCCCTGAAGAAGCTTTGGAATACCGCCACCATTTGGATCAATAAGGTTATTGATAATAGGACGTGTCATATAACCAGCTGCCAGTGTAAGTACAGTATTTGCTATTACACAGAAAAATACTATTACTATTTTCCATTTATCCTTGGCTATATACCCCAGTAACCTTTTTATGGTACCCTTGGCATCCTTAGGCTTGACTCCTCCCATACCTCTTCCACCAGGGCCATGTCCACGAGTTTTTTTCATCTGACCGCTTGCTGCAAGCTCTTCTATAGACTTAGGAGCAAGCTTCTTTTCATATTTCTTTTGGAGGAGAGCTTCTTTTTCTTTGTTCATTACGCACCTACCTCCTCATTCTTCTTATCCATCTGTGAATAATATATTTCTTTATAAGCCTCACAAGATTCAATGAGTTCATCATGTGAACCCTGGCCTACTATTTTTCCATCATCAAGAACGACTATCATGTCAGCCTCAATAATAGATGAAATTCTCTGGGCTATGATAATCTTGGTAGTGTCCTTTAACGTTGTATAGAAGCTTTCTCTTATCTTCTTTTCTGTAGCAGTATCTACAGCTGAAGTCGAATCATCCAGAATAAGTATTTTAGGTTTCTTAAGCAGTGCTCTTGCAATACAAAGCCTCTGCTTCTGACCTCCTGAAACATTGCTTCCACCCTGATCAAGCTCTGAACTATAACCATCTTTCATATTTTCTATGAATGAGTTAGCGCAGGCATCCTCTGCAGCTTTCTTAAGCTCATCCAAAGAGGCTTCTTCATTACCCCATAGAAGATTTTCTTCGATACTTCCGGAGAAAAGAACATTCTTCTGAAGTACCATTCCCACACCTTCTCTTAGGTTATATAAAGAATAATCCTTAACATCTACACCATCTACCAGTACAGATCCTTCATCTGCATCATATAGTCTTGGAATCATCGAAACTAAAGTCGTCTTACCAGAACCTGTAGAACCAATAATACCAACCGTAGACTTAGCATCAATTTTTAGCGATACATTATCAAGTACCGCTTCCTTACTATTCTTATAATATCTGAAGGTAACATTCTTAAATTCGATATTACCCTCTTTTACCAGTCTTTCCTTTTCTTTGGCTGTTTCATCTGTGATATCAATCTTTTCATCCAAAACTTCTCTTATTCTGTTAAGAGATGCAAAAGCTCTTGATGTCTGTAAGAACATGAATGCAACCATCATCAGTGACATCAGAATCTGCGTTATATAAGTAATAAACGCAGTTAAATCACCTATTTCCATTTCTCCAGCTATAATCTGCTGTCCTCCGAACCAGACAACGCTCAGTGTAGTGGCATTCATAAGAAGCGACATCACAGGGAACATCAGTATAATAACCTTCATAGCTTTAAGAGCAGATTTTTGGAGATTCCTGTTGGAATCTTCGAACTTAACAGCCTCATAATCCTCTCTTACGAAGGATTTAATAACTCTAATCGAGGTTAAAACCTCCTGAATATTCGAATTAAGCTTATCAAGTTTTGACTGCATCGCTTTAAATCTTGGAAAAGCGATTCGAATGACAATTATCATTATAATAATAAGAAGCGGAATAATAACTAAAAGAACCATGGCAAGTCTTGGATTCATGACTATAGCCATGATCAGGGCTCCAATAAGCATTCCTGGAGCTCTTAGCATCATTCGAAGCATCATATTAATAAGATTCTGTACCTGAGTTGTATCATTAGTAAGTCTCGTTACTAATGATCCTGTACTGAACTTATCAAGAGAAGTAAAGCTCATTTCCTGAATCTTATCAAAAGCATCCTTCCTTAAATCGGAAGAAAAACCAACACAGGCCTTTGCTGCGAAATACGCACCTCCAACGCCGCCTAAAAGCATGAGCAAAGCCACAACGATCATAAGACCACCATAGCTTATTATTATCCCATAATTCTTAGTTGCCACTCCTTCATTAATGATATTAGCCATAAGCTTAGGCATCATAACCTCGCCTACAACTTCTACTATCATCATTATCGGTCCTAAAATGAACGAAGGAAGATATGGCTTAATATACTTCCAGTATTTTTTCATGATTCTACCTGACTTTCAAAATATATTCATGCAAAAAGCAATTTTTCCCCAATTATTAAGACTATCCAATAATAGAACACCCTTCCCCACCTCGTCAACAATACACCATTTGATTTAATACTTTTTTAAGGATTGAAAAAATATAACATTTTTAAAAATCATGATATCGTGTTATTCTAATAGATAGAACTTTAAAAAATTCTATATCTTTGAACATATATTTTTCGGAGGGCAGATTATGCACACAGGTTTATATATCGAACTGAATGTACTTTGCATTTTCTTATTATTGATTTTCTACATAAAAATAGAAGCAAATGTTTATTTAAGACGAATTCACAGGCTTTTATCCTGTTCTGCCATCATGTACATTCTCTTCTTTGCTTCAGATTTTTTATGGAAGATGATAGATTCCAATATCATTACTGCAAGCCGTGAGATTAACTACATAGTTAACAGCTTTTATTTTTCGATTTCCGGATTCGCTGCTCTATTCTGGGTTATGTACTGTATAGACACTCAAAGCCATAACACTCTTAAGAAAAGACTTATCATCGGAATAATCTCCATTCCAACTATCGTTCTTTTTATAATGAGCGTCAACTCACCTTTCACAGGATGGATTTTTTATTTAGACGAAGCTAATAACTATCACAGAGGACCTTTTTACTACCTACAGATAGTAATCACTTTAGGATACCTTATTTTCGCAATCATCTTTTCTGGAATAAACTCTGCCAAAAAAGAGAACCTTCCATATAGAAGACTATATTTAACAAGCATGCTGGTTCCTGTATTAGTCATCGCCTCAAGTATATCGCAGATATATTATCCAGATTACCCAATGCTTCCAGCAAGCCTTACTATAGGCTTTTCGCTTATGTACCTTGCTATCATAGATTCCCAGGTACTCATCGACAGAATGACTACACTTTATAATAGAAACTGGTTCTACCAGAATCACTTGAATTTATTAAACACCGAGGGACAGGAAAAGAATCGTACCAACATTATTGAAGAAATTATTTTGATTGACATCGATGGATTAAGGCTGATTAACGATGCCCATGGCAAAGATACAGGTGATGACGCTCTAATTAGACTTTCGAACATCTTAAAGGATATCCAGAGAGCTTCTCAGATTCCAGGGTATTACCGAGCTGTAAGATTCGGAGATGATGAATTCGTAGTTCTTTGTGAATTCGCTGACGACAACAAGGTCGAGACTGTAATGAATTATATTGATATGAGACTTAGAGTTTTAAATGCTTCTGGAACAGTTCCTTATGAGCTTTCAGTAAGTATGGGTCATACAAAATACCTTCACCAGACTACAACCCTGGCCGAGCTTATGGATTTCGCCGACCAGGATATGTATAAGGTAAAGGTTAGAAAACAAAGAGATATGTAATATCTTAACTATTCACATTTTAGGAACATTGCGCTGTATGGAGGAAGTGTAGCTCCTCCACCGAAGTCAAACTTATTTCCTGTGATTAAATCAACAGCCATGCCGCATCCAAAGTCTGCATGTCCGGTAAATTCGTTCTCATCAGCATTAATCGCTACTAATACTCTTTCACCATCACAGGCTCTTTCAAAAATGCATGCCCTGTTAGTAAGCACCAGTGATCTGAATCCACCATAGTTTAGAGCCTTTGATTCTTTCTTGGCCTTCGCAAGCTTGCTAATGAATGTTGAAAGCTCATTAAATTCAGGTTTATCAAACGAAGGTCTAAGTGCAGGATCTCCTTCACTCTTATTTCCCTTAGCTCCCCATTCAGAGCCATAATATACACATGGAATACCCGGCATACCAAATACGCATGCATATACTAAAGGAAGATGATTAGGATTCTCAATTATACTCGCTATTCTTGAAACATCATGATTATCGCAGAAGCTTAAAAGATGTGCTCCCCTGCATACTGTCCAGTCCTCTGGTCCGAACATTCTTGCAAGTGAATGTACTATTTCGAACATATTATAGCTGTTAAATCCCGAATGAATACCCTTATAACACTGATAGTTGGTTACTGAATGAATATTCATCTCGTTAAGCATTCTTCCATATTCGCCATGTAGTACTTCTCCAACCAGGAAGAAGTCATTCTTCTTAGAGTCTGTGAAATCTCTTAACCTTCTTAAGAATCCATAATCAAGACAATACGCAACATCGAGTCGAATTCCATCAATATCGAATTCCTTAATCCAGCCTTCTACTGCGCCAAAGATATGATTAATTACATCTTCATTATGAAGATTCAGCTTAACAAGATCATAATTTCCTTCCCAGCCTTCATACCAAAGGCCGTCATTGTAATTGGAATTACCGCCAAAATCAATCCGATTAAACCAGCCTACATATGGAGAAGCTTCTCTATTCTTAAGAACATCCTGAAAAGCCCAGAATCCTCGTCCTACATGGTTAAACACTCCATCAAGTACTACCTTAATTCCTTCCTTGTGAAGTGCATCACACACTTTCTTAAAATCCTCATTAGTGCCAAGTCTTACATCAATTTTAGTATAATCTCTTGTATTATACCCATGAGTATCAGACTCAAATACAGGACTAAAATAAATAGCATCTATATTAAGACTCTTCATATGAGGAATCCAGTCTATAACCTTTAATATCCTGTGTTCTAACACTCCATCATTTTCAAATGGTGCTCCAGAAAATCCTAACGGATATATTTGATAAAAAACACTTTCATATGCCCACATACTGCAATTATCCCTTTCTTTATTTATTGACTATTTCAGTCATTGTGTATAATCCAGATAAGTCAACTTATCCACATTAATTTCATCTAAATTGTATTAAATTGTGTATACATTCATTTGTCTTGCACACAATTCGATAAACCAAAAAGTGGTTTACTAACGTATTATCAAGGAGAAATGCACTTAATCCACCGAGTTATCCACAATGACATCCTTGTCAGTTTTCGCATCTTTCGTGTCATATTGACTGTCATTAAGTACTATTCTTGCAAATTTCAGTTAGTTTTGCAAGTACTCGGTGAATTTAATCACATATACTGCCTCAGCTGATTTTTCATATAGTATCCCAAAATTTACTAACACTGTTCGTCACAGAATTGACCGATACTATTTTGTAGTCTGTCCATTCCCTTGGAAACATCCTAAGATAATGAGTTTCTAAAAATCTTTCATCCAAAAGAACTACAACTCCTGTATCCTCAGAAGTTCTTATTACACGTCCGGCTGCCTGAAGGACTTTATTAAGCCCCGGATATTTATACGCATAATCATATCCATTGAAGCCATCTTCATTAAAATGCTTCTTCAAAAGCTCTCTCTCATTACAGACCATAGGAAGACCTGTTCCTACTATTATAGCCCCAATCAGTCTGTCATTCTTTAAATCTATACCTTCAGAAAAAATTCCCCCAAGAACGCACATACCAATCACATTAGTATCTCCGCCATCCTTAAACTTATCGAGGAACTCCTCCCTTTCATCTTCCTTCATAGAAGATGTCTGCAAAAGAACCCCATCTTCTCCATATTCATTAACATATATCTCATACACGCTGTTCATGAACGCAAAGGATGGGAAAAATACCATATAATTTCCGCTTCTGCACTCAGCAACATCATGTATATACCGCGCTATATTAGAATATTCCGAAATTCCGCGTCTAGTGTACTTACTAGTTACGTCATTTGCTATGAATAACCCTCTCTTATTATTATCAAATACGGACTTTGCATATACTTCATAATCATTCTCATCAGCACCAAGAAGAGTTTTAAAATAATCTATCGGAAGGAGTGTAGCTGAAAACAGGATTGTTGCCCTTCCTCTCATCATACAGTCCTTTAAATTCTTAGATGGATTAACATTGAATAATCTTATATAGAACGAATTATCTTCTGTAAAATCCGTGAATATCACATAATTATCATCAAGATTTTCCTGAATCATAAGAAAATGCGATACTTCAAAATAAAAAGAAAGAAGTTCTTTCCTTATAGGAGAATCTTCATGATCTTCCAGATAGTCTTCGATAAGCCCTGACAATCTTAATAGTCTTCTTACGAACGGAGCTTCCATTTCTTCATCAAGTACATTAACCTCTGCACCTTTCCTCTTCAAATTAAGAAGCTCTTTATTGCAGGAATCAAGAGCGCCAGCAATCTTCCCATCAACATCCTTAGCTATCTGCTTCATTTTAAGAAAATCCTCTTTAACAAGAGTAGCCGAATACATTTCCCTTCCTCTGTCAACGAGATTATGTGCCTCATCTATCAAAAATGTATAGTCTTCTCTTACTCCTTCGGTAAAAAATCTTCTTAAATAAGCATGTGGATCGAAGAGATAATTGTAATCACAGATGACCATATCAGAAAAAAGAGCTGCATCCAGGCTAAGCTCAAAAGGGCACACCTGATATTTAATTGCATAGCGTAATATTTCATCGCGGCTCAGATTGTCCGAAGTGGTCAACAGGTCGTAAAGTGCCTCATTTACGCGATCATAATGACCTTTAGCAAATTCACATGCTTTGGGATTACAATCAGCTTCATCTAAAAAACATATCTTGTCCTTAGCGGTCAATGTAACTGATTTAAGAGATAACCCATGCTCTCTTAACAAAGATAACGCTTGTTCGGCAACAGTTCTTGTTATAGTTTTAGCCGTTAAATAAAAAATACGCTGTCCCATATTCTCACCCATAGCTTTAAGTGAAGGAAATATAGTTGCCAGAGTCTTTCCTACACCTGTTGGAGCTTCTATGAACAGTTTTCGTCTGTGATATATGGTTTGATATACGTATTTAACTAAATCCTTTTGTCCGTCACGGTATTCATACGGGAATTCAACATTATGAATAGACTCCTGTCGTTTTAATTTCCAGTTATATTCAAAATCAGCCCATTTCCTGTATTCATTTATGAGCTCATCGAACCAAAGCTTAAGCTCATCAAATTCATAATCAAAATGAAAATAGCGTATTTCCTCGCTTTCCATATTACAGTAGGTTATTCTGACTCTTATACTTGAAAAGCCGTTCTGAAGGGCATATATGTACGCATAGCACTTAGCCTGAGCAAGATGTACAGGATCAGCATCCTTCATCTTATTAACATCCTTATATGTCCCCTTTATCTCATCTATTGTTACAGTTATATTATCGATAATTGCGTCTATGGTAGATTTCGACTCTCCAAGGAGCGGAACAGATGATATGTCACTTAAAGCCTCGAAAATAATGCCATCAGCTCTTCCATCTATTATGATAGAGTAATTTTCACCATCAACTGTGTGTCTAAGAGAAACCTCAGAATAATAATTAGGGCCCATTCTCCGCTGAATCATGCGGTGAATACGCCCTCCTTCTAACATCGCATCATTTCGCGATGACACTCTTCTATTATCTATATCTCCAGATCTTAAAATGAATTCAACTAAATTACGTACTGATGTTCTTATTTCCATATGGTATAGTTTAGCACAAGAACTGTTATATTAGCAACAGAATGAAAAATAACAGCCGATATGAATGAATTCATACGTTCATATACCATAACTATAATCAATCCCATAATCGTTCCATACACGCCCTGCACAAGGTTAGCATGATACACCCCGAAAAGGAATGATGACACTATTATAGAAACTGCAATAGGAAACACTCTTTTCATTCGATTATAAAGAATACCCCTAAATATTATCTCCTCCATCACAGGTGACAGTAGTCCGTATAGCACAAAGCTCGATACCAAATCAAGTGAGAACTGGGCATCATGAACACTTTGGAATGAACTAGAGCTTCCAGTGAAGCCTGTGTAATTAAACGCAACATTAAGGGCATACGAAGTCAATGCCGAGAGAACTACTATAGCCAAAATTTTAACAAAATTAAGCTTTTTAGCCTCCTTAGCTTCATCCTGGTATTCTATTTCGTTTAGAACCATTCTCTTCAAAAAAATGATGCTTACAACGATTCCAACGCTATATATCAATCCTTTAATTGTATACGAATACGCAGATACTCTTACTATCGTTTCATCAGTTGCCCCTCTATAGAGGAAATTGATTAGAAACCATAAAATAACCTCCGTTACATCTGCAACAATATAGTATATCAGTACTGGTACCAATAAATATACTATTCGAAATAACGAAGGTCGTTTATTTAATTCTTCTTTTGTTAGTCTTTCGTTTAATTCTTTCCAGTAATTCTTCATGTTAAAAGTTTAAAAAACTATCTGATCTCGACCATTTTCCTTACCACTATACATTTTCTCATCAGCTGCTTTAATTATAGTATCGACATCCGATTCGAAATCATACTCAGCAAGACCCATAGTCATCGTAATCTTAAAGCTTCTATCTAATATATTAAACTCTAAAGCTCTTATTTTTCGCTGAATTTCATGAAGTTTATTCATTGCCTGATCGCCATTAGATTTAGGGAATACAAGCAAAAATTCTTCTCCACCCCATCTGGCCGAAATATCCTCATCCTGAATGGTTTCCTGCATAGTTTCTGCAACCTTTTTAAGGACTACATCGCCCACATCATGTCCATAGTTATCATTGACCTTTTTGAAGAAATCGACATCACACATTGCTACACAAAATCCCAATGGATCATTTTCTTCATAGATTTTTGCAAGCTCATCAAGAACATATCTTCTGTTAAAAAGACCTGTTAAAGCATCAGTTCTTGCCTGATTAGCAAGCTGTATATTATATTTAACCAGCTTTCTTTCTTCAGAACGCTCTTCTTTAACGAAAATATAAACTATATATACTATCGTAAAGAATACACACAGGCTTGTACACGAAAATACAAGAAACGAAGAAATGGGGTCGGGTGAAACCGCAGTTCCTAACTTTTCAACATAAAGATACACTGAAAGAAGATAGGCATACAGACCAAGCACCATCAGAAGCTTCCATCTCATTCTGGCATAATAGCAGCAAATCGGTACAATGCTCATCAATATAACTATCTGCCAGGCACCAGATGCCCATCCAAATATTCTAAGCTGGGACGCAATCCAAAAAAGCCACACCACATTAGTTATGACGATTACCGGCTTTGACTTGGCATAATAAGAGGAAATAAGTAACAGTACGAACAAAGACAGAAAAATGACTGTCGGAATACGCCCTACAGTATCCATGAATATCAGTTCAACTGCAAGCTCAAAAATAGAGATGCATACCGACATAACAAGGATCATTCTAAGCGTCAGCCTGATTTTATCAGACTCATTCTGATATTTAGTTTCCTTCGAAAAAATCTGAACTACTTTGTTCATTACAACCCCCAGTTCGTGCCCCAAAAAACAACAAAAACCTTCAGTAGATCAAGCCATAAAATAAGGATTCACTCTAAAAGCTGTCAAGCTTCCATATATCCCTATTATACTCAGCTATTGTTCTATCTGATGAGAAGAAACCAGCCTTTGCGATATTTACTAAGGCCATCTTCTTCCATTTAGCTCTGTCCTCATAATCCTGGAACATTTTATCTTTTGTCTCAATATAATCTTCTAAATCAAGTAAAGCCATGAACCAGTCTTTACCAATTATATCTTTGTATAATCTTTCAAGATTCTCCTTATGTCCGACTTTAAGGGCTTCCTTGCTGACAATGAAATCAACAGCTTCCTTAATCACTGGAGAATTATCATATAAATCCTTCGAAACATAATCAGCCTTGGCGTAATGCTCAATTACGACATCTGACTTAGCTCCAAAAATATAGATATTGTCATCACCTACAAGTTCGTTGATCTCAACATTGGCACCATCCGAGGTTCCAAGTGTAACAGCACCATTCAACATGAACTTCATATTTCCTGTACCTGATGCTTCCTTCGATGCCAAAGATATCTGCTCTGACACATCACAGGCTGGAATCAGCTTTTCAGCATAGCTTACATTATAGTTTTCAACCATAAGCACTGTCATATATGGTGATACATCAGGATCCTTGTTAATAATCTCCTGCATTACAAGGATAAGATGAATAATATCCTGTGCAATAATATAAGCAGGTGCAGCCTTAGCTCCGAAAATGAATGTAAGAGGTCTTACAGGCTTCTTTCCATTCTTAATCTCTAAATACTTATGAATAATATAAAGAGCATTCATCTGCTGACGCTTATACTCGTGAAGTCTCTTGATTTGAACATCAAAAATAGAATCTGGATTTAATTTAACTCCTTCTTTTTCTTGGACGTAATCAACCAAATCCTGCTTTCTATGTGACTTTATCTCATCTATCTTATTTAATACATCTGCGTTATTGACGTATTCCATAAGCTTTTCTAAATTAGCTGCATCCTTCTTGTAGCTATCGCCAATAACACTTGATATGTATGATGCAAGCTCTCTGTTACAGCTAAGCAACCATCTTCTGAATGTAATTCCATTAGTCTTATTATTAAACTTCTCTGGATAAAGCTTGTAGAAATTATTAAGCTCTGTATCCTTTAAGATTTCTGTATGAATAGCTGCTACACCATTTACAGAAAATCCGTAGTGGATATCGATATGAGCCATATGAACTCTCTTATCCTTATCAATAATCTGTACTGATGGATCCTTATACTTGGCACGTACTCTCTTGTCTAACTCCTTAATATAAGGAACAAGCTGAGGAACAACCTTTTCAAGATATGAAAGAGGCCATTTTTCCAATGCTTCTGCCAAAATTGTATGGTTAGTATAAGCACAAGTCTTAGATACTACATCGATTGCTTCATCAACAGTGAATGCCTTCTCTTCTACTAAGATTCTGATAAGCTCAGGTATTACCATTGTTGGATGTGTATCATTAATCTGAATGACCGCATGCTCATACAGCTTTCTTAAATCATATTTCTTTTCCTTCATTTCGCTAAGAATGAGCTGAGCTGCATTACTTACCATGAAGTACTGCTGATAAATTCTAAGGAGATTTCCTGCCTCATCAGAATCATCTGGATATAAGAACAGTGTAAGATTCTTCTCAATCTTAGTCTTATCAAAATCTATTCCATCCTTAACAAGGTTCTCGTCAAGAGTCTCTATATCAAATAATCTTAACTTATTAACGCCATTATCATAGCCAGCTACATCAATGTTATATAATCTTGATGTAACCTTTTTCTTACCAAAATACACATCAAATGTTGTATCTGTCTTAGTAAGCCAGCTATTGTCTTCAATCCAGTCGTTTTTCTTCGCTGTCTGAAGCTTATCTATGAATTCCTGCTTGAACAGGCCGAAATGATAGTTTAATCCTATTCCTTCTCCTGGAAGTCCTAATGTTGCTATCGAATCTAAAAAGCAGGCTGCAAGTCTTCCAAGTCCGCCGTTTCCAAGCGATGGTTCAAGCTCTAAATCCTCCATCATAGAAACATTCTTACCATATTTTCCAAGGATTGCATTCATCTGGTCATATAATCCAAGGTTGATAAGATTGTTACTAAGAAGCTTACCAATCAAAAATTCCGCTGAAATATAGTAAACCTTTTTCTTACCAAGGTTTTCATCTGAAACCTTCATAATTCTCTTGGTGTAAGCCATTATTACATAGAACATTTCTTTGTCTTCAAGCTCACCCATTTTCTTTTGATACATATCTTGAGCTATCTCATCTAACTGAAGCTCCATGTTTAGTATCAAAACATCCCTTTTTAAATTACTCTCCGCCATTATTCTCTCCCATTGTTTAAACAATAAAACGCAATTACCCTAAGGTAATTGCTGTTTATTAATAATCCTATAAAATTCTTTTAAGGACTTTTTCTACTTCTTCCTTTTCATAAGGCTTGGTTATGAATTCTGCTGCCCCATACTTGACTGCCGCAATCATCTTATCCCTCTGACCTGCTGCAGTAATCATGACTGCTTTAGCTTCAGGATCATTCTTCCTGATAAGCTGAAGAGCCTCAATTCCATCAAGCTTAGGCATAGTAATATCGAGAGTAACAAGATCCGGCTTAAGTTCCTTGAACTTCAAAAAGCCATCCTCTCCATTTACTCCTTCGCCTACAACTACATGCCCCATTTCTTCTAATATAGCGCGTAACATTCTACGAGATGTTCTAGAATCATCTACGATTAAAATATTCGCCATTATTCTGATACCTCCTAAATGAATTCGATTCTTTCCCCTATTAAAAATACAAGATTAACTGACTTATCCCCAACTATCATAGGCATAACCAGCATTCTTGGCCCCTTAATTCCCTCAATACAATCATCAAACTCAGGTGGAAAAAGTTCCATCCTGATTCTTTCAGCACTCTTAGCAGAAGCATATAAACCATTAATACAGTTAATAAGTTCAGCTACAGCATCCAGCGCATCCTCATTCACTGTCGGGAAATCTTCCTTTCCGAACTCGCACGCAATATCAAGTAATGAATTACCATCACCACAAAAGCATGTTGTAAGACATGGATTTCCGTCAACGAACTGAAGTGCTCCATTTAAAGCTTCTACCTCATCTGCATAGTAAGCCTTCAACGGATATATATTATTATCAACGCATCGCATAATTGTCTTAGCTGCGATGAGAACAATATCTTTGTAATCGTCTGCATCATGCGGCATAAATAAAGGCACTATTCTCTCGATATCGTCTGATTTTAAAGCTTCTATACTTGAAGTAGACATCTCATTTTCAGCCTGATATCTCTTCATCAGATGATCTAAATCAGTAAGCTTCATGATTCCCATATTCTCAAGAGCCTGAGCAAGAGAAAGATATGGGTCTCCCTGCTTCTTCAGCATTTCCTGAACCTGATCAGGTGTAAGAAAGCCCTTTTCAACGGCCAAATCACCAAACTTCATATCCATGGTAGCCTGCAGCATATTAACTGTATCTGCCTGGTATTCAGTCATAAGCCCCTCATGAACAGCTATAAGTCCAAGCTTCGCTCTGACCTTTGAAAGCTCATCAAACAAAGCGGAATACTGTTCAACTGAAATAAGCCCCTTATTAACCAGGTAATTTGCTACTATGTTCGCAATCATAGTTAACCCTCCAATAATCGCATATATACTATATATTAGCCAATTTCACGCAATTTTTCAATATTTTCCATGATTGAAATATCTAAATAAAGGCAGGAATTAGTACCAATTTTTATACGAACTGGAACACACAATATCCTGCATAAATACATAGAAGAACGATTCCCTGCCATCTTCTTAACTTTCCTACTATAAGTGTAGGGATTGTAAGAAGAATCATAACAGTAAGCATAACTGGAACATCTATTACTAAAGCAGCATTGTTAGTACCGAAAACACTAAATGGAGCTATCTTTTCACTTGGAATCTTAAACGGAGCCAAAGATATAGAAACTCCACTAACCAGTACTAAATTAAAGAGGTTAGCACCTATTACATTACCTAATGACAAATCTCCCTGGCCCTTGGCAAGGGATGTAATTGCCGTGACAAGTTCAGGAAGAGAAGTACCAAGAGCAACGAACGTAAGCGCGATTACAGTCTGTGGAACTCCAAGCGCAGTTGCTATGAAAGTACCATTATCAACCAAAAGATTAGCACCCACAGTAATAAGAGCAGCACCTATAACCAAAAACAGAATATCATACCAAAGAGGCTTTTCTTCCTGTTTATTAGTATCATCTTCCTCTTCTTTAGCAGCCTTCATTTCCTTTTTGGCCTGAAGAATCAAGACAACCATATATACAACAAATATTACAAGAAGCATTATTCCTGTAAATCTTGTGAAATTTCCCATTGCAAATGCAATTCCTGTATAGATAATTGCTGCAACAAAGAAGAAAACAACAGGTTTTATCAGTGAATCCCTCGGAACACCAGATGGCTTAATTGCAACTGTAAGTGCCGCCACAAGTGCAGTATTACAGATAATAGACCCAATAGCATTACCATATGCCATATCGCCGAATCCCTGAACAGCTGATGTTGCCGATACCATTACCTCCGGAAGCGTCGTTCCTATTGCAACAACTGTTGCACCTATTAAAATATTAGGAACATGAAACTTCCTTGCGATTCCAGTTGCCCCGTCAACGAACCAGTCTCCACCTTTAATTAGTAAAAGTAGACCTACAATAAAAAGTAAAACAGCTTTAACCATTTTTAAAACTCCTTCATTCTTTGTTTTTCAAAAAATTCATCTATCTGGGCAATTATCTCAGCTGGTGGAAGTGTCTTTAACAAGTATCCCTCTGGCTTTAATGCCATGACCTTCATAACTGACTCCTTGTCGCCCTTAGAGGTTAAGAAAATAACAGGAATATCGTGAAAATCATTCTCTGTTCTAATCATTTCAAGCACCTGAGCACCATCAACAACCGGCATCTCATAATCAAGAAGAACGAGGTCAGGCCTGTTTAGCGAAAGTGACTTAATCGCCGTAGCCCCCGAGTTAGCAAGTGTAAGATTATATTTGTCTTCAAGCCATCCCTTGACATTTCGAAGGACTGCACCCGAATCATCTACCACAAGAATTTTTTTCTTGTTCTGCCTGCCATGCTCCTGAACGAACATGTCAACGTCGAATGCAACCTTTTTAACATCTATGGGACGAGAAAATTTTCCTGCTATCTTAAGCGAATCTATATGCTTTGAAAACTTATCAAGATCGTGTTCCTCTCCCATTAAGAATATGGGAGATCCAGCTTCAACTGCCTTATCCTTAACATATAATAACTCCTGAATATGCTCCTCAAAATCTTCTGAAACATACAAAAGTATAGCCTCTGGATCATGAAGATTATCATATATCGTCTGAACCTTAAGCGCAGATGTAAACACTTCATAATTCAAAGCTTCAAGCTGTGCTTTAATATTCGTTGCAAGATATGTCTGGCCTTCCTGGACCATTAATATATTAGCCATTATCTTCCCCTCCGTCTAAAGATATTAATCTATTTATTCAGTACATCTAGAATTTCATTACATTTACTTACTGTATCCTCAATTGCTACATCTGCTATCAGCGCAGACAATTCATTAACCAAAACAAGAACTTCATCTGGGAGCTTAAACCCTTCCAGTTTAGAAAGCATGGCATCAGCACCATCTAAATCAAACGAATCCATCGAAGTCTTAATTCCCTCAACAGTCTCTATTATTTCCTCCATAGAAACTTCTTTTTGGTTTTCGTTGTTGGAACTTGAGAATGGCTCAAGTATTGGCTTGTAGCTTAGCAAATGTTCCACTGTCTTAGGATTCAATTCATTAATCCTGTCAATATCCTCTTCATTTCCTAATCTTTCAAGTTCTTCGAATTCCTTTGAAAGCTCAAGAGCTCCTATCATTCTCGATGTATTCTTAAGAGCATGTACCTCTATAGTATAATCTCTTAACATGCCATCCTGAAGACATTTATTAATTTTATTAGCCTTTGTATCTATATATTTGTAAAAATCACCCATAAGGCTGTGGAACAATTCACTGCTTCCACAGTTTTCTATTCCGGCCTTTACGTTAATTCCTTCTATACTTTCAGATTCATTAGCAAATTTAATTATTTCGAGGTCCGAAACCTTGATTCTGCCGTGACTATTATTATTATTTTCATCAGTATACTGTATCTTGGATACCGGAAGCAGTTTCTCGAGGTTACGCATAACCTCTGCCATTTTGATAGGCTTTGATATAAATGCATTCATTCCACAGCTTTCAAATTCTGCTCTGGCTTCTTCACTTACATTGGCAGTCAGGGCAACTATTGGAAGATTTTTAAAATATTCATCCGTAAGCTCCCTTATTTTAGTTGTAGCCTCAACGCCATCCATAACAGGCATCATATGATCCATGAATACGATATCATATTTTTTACTCTTAACCTTTTCAAGAGCTTCTTTTCCATTAAATGCTGTCGTAATATCCATATGAAGAGGCTCTAAAAGTCCCTCTGCGACCTTTAGATTCATCTTATTATCATCAACCAAAAGAAGCTTAACATCATTAAGGGTGAAGGAGATATTCTCATTAAGTGAAATTTCAACCTCACTAACAGGCTCTCTTTCAATAATTCTTTGAGGAATACGGAAATAGAAGGTACTTCCTTTACCATATTCACTTGTGACTCCAACACTTCCTCCCATCTGTTCAGCAAGCTGTTTACATATGGTAAGTCCAAGTCCGGTTCCTTCCTTCGAGTGATTTTTCTTCTCGTCAACCTGGCTGAAGGATTTAAACAATTTATCCTTGTCCTCATCCTTGATACCCATACCAGTATCTGTAACAGCGAATTCCAGTGTGATGACCTGTGGTCCTTCCTTAATACTTTTAACCGAAAGTGTCACAGAACCAGAATCTGTGAATTTAATGGCATTATTCATGAAATTAATAATAATCTGCCTTATTCTTACAGAATCTCCGAAAAGCTTACCTGGAAGATCTTCCATTATATCGTATTTTAATTCAACAGGCTTAGAGCCTATTCTTGTTACGAATATCATATGCATATCATTAAGCATCTGAATAGGTATATATTTTTCCTCGACAATATGCATCGCTCCCGCTTCGATTTTCGAATAATCCAGAATGTCATTAATAATCATTAAAAGAGCATCTCCGGAGCTTTTAATATTCATAAGATACTCGTAATTTTTGCCATCTGGATTATCTCTTAGCATAATATCTGTAATTCCCACTATGGCATTCATAGGAGTTCTAATCTCATGTGAAATAGTCGATACGAAATTGGATTTTGCCTGATTGGCAGCATCTGCACGTTCCTTCGCCTGGTCTGCAAGCTCCTTCTGCTCTTTAAAATGATTCATCAGTTTAATATGCTCTGTATCATCATGAAGGACTAAACAATGTCCCATTATAGCGTCATACTGTATAATGTCTCTAATTGTTATCTCATAGGTTTTACTTCCTATAGTAACCTCAGAGCCTGTTTGTCTATTAAATAAATCTCTAATCTCAGCCGGAATTTTTCTCTCAAGCTTAACATTCCTAAGATCCGGGAATATTCTCATCGCTCCCCTGTTAGAATCAAGATAACCATACATGGCATCAACAATTATGAACGCCTGATCCATATTATCAAACATCCACTCTCTTCCTATATCAGTTACTCTTAAAAAGTCTCCCTGAACAACTCCGAAATCAATCAAAAGAAGTGCCAGTGATAATGCCATCGGCAGAAAATCAAAATCTATAGAAAGCATCATTTTGGCCACAGTTGCTACAGCTATGACAATCATGCTGTTACAAATTCTTCGTGTATTCTTTCTTTCAGTTTTACTCTTATTTATGATAAGTCTTATAACACACTGAGCAATAACCAAAACACTAATAACCGCAAGCACTGAATATCTTATTTTGTAAACTGCTCCCTCTTCAAAACGAAGAATATATATTCCATACTTAGACATGAAAGTAAATGAGTACTTTCCTATAATAAATCCCTTATCAAGTCCAAAGGATTCAATTATAATATAAGCTATTTCAAACAAAGTAACGCCAATCGAAAACTTGTAAGCATGTCTAAAATGAAGGTAATTAACTATGAACATTGAAAAGAATATAAGAAACAGTCCATTACCAACCAGCTGAATTTTGTGAGAATATATAGCTACTGACAGCGACGAAGATACTCCTATAAGTGCATATCCAATGTTCATAGTCAATGCACCCAGATTGGCCAGCATTAATGATACTGATATTCTTGTTGGTATTTTTTTAAGTAAATACAAAAAACCTAAAAGCGGAGCTACTGTTCCAACTACTACAAATATAGAAAAAATAATATAATAAATGTTCATAAAAAAACTCCTTAACGTACCAATTATAGCACATTAAGGAGTTTAATTTTAGTAAATATATCTTTGGCTCTAAACCTTTTCTTACTTTACTTCTTAGTAATTACGATTGCATGCCAGTAAGCATTATTATAAGCAATACCAACCTTAATCTCAGATCCTACATACAATGGAACCTTACACATTTCAAGAGAACTTAACTTAAGCTGCATCTCTCCTGAATCAGTCTGTAAAAGAAGAACGTCGTCATTTGACTTACTTCCAACCTTACCAGTTACATACTGTGTAACCTTATCTGAGTATGAAGAAGTGCTTGATGAGCTTGATGAACTTGATGAGTTTGAGTAAGTATATCCTGTTGAAGAATCTCTCATCGATACGATGTGCATGTATGCATCAGATCCTCTAGCAACTGACATCTCATACTGCTTATCAATAGCAAGAACTGAACAGCCTGAAAGATCTGTGCTTGGGTCCAACTTAATTTCCATCTCACCCTGTGGTGTATCTACTCTTAAAACATTAGTCTGAAGATTAGCTGACTTGATTTTTCCATAAATTGTTGACTGATTAGAGCTGTCAACAGAAGCTGTTGTTGTATTATTTCCATCTCTTACTGTTACAGCATGCATATAGGCATCAGATCCATATGCTACTGAAATTACAACCTTTCTTCCAGGAAGCAAATTCTTGCAGTTCGAAAAATCCGTTTCCGAATCTGTCTTGATAAGCATTGTCTGGCCGTCTGTGTTTAACTTAATTAATGCAGCTGTTGATCCATTCTCTACAGTTCCTTCAACTGTGGCAACACTGGTTGCTGCCATGGAATCAACAACACCTGTAGCTAAAAATGTTGTTGCTGCGATAGCAAATGAAGCTACCAAAGCCATTATTTTCTTTTTCATAACATATCCACCTTTCGTATTCCGACTGTCTGTTTCGTGACAGTAAATATAATGTACCATCGAAGAATGTGTTCACTTATTGTTTTTCTGCGAACACAACATATAGTAATATATCGGCTTATTCATGTATTAACATAAGTACTTTACATAATCTCACTTGTAACTTAAAGATACAATATATAGTGGCTATATGTCAAGAGGATGTACTAAAATTTGTTAACATAATTTTTAGACCCTAACTTGCAACCTCAAACCTAAATCTATATCTTGTTGTCCACATTTTCACGTGAAGCTAATATCCTTTGTACCTTATATCCGTGCATTTTGTATTAACTCTGTAATAAAAATGTGCTATAATCTCCATTGCGTTATGAAGACTAATAATAAATCCAATTTGTACAAATATATACTTTTATTCTTCGCAGCTTTTTTGTGGGGATCAACCTTCGTTGCTCAGGATGTTGGTATGGATCACATAGGTCCTTTCACCTTTTCCGGTGTAAGAAACCTTATAGGAGCATTATTTCTTATTCCAATTTCGCTAATTTATACGAAGATTGTAAACAAAAAATCAAAAGAACATTTAGATTCAGAGGGAAATATAATTCCTAAGAATATTTTTGTTAAGAACACAGTTATTGGCGGCATTGTATGTGGTCTAGTCCTGTGTGTTGCTTCTAACCTTCAGCAAAGCTCTATGCTTTATGTTGGTCCCGGAAAAGCAGGCTTCATTACTTCAATGTATGTTGTTTTAGTGCCTGTTGTTGGTATATTCCTTAAAAGAAAAATCCCCTTCACCATCTGGATTGCAGTAGTCACTGCTGTATGCGGATTATATCTTCTTTGCATTAAGGATAACGACTTTTCCATTGGCATGGGGGAAATTCTTTTATTATTATGTGCCATGTTCTTCACACTGCACATTCTTGTTATTGATCATTTTGTAGTCAAAGCTAACCCTGTGTTCATGAGCTGCATTCAGTTCTTCGTCTGTGGAACATTATCTTCTATTTTAATGTTCATATTCGAAGTGCCAACTATCGAGCACATAATGAATGCCATGGGACCAATTCTTTACGCTGCGATTCTTTCATCAGGTATCGCTTACACTTTCCAGATTATTGGTCAGAATGGAACCAATCCAACCATCGCCTCGATTATTATGTGTCTTGAGTCCGTTGTCTCTGTATTATCCGGATGGCTTTATCTAAATGAACTTCTGACCACACGTGAAATCATAGGATGCATCGTTATGTTCGCAGCAATCCTAATTTCCCAGATTCCTGTGAAAAAATCTAAATCAAATTTATACTCTGGCTGAAAATTCTGTTACGTCAGAAATTGTCTCACCATCAATCTGCAATGCACACGCTCTGTCGAACTTAACATTAACATTGCATCCCTCAAGTATTTCTACTACTTTGGTCACCTTAACATGCTCACCCTTGAATATATTAGGAAATACCATAAGTGCCTTAAGTTTACTCTTACAGTGATATGCCATAACAGAAAGCTTTTTAGGATTTCCAAGTCTTTCCTGACCAGGTGTTGGAATCATACCACCACCATAGCATTTTCCATTCATACATGGTGTCAACCAGCAGTTCTTATACACCTTGGTATTACCATCAACTGTCACTGTTGCTGTTACAGGCTTGAACTTAAATAAAATTCCTTTAATGGCAATTCCTGTGTAATCTATCTTTCCTGTCGTAGTCTCACGGAGCTTATCTCCAACCTCGCAGCAGTATCCGTCAATACCATAGCCTATTCCGTTAAAGAACTTATATGTTTTTCCCTTAACATCTACCGTTGGCAAAGATACAAGATATTTCTTAATGTCCTCTACGACTTCTTCACGCTTAGCTCCAAGCTCTGTTGCGAAATCATTTCCTGTACCGCATGGATAATAATCAATTTTTTCTGGAAGGTCCTCTTCGGCTACACTATTAACTAACTTATTAAGAGTTCCGTCGCCTCCACAGATTACTATCCTGTCTTCTTTGCTAACTGATTTAAAAATCTGAGTCAGATCATCGACCTTTGTTAAATCAATGTACTCGAATGTATCTTCACTTACCTTACTTTCGATAGTCTTCGCACCAGCCAATCCCTCTTTATTATTGGCTAATGGATTATAAAATACTTTAACCATCTTTCTTTCTCCTGCATATATTTTTGTTCCTAATGGTTTATAATACTGCCAGAAGTTTAAGATTGCAACCTCATATTCTTATCAGGCATTCCTGCATTCATACTATTTAAGAAAGTTCTTTAATATCTCTAATCCTGAAGGAGTGAGGATTGATTCTGGATGAAACTGAACCCCATATAATGGATAATCTTTGTGCATAACTGCCATCACTTCGTCATCATCGTCAGCTGTAGCAATAATCTTAAGACAGTCTGGAAGCTCATCCTTAACTGCCGAAAGTGAATGATATCTTGCAACCTGAATTTTCGAATCCATACCATTAAATATAGGTGCTGTTGTATCAATTGAAGCTATTGAGCTTTTTCCATGCATAAGACGCTTGGCATAGCTAACAGTTCCTCCAAGGCTTTCACATATTGCCTGGTGTCCCAAACATACACCTATAATCGGAATCTTACCCATGAAATGAAGTATAACATCCTCACATATTCCTGCATCCTTTGGCTTCCCAGGACCTGGTGAAATGATTATATGTGAAGGTGCAAGCTTTTCAATCTCGTCAATTGTCATCTCATCATTTCGTATAACCTTAATATCTTCATTGATTGTTCCTACTAACTGATACAGGTTATAAGAAAAGCTATCATAATTATCTATCAGTAAAATCATACTTTCAAATCTCCTTAGATTTACAGTTCCTCTGCCTTGGAAATAGCCATCATAACGGCCTTTGCCTTATTAATACATTCCTGAAATTCATTCTCTGGAACTGAATCTGCTACTATACCAGCACCCGAACGAACGAATACCTTACCGTTTTTCTTAAATGCAATTCTTATAGCGATACATGTATCAAGGTTTCCTGTAAAATCAACATATCCTATAGCACCGCCGTATATACCTCTTTTGTTATCCTCAAGCTCATTGATAATCTCACATGCTCTTATCTTAGGAGCTCCTGATAATGTTCCTGCTGGAAGAATGGCATCTACAGCATCAAGCTCATGCTTATTTTCGGCAAGCTCTCCTCGAACTGTAGATCCAATATGCATTACGTGAGAATATCTTTCTATAGACATATATTTTTCAACTTCTACAGAACCGAAGCTACTAATTTTTCCTATGTCATTTCTTCCAAGGTCAACCAGCATATTATGTTCGGCACGTTCTTTCTCATCTGCCAGAAGCTCTTTTTCAAGCGCAAGATCTTCCTTCTTATTCTTGCCTCTTGGTCTTGTTCCTGCCAGAGGGAAGGTATGAAGCACACCATTTTCAAGCTTAACAAGTGTCTCTGGAGACGCGCCGGCAACCTCTATATCATCTCCCGAAAAATAAAACATGTAAGGAGATGGATTAATTGTTCTTAAAACTCTGTAAGTGTTAAATAAGCTGCCTTCAAAATCAGCCTCAAGTCTATTGGAGAGAACAACCTGAAAAATATCTCCCTCATAGATATATTTTTTCGCCTTTTCTACCATATCGCAGAAGGCTTCCTTCTCGAAAAGCTTCCTGTAATCTGATGTCATTTTTCCAGGCTCTATCTTAGCTGGAGTTCCGTTTTCAATTAAATTAATTATGGCATCAATGTCACTTTCTGCTCTCTTGTAATCAACATCAGCCTTGGAAAGATTAACATTGGCAATAACTATAATTTTTTGCTTAACATTATCGAATGCAATAACCTTGTCAAAAAGCATGAGGTCAACATCCTTAAAGCCTTCCTCGTCCTTAGCATCAAGATTTAATGTAGGCTCACTATATTTAATGTAGTCATAAGCAAAATACCCTACTAACCCGCCTGTAAAGGTAGGAAAATCTTCCATCTTAGGACTCTTATACTCAGCTAAAAGCTTTTTCAAATATATAGCAGGATGAGTAGTTGTTTCCTCATGAAGAGTCACTCCCTGGTCATCAAGAACCTTAAGTTCTCCATTAGAGCATGTAATGCATATTTTAGGATTGTATCCTAAGAACGTATAACGTCCCCAGTTTTCCTGATTCTCAACTGACTCAAGCATATATACATGCTGGCTTACATTCTTTAATATTCTTAACACCTCAATAGGAGTTCTTATGTCAGAAAAGATTTCCTTTTTGACAGGGACATATTTATAGTCATTACTATATTTTTTTACTTCTTCAATTTCAGGGATTAACATACTTTCATCCTCATATATTTCGTAAACATTTATCCTGCAAACATATACCTTATAAACATATACCTTATAAACATATATTTTATAAACTTGTAACTTAAAAACCTTACTGTATGACTACTTATTAGAAGCCTCGATGAACTTATCAAGAGCTTCAATAGCCTTACCTGAAGCAATAAGTTCCTTCGCAAGCTCAATTCCTGCAGCGATAGATGGAGCCTTCTTTCCTACATATAATGCTGCACCTGCATTCATAAGCACTGTATCTAACTTTGGTCCCTTAAGGCTTCCATCCAGGATACCTCTGGTAATCTTCGCATTTTCCTCTGGAGTTCCACCACCTAAATCCTCTTTCTTGCATCTGTGGAAACCGAAATCCTCTGGGCAAATTTCATAAGTCTTATATTCACCATTTTCGAATTCGCAGCAAAGAGTTGGTCCAACTGCTGTTATCTCATCAAGCTTTTCTTTTCCGAATACAACTAAACCATTCTTAACGCCAAGTCCATAAAGAACTCTTGCAAGTGGCTCAACCAGGCTGTCATCATATACACCAAGTAACTGACGCTTAGGGTGAATTGGATTAGTTAATGGTCCTAAAATATTAAATACAGTTCTAAAACCTAATTCTTTTCTGATAGCACCAACATATTTCATCGAAGTATGATACTTCTGTGCGAAGAAGAAGCAAAAGCCTGCTGAATCTAAAAGCTCAACACACTTTTGGGGCTCAAGGTTAATGTTAGCACCAAGAGCTTCTAAGCAGTCAGCAGTTCCACTTTTTGAAGAAGCAGCACGGTTTCCATGCTTACTTACCATCATTCCTGCTGCCGCTGCGATGAAAGCAGTTGTAGTAGAGATGTTAAAGCTTCCTGCATTATCTCCGCCTGTACCTACGATTTCGAATGTATCTCTGTCACCACCATCAACAACTAATGCATGCTCTCTCATAGCTGCTGCACATCCGGCGATTTCATCAGTAGTTTCTCTTTTAGTACTCTTAGTAGACAATGCTGCCAGGAAAGCTGCATTCTGAGTAGGTGTTGTCTCACCGCTCATTATCTCGTTCATTACGTCATATGCTTCCTGATATGTTAAATCCTCTTTGTTAACAATCTTTACTATTGCTTCTTTAATCATCGCTATTTCCCTTTCTTTACTTAGTTGCTGCATATTGAATGCTTATATCTTTGTACCCAATTTAGTTCTTTAATTAAAGCTCATTAATATCCTTCTTGAAGGTTGTTGCATATTCCTTCGCAGCTTCCGGATTGAAATTATTCTTACGAAGAAGTTCTATGAAATATGTTCCAACGATAGCTCCATCAATAATATCCTTCATAGGAACGATATCCTGGGCTGTTCTTATTCCGAATCCCATCATAACTGGAACTTTAGACTGCTCCTTAACATATGAAAGATAATTACAAACCTCCTTATGGAAATCTGCTGCCTGACCTGTAACACCCATTGAAGATACACAGTAGATGAAACCTCTTGCTTCCTTAACAATTGTTGGAATTCTATCCTTTGAAATAGGGGAAACAAGCTGAATTAATATTGTTTCATCACTTCCATCAAGTGCCTTCTTTAAATCATCCTGTTCTTCATATGGAAGGTCAGGAACGATAAGGCCATCAACTCCTGTTTCATGACACTTCTTAACGAATTCCTCAATTCCATAATTTACAATTGTGTTGTAATACATCATGAATACGATTGGAGTCTCTACTTTGTCATCTCTAAGCTCCTTCATAAGTGCGAAGGTTTTCTTTAAGGTTGCACCATTCAAAATAGCCTCATATGATGCCTGCTGAATAACAGGACCATCAGCTGTTGGATCCGAAAAAGGAATTCCAAGTTCTATTACGTCAGTAATATTATTCTGCGCCTTAACAATTTCCTTTGTCTTGTCCATATTTGGAAGTCCAGCTGTAATATATGTTATGAATGCTTTTTGATTATTTGCTTTTAACTCATTTAATCTATTCTCAATTCTGTTAGCCATGTATTTTCTCCTTATAAATATATAGAAACTATATCTTTGTCCTAATATGCTTAGTTCAGATATCCATTACCAGCAAGGTAGTTAGATATAGTATTAACGTCCTTATCTCCTCTACCAGAAAGGCAGACAATCATAGACTGATCCTTAGTCATTTCCTTAGCCTTCTTAAATGCATATGCCATAGCATGAGCACTCTCAATAGCAGGAATTATTCCCTCAAGCTTGGTAAGCTCCATCAAAGCATCCATAGCCTCTACGTCTGTGATAGGTACATATTTTGCTCTTCCTGTGTCGTGCAAATATGCATGCTCTGGTCCAACACCAGGGTAATCAAGACCTGCAGAAATTGAATGTGCAAGCTGTATATTTCCATCTTCATCCTGAAGAAGATATGATCTTGTTCCGTGAAGTACACCTGGACGACCCTTAGCCATTGAAGCTGCGTGCTCATCAGTATCTACACCCTTACCTGCTGCCTCAACACCAATAAGTTCAACACCTTCCTCATCTATGAAATCAGCGAACATACCAATTGAGTTAGAGCCACCACCCACGCAGGCCATTACTACATCTGGAAGCTTTCCTTCTACTTCATAATGCTGCTTCTTGGCTTCTCTACTGATTACTGCCTGGAACTCTTTAACCATCTTAGGATAAGGATGTGGTCCAATAGCTGAACCTATAATATAGAAGGTATCCTCTGCTGTCTTAGCCCACGTTCTTATTGCTTCGTTAGTTGCATCCTTTAAAGTATTGCTTCCTGACTCAACAGCAACAACTTTAGCACCAAGCATTTCCATACGCATAACGTTAAGAGCCTGTCTTTGAACATCCTCCTTACCCATGTATACAGTACATTCCATATTAAATAGTGCTGCACCTGTAGCTGCTGCAACTCCATGCTGACCGGCACCTGTTTCAGCGATGATTTTAGTCTTACCCATACGCTTGGCAAGAAGAATCTGGCCGATAACATTATTAATTTTGTGTGCTCCAGTATGGTTTAAATCTTCTCTCTTTAAATATATCTTTGTACCGTATTTTTCAGAAAGACGCTCTGCCAAATATAAAGGTGTCTCTCTTCCAACATACTGCTTTAGGTAATAGTGATACTGCTTAATGAACTCCTCATCCTTGATTGCAGCTTCGAATGCCTCATCTATTTCATTTAATGTATTCATCAATGATTCTGATACGTACTGACCACCGTATTCACCATAATATGCTTTCTTATTCATTTTAATCCTCCTTAGTATTTCTGACAGCTGCAACAAAATCTAGAATTTTCTGCCTGTCCTTTCCTGTTTTATTTATCTCGTTCTCGGCGCTATTTCTTGCAGTTTCAACGATTTCGCTTTCAACTCCGGAGCTTACATCCACAACGTCCGGGCCAAATATATTGATTCCCTCTTCAACATTCAGAGCATTAAGTCCTCCGGCCAGAACGAATGTGGGCGGTGACTGTGCGCCAGCTTTTAATAGACGCTTACTCTTTTTCCAGTTAAAGGTTTTTCCAGAGCCGAAGACTGGAGCATCAACAACTATAGCTTCAATCTTATTTCTTAGTTCTTCTGAAAAGCTCTCAAGATATTCCATTTTCCTATTAGCTTCATCCTCGTCTTCTATGTTAATCGCATACCACACAGGAAGAGTAGAAGCTTCAAGAACTTCTTTTTTTAGTTCCTTGTGAATCTGAACTATATCAAAGCCGTTCTCATTCTTTTCGATAATATCTTCTTTGCTTGGTGAAACCATTACAGCTACTTTTTTGATACTATCATCTAAAGAAGCGAAAATCTCTTTTGCCTTTTCTACATTTATATTTCTTTTACTTTTTTCATAAAATACGAAGCCCGCGTAATCCACCTTCGCCTCGTTAAGATACGAAGCTTCTTTAGGATCCGTAAGACCACATATCTTTATTTTCGGTGTTGGCATTATAACCTCCATTTCTCAGCTTTTCCACTTTTTGGCAAGCTCTCTTGGATTTTCGGATTCCATGAATGCTCTTCCAATTAAGAACGCATCCACTCCTACTTCTTTTAGATATTTAACATCATCATCAGTCATAATTCCGCTTTCAGCTACGAAAACCTTATCCTCAGGTATATACTTTTTAAGTCTTCCAGTATTTTCCAATGATATTGAAAAATCCTTAAGATTTCTATTGTTAACACCTATAATTCTTGGATCAATCTTTAGTGCTCTTTCAATCTCATACTCATCATGCGTTTCAACTAAAACGCCAAGCTTTAATTCTCTTGCAAGCTCATAAAACGATTTCATCATTGCATCATCTAAAATCGCTGTGATCAACAATACTGCATCAGCACCTATATATTTGGCCTCATAGAACTGGTACTCATCAATCATGAAATCCTTTCGAATGATTGGAAGATTTGATTTTTCTCTAATAGTCTTTAAATAATCAATATTTCCATTAAAATGATCTTCCTCAGTAAGACACGAAATTGCATCAACCGAAGCGTTATACTCATCAATTCTTTCTAACAAATCGATTTTTGATTCAATCTTACCAAGGCTTGGAGAAGCTTTCTTAAATTCACCAATAATCGAGATTCCATCCTTTTTAAGATTCTTGTAGAAAAGGTCGTCTTCAGCTTCGCGTATGATTTCACCATTTAGTGCCGAAATCCTGCCCGTCTTCAAAGCTTCCTCACCAAGGCGTCTCATATCGTTTTCGCTAATTTTCGACTTATGCTCAACAAGTCTTACTTTCTTATCTTCTACTATCTTATCTAAAATCATATTTTTGTCCTCAAAAAAACCTGCCACAACATTATTAGTGAAATAATGCTGGGACAGGTAAAATTCATTTCCTGCGGTGCCACCCTGCTTGACGTATCATACGCCCTCTCATTGCATACTATCATATGCTGACCTTGTTAACGAAGTGTCATCTCCGTCTTGCATACTAAGCATTCTAAAACTCTGCCGTTGTGCTCGCCCTCGAAAGTCCATTCAAAATAATATTCATTACCACAATCTCACCAGCTGTGGCTCTCTCATAATGAAGGGATTAAATCTACTCCTCTTTCTCATCGGTTTAAAGCTTATTAATTTTTCAATTTAATCCATTAAAGCATATTAGAATGGCATAGTCAATAGATTTTTCTTGACTATACCATATAAATAAGGTAATAATTGACGAGTACTAATAATAATTTATAGCATGGTGTCATAAGGGGCACCGCGAGAGGAGAAAAAATGAAAAAATTTAGTTTAGTTCTTTTAGCATTGTTAACTGCTGTTGCAGTTATCGGATGTAGCGATGACAAGGACTCATCAAAGGCTTCTAAGTCTTCTAAGTCAGAAGCTTCAAGCTCTAAGGAAGATGCTTTCGACAACTGGGAAGACGAAGCTTCATCTGCAATCGAGTCAGCTGAAGCTGATATTATGGATGATCTTGACAAGATAGCTGATGATCTTGGAGAAGAAGCTCCTGCAGCAGAAGCTTCAATTTCAGTTGAAGAGTTCTTCAATGATAATCCTGCATACTTTGATGCATTTAAAGCTTCATGTGATCAGACATTAAAGCAGTACAGCACTACTTATGCTGACATCACTTTCGAAGCTATCGGAAATGAAGTTATTTATTCATACTACTACTTAAATGAAATGGATCCTTCCGGTGGAGATCAGATCATCGATGGACTTTCTCAGCAGCCAGATGATGTTATTTTCGGAGATTTCCAGAAGTTAGGTTCATTTGATGAAATTATAGTTACATTCAGATATTATCAGCCAAGTGGCGATATGATGTGTGAATACTCAAGATCAACTAACTAAAACTTATTATTATGAGCACACCATGTAGTGCAACGAGCACAGCATAGTGTAATAATAAAAAACGTATGCAGTTTCAATCTGCATACGTTTTTTGCTTTATAGCTTTTAACCATTAACCAGTGACCATATGGCTATTGCACTTGCACTGGCAACATTTAAGGAATCAACTCCATTCTTCATTGGAATACATACAGTATAGTCAGAATTAGAAATAGTTTCTTTTCTTAATCCGTCACCCTCTGTTCCCAAGATAATTGCTGTCTTTTCATTTTTATATAGTCTTTTATCACTAATTGGCAGTGTGTCTTCCACAAGCGCCATAGAAATAGTAGTAAATCCCCACGACTTAAGCTCATCCACATATTCTGAACCTTCATTATTTAAGAACGTCCATGGAACCTGCAGAGCTGTTCCCATGCTGACCCTAAGTGCCCTTCGGTATAACGGGTCTGCGCAGCCTTTAGTAAATAAAACTGCGTCCACGCCAAGGGCTGCCGCGTTTCTTACGATAGAACCTATATTAGTCGGATTAACAACATCCTCTAGCACAACAATTTTAGTTGCACCTTCGCAAAGCATCGATGCTTCCCTAAGAGGTTTTCGCCGCATAGCACACAGGGCGCCTCGTGTTAACTCATAGCCTGTAAGATTGATAAGTATTTCCGGCGAAGCCAAATATATAGGAATGTCATAATCCTTTTCTAACCTGGCAATTATATCTTTGCACTCAGTCTGAACGTGTCCCTTTTCGAGAAGCATTGATATAGGCTCATAGCCTGAATTTAATGCTCTTTCAATAACCTTAGGACTTTCTGCAATGAACACACCTTCTTTTGGTTCGAAATAATGCAAAAGCTGTGCTTCATTACACTTATTAAAAATATTAAGTTCTTCTATTTTTAATGAATTAACTTCTATCATGCAATCTATTATATGCCATTATGTGTTTTTATCATAACCGGAGTTTCTACCTTCTAAGCCTTTAGCGTTTTCCATCTGCCACGCAGATATCTTCCGTTACAGATAATGGCAACTGTAGTCCATGTAAGAGCTGTTGCCCACCATACTCCCCACATTCCAATTGAAGCAATTTGGGTTAAAAGGTTCGCAAAAACAATTCTGCATATAACCTCTGAAATACCGTTGATCAAAGAGAACTTAGCATCACCACATCCATTTAATACTCCTCTTGGAACATAGATAAGTCCAAGTGGAATATAGAAAAGAGTTGTTATCTTTAGTGCATCAGCACCAAATGAAATTACATCTAATTCATTAACGAAGAACGCTGTTATAGGCTGGCTAAAGAAATAGATAATCGGAATTATGATAAGGTTATAAATCGTAAGGATAATAACTCCTCGTTTGTATCCTGCACTAACACGATCCAAATGTTTTGCTCCAAGATTCTGACCTGAATATGTGGTTAGAGAAGCACTTATTGCGTTATACATCTGGCTTGCTATAAGGTCAACCTTACATGTAATGGTGTATGCTGCCATTACGGTTGTTCCGAAGCTGTTAACAACACCCTGAATTACGATCATTGAAACAGCAATCATTGAACTTTGAAGTGCCATAGGAACACCAAGTCTGAATGAACGTGCAATGATATGCTTTGATGGTTTCATTTCTTCCTTCGAAAGCTTAAAGTAAGGAACCTTGAGCACTGCATATATTAGCGACAATGCAGCAGATACAGCCTGTGCGATAACTGTTGCGAAAGCTACTCCGAATACTCCCATATCAAACGCAATAACAAACAAAAGATCAAAACCAATATTTAAAAAGCTTGATACTATTAAAAAATATAATGGTGTACGAGAATCTCCAAGAGCTCGTAGTGCAGAAGCTACACCGTTATATAACGCAATGAAAATTATTCCACAGCATGTGGTTCTTAAGTAGGTTACTGCATCATCTATAATCTCTTCTGGTGTTGACATCATTTCGAGCAATGGTCTTGCCAATAAAAATCCAAGAATCATTACCGCAAAAGAAGCGACAATAAGTATATATACAGAGTTAGCAATGGTATTTCTAACACCAGCGTCGTCCTTCGCGCCGAAATACTGTGAAATAATAATTCCAATTCCTATTGCTAATCCAGAGCTTAACGAAAAGAAAAGGAATGTTAATGATCCACATGTACCTGTTGCAGCAAGCGCATCAGCACTAACATATTTTCCGACGATTAATGAATCGATAGTGTTATAAAGCTGCTGGAACATATTTCCTATTAATAAAGGAATTGCAAATAATAAAATATGCTTCGTAGGATTACCTACGGTCATATCTGTCATTTTAGTTTTTACTGTAGTACTCATATCTTTGTCCTCAACTAATACGTTCAAAGTATAGTAATCTCAATTTTTACTGAATATTTATTAAAATATCACTATAACTGTATTTCATAACAATATAGCAATATGTATCATGACAAAATAGCAAAAAGTTGGTAGCATTCAACCAATTGTGGTATTATCATTGGGTTGGTGCGTAAGGTCAGGATATTCTTCCTTCCCAGGCACGTTGTAATAATATCATTCTGTTTTGTGAAAAAATACTATATTTTTGTGCAAAAATATAACAATATTTCACAAAGAATATACGTTTTCAATATATGAATATTCTGTTGAATAGTTTTCGTAATAATTATTCAATGGCTGTTGGATGAGTTATTCAATAGCTTTTACATAGAATAATTCATTGAATTTCAAATAAATCAATACGAAAGGCATACGATGAGTAATATGGAAAATGAATTAAGAGAAGAAAACAAAATGGGGGTTATGCCAGTAAACAGGCTTTTGCTTACGATGTCGCTTCCTATGATGGCATCAATGCTGGTACAGGCCCTTTATAATATAGTAGACAGTATTTTCGTTGCGAGAATCTGCGAAGATGCTCTGACAGCAGTATCTTTGGCATTTCCATTGCAGACACTGACTATCGCCCTGGCAGGTGGTACTGCTGTAGGTATTAATGCAATTCTTTCAAGATCACTTGGCGAAAAGGAATATGCGAATGCTAATAAAGCAGCAACAAATGGTATATTTTTGTCCGCAATGTGCTATTTAGTATTCCTTATTATTGGATTGTTTTTCGTAGAGCCATATTACAAGAGTCTGTCCGACAATCCAACCATTGTTTCATACGGCATTGATTACATGACAGTCGTATGCACATGTTCTTTCGGAATTTTCGCTCAGTTCATTTTCGAAAGACTTTTGACATCTACAGGTCGCACCTTCTATACAATGATCACACAGTCAACTGGTGCAATTATCAATATTATCCTTGATCCAATTTTCATTTTCGGATTATTGGGAGCACCTAAGCTTGGCGTTAAGGGTGCCGCAGTTGCTACTGTTATAGGACAGATTGTCGCTGCATCTTTGGCTTATTTATTTAATGTCAAGAAAAATCCTGATATTAACATCAGCATGAAGGGATTCAGACCTGATGGCAAAATGATTGCAGAAATATATAAAATAGGTATTCCGTCTATCATAATGCAGGCCATTGGTTCAGTTATGAACTATGTGATGAACAAGATCCTGATTAGCTTCTCGGATACAGCAGCCGCGGTATTCGGTGTATATTACAAGCTTCAAAGCTTCATCTTCATGCCAATATTCGGTCTGAATGGTGGTATGGTTCCAATCATTGCATTCAACTATGGTGCAAGAAGAAAGGACCGAATGATGCTGACCTGGAAATTAGCCTGGGCTTATGCAACTATTATTATGCTTGTTGGAACTATTGCTTTCGAGCTTATTCCTGGAACGCTTCTGGGACTATTCGATGCTTCAGAAACCATGCTTGGTATTGGCGTTCCGGCTCTTAAGATTATCGGTGTTCACTTCCCTGTAGCTGCCTTTTGTATAGTAGCAGGAACAATGTTCCAATCTCTTGGAAAGAGCATCTACAGTATGGTTACTTCAATTATGAGACAGATAGTAGTTCTTCTTCCAGCGGCATATTTATTGTCACTTCTTGGCGATGTAACTTATGTATGGTGGGCTTTCCCAATCGCCGAAGTAATGTCTGCAACTGTAACCATAATCTATTTCATAAGATTGAATAAAAATATTCTTTCAAAGATGGATTAGTGAAGTTATAATTGGTGCCGAAAAAGTCTTATTACCATCCAAAATATTCAACTGTATTAAAAATGATTATAAAATTCTATAATCTTTATATTCAGTTACCTATATTGCCTAGGTCAGAAAGACAGGAGAATGAAAATTAGACCCACTCGAAGAAATTTAGGCGGGTCAGAAAGATGGTACAATGAGATTTAGACCCACTCGAAGAAATTTAGGTGGGTCAGAAAGATGGTACAATGAGATTTAGACCCACTCGAAGAAATTTAGGCGGGTCAGAAAGATGGTACAACGAGATTTAGACCCACTCAAAGAAATTTAGGCGGGTCAGAAAGACAGGAGAATGAAAATTAGACCCACTCGAAGAAATTTAGGCGGGTCAGAAAGATGGTACAATGAGATTTAGACCCACTCGAAGAAATTTAGGCGGGTCAGAAAGATGAAACTATGAAAATAGACACACTAACAAATAATAAGAAACCAAGAGTGATTTCTTGTTAAATGTAGTATACATAGCAAAAACAGCAAACGTAAAATTGATGTAAATAGAAAAATGGAGCCAATGTTTGGTTTATAGAAAACTTACTAAGATGGATGATTGACAAGAAAAAATGATGATGGTAAACTGATAAAGTTCGTAAATAGAATACGCGGGTGTGGCGGAATTGGCAGACGCGCCAGATTTAGGTTCTGGTGTCCCCGACGTGCAGGTTCAAGTCCTGTCACCCGCATTTAGTAAACAAAATCCCAGGGTTCATTTCCCTGGGATTTTGTGTTATCTAGCGTTACTTTGTAAACCGTGAAACGATTCACCTATAAAACTATCTAACTCTTGTATGTGATAATGTAATGTTATCTTCTACTGTTACATCATCTAACTGGCTTACTGTATCTGAAAGGTAAGCTGCAAGATCATCAATATTATCATATCCTAATATCCAGCAGTTCCACTTCTGATTTGGCTTTCCCTTCTTAACAGCTTCAGCTAAAATTTCAAATTCATATTTGTTTTCAGTATAGACAACATTAAGAGTATCAAATGAAAGTTCATCAGCTACAGCAAGTATATCCTTGTATGCTACGAATTCGTAAAGCTTCAAATCTTCACTACCATATACTTCATCATTATCAATTGTTACTTCTTCATCGATTTCATATACCATGAAGATCACATTCTCACTTCTGATTGAGCTTCCTGGATTCTTTTTGACAATTACATTACCAATATAGTTGGCATTCTCAAGTTCGAACTCCATTCCGCCATCTGCTGTGAATGTGAACAATTCATTTAACTTAGGCTCAGCTGCAGACTGTAACTGATTTAACTGGAAGGAAGACATATCATTATTGCTTGAAATATACTGCGAAAGTCCAATAACCTGATATTCCTTCTGTGTAGATTCAAGAACCTTGCCATACTTATTTCTGAATTCATCCTCTGAAATATTGAGGCTTACATTTACTGTAACGTAATCACCATTAGTAAGGTTCATTTCCTTATCCAAAGTATAGGTTAAATCATCTAACTCAGGAACTACTAAATCAAAATACAACTCAGCTGTTCCCTCTCCGTCAATACCTTCAGTTCTAACTTCAAGGTTTTCGAAAGGATCAAATGGTGCTGCCGCATCAAGGTTTTCTACCTCGAACTCGATTTCTTCATGTTGCATAACAGTATTGAAGTAATCCTTGGCTGTCTCATCATCGCACTCGAATGTATATTTAATCTTATCACCGTTAGAAAGGCCATCTGTCTTATCTAAAGATCCATCAATACACTTCTCAACAAGACCATCTATTGCATCGATTTCATCAAGTTGATCTGGAACCTTACTCCACTCTATCTTCTCATCACCCTTAATCATATCAACTAAGAATGTGAATTTGTTAATCTTAATCTCTTCTCCGAAATCTTTTTCGAATGCCTTCTTATCAAATGAAGCCTTCGCTGTTCCGAATCCTTCATATCCTTCGAATTCAACCTCAACATACTTCGAAAGGTCAACCTCAACTGTCTTATTCCATACGAAGAAATGAAGTGCAACTAAAGTTCCTGCGCCTACAATTAGAAGTCCTAAAATGATTAAGAATATTTTAAGTCCTAAATGCTTCTTCTTTTTCTTAGGAGCTTCCTGAGGAGCAGGCTGCTGATACATTTGCTGCTGATATACAGGCTGCTGCACTGGCTGCTCATACACAGGCTGCTGGTATACTGGCTGCTGCACTGGCTGCTCATATACAGGCTGCTGTACTGGCTGCTCATATACTGGCTGCTGTACTGGCTGCTCGTACACTGGCTGCTCATATGTTACTGGCTCAGCAGGTGCTGCATCTACAACTGGTGCCTCAACTACTGGTTCTTCCACTACTGGTGTCTCAGCTACTGGCTCTTCTACTACTGGTGTCTCTACTACCGGTGCCTCAACTACTGGCTCTTCCACTACTGGTGTCTCAACTACTGGTTCTTCCACTACTGGTGTCTCAGCTACTGGAGCTTCCACTACTGGTGTCTCAACTACCGGAGCTTCTACTACTGGAGCTTCTACAACCGGTGTCTCTACAACTGGTGTCTCTACAACCGGTGTCTCAACTACTGGTTCTTCCACTACTGGTGTCTCTACAACTGGTGCTGGAACTGGAGTAGCTGGAGTGAGTCTTTCACCACATCCTATACAAAACGCTGCACCATCAGCATTTTGTGTTCCACATTTCATACAAAACATAGCAAATCTCCTTTATATCAAGTATTTATTTACCAAACTAAATTTTATCATTCCTTTACTATATTAACAACGAAAATCTCTGACTTGCATCCTGTTTTAAATTTAAGTTCCCAGTCTGCAATTCCTGATGTCACTACGAAGTTAGTGTCTGTACGTTTTTCGTATCCGTAGGTCTTATCATTAGCGCCTATCCACTCACCAACCTTGGTTATTGGGAAGAACTGACCTCCATGAGTATGTCCTGACAAAACTAAATCCATTTTGGCATTTTCTTCATTATCATAATCGTTAGGCTCATGATCAAGCACTAGACTAAATGCACCATCCGGAACCATTGAAGAGAGAACTGAAGCTTTTTGTCTTGTAACTACCCTGGTATCGTTTCTTCCAACAAGGTATATATTTCCCACTGCCTTCTGAACCTCATCAACCAGTATAGTAACACCATTCTCAGTGAGCTTTCTTTCGAAATCTTCTACCGAATAGCCTCTCCTTTCAGCAGAATTATAACCTGCATCATGATTTCCATAGGAAAAATACACACCCTGAGTCGTCTTAAGCTTGGCCAAAGCATCACAGCTTTTTTCCATATTCTCCCTGGTAGTCGAATCATCAATAAAGTCGCCTACTATTAAAACTACATCCGGCTCAAGTTCATTGATTCTTTCAACATACTCTTCAAGCTTATCATAATCAAAGATTGCTCCCATATGAGCATCTCCGAATCCAACAACCTTAAAGCGCTCAACACCTATATCTTTGGACGTGGAAACATCATATTCTGTAATCCAGACATTATGTGCAAGATACCATGCCACTGAAAAATATATAGTAGTTACAACAATCGTTACTATTCCTTCCCAATATATTTTCGCTTTCTTTTTAGTGCATTTTTCAATAAGAAGTCCTATTCCATCAAAAAGTGCCCAAAACAAAAACAGATGAATCATTACAACAATCGCGTTAATCACTGTCCAGCAAAGCGAGAATATAAGAAACGTAACACCAACAATCGCTGCGCCTAAAAGAAAATTAATCTTTTTGCTAAACTTTCTTACCTTTTTAATTAAAGACAGCACGCTCAACGCTAAAAGCGCCATTACTACTGCCATAATAATAAACCACATAGTCATACCTGATTAAAACCTTCCTCGAATTTCTAAGCCTAAACATTCTTTTACTTTCTACACCGGAATTCTAAACCAGTTCTCTAAGCCTATGACTTTATTCTATCACCACAATATATTAACCTCAATTAGCCCACCTACATTTCACTAACATTTCACATTTCCTTATTATGCCAACATTATACATTCCTATCCGCGTCGAGAAATTGACATGTGGATAACAATGAAAATGGTTACAAAAATGAATATTTTATGTGCTTATTACCCATGCATTTTGTAAAAAAGGTAATAAGAATGGACTATTATAGCTTCAGTCACCATATAAAAAAGTATTTTAGGGTAATAAGATAGACCTATAGTTGAGGTTTATTACCAATTCAAAAATATGAAATGGTTATAAAAGAAGAATAACTATAATATGATAACCATTATTTTATCTTATTCATGGTTACTAATTCGAATGATATTAGAATCTTATAACCTTATATTCCCAAATGAAGGGGTTATAAAAAATGGTTTTTCAAGAAACAATCACCAATTTTCGAATTAATATTGAAAATCACACCTCTTTTCACATCTAGATGTTTTACAACTAGAATGCTAACATTTCACATTTCCTGTATACAAAGATATATGTTTTTTATATCATATAAAGTATCAGGAACCGCTCTTCATGTAGCAAAAATCTGGCAAATATCTTATATAAAACATTCATGAAAGGAAACAAAAATGATTTCTCTTGAAGGAAATAAAGTCAAATTAAAGGATGACGCATTACTTACCAAGGAACGTGATAACTATACATACCTTACAGAGCTGAATAAAGATGCGCTTCTTATGAACTATTATAATGAAGCCGGATTAAATCAGAATTACGGAAAAAAGATAGCTCTTCACACAGGCTGGGAAGATCCAACATGTCAGCTTAGAGGTCATTTTCTTGGTCATTACTTGAGTGCAGTAGCCCTTACCTATCATGAAACAGGTGATGAAGAATTGTTAGCAAAAGGAAATGCCATTGTTCATGAACTTAAAAAATGCCAGATTGAAAATGGTGGCGAATGGGTAGCTTCAATTCCAGAAAAATATTTTTACTGGATTGCCAAGGGTAAACAGGTCTGGGCACCTCATTATACTGTACACAAAACCTTCCTGGGACTTAACGACATGTATCGCTATACCGGGAACAAGGAAGCATTAGAGGTTTCTATTAATTTTTCTAAATGGTTTTTTAACTGGGTTAAGGACAAGTCCTATGACGAAATGGATGATATCCTTGATTTCGAAACTGGCGGAATGTTAGAAATCTGGGCCGACCTTTACGAATTCACGAAAGATGAAATGTATCTTACATTAATTGACAAATATGACAGAAGACGTCTCTTTAACCCTTTGTTAGAGGGCGTTGATGTATTAACCAATATGCATGCCAACACTACTATTCCGGAAGCTATTGGATGCGCCAGAATTTATGAGGCAACTGGTATCGAGAGATTCAAAAACATCGCCATGGCATACTTTGACCTTGCAGTTTTCAAACGCGGAACCTCAGTTACTGGTGGTCAGACTTGTGGCGAAATCTGGACTCCTCCACATTCAATGGAGAATCGCTTAGGTCAGAAGAATCAGGAGCACTGTACTGTCTATAACATGATAAGACTAGCTGATATTCTTTTTAAATGGACTAAAGATCACAGATATTTAGACTACATCGAAAAGAATCTCTACAACGGAATCATGTCTCAGGGACATTTTAGAACCTCACATGCTAACGGCGAAGAAGCTTTGACTAAAGAAGAGGGCCTTATCACCTACTTCCAGCCACTTCGTTCAGGCGCCAAGAAGGTATGGGCAAGCAAGTTTTCAGATTTCTTCTGCTGTCACGGAACCTTAGTTCAGGCTAATGCTTCCCACAACAGATATCTTTATTATCAGGAGGACAAAGATATATATACTGGTGTCTATGCCGCTTCTTTAGCAGCCTTCGACATTGATGGAGCAACAATTAGCATCAATCAGTACCGTGATACACTAAGTGGCTGCTATCAGTCTTCCAGCACCAACGATGCCAAGCAGTCTCAAAATGACATTTCGCACATCTACATGCATCATCCTGATGTTTTGCTTGAATGTTTCGAAATTAATATGGATTCGCCTTTGGAATTCACTCTGAATTTAAGATTGCCTGCGTGGGTTCATAAGAAAGCCACCTTGATGCTTAACGAAGAAGAGATTGATATTGATTCAATTCTTGAAGGCGGTTTCATTCGTCTTAAGAGAACCTTTAAGGCCAAAGATATAGTTAAGCTTATGCTTCCTATGGATATCTATACAACACAGCTTGAGGATGACTCTGATATGGTTGCATTCTCATACGGACCTTATGTACTGGCCGGACTATGCCGTGAGGAAAGAACATTATATACACATGGTCATGAACTATCAGAATTACTTATCCACGATAACGAACGTGAATGGGGCTCATGGATTGATACCTTCAGAACTAAATATCAGGATCCAGGTATCAATTTCATACCACTTAACAAGGTAGGATACGAAAACTACCAGGTATATTTTCCAGTATGCAAATGATAATAATTAAATGAATTTATCTAAAATAGACAAAATCCCCCGCAAGCTCAGTTCACTGTAACCTTACTTACGGGGGATTTTACTTTATTACATTTTCTATTATTTATTACAATTCACTTTAGCAAAAATACTTCTTCAGAAGTTCTTTAAGATCATCCATCTCAATTGGTTTGAAAATATAGTCATTCATACCGTTTTCAATGAACATCTCTTCTACGCCTTTAATTGCATTAGCAGTACATGCAATTATTGGAGTATCCATAGCCCAGGAAACATTAAGATTTCTTATAAATGAGGTTGCCTCTACACCATCCATATTAGGCATCATATGATCCATGAATACCATGTCATATTGTCTTTCCCTAAACTTATCAATAGCCTCCTGACCACTCATGGCAGATTCACTTTCTATCCTGAATACCTTAAGTAATGCCTGAAGAACCTTAATGTTAATGGCATTATCATCAACAACTAAGAAAAGCTTATTCTCACAGTTCTTAGCTATAATCTCTTCCTCTTTTTCTATTATTTCAGAAACGCTTCCAGTCGTATCAGCTTTTCCTGTAAACTGTCCAAGTTCAAAGGAAGCATATTTCTTTACCTTTATTTCAATTCTTTTGCCATCACCAAGCACACTGGTTGAAGCAATTTCCTGCGGTATATTAAAGCTAAACTTACTACCCTTTCCATATTCGCTTGTAACCTCATGTTTTCCACCCATGAGTTCAACCAAACGTCCCGAAATAGCAAGACCAAGTCCTGTTCCCTGAATATTTCTATTAGCCTTAAGATCCACTCTCGTGAAATTCTTAAATAGACTGCCTATATCTTTTTCCTTAATTCCCTTTCCACTGTCTTCTACCGAGAACATAAGAGAAATGTTAGTATCATCAAGCTTTTCATAATCAACTGAAAGCTTAACGAATCCTGTGATTGTATACTTAACTGCATTACTTAGGAAGTTCACCAGTATCTGCTTAATTCTGGCGTCATCACCAATAAGATATTCCGGAATTCCTGAATTCACATCAACTATGAAGTCAAGCTCCTTGCCACCAAGTCTTACATTAACGACATTCACCACGGCGCTTATCATTTCAGGAACTGAATATTTGTCAGGAACAATTTCAAGCTTTCCTGATTCTACCTTCGAAAAGTCGAGAACGTCATTCACAATCTCAAGAAGCATCTGGCCTGAATTCTTAATCTGCGAAATATAAGACTTAATCTGTTCTGGCTTACTCTCACGCTCTGAAAGCTCCGAAAGTCCAATAACAGCATTAAGCGGAGTCCTCATTTCATGACTCATATTAGCAAGGAAAATCGTCTTAGCTTCGCTGGCGCTCTCAGCAACTTCCTTAAGCTCCTCTATTCGCATCATCTGATTCTTAAGATGAGTGATATTAGTTATTACAAGAACACATCCAACATCCTTCTTTCCTTCGATGATTTTTTTAACCATAACCTCATAATAAAAATCATTTCTAGAAAATTCGAATACTTCCTTTTCAACCTCTTCTTTGGTAATTTCAGGAATAAACATAAGTGATTTTCCCGTATCATAGCTTGCTAATTCAGGAAAAATCAGACCAGCCATACGGTTAGCATCTAAGAAATTAAAGTCAGGATCTGTAATAACAAGACCACTCGTTGAATTCATGAAAAGATTTGCTCTTCCGATTTCAACAGGATCATACATCTTTCCCTTTGATTTAATAAGAGCTATCATTCCGAATGATATGGTGGCTACAGCCGAAATACACTTATATTCCTCAAATCCCAGAATTGCAGTAAATATCCACGACATAACAGTCATGAACATACCACATGACAGCCATGCATACCGCCTTTTGATATCTCTTCTTTTTGCTCTGCGCGTCGCAATAGCAGTAACGACGAAGCTAAACATCATCATTATGCCAACAACTGACATATCAAAAATTCTTAAGAACGTTCTTTCATAAATAATATGATCAAACAATTCCCCATGAACGAATTCCATATTAGCATAATAAAAGCTATGTGCCCTTGTTGTTAATGCAACACCAAGCTTAATCGTATTAAGGAAAAAGAAAGCACCCCATATTCTGTCGTCAACTCTTATAAGATTAGTAAGCTTCACGACATAAATGGACATCAAAAGTCCTATATAGGACAGACCTATCTGCTGAACATAAAGAGCGTACAAGGCCTCTCCTTCTGTCTTGGCTATCATTTCAAGCAGGAAACCAAACGCGAAAATCTCAGAACAGATTGCCGAAGTAAGAAGATATTTTGATTCAGGACTTGATAGATTACTAAAAAGAGTAAAAATACCAACAAGTCCGATAATTATAGCGATAATTTGAAAAATATATAATACTTCAAAAGTAGTCATAAGCATTCTCCCGCAACAATCGTAAAATAAATAGCGAGTAAAATCAAGTATCAATGGAAGAAGATGTTTCTGCAAACCAAAAGTTAGCACTTTTTTCTGACAGATAAATCTTAGTCTTCAAATGTCGTGTTGCAACACTTTTATTCATTGCGGCTTGTTGACCCATCTCTTTTTCTTCACGCGGGTCTATTTCTCATATTCACGTCTTTCTGACCCACCTTCTTTTCTTCACGCGGGTCTATTTCTCATACTCACGTCTTTCTGACCCACCTTCTATTCTTCATGCGGGTCTATTTCTCATATTCACGTACTTCTGACCCACCTTCTTTTTCTTCACGCGGGTCTATTTCTCATATTCACGTACTTCTGACCCACCTTCTTT
>JAKSHY010000015.1 GCA_024399135.1 Lachnospiraceae bacterium | reverse complement strand
ACGGGAATCGGACCCGTGACCTCCGCACTACCAATGCGACGCTCTACCGACTGAGCCACGAGAGCATGTTAATATCCCATTAACAAGCGTAAGTATATCACTTAGGCTTGATTAATTCAACAAAATTTGATGCCCCATAGGGAACCTGCACACGTTACCAAAACAGCCTGCTCGATCCAGGCTCTCCCACGGCACACGAAAGGGTCTGCTTAGTGCTGCTTTGTTCCCAACCTGACACGGTTCACAGTCTTTGTTGCGCAGGACCCAGATGTCATCACCACTTATTTTGGGCAGCTATGCAGGCTCCCTATGGGGCATCTTTGTTATACTAATTTAATATTGCTAATTTGTCAAATATTCTCCAATTTCTTGGCTTCTCTTCATCCGACTATTTTAGTTTGTTTTCTTAATATTTAATTTGTCTTCCAGGCCTTTTTCAACTTTCCCTTGGCTCTTTGGATTGCATTGTCTGTAGACTTAACATCTCTTCCTAAAACGGCGGCTATATTAGTGTAATCCATCCCCGTCAGCATCAGATCAAGGACCTTTTTTTCGAATGGACTAAGCTCTTCTTCTAATATCTTCTCCATTAAAAGAACTCTTTCTTTGTCCAGAAACTCTTCTTCAGGATTAGCTCCACCTTCTTTTTGGAAATCTTCCTCATAGATTGAAATATAGGAATTTAACGGAGCATGCTTCATTCTTCCTGCCTTCTCAATAGCAGTGTACATCTGTCTTGATACACACAAATCTGCGAAAGTTATGAAGCTTGCATCTCTTCCTGAATCGTAATCCCTGATAGCCTTATAAAGGCCAATCATTCCTTCCTGTATTAAATCCTCTCTGTCTGCACCCAGAATAAACATACTCGATGCTTTCTTCCTGACAAGATTCTTGTACTTATTCATTACATAGTCGACGATTTTTTCATCACCTTCTTTTAGAAGGTCCATGAGTTCCTCGTCAGTTTTTTCTTCGTAATCTTTCATCAGTCTCTTGTATAGCTTTCTCTTGCTTTTCCTTTTGAAGGCTTATTACTTTCACTCTCTTCTTCGGCATTCTCAGAATTCTGATTCACCTCACCAGTTTTTGAATCATCATCTCTTCTATAGACAATTCCTGCTGACTCATTTTTATTCTCCGAACTGTCTTTAGAATCGTCCTTTGACTTGTCATCTGATTCGCTTTTTGACTCTTCATCTGACTTATCTTCTGAATCATCTTCTATTTCTTCCGACTCATCTTCTGAATCGTCATATTCATCCTCAATTTTCTCGATTTCTTCTTCCAAGCCTTCCTCTTGAAGCTCTTCTATCTCATTTCCGGTATCTTTGTCCTCTTTAAGACGAACAATTTCAGCAGCTATATGTTTGGCAAGAAGATCATACCCTTCTGCATTCGGATGTACTGAGTCTGGAATATAATCAGCAACTATATCAGGGTCATGGCTATCTAAAAAGTTAGAATTATAATCATCAATTACCTGATAATCATATTCATTGGCCAATTCTTTCAGGCAGTCGATAATAACAGTCTGTGGAAGAAGCTCTGGTCTTTCAGACCTTAATACATCATGAAGAAGATTAGGAAGTGGAGTAACCACTATAACTTCAGCATTAGGGTAGTCTTCCTTAAGACCTTTGAACAAATCATTAACATCACCGTACAGAGTTTTAGGCTCTCTGTCTTCCAGATTTCCTACCATATCTTCATGGAGACAATAACCATCATTGTATCCCCCCATAACTATAATAAGATCCGTATCCTCTGGTATTTCCTGATATCTGTCACAAAATGCCTGATCCCAGTATCTTCCAAGCGACGAACCTCCAATACCAAGATTCGTTACAGATTCAGCATTAAGCGCTTCACGTAATCTGGTTGGATAAGTGTAATTCTGGTAATCCGGCTCATCATCCATATTAGAACCAGCTGTTACACTGTCTCCAATACAGGCTATTTTTATATTACTGAAGTCAATCTTCATATTATCCAGAATTTCCTGATCGGCCAGTGTCCAAAGCTCAGTCTCTTCTCCAGAGGTTCTGAACTTCTGTCTATATTTAAGCGAAAGTGAATTTCCAGAAACGGTACTGCCATCTATACTGTTTCCTGATAATGTATTAGCACTAAGGGAATTATCACTTAAGGAATTGTCACTTAGAGAGTTATCACTTAACGAATTATCACTCAGGGAATTACTGCTAAGATACTGATTAACCGCATCATAACCTAAATCTGCCACACGGTTAACATTTTCCTTAGACGAACCAGATTCCCAGTCACCTTCGTCTGATGAATTCTCCTGATTCGTTGCATTTTTGGAGTTTTCACCTTCTGGCACATTTTCTCCATTCTGCTCGTCATTTTCTCCTTCTGGTACATTCTCTAAATCCTGCTCATTATTTTCACTTTGAGGCGCGTTTGCTCCGTCCTGTTCATCGTTCACTCTTGTTCTGCCATCAGTAGGGCCAGAAGAACCGTCCCCAAAGTCAGCCCACGGATCTACAAGTTCTTCTTCAGAAAGGTTCTCAATTTCATCAATCTCTTTTTGTTCCTCTTCGGTAATCTCGAGATTCACATTAGATTCAATGAACTTTTCCACGTCTTCCTTAGATAAAGAGGCGATTGTTTCACGGAGTTCATTAGTAGACTCTTCTACCTCTAAAACCCTGGCAACTCTCTCCTCTTCCCATTTTTCATCCATTTTTTGTTGTACTATCTTATATGCAGAAAATCCAATTGCTCCAATTCCTGCCATAGCCATTATTATGGCCAGTGTTTTTAAAAATACTTTCATTCCTAGTTAATTCTCTGTCTTACTATTTCATAGGCCAGAACCCCTGTAGCCACTGAAGCATTCAAAGAATCAATATCTCCCTTCATTGGAATAGCTGCGACCATATCGCACTTCTCCTTAACTAAGCGTCCAACACCTGATCCTTCATTACCTATTACCAGACCTATTGACCCCTTAAGATTAAGGTCATACATTCTATCCCCGTCCATGTCCGCACATACGAACCACATACCTTTTTCTTTTAATTCCTCAATAGTTTTCGCAATATTAGTAACCTTCGCAACTGGAGTATAATTTAATGCTCCGGCAGAGGTTCTCGCAACGGTAGCTGTTAATCCTACTGCTCTGTTCTTTGGGATAATTACTCCGTGAGCTCCAGCTAAATTAGCCGTTCTTATGATTGCACCTAAGTTATGAGGATCCTCTATATTATCAAGCAAAATAAAGAAAGGATCTTCGCCCTTCTTCTTTGCAAGCTCGAACATATCATCAATCTCTGAATACTCATATGCTGCCACAATGGCAATAACTCCCTGGTGCATTCCAGTTTCTGATAACTGATCGAGTCTGTCTTTTGCTACATACTTAATCAAAGTATCATGCTTTCTGGCTTCACGCTTAATCGTCATAACCGGGCCATCCTGACATCCATCAAGTATGTATAACTTATCTATTTCTTTTCCTGATCTGAAAGCCTCAATTACAGGATTGCGACCTTCTATTACTGTTTCACTCATTTTTCATTCCTTAATCTTCCATTGCGATTTTAATAAGTTCAAGCATTCTGGACATATTATTGGACAAATATAAATATCCCATCAAAGCCTCGAATCCTGTTGCCATAAGATACTCTTTCCTGGTCGCATTCTTAGCGCCAGAGTATGGCTTCGAATTCTTACCACGCCTGTAAATCGCCAGTTCCTCTTCACTAAGACCTGGCATAAGCTTCTCAATCATTAATGCCTGTGATTTAGCACTTACGTACCTAGTAGTTTCCTTATGAAGATTATTATTGGAGGTATTCCCCTTCCCAACTACATAACTTCTAATCACCAAATCATATATAGCATCGCCTATATATGCAAGAGTCAGTGGCGAATATGTCCTAATATCTACATTCTGAAGGTCGAAGCTTAATTTAATTTCATCAAGAAGTTCTACGCCAGATGCCATTTAACACCTTCTCTGGTATCTTCAATTACTACTCCCTTTGAAAGGAGTTCATCTCTTATGCTGTCAGCAAGAGCAAAATCCTTCGCCTTCTTAGCTTCCTTACGCTTAGCAATCATATCCTCTACGAAAGCTGCAAGTTCTGGATCAACATCTGCATTTTCATTAGAAGCTTCGGCATTTTCATCAATAAGATTCAATCCAAGAACATAGTCAAAATCCTTAATAACAGCCTTCTTGGTAGAGCCGTTCATTCCATCCTTTAATACATCATAAAGAAGTGTTATTCCCATCGCAGTATTGACATCGTTTCCTACTGTTTCGGCGAATTTGTCATGCCACTCTTTAACTACATTTTCGTCGACACTTCCATCATCTGGAATATTATTAATCTTATTCTTAAGCTTCTTATAAGCTGAAGCAACCTGATCAAGTGCATCGTAAGAGAATGTAAGTGGCTTACGATAATGTGACTGAAGTGCGAATAGTCTGTATGCTAAAGGATCATAACCCTTAGATTCTAACAAAGATACAGTTAAGAATTCACCTTTAGACTTACTCATCTTTCCCGTTTCATCGTTCAAATGATGTACATGGAACCAGTAATTACACCACTTGTGGCCAGTAAATGATTCACTCTGTGCAATCTCATTAGTGTGGTGCGGGAACATATTATCAACACCGCCACAGTGAATATCCATATATTCACCTAGATGTTTCATACTAATGCATGAACACTCTATATGCCATCCTGGATATCCAACACCCCATGGAGAATCCCACTTAAGCGCCTGATCCTCGAACTTGGACTTGGTGAACCATAATACGAAATCATTTCTATTTCTTTTGTTAGTATCCTCTGAAACATCATCACGAACACCGACCATAAGCTCATCCTCGTTCTGATTTCCGAAAACATAATATGTATCAAGCTTTGAAGTATCAAAATATACATTCTCACCTGACACATATGCATATCCCTTTTCAAGAAGCACCTTAATCATATTAATGAATTCATCAATACAGTTAGTTGCTGGCTCTACTACATCAGGAGTCTTAATATTAAGTTTTGCACAATCGGCGAAGAATGCATCTGTATAGAACTTGGCAATTTCCATTACTGTTTTATGCTCACGTTTAGCGCCCTTGAGCATCTTATCCTCACCTGTATCAGCGTCCGACGAAAGATGACCCACATCAGTTATATTCATAACACGCTTAACATCATAGCCCGAGTATCTAAGAAGCTTTTCAAGAACATCCTCCATTAAATAGCTTCTCAAATTACCAATATGTGCGAAATGATAAACTGTAGGTCCACATGTATACATAGAAACCTTATTTCCATCATTAGGCTTAAAATCTTCTACTCTTTTAGTAAGCGAATTATATATTTTCATTTTATTCTCCATTCTACCCTTTCTGGGTACAAATATATATTTATCTATATCCCCTCTTCATGCTTGATCTTAAGCATATTAGCGCCTCATTTACGCCCTTTTACAGCCAGAGCAGCCTTCACATGAAAAGTTTTTCGTTAAGGATGTGTCACTAGATGACATTTCCATTGTAGACATATCAATTGGCGAGGTAAGCATACATATTGCCTGACTCGAAATACCTTCGCCAGTTCCGGTAAATCCAAGTCCCTCTTCAGTAGTAGCTTTAACATTCACCTGTCTTATATCAAGCTTTAGAGCTTCGGCAATATTTTCACGCATCGTATCAATATAAGGTCTCATTTTAGGAGCCTGGGCTATTATTGTAGCATCTATATTTTCAATAAAATACAGATTCTCATTCAGTAAATCTCCAACCTTTTCAAGTAATAAAATCGATGAAATACCTTTATACTGAGGATCTGTGTCTGGAAAATGCTTTCCAATATCTCCTAATGCTGCTGCCCCTAAGAGCGCGTCCATAATGGCATGCAGTAAAACATCCGCATCTGAATGTCCTAAAAGTCCTTTTTCATATGGTATTTTAACCCCACCCATTATTAGGTCTCTTCCCTCTACGAGTCTGTGGACATCATAGCCCATTCCTATTCTCATGCGTATACTCTCTCTCCTAATAATCTGAATTCGAACTTATCCTTAGGAAGTGGCTTATCGAAGAAGAATCCCTGTGCTACCTGACAGTTTATGTCCTTTAAAAATTCCTTCTGGGCATCAGTCTCAACACCCTCTGCTACAACCTTCATATTAAGTTCGCTGACCATACTAATTATATTCTTAACAACAAATTTATCTGTTTCGTCTTCACCCATACTGATTTTTTCGAGGAACGACTTGTCAAGCTTAATGGTGTCTACATTTAAATCTTTAATAAGATTGAGTGATGAATAACCTGTTCCGAAATCATCAATAGAAGTTTCAACACCATTTTTCTTAAGTACATTCACGAATTCGCTTAATGATTCGAAATCTTCATAGCCTGACATCTCTGTGATTTCTACTTCAATATATTTCGTTGAGATACTATATCCATCAATTACCTTTAAAATCTTGTCTGCGAGCTTAGCATTAAGTATATTGGCTCTTGAAAAGTTAACAGATACCTTCACGGGCTCTATACCTCGTCCAATCCACTCCTTGATATGCGAACAGACCTCATTAAGCATGTAAAAATCAAGCTGTCCTATCGAACCTTCCTTTTCCAGTGCTGGAATAAAATCCATAGGAGGAACTACATTTCCATCCTTAATCCATCTGCATAGTGCCTCTGCACTAACCATACTGTTACTAACAAGATCAACCTTAGGCTGATAATAAACAACGAATTCATTCTTCTTTAACGCTTTGTTAAATTCAGCACATACAGTATCATCATGCTCTGAATGCTCGAACATTTCATTCATGAAATATACAACATCACCAGCTGATGGATTCTTAGTATATTCATAAGCTATCTTCGCACAGTCAAATGAATGTGCAACTGTGTCTACTGACTTAATGTTATATACACCACATTTAACCATTACATCGAACTCATAATTTCTATCATCCCTTTCAATTATTACGCGTCTCGATGTAAGGAATTTTATGAAATCTTTAATTCTTTCATCCTCGACAAGGACAGAGAACCTGTCACCACCCATTCTGGCTAGCAGTTCTCCCTTAACAAGGTATTCCATAATATTTTTAGTATAGTTTCTAAGGACCTTCTCGCCCTTATCATGTCCAGCTCTTTGACTTAAATAGTTATAATTCTTAATACGAAAATATACTACATTGTAATTAGCCAGTTTAGATTCGTTATACAGCTTCTGTGCATAACCTGTTATTCCGCTTAAATTACATGTTCCAGTTGATGAATCAATGAACTTGGCCTGGTTTAGAAGAAGCGAAAATCTGACCCTTGATATACTGTCATAGAGGACCTGTATAAGGAACAAGGACTCTTCTTCCTCATCCTTAGTCCATGAATAATCCGCAACTGAGTACACTTCAATCTGCACAATTCCCCAGTCTGCTGTAACGAAGGTTTTTCTGATACCACACTCGGAATTAAATGCTCCGCCATCGAAAATAACACTTCTATCCTGCATTTCTTCAAGAACTAGTCCATTAGCAGGTGAGTTAACAATAAGGTTAGCTCTTCCTATATGCAAATTCTTCGCATACTCTGCCATAGCATCCTGAATTACCTCGAAGTACTCCTTTATTCCAATCTGCTTTGGTGTTGCGAGTTTGGTATAAAAATTCTTAAATTGCTTACTACTCAAAATCCCGTCCATTCATTCTCCCCTATGAACCAAGCACCCTCTCAATATTACAGAAATTCTTTTAGCATCGCGTTGACAGAAGCTGGATCTGCCTTGCCCTGCATAGCCTTCATTGTCTGACCAACCAAAAAGCCAATGGCTTTTTCCTTACCATTATGATAATCCTCAACTGACTGAGGGTTATTCTTAATAACCTCTTCAACGACCTTTCTTAAGGCACCTTCATCATTTACTGTCTTCAATCCCTTTTCTTCAACATATTTTTCAGGATCTATATCCTCAAAGAACAGCACCTCGAATACATCCTTGGCAACCTTACCATTTATAGCCTTTGACTCCTGCAGTTTGATAAGCTTAGCCAATGCTTCTGGCTTAAATGAGATATCCTGTGGATCCATTTCCTTTTCTTTAAGAATCCTCATAGTCTCACCCATTAAGTAATTAGAAACTTTCTTAGGATCAGCACCGATAGCTACAGTATTTTCGAAAATATCAGCCATCTTCTTTGATTCAGTAATAATATTTACATCATATTCTGGAAGCTTATATTCTTCCATATATCTTGCCATCTTTTCATTACGAAATTCAGGCTGTCTTGACTTAATTTCATCTAAGAATTCATCAGACAAAGATATAGGCACGAGATCAGGGTCAGGGAAATATCTATAATCCTGAGCATCCTCTTTTGATCTCATGGCATAGGATTCACCCTCGTTATCATCCCATCTTCTTGTTTCCTGAATGACCTTTTCTCCGCTTTCAATTATATCTATCTGACGTTCCGTTTCACCTTCAATAGCGCGACGAATGGCTTTAAAAGAGTTAAGATTCTTCATCTCTGTACGAGTTCCGAATTCCTTTGCTCCAACTTCTCTGATTGATAAGTTAACGTCAGCTCTCATGGAACCTTCCTGAAGCTTACAGTCAGAAGCTCCAAGATACTGAACTATCATTTTAAGCTTTTCAAGATATGCAATAACCTCATCTGCAGAACGCATATCAGGCTCTGATACTATCTCAATAAGTGGAACACCTGAACGGTTATAATCTACATAAGAGCAATCATCCCATTCATCATGAATAAGCTTTCCTGCATCCTCTTCCATATGGATTTCATGAATACCAATATCTTTAGTTCCATTCTCTGTTTCAATCTCAACATATCCATTTCTACAGATAGGGAGATAGAGCTGAGAAATCTGGTAATTCTGTGGATTATCTGGATAGAAATAATTTTTTCTATCAAATTTGCAGTACTGTGTGATATCACAGTTAGTTGCGAGTCCAACTGCAACCGCATACTCTAAAACCTGCTTATTTAATACAGGAAGAGAACCTGGCATACCTGTACATACAGGACATGTATGAGTATTAGGAGCTCCACCAAAGGCTGTTGAACAGCCACAGAATATTTTAGTCTTGGTAGCAAGCTCTACATGTACCTCTAATCCAATGACAGTTTCGTAATTCTTACCCATATTACTCACCGTCCTTTCCATTTAACATATGCTGCTTAGTATATACCCCTGTTTCACACTCATAGGCGTATGCAGCACGAATCAATTTGTGCTCATTAAAGCAGTCTCCAAGAAGCTGAAGTCCTATTGGCAATCCCTTGGAATCCGTTCCACATGGGATACTCATTCCAGGAATACCTGCCAGATTCGCAGATATTGTGTATATATCTGACAAATACATAGCTATTGGATCCGACAGACTCTTTCCAATCATAGGAGCTGTGGTAGGAGCTGCAGGAGCAACAATAATATCATATTTAGAGAACGCTTCATCAAATGCTTTCTTAATTAATGCCTTAACCTTAAGAGCCTTCAAATAATAAGCATCATAATATCCTGAACTTAAAACGAAGCTTCCAAGCATTATTCTTCTCTTTACTTCTGGACCAAAACCTTCTGAACGAGATTTCTTATACATATTATGTAAACCATTATATTCTTCTGTTCTGTATCCATATTTTATTCCATCAAATCTTTCAAGGTTTGATGAGGCTTCCGCTGCTGCTATCGTGTAATATGTAGGAATAGCATATTCAACAAGGCTTAAATCAAATTCTTCTACAATAGCTCCCTTTGATTTAAGAACGTCAACAGCTTTCATTATTGCTTCTTTAACTTCACTATTTAATCCATCACCAAAATAATCTTTTGGGATACCGATTTTCATACCCTTAACATCATCTACTAATGCCGAGGTAAAATCATTATCATCTCTTTCTACAGATGTAGAATCCTTAATATCATGAGAACAGATTGCTTCCATGATTGTGGCGCAGTCTGTAACATCCATACATAATGGTCCAATCTGATCTAAAGAAGAACCATAAGCAACAAGACCATATCTTGATACTCTTCCATAGGTTGGCTTCATTCCAACAACACCACAATACGATGCTGGCTGTCTTATTGATCCACCTGTATCTGAACCCAAAGAATATGGAACCTCGCCCGCTGCAACAGCTGCCGCTGAACCACCTGAAGAACCTCCTGGAACATGCTCAGGATTTCTTGGGTTTTTAGTAGGTCCATAGTAAGAGGTTTCACATGTTGAGCCCATTGCGAACTCATCCATATTTGTTTTTCCGATAATAATCGCTCCGGCCTTTTTCAGATTAAGAACTGCCTCTGATGAAAATGTAGGAACAAAATTATATAAGATTTTAGAAGAACATGTAGTAAGAAGACCTTCTGTACACATATTGTCTTTAATGGCTACAGGAACTCCTGCTAAAGGACCTGTTAATTCTCCACTATCAATCTTCTTCTGGATTTCATCTGCCTCTTTTAAAGCGCCTTCCTCATCAACTGTTACGAATGCGTTCAATGTAGGCTCTTTTTCTTTGATAACTGCAAGGCAGGCCTCGACGGCTTCCTTTACTGTTACCTTCTTTTCTTTAATTGCTTTCGACAACTCTACTGCCGTATATTCACTAATCTGCATTACTGTTTCCTCTGCCTTAATTATTCAAAAGTCTTAGGAACTTCAAACATTCCGTCTTTTTCACCTGGAGCATTACTAATTATATTATCTCTGTCATCACCATTAGTAACAACGTCCTCTCTCCACACATTCTTAACTGGAAAAACATGTGACATAGGCTCAATTCCGTCTGTGTTTAACTCGCCAAGCTTATCAATATAATCTAGCATTCTTCCCATATCAGACTTTGCTTCTTCCTTTTCAGACGAAGAAAGCTCTAATTTAGCTAAAATGCCTACATATTCAATGGTTTCATCTGAAATCACGTTAGCCATTACACTACCTCTTTAATCTATATATTTTTCATTTGCATATACTAGAATATATGCTACTTTATTACTCTTCTCCCTGCTTAACTAATGGAGCATACTCTGCCTGAATTGCAGGATCATATGAAAGGATTGGTTCAATATCCTTACCATTAATCTTTCTATCCACATAGTTTCTGGTAATCTTAATAACTAATGGAGTCATGGCAAGCACACCAATTAAGTTAGGAAGCATCATTAATCCGTTAAAAGTATCTGAAATATCCCATGCAAGAGTAGATGTCATAATAGCACCTGAAATCATCATAAGAACGAAGATTACTCTGTATACCTTACCACCCTTAACACCGAAAAGATACTCAACTGCCTTAGAGCCGTAATGTGACCATCCCATTACTGTTGTGAATGCGAATAATAATACAGCAACAGCAATGAACCACTCACCTGGCTTACCGAAGATATTACCAAATGCCTTTGCAACTAATGTTGCATCATCTGTTCCAGCATTTGTTACTCCGGTAGCTAAATCTATTGCTCCTGATGAAAGAACAACGATAGCTGTCATAGTACATACAACGATTGTATCTGCGAATACCTCGAAGATTCCCCATAATCCCTGCTTAACTGGCTCCTTGACATTAGAGTTAGAGTGAACCATAACCGAAGAACCAAGACCAGCCTCGTTAGAGAATACACCTCTCTTACAACCATTCTTAATTGGACCATCAAGAATCATTTTAATAACTGAACCTGAAACACCACCTGCTACTGCAACTGGAGTGAATGCGAATTTGAAAATAGCTGCGAAAATTTCACCAAGCATAGTTATGTGGCAACACATAATAATAAGTGCTCCAACAACATATACAACAGCCATGAATGGAACTACCTTCTCTGCGAAAGAGGCAATTCTCTGAAGTCCACCAAGAATGATGAAACCTCCGATTATCATAAGAACAATACCAATAATCCAGTTAACAATAGATACATCAAGGAATGTAGGAGCTGTAACATTAGTAAAGAATGCTGACTCAATATTTAATGTAATCTTGTTAATCTGACCCATGTTACCAATTCCGAATGAAGCAAGAATTGCGAATACTGCGAATATAACAGCTAATACCTTACCAACATGCTTCATGCCCTTGTATCCGCCAAGACCATCTCTTAAGTAGTACATAGCACCACCAGACCACTCGCCATTTTCATTCTTACGTCTAAAATATATACCAAGAATATTTTCTGAGAAGTTAGTCATCATTCCAAGGAATGCAGCAACCCACATCCAGAAAACTGCACCAGGACCACCTACACAGATAGCTGCTGCAACTCCGGCAATATTACCAGTACCAATTGTAGCTGCCAATGCTGTACACAATGCCTGGAACTGTGAAACTGAACCCGAATGTTTTCCAAGCTTTTTATGTGTATCCTTTGAAAATACAGATCCAATAGTCTTTCTCCACCAGTGCGTAAGATGACTTACCTGAAAGCACTTGGTAATAATAGTGCAGATAAGACCTGTACCCAAAAGCATGATCAATGCTGGCCATCCCCAGGCATATCCATTGACCACGTCGTTTACTTTAGCAACACTCTCTAGAAAATTATCCATAATTCCTCCTTAAATATATATAAATTTAATTATTAACTATTTTAATTCGACTAACCAACACCTTAAGTCAAACTCGTTTATATTCTAAGACAGTACCTTCCTTGAAAGATTCGAATTGTAATATTCGGGATTATCTGTAACATCATCCCCGAGCCAGTCTGGTTTTTCGAAGCTATTAGCCTCTTCTAGTGAAAGAAATTCAACTTCTGCGAAGCACAATGATTCAAAAGGCTCTTCAAACACATCCAGCTCTACTGTTAATTCATTACCTTCCTTGTTCTTCCCAATCGGTATCAGATATCTTTTTTTAGAAATAATATTTCCCTCGGATTTTTTGATTAAAGATTCATACGCTTCTTTAGTCAACGGAAGATTGTATTCCTCCTTTGAAATAAATCCGCTACCTTTATAGGTCATATAATATTCATTATCTTCTTTTCTAACCCTTATTGTAGGCTTGGTACAAAGATATCCCTGAACTAAATGCCTGCACTCATACTTATTAAGCTGAGGCATATTTTTTATTAAAAACTTTCTTTCTATTTCCTGTCCCATGATTTAAGGCCTTACTTATTTTTATACGCAAAAAACACTTTTCGGGTCTCCTTTGACCCAAAAAGCTCACAGATAGCAATAATTATAGCATTTATTTCAAACATATGGAATGTTTTAATCTCAAAATCTGAGCCTGTCCAACCGAAAGCTCATCTACCTTATTCTCAATAAAGAAGTCCAAAAGGTCTAAATCCTGCGCAAGACCTCCACACACTCCGACTGTAATTCCATTCTTATGAGCATTATCAATCGTCATTTTAATAAGACTAAGTACTGCCTCATGATGAACATCAAGATGCTTTCTTACTTCATCATTCTGCCTGTCACATGCCAAAGTATATTGAATAAGATCATTAGTTCCAATCGAAAAGAAATCAACCTTCTTAGCAAGCCTCTGACTAATAAGTGCTGCTGCAGGAGTCTCTATCATAATTCCAATTCTAACATATTTATAAGGAATAGCCTCCCTATCGAGTTCATCCTTTACTTCCTTAATAATCTCGTAAATTCTGTCAATTTCCCATTCATTGGCAATCATAGGAAAGTTAATGCTTAAGTTACCATAGTTAGAAGCTCTGAATAATGCCCTAAGCTGTGTTCTTAATATTTTTTCATTATGAAAGCCTATTCGAACCGCACGAAGTCCAAGAGCCGGATTAGCTTCTCTTGCTACGTTAATGTAGCTTGACATTTTATCAGCACCGACATCACAGGTTCTTATAACAACCTCCTTAGGATACATAACCTCCAGGGCTTCTTTGTATGCGTTAAACTGCTCTTCTTCTCCAGGTGCTTCTTCTCTTCCTAAAAACAAAAACTCACTTCTAAAAAGTCCTATTCCATCCGCGCCCACACGCTTCGTTTCATACGCTTCCATTGAAGAACCAATATTAGCGTATATCTTTATCCTGGTACCACCCTTGGTAATTGCGGATTTTCCTATATATTCCTTAAGTGCCTCATCCTCTTCTATGAACGCATTGAGCATAGCCCTATAATTAGTAAGCGTAGTCACATCCGGCGAAATATATGCCTCTCCTTTAATAGCGTCTATAATAACATCTTCATCAACTAAAAAAGCCGAAATATCTTCGTCGAATCCGATAAGTGTTGGAATATCATAGGAATTTGCAAGTATTGCCGTATGCGAGTTATCCGCACCAACCTTTAATATCAGTCCCTTAATCTTACCAAGGTTCTTAATAAGCATCGCTGGATTTAAGTCATTCGCGATTACTATGCAGTCTTCATTAATCTTAAACATAGTATTACCGAGGAGACATTCTTCAAGCTGATCTATTATATTCTCAACATCCTTATATCGTGTTCTTATATAGCTGTCAGGTATCATCCTGATAGACTCCGAGATTTTATGACCACCATTTTCTATAGCCATAGGAGCAGGAAGATTCTTTTCGTATATCTCTTCTTTAATTGCCTCCTCAAGGGCAACATCAAGAGCTACCTGAACATATGCACTTATAACTTCTCTTGCATCTTTGCTGGATGCCTTGTCAGGATTAGCACTTGCAAGCTCTAAATTAAGCATATCAACCAAAGCCTGTCTTGCATTACAGACCTTCTGCCACTCCTCATCAGCGCTTCCCTTCGAATATGTCGAAACATCGAAGCTTTTCTTGCTTAGAATAAGCGGTTTTTCAATTGCAATTCTTCCACATAGTGCTCTTGATTTTATTACTTGCATTTTAGTGTCAATGAATACTAGTACTTAAGTTTCGTTCCTACTTTTTGCTTTTCTTTTCGTCGTCTTTACCAGCTTTTTCCTTCTTGGAAGTTCTAGGTGCCCTGTGATAAATCTCGGCCATTTCCTTCATCTTTGACTGTAATTCCTTGGTAAGCTTTCCTGGAATAAGTCTCCACTTCCAGTTGTTACCCAGAGTTGCCGGTGTGTTAATTTTAGCCTCATTCATAAGGCCAAGATAATCCTGAATTGGGAATATCGCTGTGTCTGCAACCGAAGCCATTCCACATCTTATATACTCAATATTAGCATCATCATCGTCCGTAAAATTCATATATTTTTTAACATATTCGCGATTTTCCTCGGACATTATATTATGAAAATACTCGTTAATAGTGTCGTTATCATGCGTTCCTGTATAGATAACTATATTTTTGTCATAGGTATATGGTGTATGCTCTGAATCATCCTCTGGATCAAATCCGTATGTCATAATCTTCATACCCGGATATCCGCATTCTTTAATAAGCTCACGAACCGAATCTGTAATGAATCCAAGGTCCTCTGCGATAACAGGCTTATTGCCAAGCTTTTTCTTAACCTTCTTAAAAAGATCATAGCCTGGACCCTTAACCCATTCACCATTTCTGGCTGTTTCTTCACCATATGGAATGCTGTAATATTCATCAAAACCTCTGAAATGATCAATTCTTACAACATCATAAAGCTCGAAGCTCTTGGTGAATCTTTCAATCCACCACTTATAGCCAGTTCTCTTATTTGCCTTCCAGTCATACAAAGGATTACCCCAAAGCTGGCCATCCTCCGCGAAATAATCAGGAGGGCATCCTGCAACCCTTAATGGATATCCCTTTTCATCAAGCTGGAAAAGCTCTGGATTAGCCCATGTATCAGCACTGTCCAAAGATACATAAATTGGAATATCTCCAACTATCTTGATTCCCTTTTTATTAGCATAGTCCTTAAGCTCCATCCACTGTGAATAAAACATGAACTGAATGAATTTGTAGAATCCAATTTCACTCTTAAGCTTCTTAGTCCACATCTTAACTGCTTCTTTAGTTCTAAGACGAATGTCCTCTTCCCACTCTAAGTAGCTTACAAGATTATGTGCTTCCTTAACCGCCATATAAAGAGCATAATTATCAAGCCATGCCTTATTCTGTTTTACGAATTTTCTGTATTTTTTATTTCGTACAATATGGCTCTTTTCATATGCTTTTCTAAGTACAGTGAATCTGTTTTTAAAGATTTTTTCATAATCTACATAATCGCTGCCATTCTTTCCATCTGTAGAACCCCAGTCGATGCTCTCGCAAAGCTCTTTTTCTATCCAGCCTCTTTTAATCAATTCCTCAAGGTCAATAAAGTATGGATTACCCGCAAATGTAGAAAACGACTGATATGGAGAATCTCCATAGCTTGTTGGGCCAAGTGGCAGAATCTGCCAGTAGGTCTGACCACCATCAGCCAAAAAATCTACGAATTCATATGCTTCTTTCGAGAAACATCCAATACCATATTTACTTGGCAAACTAAAAATAGGTAATAATACTCCACACGCTCTATCCATAAATCCTCCAGTTACGCTTTATTTTTCAGCGTATATTCCATTTTTAACTTCATATTCTATCTTTTCTAATGCTTCCTTACTCTCCTGCCTAAATAAAAGGGCAGCATCCTCGAAGCTTTCATATCCACTCTCACCCTTGTGAGATGGAAGATTATACTCTTTTAGTAACGATATTAAATGATTCGTACACTTAATGGCTCCTTTAGTATTAACATGGCCTCCATAATCGTAATAATCAGACTTAAAATCAACTGAAAGCTCATCATATTCTTCATTCATGTTATCAAATCTGAACCCGTAGCCTTCAATTATAGGTTTAATATAATTAAACATTTCCATCTGATCATCTGTCATATGGTATGGGGACACTATAAAAAGAGCATTAATTGAATTAGCCTTAAGATAATCCAAAAGCTCATATAATCTTTCTTCCTGCTCTTTAGGAATAGGAACTACCTCTTCTGATTTTGATTTTAGATATAAATCCTCTATTTCGTCATCCTCAAGCGGTCCAACCTCATCCCTTATTACGAAGCCCTTTCTTGGGTTCGACTTTTCATAAACTATATCTTTCCACTGGGATGGAAGTGCCAGAGTCTTCCAGTTGGAATGGTATTTAAAAATATCGAAATAATAAGTATATCTTTCTTCATAAGAATCCTTAGGCTGATCCTGATTAAGAGGATCACTCATTCTCTCTTCCATTTCACTTTTTGATGGAATTAATCGATTAATTGTCTTAATTCTGTTTAACGAATACTTAAGATTATCCGTCACACCCCTTGCGAAAGCCATATTCTCATACATTCTTCCCTCTTCAAAGGTAAACATACGAGTTTCGAAAACAAAGAGCTTAGGTTTCTGGGTTTTCAACGTTTCTTCCATAAGAGGAATCATCGCCTTAGGTCTTTGAACATTAGAGGACAACGGATACATACTGATTCCGGTCTCATCAAATATCATAGGGCTTGAATAAAAAGGATATACAGGACTCGAGCCAATCATAACAACATCTATCGTGTCATCCTTTTCGGCATAAAAACCACTGAAAATATCTTTAATATCCCCATTAGTTCTAAGAACGTAGGTTAAAAGTGTTAATGAAACTATAAATATTAAGTTGAACAATATAAGCCTTAAAATCTCTTTTTTGTTCATACTAAAATCCCTGATAAATAAACTCCGATGCCGAAAAGCCCGGTCCATAGTATCCTAAAAGAATCGTATAGAATAATAATGCATACCAGATAATCCAGCGAACCGGAAGCTTCTTTTTTGATATCTTATCCCTTACAGATCCATTCTGCCCCATAACTGATATGAATATCATAAGAGCCAAAGATACAAGCATAATGGTAAATTCAATTGGATCAATTCCCATATTGAAAATATCCACAGAAAACAGTCTTGATACATTAAAGCTTGAGAATGCATTCTTAATAAGGATTAGTGCATCATTAAACGAATTGGCTCTAAAGAAAACAAAACCAAGACAGGCTAAAAGAAATGTTCGTATAACTCTTAATGCATCTACCCATCTGGCTTTAGGATCAATGTGAACCTTAGTAAGTATCTTAGTTACCGGTTCCAAGGTAAGCTCGCCCATCACTATATAAAACCAGTGAAGAAGTCCCGAACCTACTACATACTTCCAGTCTCCACCATGCCATACGCCCACCGTAAACCAAAGGATGAACATAGCAAAGAAGGTAGTGTACTGCTTTCCCTTCTTCTTTCCGAAGCGATCCTTCATTTTCTTCTGCAAAGATGTGAAAAATCCAGTTCGCAATAGCGGATAAAAAACATATTCCTTCATCCATACTCCAAGTGTAATGTGCCATCTTCTCCAGTAATCTGATATATTTTTGGCAAGAAAAGGTGTACTGAAGTTTTCAGGAAGCTTCAATGCGAACATTTCACTAATTCCAAGAACTATATCCATGCATCCTGAGAAGTTAGAATACAGAGTGAACGCATAGCAAAAGGTTGCCAAAAACACGAATACACCCTGGTACTCTGTAGGATTGTTATATACAGTATCTGCTATCAGTTTGGTTCTTTCTGAAACAACAATGGTTTTAAAGAATCCCCAAAGAACCCTCTGGGCGCCAAACGTTATATTTCGATATTCAAGCTTATGAGGCTTAAAAAACTGTTCTCCATCCTCCCTGTATTTCATGATAGGACCTGATAAAACAGGTGCAAAATACATTCCAAAGGTCAAAAACTTAAAATAATTGGACTGGACTGGAGTAATTTTGTTATACACATCAATTACATATCCCAAAATAGTGAAGGTATAAAACGAAATTCCAAGAGGAATAAGGAAGGATGTAGTAGGAAGAACCGGCTCCACATTGAACCAGCCTACTATTCCATTAACTGTATTGGAAATAAAATTAACATACTTAAGAACGAATAATGTGCCTATCAAAAGCGCAACTGTAAGAAAAAGATACACCTTAGGCTTATCATCTTTAGATATCATATACGCCCCAAAGAAAGCCACGAAACTTCCTAAAAGAGGGTATATGATTAAAATGCCGTTCCCACTAAGCAGGTAGTATGCGATGCTCCCTGCCATAAGAACGACCCATTGAATACTTTTAGGTACAATATAGTAAAGCAGTAACAGGCCTGCCAAAAAACACAAAAAGTAAAAGGATGTTACTGTAGCTCCCACTAATGAATGTCCCTGCCTTTCTTACATTAGCTAAGCTGACTTAAAATAATATCAACCATTTCGCCAACATTCTTCATGGTTACAACTTGTCCCATAGTGAACTTAATTCCGAACTGCTGCTCGATTCCAGCTATAAGATTAATATGCTCTAAAGAATCCCAGTCCTCTATATCATCAGCAGTTGTAGCATCTGTAACTACAATGCTTTCATCATCAAACACATCACGAAATACTTCATTAACGTCATTAAAAACTTCTTCTCTTGTCATAAGAATTATCCTCCTATATATAAACAAGGTAATTATACACGAAAAAATGTTAAATTTAAACTCTTACTTCCTCTCCAAGGTAAAATGAATACAAAATGCACTCCTTAACATCCTTTCCAAATATTCTCTCAAGAGCTTCTTTATAATATCTGACCTGTACAAAATACCTGTCAATTAATGCCTGCCCGTTTTCAATAACATCAGTTTTGTAATCAACAAGAACTATTTTGTCATCTTCTATAAAGAAGGCATCAATAATACCCTGAAGCAACACTGTTTCATTATCCGGATACTGATTATCTATAACATCAGCACTTATACCAAGCACGAATGGCTGTTCCTTCCAAAGAAGTCCCAAAGTCTCTGCCTTAGCCATTCTTTGAGCAAGGTCCCCCTCAAGAAATTTCGCAATTTTGGTTTTAGGGACAGCAGCAAGCTGCTCTTTAGATATCAGCTGCTTCTCAACCCAATTATTAAATTGAGATTCTATTTTTGAGTTGTTGAATTCCAGAAGTTCCATCACTTTATGATATGCAGTTCCTCTGTCAGTTCCAGATATTTCTTCACTTTTTTCACTGATAAAGGACGGAACATATGGAACAACCGGTTTTTCCTTAAACAGACTCTCTGAAAATTCAGTATCAAGATATGCCTTTTTAAGTTCAGATACACTGGTTTTAGTAACCAAATTTTCTAAATTTCTGTGAGGATAAGTCCTTCCAAAACGCTCATTGAGCTGTCTGATTGCGTTAACATCTATTTTTTCGTCTTCAATATCCTTCTCAAGGTTTCCCTTTAGAATTATTCTGTCTATTGCTTCATTGACACTCTCTTTTTCTTCGATTTTAGGATCAGTGAACTGAACCTTATCGAATAACGGAATCAAAAAGTCCATGTAAGACTGTGCACCAATAAGTTTGCTATACGAAACAGGCTCCTTTTTTATCTTTTCAATATCATTTTCCTTACATACACCAGTAATAATAAGTTTTTCCTTGGCACGTGTGAGTGCTACATAAAACACTCTCAGCTCTTCACTTATCATATCCTGCTTAATCTTCAGATTAACTGCGTTTCTTAAAAGTGAATCTGTCTTCGTTCTTCTATCTATGTCAACAAACTTCGTACCAATGCCATAATCCATATCGATACTTAGTAAACCTTTTGTATCTTCGACATTAAACTTTTTATGAACTCCACTTACGAATACCACAGGAAATTCCAGACCTTTTGACTTATGAATAGTCATAACCTTTACTACATCTGCATTTTCATCGAGAATATCCGCTTCTCCAATACTGCTTTCTACTTTTTGAACTTCTCTTAAGTATCTTACGAAATGGAATAACCCTTTGTAGGTAGTATTTTCATAGTCTCCAGCATAGGATATAAGCATTTTAACATTAGCTCTTCTTTGTTCTCCTCCGGCCATGGACGTTACATATTCAAGATACCCTGTAGAATCAATAATTTCTGTAACGAGTTCTCTTACTGACGTATAATGTACCTTTTCTCTGAATGTATTTAGAAATTGAATAAAATCACTCGCCTTTTCGTTATTTGAAGCATAATTATTCAATTTTTCGTATAGATTATTGCCTTCTGATTCTGTCTTTATCAAAGCAACCTCTTCATCACTCATCTTTCCGAAGAAGGAAGTCAGAGTACCATACAAAGGAATATCCTGAATCGGATTATCGAGCACCTTAAGAAGCTGAACTATGGATTGAATTTCTGTAGTGTTAAAAAATCCTACACTTGTGTTCATGAACAAAGGAATACCTTCCTCGGAAAATACCTCCTTAATCCCCCTCGCAACATCAGTCATGGATCTTACCAGAATAACAATGTCTTTATAAGATAACGGCCGAAATTCATCCCGGTCTTCCAGCTTAACAATCTGGGACTTCATAAGCTCTTTTATCTTCCTTGCGATGAGTCTAGCTTCGATAATTTCTCTTGCTTCATCACTATCGTTATTATTAACCGCCAGCATAAAAAGAGTATCACTTTGATCCTCTTTATTTTCAATAGAATATGCCGGGAACGAAGCCCCCAGTACCAGCTTGGCATCATCATCATACTCTATATCCCCAAGAGTGCGTCTCATAATTTGACCAAACAAGTCATTTACTGTATTTACAACACTCTCACGGCTTCTAAAGTTCTGCTTGAGATTTATTCTGATATTGGAATCTGTATTTTGACCATCCGGGTCACCGTTTCCATAACTATTGTATTTTTCAATGAATAACTGTGGATTGGCAAGACGGAATTTATAGATACTTTGCTTAACATCTCCCACCATAAATCGGTTAAATTTTCCTCTCGTTTCAGAGGAAACACACCACATTAATAACTCCTGTACTCTATTACAGTCCTGGTACTCATCCATTAATATTTCATCGAAAATTTCCTGGTATGATCTGGCAACATCTGTTGGAATAATTTCTCCATTTTCATTTCTTGTGCATAAAATATTAAGCGCATAGTGCTCCATATCCTGGAAGCTTATGATGCACTTTTTACGTCTTTGGTTTTCAAATTCGAAGCTAAATTCCTTAACAAGTTCTATAAGAGTTTCAATATATGGACGAATAAGGTTTACTATTTCTATTTCTGTTTCCATTGAAGCATTAAAAAAGTTTTTAAGTGCTGTAGATTTTTTCGAATTAAATAATCCCTTGTACTCATCCCTTTTCGCCTTAAAGGCTTCCTTTAGGGCATCATCCACACCTTCTGCTTTCTTTGTTGGAAGTGTTGCCCATTTAAGACCATCGAGAGCCTCTTTATATTCTTCATATGTCGATGACGAAAGAATTCCATTAACAGTCTCAATATCCTTTTCGATGACAGGTTCATAGTTAACAGGACCATAAGGCTTATCTATAATACTTTTAGCCTCTTTTATCTTTAAAATAGCGTCATTTGATACTTTTTTCGCGTAATCTAAAAGAAATCTGACCCAATCCTTTGATTCAAAATCTTTTGTGTCAGTTATTATATATTTAGAAAGGCAATCATCCAAAAATTCAAATGGCCACGGATAACCTTCTGAAAATGTATGGAGCTTTAAAATGTAATCCTTTAATTCTCTGTCGTCATCATCCTTATCAAAAAACTCTACTGCATTTAAAAAGCTTTCATCCTTCACCCTGTATTTTTCTTCAAACATCTCTTCCAGGATGTCTTCCTTCATTAGTTCAAGCTCTGTTTCATCTGCAACCCTGAACGAGGGATCCAACCCAATCTTATTAAAATTGTTTCTTATCACACTAAGACAGAACTTATGAATCGTCGAAATCTGTGCCTTGTAAATCAAAGAAGACTGCTTCTGAAGATGCAGATTTTCAGGGTTATCGGCAAGCTTTTCGTCAATAGCAGCTGCTATTTTATCCTTCATTTGGGCGGCGGCGGCTTCAGTAAAGGTTACCACCAGCAGTCTGTCAATGTCTGTCGGATTCTCGTCATCCATAATCATCTGAATGATTCTTTCAACTAATACCGCCGTTTTTCCAGAGCCTGCAGCCGCTGAAACAAGTATATTTTTGTCCCGGGTATCAATAACCCTCTGTTGATCTTTAGTAAAACTAATTCCCATATATCTATTCCTGTTTTATTTTGAATTCATCTTCTCTAGTGCTTCTTCTTTAGAAAGCTTGGTAAGCCTCATTGTTTTGAAGCCCTTTTTCTTTTCATCATACTGACATATGCTCTTGTAATCGCAATACTGGCAAGAATTCCAGTTTTCATACGCTTTTGGATTAATAGCAATATTTCCATCCTGAATACTCTTAATTTCATCCTTAACGAGCTTATTAACATATTCATCTATCAATTCATATTCATCACATGAAATGGTTTTAGAACTTTTATGAAGCTCACCATCCTTGGTAATTGCTACTGGAACTGCAGAAGATTTCACATTGTTTTCCAAAAGCGAGCTGTCAAAGCGCGTATATACGTCCTTTTCTCCCGCAACAAGGCCTGCTGGAGTAAGAGCCTTACTTCTGGCCTCATCAAGAGCTTCATCCTCCATGCCACTGGCCAAGTCAACCAAAGGATTGTTGATATGGTAATATAGCATTGCTCCCATCCTTGCCCTAAGATGCGGATACTTCTTCTCCATAGCATCTATAGCTGCCATCATATATACAGGCTGCTGAATCTGAAGACCGTATAGAAGCTGATCAAGTTCGATATTCTTGGAAGATGACTTATAATCTATAACCTTAACATATAGTTTATCTTCATCCTGACAGATATCTATTCTGTCTATAACGCCCCCCAAAGTCGCCTTCGTATCATCATCTAAATCAATTGTCTTAACAAATTTCTTTTCGAATGCCTCTGGTTTAAATGATCCCTTCGAAAGCTGTTCTTTAAGCATAAGAACCGTGAATTTCGATGTATTGAATATACGTTTTAGCATATATTCGCTCTTATTTGATGAGTGAAGAACCGCGCTTTTATAATTAACTGAAAGATTCTCAATGATTTCTTCAAGTTTTTTGTCGACTATCTCATCCGGAAAATCGGCCAGAGTATAGCCATCTTTTTCCAAAGATGCTCCAAACTGTTCAAACACTGAATGGAAAACATTTCCCATATCCTTTTTCTTAAAGTCAAATTCATCTCTTTCCTTAAGTCTCATGGCATAAGAAAGAAAATGTGCATACTCACAGGATGCAAACTTTTCAAGCCTGCTGATACTAAGGTATGAATCGTTATCAAATATCTTTTTCGCTATTTTTCCAGTAAGGGCATTAGGCTTATACTCGAAAAATGCTGTTTCAATAAGTTCCCTTACTAATTTTTCACCCTCTTCGGATTTTAGTAATACAAAATACAGACTCTTTAGCTCCTCGTATCCTAATTTCCCTGGAACCTCTTCTGCATAATTTCTAATTTCTCCTGAAAAAATGCTTATTCCGTCCCTTATACCACTTATTCTGTTAAACTCATTAACATCCTGGCTTACGTTATTTATCTTTATTTTAGGAAAACACTTCAATATCTGCCCTATAAGATATGAACGCTTAACACTTTTTCCACCACCAGTCATTCTAGAATACGAAAAATACAGTTTCTTTGATGGTTTGATCATATTAAGATAAAGATATAATCTTTGAGTATATATCTGTTCTCTCGGAGTACTTGAAAGTTCAATATTAGATGCCTTTAAGAACTCCCTGTCTATATCAGATATAAGCCCTCCCTTGTCGTTAGCCTTAGGAATGCTTCCATCGTTCACTCCTGCAAAAAACAGTATTTTAGGCTTAGAAATTCTGCTTCTTTCAATATCTCCAATCAAAACCTGATCAACTGTACCAGGAATAGTTCCTACATCTATCTCATCAATTCCCGACTCCAGTATTTTAATAAACTCTTCCAAAGAAACTTCTTCATCCCTTAAAAGAGCATATATCTGATCCAGCAAATCCATAATAAGCCTGTATATCTGGCTATATTCCTTAGCCTTCTCAGGCATCCTACGTTCTTCAAAGTACTTTTCGTATTCTGCAAGCTTATTTTCAATATTGCTCTTAATAACGAATTCATATAAAGCCTTAACAAGCTCTCCTACATTAGAAAATCTACCCATTAAAGGTTCTAAAAGTAAAATAAGCTTTTCTCTTGTTTCGTTTAATTCCAAAAGAGCCTCAATATCCGAGGTAGTAACCTCATCTTCACTTTTTAAATATGGAACTCTGGTAAAGCTGTTAGAATATGCACGTTTTCCCCGTATTCCACACTTTATGATGTAATTATCGAATGTATCAACCTTCTCCTTCGAAACATCAGCAAGACCACTTCTTAGAAAATGCATCACAGAAGAATAAGTAAAATTGTCTTTAATTATGTTGAGCGCACTCATAATATACTCAACGAATGGATTAAGACCTATCTTTCTTGTTTCATCAATATATATTGGAATATTGTATATATTAGAATATTTCAAAAACTCATATTTATAGGCTGACAGCTCACCACATACAATAGCTATATCCCTATACTCGTAATTATCATTTAATACAAGATCATTAATCCTTGATAAAATGTTTCTTGCTTCTTCTTCTGGATTAGCAGCTTCATCTATAAAAATCGAATCCGTCTCATCCATATATGGCTTAATCGGGAATCTGAAAATAGACTTTTCTAAATGGGCGAGTGAAATATTATTATAGTGCCTGTAGTTCGTATTTAGGATAACATCTGGTTCCTGAACTATAGAAAGAGACTGTGAAATCGACTGTAAATCCCTGATTGTTTTCTTGCTTAAATAGAACAGCTCCATCTCCCCGTCAATATGGTATGGGGACGAATTAATATCAATCGTTACTGTAACGATGACTTTGCTGGTCAATTCCATCAACCCCTTGATTAAACGGTACTGTATGGGGGTGAAGCCTGTGAAGCCATCAAAGGCTATAACTGAGTTCTTAATGATGTTACTTTCATATATTTTCTCACTAAGAAGCATCAGTGTTTCTTCAGATGTTATGAATTCATCACGAATGTAATTATTAAAGGCCTCATAGATGGTTTTTAAATCCTTAAGCTTGCCATTAAGCATCGCTGAAGTGGAAGAAAATGATATTAGCTCATCCATTTTAGATTCTGAAATATCATACTGTTTAAATTCTGAAATGGCAGACTTTATCTCATGAATATATCCAACCTTATCAAGATTACGTCCGAGTGTAGGAAGCGAATCCTTTAATCTTCCTGCAAGGTTTCTGATAACAAGACTCTTTCCAGTATCGTCAAGAACAGTATTATTATTACAGCCAAGTTCTTCAAATATTCTATGTGCGAGTCTGCTAAATGAAAGAACATCAACGTTCATTATTCCCTTAGAGTCTGAAGCCTCTACTAAATCAAGCTGTGTCTGCATTGTTGCCTGATCTGGAACTATTAATAGATAATTAGTCCTGAAATTCTTCTTCGCGTCTTTTAAGATATCTCTATGCAGTTGATAACTTTTTCCCGAGCCTGACGCTCCAAGATAAAACTGTAAACTCACCTAAATTTCCTCTGTAGCTTTGATTAAATACTCTAAATCTTCGCCCTCTAAGTATGGTGAAAGCCTGCTAAAAACAAGCTTATGATAAGAATTTAAATACTCTATTTCCTCTTTTTTCATTTCTTCTATTAAAATAGCACTCTTATCTATTGGGACATAGGTCACAGGTTCAAATCCCATGAATTTCCCATATTCGTCCTCGTACAAAAACTTACACAAAATATCTGTTTCGATTCTTATTCCGTGCGATCCTTCTATATATATTCCAGGTTCATCAGAAGTAAGCATACCTTCTTCGAACACTACGCCTAAGTTTCTTTCATCAGGAATTTTCCATCCAATTCTGTTAGGTCCCTCATGAACATTGAGTAAATATCCAATTCCATGGCCCGTACCATGTTTAAAATCAAGTCCTTCTTTCCAAAACTCTTCACGAACCACCATGTCAAGATTATTGCCTCTGGCGCCATACAAAAACTTGCAATTCAAGAGTTTCAGCATACTACGAAGTACCAAAGTATAATCGTGCTTTAATTTTTTGTTCACATCACCTATCGCATATGTTCTGGTAACATCTGTTGTTCCTTCAAAATAATGTGCACCCGAATCAATCATTAAAAAGCCACCCTCTTTAACCTCTGCATTGCTGTTTTCATCTGCTTCATAATGAATGATTGCTCCATGTTCTCCATATGCACATATCGTGTCAAAGGATGGGCCTATCATTTCTTTCGAAAAAGATCTAAACTCATACAATTTATTCTGAACAGAAAGCTCTGTAAGATTTTCTCCACTTATTATGGCATTTTTAAGCCATCTTTCGAAGCGGACAATTGCAACCCCATCCTTAATGTTGGCTTTTTTAATATTCTCTATTTCTACTTCGTTTTTAATACATTTAAATCTCGTTGAAGGTTCAATTTCATCTATGACTTTTAGGTTCTCACCAATACTCTTGTATGTTAAGTAGTTAATTCTCTTCTTATTATATAATATGCCCTTCTTAGTACGAATATTTACACTTTGAAGCCCTTCGTTATAAAATTCTTCATATGAATGAAGTATTATTCTATTCTCAATCAGATATTCTTTAATCAAAGATTCTTCATTACCTGTGATATTAGCAAAAAGATGACATTCTCCATCTACTAAAATAAGATAAGAAAAGAACAGTGGGCAGTTCTTAATATCATCACCTCTTAAATTGAGTATCCAGGCTATATCATCCAAGGATGTAATAACATGAGAATCCGCCCCTATAGTATTCATGTATTCTTTTATTCTATTAAGCTTTGACTCAAGACTCTCACCGGAATATTCTTCAAAAAGTCTGTAAACAGGCTTAAATTCAAGTTTTGGGCGATTTTCCCAAATTTCGTGCGTGGGGTCAAAAGTAAAATTTAAATTTGATTTATTCTTTTGAATCACATGTGCTATTTTATCTCCTGCACCCTGACTTACAAGACGCCCATCAAATCCCAGTGTTTCACCTTCTTTTAATACCTTTTCAATATACTCATACACCGTAGGTACATTTGCTTCTCCCATTTTCATAAGCTTAATCCCTGTACCCTCAAGTTCTTTTGCTGCCTGTATAAAGTATCTGCCGTCGGTAAAGAGCGCAGCTTCTTCCATACTAACCACCAGCGTTCCTGCAGAGCCTGTGAAACCACTAAAATATTCTCTTGCTTTAAAATAGTCGCTTACATATTCGCTATCATGACAATCAGAGGTAGGAATCAGGCAAACGCTGACTCCTACCTCTGACATTTTCTTACGTAATTTTTCTATTCTTTTATTAACTATCATTATACTTATATTACCCTATTCTACTACTGCAATAACTTCTACTTCGCATAATACATTCTTAGGAAGTGTTTTAACAGCAACGCAGCTTCTTGCTGGCTTTGATACGAAATACTGCTCATATACAGCATTGAATGCAGCGAAGTCATCCATATTAGCTAAAAAGCATGTAGTTTTAACAACTTTACTGTAATCAACCCCTGCCTCCTTTAATATAGCGCCAACATTCTTTATCGCTCTGTGAGCCTGAACTTCAATATCGCCTTCCTCAATCTGTCCGCTCTCTGGAATAATAGGAATCTGTCCTGATGCGTACAAAAATCCATTAGCAATAATTCCCTGTGAATATGGTCCGATAGCAGCAGGTGCGTTAGATGTTGAAATTGTTTTCATGTCTTTCTTCCTCCAATTTAAGCATTTAATCAATAATATATGTTTGTACCCGATTAGTCCTCATCGAATTCAACCTTAACGTAGAATCCACGTGAGTTTTCCTCGATATCTATAACCTTCCCCTCCTTCGAAAGGAGTCGCTCTGGAAATGGTATATTCCCAGACATAGCCAAAGATGGATCGATTGTATAATAATAGTTGCTGGGAAGTCTTCCCTCTGTTACAGTAATCATCTGTCCCACTTCAAGAAGGCCTTCTCTTTCCATCTTAAAATCAATAATTCTCATTCTGCCACCTTACTATTCCTTCACATATATCTGCATAAGAACAGGATCATGATTAGAATACTCATACTTCCAGTCAGCATTATTATAGTAGTTAATCATTATATTATCAGATACTATGAAGCCATCCTCCGTAACAGTAGGCGTTACATCTTCTTCATACGCATACTTCGCATCTCTTGTTGAATCATGAATTACACTAACAGGAAACGCACTGTCAATACCTAAAGAAAAGCCCTGCGGTATCATATCTCTCGGAAAATATGGAATATCTATAGTATTATCGTCTTTAACAGGGGGCTCCATTCTAAGGTTATATCCGAAATCGCCTCCGCAAACTATATAATTGCCCAACCTGTATTCAAGCTCCATGTCATTAAAAATCATCTTAAGCTGAGAACGTTTAACCTCATCATCCTTGGATGTCAGATGAACATTATATATTAAAAGACTCTTTTCGTTGGCAAGCGGAATCCTCGTAACCATGTATGCGCTGTCCGGCTCCAGGTACTTCGTTAAATCATCCCGAATCGGAAGTGATCTTCTTAAATTCTCAACTATTATACCAGTTGAATATGTAGCCATGGATGTCAGGCACTCTCCTTTGGGTGCATAAAGAGGATACATAACAAAAGGAGTATCAGATGTCGTCGCATGTGAATAATAATAGCCCTTTAAAAATTCATTAACTAAATCAAGCTCGTTAACATGATATGATCTGGTCGAATCAATGTCTACATTCTGAAGAAGAATAAAATCTGGCGCCGTTTTATTAATAACATCCGCTATGTCACACAAATTACCCATGACTAGTTCCTCTGAAGGTGCCCATGTATATTTTCCACCATACTCAAATGAACTATAGTCTGATGTAGTAAAGCCATATCCTATGTTATAGGTCATGATATTATAGGCTCTTCCTGCATTAATGGCCTCATCATCTGCGAAATACGAATAGGCTCCGGACGTCTTCGTCTCGAGCCTTTCTCTGTCTGGAAGCCTGTCATACTCATTATAAAAATACAATGAGTAACCAATCAGTAAAAACACCAGAATTATCAATATGAAAATAAGTATTTTAACCCATTTTTTCATCTAATCTATACTCCATGAGCAAGGAGAAATTCCCTCCAAAGCTCATTTGATTTTCCAAGCAAATGAAGATGATCACCTCTTAAATCATCTCTTAAAAAGCCATCCTCATCGCACACTATTGGATTAATATCAATATAAAAAATATTTTCATTATCCGCAAGCGTGGCAATAGCATTATTCCTACCAAGAATATTGGTATTGTTAAATACCTTATCCTTCGTACTCTGTGTCCTGTCTATATTCATTATAGCCTGAATAATAATTTTTGTTTCCGGACTGATTTCTCTTATTTCATCCACAAGTGTAGTATAAGAAGCAAGGAAATTCTCGGTCGTACCAGTACCGAGCTCATTAATTCCAAGCATTATGTAAACCTTTCCATATTTTTTGTTTTTTAATGCTTTCTCTACTGTAAGCTTATTATCAAAATCTGATTCGAGAACCTTATATATAGTCATTGAAGTTTTGCAAAGAAAATCTGCATGCTCTTTTAAATCTGTGTACTTTCTAAGACCTACAGTTCTGGAATCTCCTATAAACAAAGCATCATCAAAATATGTAATATCTACATTCTTAAATTTATATTCGCTTGCGAAGTTAACACCATCTTCACCATATATATCAGCAGAAATGTGCGAAATATACTCGTCATACGTAGTCTCTCTTAATGGCTCATAACGAGGCGTATATGTAGGTTCTGGTGTCGGAGTTGGAGTAGGTGTTGGAGTAGGTTTAGCCTTTTTAGCTTCCTCCTTAGCAATTCTCTCCTCTTCCTTTTTCTTTTCTTCTGCTGCCAGAGCTTCTTCTTGCTTTTTCAGCATTTCCTCTTCCAATGCTCTTTGAGCATTCACTTTTTCTATTGCCTCATTCTTTACATCGGAATCAAAGATATGCCATGGATATACTCCATCCTTTATTCCCATGAGAACATCCTTTAAAACAGGTTCTGTCAATCCGTTTGATGTTCCCTCGGCATATACATTGTTCCTTCCAATAATGCCAACCAAAAGAAGTACTAATGATGAAATTATAATCGAAAGCAAAACAGGTGCCTTTTTCATATCATCCTCGAAATACACTATATGTTATAAGAGAAAACCATGCTCTTTTTGCTGACATTCTCAATTAACACTTAAAAATTAAGATACATGAAGGGATTTCCCTCACTAATAGTACAAAAATACACACTATACCAAAATAGCAAAACCAGCAGAATCTTAACAGCTACTGTATCTTTATATTTCCTAAATAAATCAGTTATCTTAGGAATACATAAAAGAACAGCCGCTATTATAAGATACCAGTAATCACCAAGATAAGTAAATATGTCTCCCTGGTCTACAACCTGAGCGGTAGTAAAGAACGGGAAAAGTCGTGAAAAATATGTTCCCATTTTTGGAAAATCACTTATAGCGAACACCACCCAGCTAAGCGGAATAAGGATAAGAACATATATATTTCCAATTATTCTGTTCTTCTTTAAGAATTCACCATAGAAAAGCTTCTCAAGAATTATAAACAATCCAAGTATCACACCCCACAGTATGAAGTTAAGGCTGTTTCCATGCCAAATTCCCGTAAGAATCCATACCAAAGAAAGATTAAGCACCATTTTCGGCTTACTGGTTCTACTGCCACCTAATGGGAAATATACATAGTCTCTAAAAAACGATCCTAATGTAATGTGCCATCTTCTGTAAAATTCAGAAATACTGTTTGATGCATATGGATGATTAAAGTTCTCAATAAACTCATACCCCATCGCAACCATAAGGCCCGAAGCCATCAAAGAATATCCCCAGAAATCAAAGTACAGTTCAAATGAATATGCGAAGGCTCCAAGCCACGCAAGAGGGGTCGATATACTCTCATACCCATACATTCCAAGATCATTCCACAAGATTCCGATTCTGTCTGCCAAAAGAACCTTCATGGCAAGACCAGGAATAAAATATCTTAATCCGTTTTCAATATTAAGAAGGGTTATCTTCTTTTCATCAAAGAAATCTCCCTCCCTAAATCTCATAATAGGTCCCTCTGCCACCTGTGGAAATATACAAAAATATGTAATAACCTCAAGAATCGGCGGGCCTTCCTTTATAGTCCCTCTGTACACATCTATCTGATATGAAAGCATTTTAAAGGTATAAAAGCTAAGTCCTAAAGGCAAAAGCACATTAAAACCTGCAGCAATTAGCACCTTAAACGTAACCAATGAAATTAAATCCAGCAAAATAACCAGAATTAAATATATTTTCGGTCTGTTTTTCTTCTTAGAAGTACTCTTTTTTGCTCTGCAGCTTGCATTAGCAATAAAGAAATTAACCAAACTAAGAAATATCAGCAAAAATACAAAGATTGGTTCTCCCAGAGAATAAAAAACCAAGCTGCCAAGAAGTGCAACAAGGTTTTTAAACTTCGATGGTACAAAATAATATACAATTAAAAAAATCGGCAAAAATCTAAACAAAAAGCCTAACGAGGTAAAGCTAGCCATAAATACCGCCCTTTAATTTCTGCATTCCACGCTGAACAGCATCCTTGGAATTCTTCCAGTCTGCATCCTTATTTTTGTAATCAAATTTTTCAACAAGCCAGCTAACATCTTCCTGCAGCCTCGCCATATGCTTTTGCATAACATCAAAAAGAAGCTTAAAGCATTCCTCTTTATATTTATTAGGAAGATAATTATCTACTCCATCACAAAGGTCTGCAAAATGACTCAAGCAAAAACCCTTCGAATTCTCGATTCTCTTTCTAAATTCGGTATCATTTTCATACATATGGAAGAAGGTTTTAATGTATCTTTCATACGTTTCATCAAATCTTTTGCAGATATAGCAGCTGTCTTCTTTTTTTCTAACCCAATTAACCATTGAATTTTCAGATTCGGCCTTTTTCTTAAACTTGTCCTTTAATGAAGTTTTATTATACTTAAACTTCTTAACCTCTTCGCCAAGTTCATTGTTAATTTTCATGTAGTGAGTCTTTAAAATCCAGGCATTACCCAATGTATTTCCATAAGCGAACATCTTTTGAAAATGCTTTCTGCAAAAGCCCTCCTCATCTGTCATAGCTCTTACGTCCGCTTCCATATACGAAGAACATGAACCTAAACAAAAATCCAAAAGGTCATTTTCAACTTCCCTTTCTATATAACAGAATGGACATTCTGTGTCTGCATTAACCGCGTCATTTAGTGGAATAGTATAAAGAACTTCCTTCATATATGATCTCTCCTTGAGCAAGAAAAATACTTGATAAATTTAATTGAAATTATAACACAAAAAAGAGCCGCTTGCGACTCTTTCAACTGTATAATTACATATTTATTTAAGCAATTTTTATAACTATCTTAGTGTCTTTTATTTATAAATATTTACCTGTAGCAGGCATTTTTAAGCAAAATAAGATAATCCTTCATATCCTCAAAATACTGTTCTGGTCTTTCCGGATTTTCCTTTAAAACCTTCTCCATTACTGCAGCAGAAGTAAAGTTAACTATTTCGGTCAACTTTGACTGATCCACATCATTTTTAATGAGCATAGTATTAGCATGCTTAAAAATTTCTTCCACGCAATTAGGAACAATATCCTTCTTATCTGAAACAACGCTAAGAGCCTCTATTATGTCCTCTTTTTCACACGAATTAATGAAAGAAACCATATATGGATACATCTTCATAACATTAGTTTCAGCCTTCTTTAACATTAAATGGATACTAAAGTAGTCATTATCGCTTCTGTCGACTGAACTGGTCATCTCCAATTCAATGAATCTTGCACTAAAGTCATACAGGAACGTATACAGACCTATTTTATTAGTAAAATAGTGGAATAAAAGTCCCTTTGAAATACCAGCTTCCTTAACAATATCATCAGTACTGGCGTGCGCGTATCCGTTCTGTGCGAATATTTTCAAGGCCGCATTCAACATACGATCCTGCTTTTCCTTTTTTAAATCAAAAAACTTCTCATTCATAAAAATAACCTTCCAAATACGATCCATGCCAGTCAACATTGACTTTATGGGTCGAGATTAACGATATCATATTTTAGATTCCCATTCAATATTGATTTAGTAAAATACCTTTAAATAATATAAAAAATGATGTAAAATTAAAAAGTAGAATTAGTGAAAATCTTAAATTGTTAGGAGGACATAGATATGGCAAAGTTAAGTAAGTTTTTATTCTTTTCAGCAGCAGCTGGAGCAGCAGCATACGGAGCATATTATTATTTAAGAAAAGAGCAGGTTTTAACTCCAGTCGTTGAAGATGATGATGATGCATCATTTGATGAGGATTTAGATGGCGAACCAACAAAAGCACGTTCATATGTTAATTTAACATTTGATAGAGAAAGAGCTGAAGATTTAGCAAAAAGTGCTGTTAAAAAGGCTAAGGAAACAATTTCAGAATCAGTGCAGAAGGTTGAAGAATTCTTCAATGACGAACCAGAAAAGATAGTAGATGTTGTAGAAGATTCAGTAGAAGAAGTAAAAGAAGCCGCTCAGGAAATAACTGAATAGTCGACTAACGATAAGAATAAAAAGAGATGTGCCACCCGGCACACCTTTACAATAAACAATCCCCTCTAAAAAGAGGGGATTGTTTCATTTTAAACTATTTAAATTCAAATCCAGCCTTGAAGGCTTTTGATTCAAATGCTTTTTCATAATCTTTAAGATCATACTTTTCTACTGGTGGAAGAACTATGCTTCCATCACTCAAAGCTTTAATAGCTGGCTCAAACGGACCACATCTACTTCCAACTACTGTTATTTCGTTAACAGGTATCATGCTAAGATTAATACTTGCATTATCTGCATAAGTACTCTTAAGAACAATGGTCCCCATTTTTCTAACTAGTGAAATAGCCTTATCTATTCCTGACGGACTACCTGTTGCTTCAACAACAATCTCATACTGTTCAGGTTCTGATTCAATGGTAACACTTGCTATCTTTTTAAATAATTCAAGTTTTTCTGGATGTTTTCCTATAACAGTTACCTTTGCTTTGGCCATGGCCATTACATTAGCAATACATAAAGCAAGTCGACCATCTCCCAGAATACCAACCGGCATTCCTTCTTTAACTTCAACCTGCTCCAGTATTTCAAAAGCAGCTGCCAACGGTTCTGTAAATACCGCAACCTCTGTTGGAAGCTCATCAGGTATCACATGAAGATTCTCTGTTTTTAACACCATATATTCTGCGAAGCATCCATCCTTTGACAGTCCAGGTGTTGTTCTATTTAAACAATGATGGCTGCGTCCAGTCCTACAATAAAGGCATTCATGGCATACCTCATTAATCTCTCCAACAACACGTTTGCCAATTAGCGATAGATCATCTGATTCTTCGACAATTCCAACAAACTCATGGCCCATTATTCCTTTAAAATCAGGTCTGTAGCCCTTCAAAATTTCTTTGTCAGTACTACATACATTGGCCATCAATATTTTAATAAGGCTTCTTCCTGAATCCCTGACCGGCATTGGAAGATCTTCTCTGTATGAAGCCTTCGCTCCATCAAAGTATAATCCCTTCATTACTGGCCCTTCGCCTTCTTTTCTCTGATTTTCACAACAAGCTCTTCTTTGATATCTCTTGCCTTGTCCTTAACCCTCGAGTTTGCTGATACTGACTGCAAAATTCCTGCTATCAATTTAGCTGACACCTCAAGCTGCCCATTTTCCATAGCAAGTACTGCCAGAATATAGTCAAGAGTTGGCTCATCCATTCCTGCTAATGGGAAGGTTTCAGTTTGTCTTGCATTAACGAATCCCTCATAAGCATTATCAAGAAACTCTTTTTCTTTTTCCTTAAGCTCTAATATTTTACTATCGTAATCTTCCTCTGTTCCATCTAAGGATTCAGCATATGCTCTGCATAGCCAACCACCCTTCAGACAAATATATGCTTTCTCTGAAGGCTTGCCATATTTAACAATAGCACAGGCAAGAGCCATACTGATTCTCTCCAAAGCATCATCAAAGGAGTATGTATCCTTCATTTCCTTTTTCTTGGTGAAATTCTTGCTAACATTATCGATAACCCCCTTCTTTTGTGAAGGAGTCAATGGCTTAAAGAACTTGGACATTACAGAATATCCACACGTAGGACACATTACGGCTTCATATTTAATAGGTTCAATTCCATCAAATACAGGTCTGCTGTCCTTGTCCATGCTAATCATTCTTACTTTTCCAGTCTTAACCTGAAGACTGGTGAATGAAGAGCCACATACTGGACACTCATATTTTTTAGGGAAAATATAATCAGTCTCATCTAAATTGACTGCTTTCTTTTCTTCCTTCTTTTCCTCAACAACAGGCTTTTTTTCCTGTTCCTCGTACATGTTTTCTGTACTTATATTTTTAAGTCCGAACTTTTCAAGTCCATCAAGTAACCCCATTATTCCAGCCTCCCAAAACTGTCATATTCCTATATCTTTGTACTAATAAATATTAATCGCTAAGCATTGGCAAATACTTGGCTTCAAATTCGTGCTGAGGTAATGGTCTCGAGAAGTAAAAGCCCTGAATCAAATCAACAGGCATACCCTTTAATATCTCGAGCTGTTCAATGGTCTCAACACCTTCAACACACAGATTAACGCCTATCGCATCAGCAAGTTCACCTACCATTTTGACGAACGAACCTGCGTATGAATCCTTTTCCAAATCTTTAATAAAGCTCTGATCTACCTTAATTACATCAAACGGAATTTCTCTTATATGATTAAGAGATGAATAACCAGTACCGAAATCGTCAAGTGCAATTCTTACTCCCAATGCCTTGATCTTAGCAAGAATCTCTTTCATTCGTTCCATATCGTTAATAGCAAGCGACTCTGTAACCTCTAAGGTAAGGTTATGTGGATTAATTCCCGTTTCCTTCAGAGTATTAGCTATGATTTCCACAATATCTGTCTGAAGAAGCTGAACAACTGACAGGTTAACATTCACCCTGTGATTAGGATATCCATTATCATTCCAGTTCCTGCAGGCATTGCAGGCATCATAAAGAACATAGTTTCCTATTGGATTAATTAAACCTAAGTACTCTGCAAGCGGAATGAATTCACCAGGAGATATGAATCCCATTTCCGTACTATTCCAACGAATAAGTGCTTCTGCTCCTGTGCAAGGAGTATTAGGCTTCGTAATATCAACTATCGGCTGATAATAAACCTCGAATTCCTTAAAGCCTGATAATGTAGCATCTCTCATGTTCTTTTCCATATCAAGACGCTTACCAGAAGCTGAGTCAATTCCGTCTGAATATGCAGCCATTCTATTCTTTCCTGACTTCTTCGCTTCATACATGGCTATATCAGCCTTCTTGATAAGATCATGCACTCCGGTTCCAAACTCTGGATATTCAACTATACCCATACTCATGGTACAGTAGTAGTCTGCATCCTTTAAGAACCATGGCTTCGCAAAGATATCTTTAATATCAGAAACAATCTGATCCTTAAGCTTATAGCTTTCTGGTGGAATAATAATAACAAATTCATCTCCACCCATTCTGTAGCATGTATCCTCTATTCCCTCAACCCTCTGCAATGAGTGTGAAATAGCTTTAAGAAGTACATCACCATACTGATGACCCAATCCATCATTAATATGTTTAAAATCATCTAAATCAAGATAGAGTAAGGCTCCTGGCTTTCCTGATTTTTCAGACTCATCAATAATTCTGGCCAAATCTCTTTCACAGCACATACGATTATATAAACCTGTAAGGAAATCTGTGTATGCCTGCTGCTCTATCTTTCTTTGGTATATTTTCTTTTCTGTAATATCATACAGCGCGCATAATAAAACAGGAGAACCATCTACCCATGATATACGTGTGTAATAAAGGTCATAAAACTTGTTAGCCTCTTTATAATAAATTTCAGAAGCACCCGATTCACCCGTAATACCAAGCTTTAGTAAATCATTAATAGTTCCAGTCTCTATTTCATTTCTGAAGGTCTTATTCATAATACTGTTAGAAAACAGCATCTTTTGAGAATTCAATTCTCTTACATAAACTGCTGAACCTACATTATCAAGAATAGTCTCAATTGATTCATACGAACTTACTATAGAGTTCTTCTGAACTCGCTTAACAAGTATGCTCTGAAGAATTTTAACAGAGTCATTAATGAATTTAATTTCTTCAATGCTCCATACTCTTTCTTTTGCTCTTTCACCAAAGCATGCATACATAGTAGTGTTGCCATTAATAATTATTGGCATTATGATTAAAGCCTTTGCGCCTATTTCTTCAAGTTCTTCCTTGTCATAGCTGTTCATAGCTGAATTTCCAGAAAGAACTACTGGCTTAGTAGCCTTAATTAGCATATTGGCAGGTATTTCCAGCATGATTCCAGATTCTATATCTTTGTTCTGGTTGTAGCTTGCCAATATTTCTACTCCATCTACAGTGCCTTTTTTTATTCTGCAGACACTTGAGCTTTCAATATTCAAAAAACGTCCTATTACTTCAAGCATACGAATCATTATCTTCTCAATAGGATCGTTAATTTCTAATAACTGAACGATATCTGTTAATGCTTCTGCTCTTCTTAGGTTGATACCCATCTGCTCTTCAGAAGAACGTGATCTTTTCGATTCAGCCTCAGCAGCCACAGACTCAAGCCTGCTTTCAAATAATGCAACTGTGAAATCTCTTAACGAATCAAGCACACTAAAGAACTGCTGTTCAGATAATGTATACTTAAAATCCTCAAGAGGAGGATTCTCGTACATTTCATCATCATCCACATCATTCAATATTCCACAGACAAGCCAGTTAACAGCTGCTTTTCCATCTATTTTGGTGGTAACAACAGCTAAACGCATATTAGGATAAGGCGTAGTTTCTACTGCCTGATCTTCCAATGCGCTCTCAGATACTCTAAGGAGCATATCCTGCACCTGTTCTTCATCTGCCAGCTCTATTATTCTATTGATTTCAGAATCACATCCGAATAACTCCGTAAGAGGTGCACCATTAGTATCAAGACACTGAATAAATACATGTGCAACATCAGCGAAATATTTCGCCCATCCTGACAGCTTTTGTTCCTCTATGAAATTACGAAGCAGCGAAGTATCCTGCCCGATAATTGTATTCTTAAATGAAGGCACTATCTAATAACTCCTATCCCTTAGCTCTCCATACTATAGTTTGGAGATTCTTTAGTAATCTGAATGTCATGAGGATGTGATTCCTTTAATGACGCCGCAGAAATCTTGATGAATCTGCCATTACTCTTAAGTTCTTCAATAGTCTGCGTTCCACAGTATCCCATACCAGAACGAAGACCACCCATGAGCTGGAATACAGTATCTTCAACTGTTCCCTTGTATGCTACACGGCCTTCTACACCTTCTGGAACCAACTTCTTCGCATTCTCCTGGAAATATCTGTCCTTAGAGCCATTTTCCATAGCTGCAATAGAACCCATTCCACGATATACCTTGTATTTACGTCCCTGGAATAATTCGAATGTTCCTGGTGACTCATCACATCCTGCGAAGATTGAACCCATCATACATACATTACCACCTGCGGCGATTGCTTTAGTCATATCTCCTGAATACTTGATACCACCATCTGCGATAATTGGAATATTATATTCTTTAGCAACTGCGTAAGCATCCATGATAGCTGTAATCTGAGGAACACCAATACCTGCAACAACTCGAGTTGTACAGATAGAACCAGGTCCAATACCAACCTTAACAGCATCTACACCAGCTTCAATTAATGCCTTAGTAGCTTCGCCTGTAGCAACATTACCAGCAATAACCTGAAGGTCTGGATATGCTTCTTTAACCATACGTACACAATTGATAACATTCTGTGAATGACCATGTGCACTATCTAAAACAACAACGTCAACCTTAGCCTCAACTAAAGCCTTAACTCTGTCTAAAACATTGGCTGTAATACCAACAGCTGCACCGCAAAGAAGTCTTCCCTGTGAATCCTTGGCAGCTAAAGGATATTTGATAGCCTTTTCAATATCTTTAATAGTGATAAGTCCTACTAAATTGTAGTCATCATCTACGATAGGAAGCTTCTCCTTACGAGCCTTACCAAGAATTTCCTTAGCTTCTTCCAATGTAATTCCAGGACGACCTGTAACAAGATTTTCTGAAGTCATGCACTCACTTATTTTCTTGCTATAGTCTGTCTCGAACTTAAGGTCACGGTTAGTGATAATACCAACTAACTTTCTTCCCTCAACAATAGGTACACCTGAGATTCTGAACTTACCCATAAGTTCATCAGCATCCTTTAATGTATGATCCTTAGTTAATGAAAATGGGTCTGTAATTACTCCATTCTCTGAACGCTTTACCTTATCAACCTCTTCAGCCTGTGCTTCAATTGACATATTCTTATGAATAATACCAATACCACCCTGACGAGCCATGGCAATTGCCATTCTATGCTCTGTAACTGTGTCCATTCCTGCACTCATCATAGGAATGTTCAATTTGATTTTCTTCGTTAAATACGTAGACAAATCAACCTGATTAGGTACTACCTGGGAATATGCAGGTACGAGTAATACATCATCAAAAGTTATTCCTTCACCGATAATCTGACCCATGATTTTCTCCTTATCTATTCTTAATTATTATTTTTACCAATAGTAATATTAAATTGCAGCTATATAGTTATAAACATATAGCTGCCAATATATAAGAAATGATTGCACCTTATCAAGCTAACTTGTTAAAGTGCAATCCATTCTAATTCTGTATCACCTTACGAGGTGCAACATTATATACAGCTTTAATAAAAGCCTCAGATGGCTCTAAAATAATCATTTTCTGTCCTTCGAAATAAAGAGCATACTTACCTGATCTGCCCTCTACACCCGAACTAAAATCATATACCTTATATTTTCGATTCTTGTACTCATCAAGCTTATAAGAATCCAGTGGAGCAAAAATCTCCATCTTATCTATTTCATATTTTCCAGCTTTCTTTCTTTTCTGCTGGCTTAGAATTTTATCAACTGTAATTTCTCTGTCGCAGTAAAGATACTCGAATTCGAGTTCAGAATTCAATGAAGAAAAATAAGCCAAAACTCCAAATCCAATTGCAGCAATAAAAAGAACTAAATTAACTGTTGGAATTGGAAGTAAGAATGACGCTGCCGCAAGCAGTACTGTAATAAATATATTTAAATACTTAACAAACTTCTTAAACATTTTGGGTTTTTGCTTCACGAGACATTCTACGTATGAATCCATTTACACACCTCTTCTATATAGATTATCTATTCTATATTAGTACAAATGAGAGGGGTTTTCAAGGTTTTGTTGGGTGTGAGGATGTGGAATTTTAGGACGCAGAATTACTGATTTTTATATGTACCTGCCCAATTTGCTTCGTCAATCTTACCTGTAACACTAAATGGAGGAAATATTCAAAATTTTGACGTCGCTTCAGGGCGCACATCCTTGTGCGCGTGAAGCTAAAATTCTCATCCAGAGAATTTTACGTCACATTTTGGATATTTCCTCCAAGTGTTACTACGGCTCGATTGAAAGTCACAAATTGGGTAGGTACATATAGTATCAATTATACTATTTTCTGTTCATTTTCTTTTGAAATTCTTCAACTGAAATATCGAGTCTTTTTGCTGCAGTCTCCAAAGTGATTTCTCCATCCTGTACCATTGAAACTAACAATAACAGTCTTCCTTCTTCTCTTCCTTCTTCTCTTATCTCCATAATTGCTTTACACACGTTATATTCTCCCTTCTCATCTTCTTTTGGCATTCCAACATTCGCCATCTCACCTATAACCTCTGCTGTTTCCATACTTATATGTTTATACTTTTCATTCTCTGACACTATTTTCTTCATAGCCTCACCATCATTTCTTCTGTTTAGTAGTTCAAACAGTTCCTTCAGTTCTGTCGCTCCATTTCTTAAGCTGGATTTCTTTAGATTTTCTTGAATATTAGAATTATTAGAATCGCTAAAAACAAAAGCAGCTTATTTAGATACTTAAATCGTACCCAAATAAGCTATCTTTTTCAATCATTATTTATCCAATGGCAAATATATATTCGTCATTATGCACTATACATTATTTTGTGGTTTACAGATGAGTTATGTGCTTTCTTGCCTCATAACACACCACTGTATTTTGTGGTCTCGAACTTATTTTCGAGAAAATTTTCTACACTTATATTCCCACTCTTCAACCATTTCTTTTCCACATTGATTCTATATTAACAAACTGCAGAAGCAGCAAACTAACTGTAACTCTCAAAAAGAGATAAAATATGTTAAAATGTATATCACTAATTGTATAGTTATTATTGTACATCAATAAATGTTTATTAATAACTAATAAAAAACAGGGTAAGCAAGCATGTTAGAAATAGAAGTAAAACTAAGAATAGAATCAAGTATAGCAATTAAGCATCTTACAGCCTTAGGCTTTAATAAAGAGTGTACCGTCTACGAAAAAGATACTTATTTTAACGGGGAATATATTGATTTAAAGAAAGAGGACAAGGCTCTTAGAATTAGAATTCATCGTAACATAGAAACTGGCAATACCAACTTTACCCTTAATTTCAAAGGACCAAAAATAGATAACGTCTCTATGTCTCGTGAAGAAACTGAATTCGAGGTTCCATCATATGAACAGGCAAACTCTTTTCTTTGTGGCCTTGGTTTTCATCCAGCCGGTGAAGTTGAGAAAAACAGAACTACATATAAAAAAGAAGATATTACCTGCTGCATTGATAATGTAACAGGCCTTGGTGAATTTCTTGAAATTGAGATTATTGCTCCTGAAGATAAGTACGAAGAGTCCATGAAAAGAATTGAGGATATCCTCTCTTCTATGGAATTATCAATTAATAACACTATAAGAGAATCATATCTTTGTATGCTTTCTTAGTTTATATTATTTTAAGAATTGTTCGATTGACCAAAATATACTAAGGTCTTATCATTAAATATATGAAGCTTGTATATAACGAAGATCAGGAAAAACAAAAGAATATTGAAAGTCACATTATATTAGAGGAAGACAACATTAAAAAAGCCGGCAAGGCTCAGCGTGCGAAATTAAAAGGAAAGCCTTTTAAGGAGAAGGCAGAATATTTCGTTGAATATTATAAGTATCCTGTAATCGCAATACTAATTGGAGCAATTATTATTTACTCCGTTATCGCATCTATCGCAGCGAACAAGGACTACTGTTTCAGCGCCATGATGGTCAACTCGGTAATGATTGATTCCGAAAGTGTCTCCCAGTCTTTCGCTGAATATAGCGAATTCGACACTGAAAAATATACCTGTTATGTAGATTGCGGGGCTATGATGTCCATTACCGGATTTGGTGAGTCAGATCTTGCAACTTCTACCAAGTTCGTTGCTATGATCCAGTCGCAGGATTTAGACGTGGTAACAATGGACTCAACCAACTTCTACACTCAGTCTCTTGGGGAGTCTATGATTGACTTAACAACAGTACTTAGTAAAGAAGATTTAGAGAAGCACAAGGACCGCCTCTATTATATCGATTACAAAGATATAGAAAAAAAGGATCAAAACCTCGGTGAGCCATCCGGTTCTTTGTACAATCAGGTTGATACCTTCGAGGAAATCCGAGAAGATTTAGAGATTCATAGACATCCTGAAAATATGGAGAAACCAATTTTAGTAGGAATTATTATTGAAGATTCTCCACTAATTACTAAAACCCAAAGCTACTCTGGACTTATTCCAGTATTTGGCATAATAGGTAATTCTCCAAGAATCGAAAATGCAGTTAATTTCCTTCATTATATATACGATGACTCTGTAGATTTTAGTAGTCTTGTTGCAACTGTAGTTAATAATTAGTTAGAAAAATGTGCCACCGGCATACTTCAAAAAAACGGAACCACCAACTGGTGATTCCGTTTTTTGATATTTAAAAGTTTAATACATATACGATTCCCTGATTAATTCGTTTTTAATAATCTTCTCACAGTTCTCTTCCGGAGAAAGATTCTCTCGCGTTACATTCCATGGTTTTTCATTATGAGTCAATGAACTCAAAAATTCTCCATTTTCGTTTCCATAAACAGAAAGTACACAATCTATTATCTTCTTCTCATCTATCGATAGGATGTGTGAAGAATCAATCATCTCCGCCGAAATTACTCTTTTACCCTTATGTGAATCAAATAGTTCCTTACATACAGGGCCTCTTCTCCAGGCTTGAAACTTATTATCAAATAGTGGCTGGTTAAACCAAACTAACGACCAAGCCAAACAATAATATGTAAGTTTTTCCAATGTCATAGTACTAATACTGCCTGTCTTTTCTAAAATATATTTTGAAACTGAGAATATATCTGCATGAGATGTCTCATAAGTATCTTGCATAGGTTCAGGAACTTCGCGTCCTATTTCAATAGCTGTCTCTATCCACTCAGATATTACAACATACAAGTTATCAATGGCCTCTCTTAAATCATTTCCTTCTGAACAACAACCTGGCAATTCTGGAGCGAAAGTCAAATAACATTCATCTTCTTCGCTATAATAATAAATAACTCTGTATTTATTCTCCAATCGAATCACCTCCAAGCTTATATTTTTCAACTATATGCTTAATCTGTTTAACTTGATATTTCTTTGCGGCTTTACCATCAGGCTGTATATTAATAATATCATTAACTCCATCCATTGTGTATATAAAATGATCTCCTTTACGCCTTCCTAAAAAACCCAGTTTTTCTATAAAAAACTGAATCTCCCAAAATGATACCGATGTATTTCCTTCAATTATGATTTTCCGATACAATTTTTCAAATTGTGTCATATAACTTTACACCCCGAATCAGCCCATGTATACTAATTGTATTATTTATATACTAATATAATCATCATTTCGAGTCAATACTTATAGTATAATTCAAATACAATAAATATATATTCAAAAGGACAATCTTATGCTGGACAACTATGGCGAACAGATAAAAGAATACCGAATTAAAATGGGACTGACACAAAACCAGGTCGCTTCTGCCCTGGAGGTAACTCCTGGCTATATAAGCAACGTAGAGAATGGAAGAACCGCAATGTCTCTCAGAATGCTAATATATTATGCTAAATTAATGGGAATTTCTTTAGATTCATTAGTAGGAAGTTTAGAGCCTCAGTATCATGCTGATGCTTTAGACAAAGATATATTAAAAGAATTATCTAAGATGGACATAAATGCTAAGAAAAAGCTATTATCCACATTAAAAATATGGAATTCGTAAAACACTTACAATTGGATTCATTTGGGTAGAAATTTTAGCCTGTGAAAGGAGTCGTATTATGGCAAGTATTTTATCTCATTTTGACGCAGACGAATATGTCGATTTTGTTAAAAAAGAAAGTTATGATTCCGGCGCACTAAACAGTACCATTTCCTTATTCCTAAAAGGACACCTCACCAAGAACATTGCCCTAGAAGAAACCCATCTTTCTGAATCTGACTTTGATGCTGCTGTTGCTGCTTTTAAACTTAGGAAATAGTATCTTCAGATACCTTTTCTTCGTCCTCGTCAGAGTTTAAAATAGTAGAATCCTCTGGAACTGCATCACCAACTTCATCAGCAATCTTCTCCGCTTTATCCACATCTAAAGTATTTGAATCAGGATCATCCGAATTTTCTGTTCCATCCAAGCATTCAGAATCAACCAAACACTCTGAGGTATCCAAATTTTCAGATTCATTCGAAAGATCAATAATTTCTAATTCATCAACCTTACTATCTGGCTCAGTTGCTTTATCATCAAGCTGCTCCTCTGCTCCCCTCTTTTTCTTTTCATAGAGAGTAACTCCAACAATTGCCAAAATAAGTACTACTATTAAACTAATCCAAAAGAAATTAGACTTCTTATAAGCTTCCTGTGCCTGTGCAGTTTCAACAACTATCTCCTCGTTTCTTGCGTCTGCCGCGAATTCCTCATCCAATTCTTCTACATTCAGATTTACATCAACGAAGGCAGAATTAGATTTCATATATCCTTCCTGACCACGATACAGAACACGAATCCACTCCTTTGATTTTCCACTTACGAAAACCATGGATCCTTTAGGATAGCTTACTAGGACCTCGCTGTCTTCATCCATATCAACATATACATCAATATCTTCATCTACAACTATTAATTCATTAGCATTAGTAAATTCCATAATACCCTCTCATTTTTGTTAATATACCAGTCATTTCCCTGCTATAACTCATTCAAATATTCGTGATTTCAAATATCATATTCAAGTAACCATAACCTATCCAAAGCGCGCAAACGGTCGTCTTTGTGATTTGCAATATCACCATTTCGATATAGCGATATTGGTAATATCATTTTACGTCTGTTTATGATATCATAAGTATCAATAGGTGTAAAGATGACGAGACCCGCCCTTTTACCATCAGTCTAAAACTATCAATAAACACTAAAACAAACCAGTATCATAATGACGCTGTGACGAATTGGTATGTATACCCCTAAGAAACATGAATCAAACTAAAGAAACTCTAAAAAGCATCATAAGCAACAAAAATGTTCTATTTATAACAACTAAAAATTTGGATTATATTAGAAATGTTCAAGAATTAAGCATCATTAAATCATATGCCAAAAGTGTAACTACAATTGGTTCATATAAAATGAATTATCTCTGCAGATTAATTTATGTATTCTTCAAACTACTTTTTATCAACACTAAGAATTTCGATATTATATTTGTCGGATTCGCACCGCAACTAGTAATTCCGATATTTCATCGTAAACTTCGAAAAAAATATATTATTGAAGACTTCTTTATTTCTTTGTACGACACCTGCTGTTTCGATAGGAAATATTTTGAACCTACTAGCAGAACTGGAAATTTCCTATATGACTTAGACAAAAAAACAATTGCATCAGCGGACTTCATAATTTCAGACACCAACGCTCATAAGGATTATTTCGTAACGGAATTTCATGTTAACGACTCTGAAAAAATACACACTCTGTACTTAGAGGCAGATTTTTCACTAATTGAATCAACCAATGATGCGTTAATCAAAAAAGGTCCTGTACCTTATGAGAGTACAGATAGCCAGTATCATGTTTTATATTTTGGATCAATTCTACCACTGCAAGGTGTGAATATCATATTAAACGCAATTAACATACTAAAATATGACAAAAATATAAGATTCACAATAATAGGTCCACTTCCTAAAAGCATCAGGCTTAGTGCCCCACGTCGTGATAACATAACCTATATCAATTGGTTATCTAATGATGAATTATATGAATACATTAGATCGGCAGATTTGTGTCTAGCTGGACACTTCAGCTCTGATATTGCTAAAGCTTCCCGAACAATACCGGGAAAAGCATATATATACCAGGCACTAAACAAACCTATGATATTAGGAGACAACAGTGCTAATCACGAGATTTTCACCAGCACTGAACCTAACATATTTTTCGTCCCTATGGGAAATCACATTGAATTAGCTAAACTAATTCATTCAATTTACTTAAAAGAAAAATCCCAGTCATAAATCGCAATCTTGCCATAATTATAACCGGTTTTAACTTCCATTCGGCATTTTTTAAATGAACATTTTTGAATGCACTATTATAATAAGGAAGCTTTACTGTCATTTTCGCGCTCTTTAACTTAGTTCTGAAACCATATGGATTCTTTTTATTAAACAAGGACAGTGAACAACTAATGCTGAACGACTTTATTATTCTTAGATAAATTGCCTGCTCATATATTTCCTGAATCCTAGAATTATATAAGATGTTATTCAATTCAAATATTCTATCATACTCTTCCCATAATTTTTCCCACACTATAGTATCTTTAGCTACTCTGTCAGGAGTGTAGCAATGCGTTATTGAATTATCAACATACCTATATTTATATATCTTCTCTTTAGTATACCTAGTAATTTTAGAACAGCTAAATATTTTCATCGAAAAGACCATATCATCCAACACTCGAAGTTCTTCGTTAAATTCGATCTCATTTTCCAATAAAAACTTTCTTCTTACCACCTTATCCCATGGAGCCGCTAACGGTATTTTCGTATTTTCGATATTACACTTCTTATCTTGGTTCAATATTGGGAAATATAACGCACCAGCAGATAACATCATATTAAACTCAAGACTCTCAGACGCCCATTCTAGCGAAAAATGCGACCAATCGGAAGCTTTTTCTCCGCTTATTTTGATAGCATCATACAAAAATATATCTGTAGTGCCTTCCTTATTAATGTTGCGGATGATAATATCTATGCTATCTTTAGACACCTCATCATCAGAATCCACGAACCATATATAGCTTCCCTTCGCCATGCGAAGTCCTACGTTTCTTGCCTTCGATACGCCTTCATTCATCTTGTGAATAACTGTAATATAGTCACATGCTTTAGAATACTGATCTGCAATAACTTTTGAAGAATCTGTTGAGCCATCATCAATTAATATGACTTCTAATTTCTCCATAATAGAATCTGCAGATATACTGTTAGCTGTCAGAAAATAATTAACAGACTCCTGCACACTTTTAATACATTTATCTATGTAGTTTTCAACATTAAAAACAGGAATGATAATTGATAATTTCTGCATGGTTTATCTTAATTTTTCAACCCAAAATCGTTTGTTTGTATATTTATGTAAACTAGACTGGTATTCCTTAGAGATTTTTCTGGCATTTAATATCAGCCTTACATACGTGCTAATATTTCGCGACAGAATCACTAGTCCCGCCAAAAAGCCTCTTTTTTCATTCAGTGAATTCGCATATTCATATAATTCTTTATTAAATATGGTTAAATCTAACGAACCGATATATTCTGGACCTTTTAAGAAGTCATCGACTGCTTTTAAAACAAGAACCGCTTCGTTATAAAATCCTCTCCTAACACGGCCTATAGATTTCATTAAACATTCAACAAACCTTCTATTAGTCTTGATTCTTCCGTAGCATATAGAGTGCGAAATTAACCTATTTCTAATCGTATAATAGGTTTTAACTGCACTTTTTTTCTTTTCAAAATCCTCATGCCAGACAGCCAAGCCAGAGACCGTTATTTTAGGGCATTCACTATTTCTTATAGAAAATTCAATATCGTCGTACTGAACGAACATCGGATATGAAAGCCCTTTTTCTTCGAATGTTTCTCTTGGAATAGCACAATACCACCATCCTAAATAATTACTACCTGTTTCTTTTTCATTCATGACAATCATATTAAGTTTAGAAAGATCAAAATATCTCTTATCAAAATGAATTCCATTAAGATCATCTGTCTCTCCGGCTGCATGTTGTATAGTAGGATTATTATTCATCAACATTGCAGCGCCTAAGAATGCATTCTTATATTCATCTTTAAGCATAGCTAAAAAGATATAGGTTCTTTCTATCATTTCGATTTCGAATGATATGTCATCATCCATTAAAATCATATGTGTCACATCAGTTTTCAACGCTTCTATAACAGCTCTTGAAAACCCGCCTGAACCTCCATAATTTTTATTATGAAATATGTGAATATATTGGCTATCTTCTTCCTTTAATGATGATGCATTGTCTGAAATGAACAGTTGAATTTTTTCATATAGCCTGCTTCTGGGATTCTCTAAAATATTCTTCCGTATATACGTAATATTATTAAGTATCTCCTGCTCTCTATGATAAGTGCATATACATAACCCTAAAGTAATGTCACGCTCATAATAATCTCTATCAACTGACACATATGCAATATCTTCTATAGTAGTATCTGGTTGTGGATATTTAAAAGCAACACTATAAAATCCTTTATCTATTTTAGGAAATGGTATTGTTAGGATTGTACTATTTTCTGCCGCCAAACTATGATGATTTAACTCATCAACATTTACTCCTAAATTATCCAGATAAATGTGCTTAACAATTAGTTCAACTGACCCCGTAACCCTGATCTGCATTCCAATTGAACCACAGTTGGTATACTTGCTCCATTTTTCGTATGAGAACATATTAAAATAGCATGACAAGTCCATCATGCTATCTAAAGATGAAAAAGCAACAACTTTGTTATCAATTTTGCAATTATTATATTTGAAGTACAATTCCTGATTCTTACATATATCAGGAAATATCATACTTTGTAAAAGCATCGAAATAGCAACCTCCCGCCACGAAATAAAACACCGCAAAAAACAGTGAAGTGCTTTAAAAACTACTTCATGAACTCTATGTACTCGTTAAGAACCTTTCCGGGTTCCCCTAACATCTTCATCTCACCATCGTGAATCCACAGTACCCGGTCACAGAATGACTTAAGAGTTTCGATACTATGCGATACTATAACTACTGTACGCTTATCATCACTGATAAGTTCCTTCATCTTCGCCATGGATTTTTTCTTAAACTTTTCATCTCCGACGGATAACACTTCATCAACCAGCATGATATCAGTCTCTAACATAGCAGTTATTGCGAAAGCAAGCTTACTATGCATACCAGAAGAATATGTTCTAACTGGCTTATCAATGAACGAACCTATTTCAGCAAAATCAATAATTTCATCCATCTTCTCATTAATTTCAGCTTCTGAAAAACCTAAAAGCATTCCCGAAAGAATAATGTTTTCTCTACCCGAAAGTGCATCCTTAAAACCAACACCGAGAGCCATAAGTGACACCGAATGACCATGCAAATCCACTTCCCCCGAATTAGGAGAAAATACACCCGCAAGACATTTTAATAATGTAGACTTTCCCGAACCATTCTTACCTATAATCCCAAGGATTTCTCCTTCTTCTAATTCGAACGATACATGCTTTACAGCTTCGAATATCTCATCTTTAGTTTTCTTCCGAAGAAAAGATTTCCTGACAGAAATGTTATTTAATATTCTGTAATTAATGCATACGTCATTTACTGACAAAGATACATGTTTATCCATTTAAATCACCTTCACATAAGCATTTTCATTGTGATATACAGTGAATGCCCCCAACGCAATTAATATGCAGGATATGAAGCACCAAATTCCTAGCATTCCCCAGTTAGGTGCCATTCCATACAGAAGGCTATCACGCATTGATTTAATTAAAAAAGCTACAGGATTACACTGATTTAAAATTTCTCCGAAGGGAGCTGGAACACGTTTCTCAACATTATAAAAAGTTCCCGTCAAATACATCAGCATATTCAGAACTATCCCTGTAATATATGAAAGATCATTAACATATACACCATAATGCATCATGATACAGCCTACTCCGAATGTAAACATGAAAAGAGCCAGCATTATTGGTACGAAATATATCACAGAAATATTGAATGGAACTTTAAGAACTATCATAAGACATACAGTTACGCCGAATGATACCATCATCTTAAACCAGTTAACGAACATCTTGGATAATAACAAAATATACTTGGGCATATATACTTTAGTGATAATATGCTTATTAGCTCGTACCATATTAACAGCACCGGATACACTTCGGCTGAAGAAACTCCACATGGTTATGCCAATAAATATGAACGCAGGAAAATAGTCTTCCGATGCTTTAAAAACCAAGCCAAACATAACTGCGTATATTAGCATTGTGCAAAGTGGTTCTATCATCCACCATAGCCAGTCCAGTAAAGAACCTCTAACCTCGGCATTAAGATCAGATTTAGCAGATCTAATAGCATAAGGAATAAACCTCTTAAAATCACCGGTAAATTTCTTCGTATATCTTTTAAGTCCACCAACAGTAATCTTATCTTCCATTAACAAACATATAGGAAATGGAACAATAAAACCTAATACGCATCCAAGCCCAATATATTTAAGCTTATAGGACATCGTCATATCTGCAAAAGATAATCCTTTGACGCCTCGAATATAGGACACTCCAAAAACTAGTGCATTCATTAGAACTACATATAATCCTAAAAAAAACACTTTTCTTTTCCCACTCATATCGCCATGGGTAAGGTAATTATGAATTATCCAGGCAAATATAGGTGAAACTATAAACATTAATATATTTAGTATAGGCATAGACTAACCTCATCATTTTTTATTATTCATTCTGGCGCTCTTAATTATGATATTTAAAATAAGGTTCAAAAATAATATTTGAAAAGGATTCACTTATATGATACTATCTACATAAAGAAAGCACCCACTCCAAAGTGGATGCTCCTGACAGAGACTATTTGGTCAAATGACCGCGCCTCTCTCGTGGACAGACGAGAGAGGCATTTTTATTTTCGCTCTTCCTTATTCTTTCGAATAAATTGAAGCAATGCAATAACAAACTGTCCAAGAGCCACTAACACTGTCAGCACTCCAAGCAAAATCATCAAGATTTCATAAGCTGTCATAACACCACCTCCTTTCCAACCGGCCAGGAGGCTACCACCCCGTCATGGGTACTTCCTACGCTTTTCGCGTAAGAGTATCATATCACATCCATTTCATTTTTAATAGTAATTTTTGTTAAACATGCACAAAGATAATGCTTATTTAATGCAAAAAAGCATGATTGGTTGTTGCATTTCAACAAAAATTCAATTTAAAATCAACTCATTGTAAGCGAATAAGAATCGTTATTCAATGTAAAATTTCATTTTATCAATAATTAATCCCAATAATACTGATATAAACAACTGAATAAATATACAAGTTACCATATTAGTAAAACTTGTTGGGTTAAATCTTAATGAAACGATTTTTTTAACTCGTCCAGAAAGCAATGTATGTATTATTAATACAAATAAAGAATACTGACCAACTTTCCTTAAAAAGCAACCTATTATAACTAAATTATTGGCTATATAATCTGCAAAAATATAGATTGTAAGCATTCCCATCACCGAACCCAATATGACTATTCCATACTGTCCATAATTTCTAATAGCTATTTCCATTCCACCAACATATATCATGTATATCCAAATCGGTGATATCAAAAAATAAATATATTTATTTGACTTTATAAAATCTAAAACCTGCTTTTCTTTTAATAGATGACCTATTTCAAAATAAACTATCCCGTATAATGCAATATCTATACTCCAGGGTAACCAGTAACCTGACTTACCAAGATAATATCCTAATAGTGAGATAATAATATAAACTCCCCATTTCATAGTTTTGTTATGTATGCATCTATCTATTATTATGAATATCATACAAATAACAAACATCATCAGGATAAAATAAGCCGGACCGACTGATTTTATTTTTACAAATAATTTATTCGAAAAAGATATTCCATAAAAGTAACGTGCAATTTTTTCTACGAAATTACTTTCATTTAACGAACCATGATCAATAAGTAATGCCATAGCAACAAATGATATGTACGGAAGAATCAATCTTTTAATATTTCTGTATATTTGAAATCTCACATTATTAGAAGGCTTATAAAAGAATCCAGAAATCGTTATAAATGCTACCATATGACACGAATATATAATCAAACGAAGCTTGCCATCTATTGCAAATTGGCCTATTAACATTGATATAATCAATATTCCTTTAAGAACGTCTAATGAATAATCTCTGTTTATAACATTTCTTTCATTTGAGTTAAATAAGCAAAATAGCTTATCATAGCCAGGTTTTATCAATTCTTTTACCTTCACAATTGCAAAAGCAACCATAACTGCAAATAGTATTTCAAGTAATATAAATAGCCATATTCTAAAATATCCATCTACTCTCAGGCTATTTAATATCCAATCAAACACCCCTCTCATAGTTTCTAGTGCATATAAATGCGCGCACAAAACATATAAAGAATTTCTTCCTATTTTTTCTAATATAATACCCTTAAATATTGTTGACATCCAATATATAAGTACGAATCCTGCTATTCCTACAATTATAGACAAGATTACATCATTAATATAGGCTGTAACAAAGCCCACATTACAGTATTCTAATCTAATACCTATTAATAAAATCGCTAATGATAATAAATAGCGCTTATTATTTAACTGGTCGAGTAAATTTTTATTTTTTATCTCATACCCTATCCATAGAAAAAAAGTCGCCATCATTCCAGATTGAATACTAAATGGGAACCAGATGAATCTCGCTGAAACATATCCTAATAATGCTACGCAACCACAGCAAGCTCCAATTATTTCATCATTATCTGAAAATTTATTTAAAACAATTTGAAATAATAATTTCGCGAAAAAAAGTGCAGGTAGAAACCATATTGCACCAATTCTAGTCCCTATTTCTATCGTACCAAATTTAGTTATGCTACCAGATGCGAAAAAAATACGAATTAAATCATTGCCAATAGTTTTTGTTATTTCTTCAATCGTTTCTTTATGGTGAATATAATTATTTAAAACATCAGTAATCAAAATGGCAAAAGATGTATAAAAATAAGGAATCATTAGTCTTTTAAATGACTTATTCAGATATTCGCTAGATATACTTTTCTTATTCAAATTAAAACCTGAAATAATAAAGAAAGTAACTAAATGTATTCCATATACAAATTTAAAATTAAAATTATCCCCTAAGCCACCGCTAACATGTCCTATAATAATCATTAAAATTGCGATGCCTTTTGCATTATCTATCCACTTTTGCCTCATCTATCTATATTCACCACCATATTAAGTGCCTTTTCAACCACCGCATCCATATCATAATACTTATATTCAGCTAATCTTCCACCGAATATTACATTCTTTTCTTTATCTGCCAACGCCTTATATTCAGCATATAGCGCATTATTTTTTTCATCGTTTACTGGATAATATGATTCTTCTCCTACCTTCCACTCAGAACTATACTCTTTAGAAATGATAGTAGTAGGTATATCATTACCATCTACATCCTTGCCAAACTCGAACCACTTATGTTCAATGATACGAGTATACGGTGTCTCAGAGTCTGTATAATTCATAACCGCATTCCCCTGATAATTAGGTATATCAAGCTCCTCATCCTCGAATCTTACTGATCTATATTCTAATGCACCAAGCCTATAATCAAAATAAGCATCTATTGGACCTGTATATATGACATTTATTGCACTAGTGTCATATTTTTCTTTGTTCTCTGGCTTTAGATAATCAACATTAAGCAATACTTCAACACCCTCTAACAGCCTTTCTATAAGCCTGGTATATCCGCCTATCGGTATACCCTGATAAAGCGCATTAAAATAATTATTATCAAATGTCATGCGAACGGGAAGCCTCTTTATAATAAATGAAGGTAGATCTTTACATTCTCTTCCCCACTGCTTCATTGTGTAGCCCTTAATGAGTTTTTCATAAATATCTGTTCCAACTAAAGATATCGCCTGCTCCTCTAAATTCTTAGCCTCTGTGACATTAGCTTCGACGCGCTGCTTATTGATAATATTCATTGCCTCCTTCGGCGTCACCACGCCCCACATCTTATTAAATGTGTACATGTTAAATGGCAATGAATACAATTCTCCTTTATAATTAGCCACCGGCGAATTCGTATATCTGTTAAATGGTACGAAGCCATTCACATAATCCCATACATCATTATTATTAGTATGAAAAATATGTGCACCGTATTTATGAACATTAATCCCATTTCTACATTCTGTATATATATTCCCTCCTATGTGTTCTCTTCTTTCGATAACTAAAACTTTTTTCCCTTGTTTTTTTAGCTCATGTGCACATATAGCTCCATATAAGCCTGCTCCTACAATTATAAAATCATATTTCATTCATTCTTCTGCCTTATTATTCTCAATTTGCATTCTTTATCCTCAGTCGCAAAATACTTCCAAAAACATTGGTTCAGCAATATCTTCACTAATAAACACTGACAATTCCTTTTCAAAATCATCTTTATTATGAGCTTCTAAATATTTGAATCCAGTAGATTGGACCCAACCTTTTGCTGACGTATTATGAACGGATGTAATCGACTTCAAATTATTATTTTTTAACAATCCAGAACCATTATTATTTACCATCAAGATTCTTATATTACCATTTAATGGTTTATTCCAAATGCTATTCATGTCATAGAAAAAAGACAAATCTCCAACTAGCAAAAAACATAACTTATCTTTCTCAACAGCACACTGCCCCATAAATGTTGAAGTGCATCCATCAATTCCATTTGTTCCCATATTGCAGTAAACTTCTACTGATTCATCAATATAATAATTGCGTGATTCAATGAACGTTTGTCCAATTCCTAGATGAAGAATCGATTCTTTGGGCACATTCGGTAAAAATCTGCTTTGAATATATCCAGAATTAAATAACACAGGATTGCTTCTATGGCAATTCTCTTCATATGTCTTCCATGTGTTATAGTATTTTTCATCATTTACACATCCATCAGAATGCTTCGAAAACCATTCGAAAAAGGTATCTTGGCTCATTTCCAAAATTGAAGTTAATCTAAAATAGAAATCTTTCATCTCACCACTTGGTGTTACACTCCAATGACGTATATCTCCCCTTCCACCTCTTATTTTAAAAGTAAGTGGATCATTCATTAGTCTTTTTCCACCTACCGTTATTAATATGTCAGGTGACAATTTATCGTTAAATTCTGCTTGATTAATATCAATTAACATCCTATATGGTTTAAGATTATATTGACAGTTCATGTTTCCTAAATGATCTGACACTACAACACAATTGAATGCCTTTGTAAAACGTTCAATATCTTCTTTTTGCTTTGCATTTAACGGATTATTTTGACCATAAACAATAAGAATTCTTTTGGATTTCTTTAGTTCATTTAACCATAAATATAATTTCTGTTCTCCATCATTCAATCCAACCCTCAATACATGTCTGTTTCTTTTAGGTTCAATCCTCCATATTTCTTTCGGATGGGTTGAACCTAAAGCAATATTGTCTATTGCCATATTAATGTGAACTGGCCCACAACCATTATGCATGCACTCTAAAATACAATCTGAAATATCTCTTCTTGTTTGATACTCTACTCTATACCCACTACCTTCCGGCACTGTCACTTCCTTCTTTGTGACTTTTGCAAAAATATCGTTTTGCGGAATAGTTTGATCCTCTCCTTGCCCATGATAAATCATACACCTATCTGCTGTAATCAAAATGATTGGTATTCCTGTAAAATATGCTTCTGTTACGGCTGGCAAATAATTACTCACAGCTGTACCACTTGTGCATACACACGCAACCGGTTGTTTTAATTGTGTGGCTATACCCATACCAAAATATGCCGCACTTCTTTCATCAGTTACTCTGTGTATTATGAAACTTTCTTCATTATTTTCAAACATTCGCACAATTGGAACATCTCTCCCCCCCGGAGATAGAACAATATGTTTTATACCATAGTCATATAAAAGACTTCCTAATATTTTTATTTTTACAAATTCTTGATTTTGGGTAATATCATCATGTAATTGCTTTTTATAGATTTTTATATTTTTTACTTGTACTAATTCTCGATCATTATTATCCAAGGACTTCTCGAGCCAATTAATAGCTTCTCTTCGTCTTAACTCTATAATTTCATTGATAGTTTTATAATCTATTTCGTTAAAATAATTCTGTTTCCACTCAAAAGTCTCGACATCATTTACAAGACGATTATTCAATCCAAATATTCCTAGAATCTCATCAAATCTATCTGCACCTCTTCTTCTATTGCATATCGTAATAAATTTCTTCTCAAAAATTGTTGCAAAACATGTTCCATGAAAACTATCTGTAATAATAAACTCTGCGTTAATATATGCATTCAAAAAATCTTCCACCAGCATATTTATTTTCAAATTAGGAAAACTTTTTGAATTTCTATACTTATCCCAAGAGCTACCTATTATTGAATATGCTCCATCAGGAACTGTAATAATGTCGCAATCAAGCTTTAACGCAATTTGCTTTATCATCTCTAAAATATAATCATTTGGATCAAGTATATATGCCAAAATGAATTTATTTTCATATGATATAGTTGCCTTTTTCGCTAAATTATAATAATACTCTTTTTCTATATTAAATACTGGTTCTTGTATAACGTTCGATTCAATATCATATTTTTGTTTTAATACCTGTTTACCTACATTTTCACGTATCGAAACTGCATCATATTGCTTTAGGCATTCTCCAACAAAATTTTGCTTATCAACTGGAACATTGTCATTTGCACTTCCGGTTGATGAACAATAACTAATTTTCTTTTTTTCTTTGCTTACAAAAGGCAAATACATTAATCCCGAAAAAGAAACATTGTAGTTCCATATTTGATCAGAACCAGAGACAAATATTTTTGCATAGTTATTTACCAAATCAATATCATATTTTGACATTCTAGGAGTCATTTCATCTTTTGAATAAACAGAATTTATAAATTTATAATTATGAGTCCATTCTAACAATTCTGCATCTTCAGAAATACAATTTGGTTTTTGTAATAACAATACACTTTTTCCTAATTTCTTCATTATTTGATATGTTGCATAGCCATTTAGTAATGACCCATAATTTACTCCATACCACACGCCAGCAATGCATACGTCCTTTTCGCTTGCATTTTCTAACCAGTTTTTCTTTTCTAAAATAAATGCATTTCTCGAAAAATTATACGGAATAACATGTGTATCAAACGATATTGAATCTATAGGGGTATCTTGCTCTATGTCATATACTAATATATTAACTCCTCTTCTATTGCATGCATAATCAATGTCATTTATGCGTATTGAAGCAAAATTACCATTTCGCCAAGGTGCGCTAGTTATATTGATCTTATTGTTTTCTATATATAATTCAGATTCAATTTTGTCTTCTGGTCTATCACCTTTTCTATTTATAATAACCTTCCCCTGATAAATAACTCCAATATACATAGTCCACAATTCTGTTGAAAAATTAGAGAAACCTAAGCTATGTATATTCTCTTGGATATTCATATTCATAGCATTTCCTGGAGTATCCTTAACTGTTAATAGTATTAAATATTCATTCTTTAGCTTATTCAATTTCATCAGATATTGTTCTATATCATATATATCGTTTAAGGCACGTTTACTTGTCATTACTTCCTCATCTCATTCTAATATTCTATATACCCAAATATTTTTTCCAAAAGTCTATAGAAACTAATTTTTCCATATGCAATCTATATTCGCTACATAAAGATACATATTCTCTATTATATTTTCTAATTGTGTTTCTCCATTTCCGATTTATCTTTTTATATTCACTGATGTTTTTTCGTCTTATAGCAGCTGTTTTCATCCACGGATTTACGGCATACAATACATTCCTGCCTAGGTACTTTCCTGGTTGATAATCAGAATTGAACATTATCAGTTCCGGCTCCATACTTTTTTTTACATCCATGCAAAAACGCTGACCATTATTAGTAATTCCATACCAATAGCGTTTCAACCGTGAATATCCGGGATTTCCTCCAACTTTTCTAAGATCGAATTCATAATCTTCATATTCATTAAGAGGTTTATACACTTCATTTAGTTTGTTGTTTTGAATTAAGATTTTTTCACCTAAATCTTCTTCTATAAACTCAGGTCCCTTTAAAAAATCCTCTAATGCCTTTAATACGGTCCTTGCACCATTGTAATTAAATCTTCTTATTTCATGTCTATAAGCATTTTGAACATATTTAATAACATTAACATCCTCTGGAAAAGAACCCACGGCCTTATCTATCAACATATTCCTACTTTGCTGATACCAATCCATTGCAGGATTAAATTTATTTTCGAATCCTAAATGCCATACACAAATACCATTCATAGAAATAATATCGGGTTTACATCTCATTCCATATTCAACGTCATCTCCCCGGATAAACAAAGGCAATGGTAATCCATGTTTTTCTATCACTCCAACAGGTATACAACAATACCACCATGCACAATATTTATAATCTGTGTTATAAAAATCCCCCTCATTTATCAGCACATGATCTCTTATATCCATGAACAATCTACCTTTAAGAGATAAAAAAACTGCATCTTTTGTAAGTGTTCCTATATCCTCATGCTGGCACTGCATTTGATCCATTAAGAACATTGCACCACTTATAAACGACTCCTTATATTCTTCTTTAATAAAACTTAATAATATGAATGTCTTTCGAATACTTTCTGGAAGAATCAAAACATCATCATCCATAAGCAATACATGTGTGGCTTTTGGGCTTTGCTCCATAGATTCTATCATTCCACGTGCAAATCCCCCTGATCCACCTACGTTTTTATTTGGGTGCACTTGTATATGACAACTAGATAATTCAGAAGTATCTAATGTTCTGCCATTATCTATGACATGAACATAAAAATGTTTTTTGAAGTGATTATCAATATCAAATATTTCCTCATCTTCAATAGATGTAGAAGAATCAAAAATATTATCTTTTAAAACCAAAATATTACGCTTAATATATTCTTCTTTTTTGCATGTTGTCGTTGCTAAACACAATTCAACATTTCTAAATAATTCATCCTTAAAATTAGCTATATAATATCCACCATATATAACGGTTCGACTATCTGATAAAATTTCAAATCCAACAATAGTATTAAAATTATTTGGAATATCAATTACTACTTTTCCCCTTTCATCATTTTCATAACGATAAGTATTTAATTCATCTCTTTCCGATACATTATAGTTATTAAAATGATATCCTATTATCTTGATAATCCCTTTGCCCTCTATATCGAGTGTTAATTTCATATCATCAAATTCTGTATATTTTTTCCATTTTGCGTAGGAAATAGCGTTAAAATATGTAGCAAAATCAAAAACGTTACATTCACCTATTGACAACATTCCATATTCCCTGTCATAATATCCTCCATTTCCTTTAAAAAACATTTGCCTCGCTAAATTATCCTCTAGCTTTGCTTCTGTTGGAAAAAGAATATTCTGTACATTAACCCTCATAACATATCCTCGCTAAACTTTTAATTATTACTACTATCACACCCTCACACAAGCTATTTATAATACTGTGTCATTCGCATTCTCACCTGCGTATCACTCAAAATTTTCCTATTACAACTAAGCAAATCTGCAACCAACCCAATCATAAATGTCAAAAAACCTATAATTATCAGAGTACAGGCTAATATTAACGATTGAATATGTCCTGCTCCTCCTGCAGTTATCAAATAATAGATAAATCTAATTCCTATTCCTAAACCTACTAATATTGGAGGCAAACTTACATATGTAAAAAACTTAAGCGGCTGATACATCATATACGCCCTTAGTATTATTACTATGCTTTTTTTGATATAACTCCACATACCCTTAAACAGTCTAGATGGTCTTAATTCTCCATTAGTACGTATAGGGACTGAAGTTACTGCAATATGATCACGACCAGCCTGAACTATTGTTTCTAAAGTATATGTATAGTCATTAATTACATTTAAATGCATTGCGCAGTCTGCTGTCATAGCTCTGAATCCAGACGGAGCATCGGGAATATCTGTTCCTGACGCCAATCTAACTGCCCAACTTCCCATTCTCTGAAGTTTCTTTTTAAGCCAACTAAAATCTTCAGTTTCAGCTATAGGTCTTTCACCTATAACCATTTCAGCCTTACCATCTAATATAGGTTTAATCAATGTTTCTATATCATCAGCACAATACTGATTATCAGCATCAGTATTAACTATGATATCTGCACCATTCTTTAGGCATCCATCTATTCCTGCCATGAAACCTCTGGCCAATCCCTTATTCTTTGGGAAACTTACTATATGATGAACGCCCCATTCCTTGGCTACTTTGACTGTATTATCTGTGCTTCCATCATTGATTATCAAATATTCTATTTCATCAACTCCTGCTATCTTCTTTGGAAGCGCATCTAAAGTTACCTTTAATGTCTCTTCCTCGTTATAACAGGGAATCTGAATTATTAATTTCATTATTAATCCCTTAATTTTTTATATAATTTGAACCAGTATGTTTCCTCTTCCAGACGATATGTTTTCTTCATATTCCTATCGAACGTACTGTCATTATCTAATATGACATAGTCACCTACATTAACACGTTCCATAATCTGATCTGGATATGACACATTAACAGTTCTGTCTTTTAGATTGAACTGAATTAAGTCTACGAAACATCTGTCTTTATTCTCGTTAAGATAATATATTCTAGAATTCACATTCTCATCTTCAGCAATTACTCTGGATACTCTGCTATCTACTCTGTCAACATCGCCAGAAAGATAAGTACTTTCGGAACTTAATATAATTGCCAGCGCTATTTCTATAGCAATCACCGCATTAAGAAGCTGTGTGTAATGTCCTCTTTTTCCACTAAAAGTAATCGCCATTATTACGAACATACTAAGCGCGCTTCCCATTAGCAGCGATTTAATATAATCATTAACAATATCAAAATTTCTCGCATCCCATAGATAACTTATTCCGGCCACGAAATACTCATGAATATTGGTAGTTCCTACTGATAATGAATATCTAATCACTATTGCACACATTGGAATCGATGCCAGTATCACTAATAACCCATATCTAAATGGGTGCTCACACCTCATTATCTGTCTGATGCCAAGAGCCATAATTACAGGGAGAATATACTCGTTATATCTTCCATAACAGATATTATCCAACTTGTAAGGATCTAACATGTACACAGACGTAATTAAAATCTGTGCTATCATACTGAACAATATGAAGAAACATACATATTGCTTAGTCTTAACTTTTCTATTTTTTTTCAAACGTTTAAACAAAAGAACTGTCTGCTTAAACAAATAGCCCATCGCTATGTAAAACAAACCGAACGAACTTAATCCCAGATACCAGATCTTTCCTATCATTCCCTGTATCAGGTTAAGAATTCCATCTATATTTAATACCGCGCTCACGCGAGATAATATGCTCGAAAAATCATTAATAGCTAACACGTTTTCATCAACGTTAGCATATACAGTACTTTGAATAATTCCCTTAACAGTGAAGAATCCTATTCCTACTACTATCAGAGAAATAATTGCGATTAGTATATATTTTCTAGTACGGGGATTAGACCATGCCCAAAGCATGAACGTCAGAAATGCAACTCCTACTACCCCCACTGTTCGCATATGAACTGCGATTAGATAAAAAACTGGCACGAACCACGCCAATGCCCTTAAAAAAGATGGCTTTTCAAAGAATCTGGCCATCAAAAAAACTATCAAAATGAACAGAAAACTAAGTAATGCTTCTGTCAACGTAATTTGAACAAAAAAACTCCAAACCGGATAAAAAACTGCTATCCCTATACAATAAATAGCATCCAGCTTATGCATCTTAGGATAGATAATCGTGAATAGACCCTTAAGCAGGATTAGTGATACACACTGCAATAGTACGTTAACAACTATCGCTACTCTGTATGCTAAAACTCCGCCCTTAAATATCCAAAGAATTGGTGTAAGCACCAAACTGTAACCAAATGAATAATATGAGCCTAACGATGCTACCTGTGACCAGTCATACCCAACTGTATTAGCAGCGGAGGCCCAATAGCCGAATTCATCCGGATACATAGAAAAGCCATGGAGCCTTATCAGTCCATAGCCCATAGTGCATATCAAAACACTAATGAACAACACAAAATACCGGAAGAAGATTCCTCTTCTTCCAGTACTTGAATTGCTTATCAAATTAGTACTTGATAACTGCGTATGCACCCTTACCGCCTGTAGTAGCGAATACTACTGCACCGTTAGAGTAAACAGCAGGTAAGATTTCGAATGCTCCACCTGGACGTACGCAAATTACTGCATAGTTAGCTGCAGCATTATTGAATGATGCAGGTAATGCGATTGCGAATGTGATAGGAGCGCCTGACTCAGGAAGTAAAGAATACTTTCCACCAGCCATCTTACCTAACTCAAGGTTGATCATAGGACCAACAACAGCGTTCTGTGTTCCAGCGATTGCTGAAATAGCGTTAGCAGCTGCAGGGCTTGTTGAAGCCTTTAAATCCCAAACCTTAGTGTATGCCTTTTCACCAGCACCTAAACCGTAGCTTGAAGAAATCTCAGCTGCAGATGTTGAAACTGCTGTACCAACTGTAGCCATGTAAACACCAGCTGTAGTAGTCTTAACACCACCTGCTGTGCTAGTAGTTGGAACTACAACCTCTGCTACAGATGAAGCACCAGATTCAACTACATTGTTAGTAGTTGTAGCGAATGCGCTGAAGCTCATAGCCATAACTGTAGTTGTAGCTAAAGCAACTGCTAACATCTTCTTGATTGAACTTGTTTTCATCTTAAACTCCTCCTTCTTCTTGTTTTCGAAAACAAGCGATATTTATAATATCGCTTTTTATATATTACGATATTTCTAATATCATTTCAAGGAATTTTTATGAGTTAAAATATCACAAATAGTATTTTCGTGATTTTCAACTAGATGACTGGTACTACATCTATACTTTTAGTTAATATGCACGATAATTAAGTAGTATTATTGTGAAGGAGTGCTAAATGAAAAGCAAAGAGAATAATAATGATAACATTCAAACCTTGGGTGAATATTTAAAAATTCTTCGAGAGCAACGTGCATTAAGTCAAGAAGATGTTGCTTTTAAATTAAATATAGAGCGGTCTAGTTATTCTCACTACGAAACCAACCAGACTATACCATCTGTTCCAATGCTAAGAAGTATTGCAAAAGTCTTTGATATACCTGTTATTTCTTTATTTAATTTAACTGATCCCGATGAATTGACATTCGATATTTATTTAGAAGAAGCCAAGGCGATGGCTGAATATGAAAAGAAAGTTGGTTCTAATACACAATTTAAAGATCTTCCCATTTCTGACAAAAGACTTCTTTTCTATGCTAATAATTTTTTGAATTCTGAAGAACTTGAAGAATTAACTGAACTTTTTAGATTTCGATATACTAAAATAGCTACCTCAAAATGAGGTAGCCATTTTATTTCGTGTCCTATATATTTGTCCTACTACAGCTGAGCTGTTACGAAGATATCGTAAATTGCCTTGATAGCTGTTTCGAAATCAGCGTTATCAACACCGATGATGATGTTAAGCTCTGAAGAACCCTGGTCAATCATCTTAACGTTAACGTCTGCGTGAGCAAGTGCTGAGAAGATTCTTCCTGCTGTACCTCTGGTAGATTTCATTCCACGTCCAACAACCGCAATAAGAGCTAAATCTGATTCAATATCAACTACATCAGGATCGGCAAGGCGGTGAATCTCAGATACAACCTTCTGCTCCTTATCCATGAATTCATCCTGATGAACGAATACTGTCATAGTGTCAATTCCTGAAGGCATATGCTCGAAAGAAATTCCATTGTTTTCGAATGCCTGAAGAACCTTACGTCCGAATCCGATTTCTGAATTCATCTTAGCCTTATCAACGCTTACAGAACAGAATCCCTTCTTACCTGCGATACCTGTAATTGTGAACTTCGACTTCTGGCATGTACTTTCAACAATCCATGTACCAGCGTCTTCTGGCTTGTTAGTATTTCTGATATTAATCGGAATACCTTCTCTTCTAACTGGGAAGATTGCATCTTCATGAAGAACGGAAGCTCCCATGTATGAAAGCTCACGAAGCTCTCTATATGTAATAGTATCAATTCCTTCTGGATTATCTATAATTCTTGGATCTGTAATAAGGAATCCTGAAACATCTGTCCAGTTCTCGTATACAGAAGCCTTAGCTGCTCTTGCAACGATTGAACCAGTAATATCTGAACCACCTCTTGAGAAGGTCTTAACCTTTCCATTCTCATATGCACCATAGAAACCTGGAATAACAGCTGTATCATGCTCCTTCAAAAGCTTGCTTAAAACCTTGTTAGTTTTCTCAGAATCAAACTCACCATCCTCATCAAAGAAAATAACTGTAGCAGCATCAATCCAGTCATAGCCTAAATAATCTGCCATGATAATACTGTTTAAGAACTCACCACGTGAAGCTGCATAGTCAGAACCAGCTTTAGCCTTGAAGTCAGCTTCTATAGTCTTAAACTGCTCATCTAATGAAAGATTAAGTTCAAGGCCTTTAATGATTTCTTCGTATCTTGCTTTAATAGCTGCAAGCTCCTTCGAAAAATCCTTTCCCTCTTCTGCCAATGCGTAGCATCCATAAAGCATATCTGTTACCTTAGTATCTTTAGAATCACGCTTTCCTGGTGCAGATGGAACTACATATACTCTTTCTTCATCAGCACGAATAATAGCGCCAACCTTCTTAAACTGTTCAGCGGATGCAAGTGAACTGCCTCCAAATTTTACAACCTTTTTCATTTCTCCTCTTTTGCTGTTTTTGAGTACAAATATATATATTTGTTAACAGCTGATTCCTTTCATAATTATATATCTTCAATAATATTATTAACTGTCATTAAAAATCGCTGTATGAATACAGTATTATGCAACTAATTAATTTACTTCGAAAGAAAAGTATCCATCAGATGATGTCCTACTGGCTCGTAGATTCCACCCTCCTTAGCTTCCTTTTCATTATAATTCCATGTCTTTTCAAGCTCATTAGTGCTGTCATAAATCATATATGGAACAGGATTTGCAGTATGAGTTCTTACTCTTATAGGGGTTGGATGATCCGGCATAACAAGAATTCTGAAGTCCTCACCTTTATTTTTCAGAGTTTCATAAACTGGTCCGATAACTTCTGAGTCAAGAAGTTCAATAGCCTTAACCTTCTTTTCTACAGAACCCTGATGCCCCATCTCATCTGGTGCCTCAACATGTATGTAAGAAAAATCATATCCATTATCCAAAGCATCTAACGCAGCCTTAACCTTACCTGCATAATTAGTATGAAGGCCACCAGTAGCACCTTCTACCTTGGCTACTCCCATGCTCGCGCCAACTCCGATTCCCTTGAGCAAGTCTACTGCTGAAACCATCATTCCCTTATGACCCGTCTTCTCTTCGAATGATGAAAGCATCGGTTTAGTTCCTGCTCCCCAGAACCATGCGCAGTTGGCTGGATTTAATCCCTGTTTCTTTCTTTCTATATTAATAGGATGATCCTTCAACAAGCCAAAACTAATCTTCATCATATCAAGGAAAGCCTGCTCCTTTGGAAGATGCTGTCCTATCGTTGTTCCAAGAACATCGTGTGGCTGAACTAAATCAATCACCCTTCCCTCATTCCAGATAAGGCAGTGTCTATAGCTTGTTCCTACATAGAACTGGAATTTCTCACTCTGAAGCTTTTCCTTTAGCGCCTCTACTAAAACTGCACAATCCTCAGTGCTAATTTCTGAAGAACTGTGATCTACTATTGTCTGCTCCTCGAATGATTTATCAGGATCATCAGTTATAGATACAATGTTCATTCTAAGCGCAATGTCAGTATCCTTCATAGGAACGCCGATGCTCAGTGCTTCTAATGGTGAACGGCCTGAATAATACTTTTTAGGATCATATCCAAGGACTGAAAGGTTCGCTGTATCAGAACCTGGTTTCATTCCTTCCGGAATAGTGTGACAAAGTCCCACCTCGGATTTCTTACTAAGCATATCCATGTTAGGAGTATTGGCATACTCAAGCGGTGTCTTACCACCAAGGCTCTCTATTGGCTCATCAGCCATTCCATCACCTAATATAACTACATATTTCATAATCTCTCCTCATCTTGCCAGGCTGCTATCAGCTTGCCAAGTTATTATCAATTTTATATAACCTGTATATTTGTACAAATATATAGTCTGTTAATCAACCAAACGAATTCTTGAAATAATAGATACTTCGTCTGCACTCTTCTTAAAATTCTTCTCGCTCATAAGCTCAGTTACGAATGCGAATTCTCCGTCTACAACACTATCAACAGTTTCGATATTTCCGAACACTCTAAGTGCAGCATCTTTCTTATCAGAAGATACTCTTACGAAGAACTTATGCGTGATATCATCAACGCCCTTAATCTTGACATCCTCTGCGTCCCAGAATACTGGAACGTTGTTTCCAATATTTCTGGCACATTCGATTACATCTGAAACAACTGCCGAAGCTGTAGGGAGTGAGCCTGCGCCTCTTCCATAATACATTGTATCTCCCAGTGTGTTTCCATGTACGAAGATAGCATTAAATACATCATTAACCATTGCCATAGGATGATCCTTACTTACCATGAACGGAGAAACCATAGCATAGTACTCATCATTTTCCTTACGGCTTAATCCGAAAAGTTTAATTGTGCGGTTCATTGCTTTCGCATAATCAAAGTCTTTAGAAGTAATCTTGGTAATTCCTTCTGTATATACATTCTCAAATTTCATATTCTTACCTGCCATCAGGGATGTAAGAATAGCTATCTTTCTTCCTGCATCATATCCTTCAACATCTGCCTCTGGATTCTTCTCTGCATAGCCAAGTTCCTGTGCCTTTTTAAGCACATCTTCGAAAGCAGCGCCTTCGTTTTCCATCTTAGTTAAGATATAGTTAGTTGTTCCGTTTAAAATACCTGTAATAGCATCAACATCTTCTGAAGTTAATGAAGAATTAAGTGGACGAATAATTGGAATACCACCACCAACAGATGCCTCAAACATATAGTTACAGTTATTTTCCTTAGCAATTTTAATAAGCTCTGGTCCGTGCTGGGCTACTAACTCCTTGTTAGAAGTACATACGCTTATGCCCTTTAATAGAGCACTCTTAGTAAAATCATATGCAGGCTTGGTTCCACCCATAGTTTCACAGATAATCTTAATATCTCCATCTTCAAGAATTGTATTAAAATCGTGAACTACCTTGGACTCATATGGGTCACCTGGGAATTCTCTTAAATCCAAAATATACTTAACATTAATTTCATCTGTAGATTTTTGGTTAACCTTGCTGTGATTAGTCTCAATAACATTCACAACTCCACTTCCTACTGTGCCGTAACCTAAAACTGCAATATTAATCATTACCCTTTGTCTCCTCTATATTAATTCTATATTATTCTTACTTTCTTTATTTTACACGTTTAGCAGCATACCTGACATGTGTGAGAATCTATTCATTTTCAAGTACTTACTGTATGTGGCTCTGCTTTACTCCTGTGCGAGCATTTACTCGTTTTAATTTATCCTCTGAATGTCAACCTTGGTTATTCCTGGGCCAGCATTTTAACATTTCGCACACCTCTGTGGTCTTCAAGCATGGATACCATTTCTGAAATGTCACCGGTTGAATCTAATACCTGAATACTAATACTCAAAGATGCCAGTCCATTAATCGGAACACTCTGATGAATTGTTAATATGTTTGCCTTCGTTTCTGCAATAATTCTAAGAACATCCGAAAGAAGTCCCGGCTCATCTTCCATCTGGAAGCTAAGATTAATGGTTCTTCCATTTGCATTATCATGGAACTCGAAAATGTCTTCCTTATATTTATAGAAAGAACTCCTCGAAATCCCAGCAAGCTCAGTTGCTTCATTTATAGAAGCTGCCTTTCCAGTATCTAAAAGTTTCTTTGCTTTAACAACCTTTAATAGAACCTCTGGAACCGCCTGTTCTTTAATAACGTAGTATTTGCTACTCATGGTATATTCACATTCCTCTGTGTATGCGGTGTGACAACATTTGCACCTTGTTGTCTGCATGTTGTACGTAGTTCAACAACATTTGCGTTGTTATTTATTTGCTGTACGCAGTCCAACAATATATGTGATTGTTGTTTACTCGTTGTGCGTAGTTCAGCAACATTTGTACTTCATCGTCCGTGCATTACGCACACATGTCTTTAGACCATGGATATACTATCATACTATGTCAATATAAGCAATAAAAAAAATATACAAAAAAGGACTCTATAAACGAGTCCGTTTGGTAATTTTTTTGCTGTGAGCGTGAATTAACTTCACAACTCACAGCTTAATATGAAAATAAAACAAAAACCTAAGTTAATTAGTGCAGGTATTACGCACCTTTAGTCCTACCTATGAGCTGACGATTATTGTGAAAATTTTGGCATTTATTGTGATTGTTACGCGCCTGCTGTCTAGCGCTAAGCTAATATATGTAATACATAACCTTGCATTTGTTGAGGTTACTACGCGCCTGCTGGACAGATAGCGGCAAATGTTGCAAGGTTATTAACAACCTTAATCTTATTATAAGAAAACATTAAATCAAGGCATGTATCCCCGAATGACAGTCCCTTTTCACATGACTTAAATGCCAATGTAACTATATCCTCTGTTTTAGCCAAAGCAGATTCGTAATCCAATACGAATATTTTCTTCTTAGCCATTCCCTGTCTCTTTAATCCATCAAGATACATACGTCTTCCAGCAACTGCTGTACTATAGCTGTTTCCTATGCTGTCTGAAGAAGCAAGAACTATTATCATTTCAGCTTCAGAATCGAATGCCTTTTCATAATCTGATGGATACTGGCAGTTCTTATCCGCTGTAATCTTTTCTATTCTTAAATCGCTCTTTAGTTCCTCTGGTATATTCAAATTATTATCTGTTACTATCTTATATCTCATATCTGCCTCCGCACATTCTGACATAACCTAATGCACCAACCTTACACTAGTATGCTCTTTGCATCATATGTTTTACATATTAACTTAATATATTGTTCCGTGTTTAATATGCAACCCCACGTTATGTGATATATGTTTTTACTTCATGTAGTTTTCTATACTACATAATGTAGCACTATGCAATATATTTGTAAATACTTTTTCTGCAAGAAAAATCTGTAACCCAAAAGATGGAACTTTTTTCCAGTTTGTTTATTTTTTCTCGCAGGTCATATTCACCACTTTCTCTCTTTCTGACCCAGCGTTTTTCTTCTCGCGGGTCAGATTCACCGCGTTCCATCTTTCTGACCCACGACTTTTTCTTCCCACGGGTCATATTCACCACTTTCTCTCTTTTTGACCCAGCATTTTTTCTTCTTGCGGGTCAGATTTACCACATCCCATCTTTCTGACCCAGCATTTTTTCTTCTCGCGGGTCAGATTTACTGCATTACATCTTTCTGACCCACTATTTTTTCTTCACGCGGGTCATATTCACCACTTTCTCTCTTTTTGACCCACGACTTTTTCTTCTCGCGGGTCATATTCACCACTTTCTCCCTTTTTGACCCACGACTTTTTCTTCCCGCGGGTCAATTTCACCACATTCTCTCTTTTTGACCCAGCATTTTTTCTTCTTAGCAAGCAAACCCCGCCTTTTTAGCAAGGTCATAATTGAAAAAAGTAAAAAAAGTGCGTCCTGCTGGACGCACTCTTCAAAATATGTCACATGTATTCATGTTCTATATTCAATCCGGATATATAATCTCTATATACACATTCTAAACATATGCTCAGCGCAAATACTTTTCCTATGCATTAATAAGCTCAACCGCACGATTAAGTGCATCATCGATATGAGCACAGAAGTTTTCCTTTCCAACCTTATCAATGAAGCCATCCTTCTGCATAGTATGAAGTGGCTGCTCATTAACATGTGAAAGGACTAACTGAACACCTTCCTTCTGGCAACTCTCGAGCAAAAGATCAAGTGAGTGCATAGCTGTTGCATCAAGTGCAGGTACACCTCTCATTCGAATAACCAAAACCTTAGTGAAATCCTTAGTAGTAATAGAAGTAAGCTGATCTGATACTCCGAAGAACATAGGTCCACTAATTTCATAAACTCTTACTTCCTTAGGAACTGTTCTAAGCTCAATTCTGTCTGGATCATCTTCATCATCAAAGTATTTCCAACCCTTAACTTCTGACTCATCAGCCATTCTCTTCATAAAGAGAACGCAGGCTGCAACCATACCAATTTCGATTGCAACAACAAGGTCGAATACTACTGTCAACACGAATGTAGTAACCATTACAGCAATATCAGATTTAGGTGCTGTCTTGCAAAGGTGTGCGAAGGTTCTCCAACCACACATATTATATGCAACAATGAAAAGAATTGCTGCGATAGTAGGCATAGGAATGAGTGCTGCATATGGCATGAGAACTAAAAGAACAAGTACTAATACCAATGAGTGAACCATACCAGCTATTGGTGTACGACCACCATTTTTAATATTAGCAGCCGTTCTTGCTATGGCTCCTGTTGCCGGAATTCCACCGAACAATGCTGAACCAATATTACCAGCACCCTGGGCAATTAATTCCATATTTGATCTATGCTTGGAAGCTATCATACTATCCGCAACTACACATGAAAGAAGCGATTCTATTGCTGCGAGTGCCGCTATAGTAAGCGCATTAGGCAACTGGTTCCAAACCACCTGAAAACTCAAAGAAGGAACTGTTGGTGCTGGAAGTCCTGGCTTAATAGTATATAAATCGCCAATTGTATTAACGTTCATATCAAGGAATTTAACCATTAAGATTCCGGCAATGACTGCTATTAATGAACCAGGAATCTTAGCTGATATATATGGCCATACTATAAGTATAAGAAGACATACGCCACCGACAATGAGTGCCTGATAATTAATCGTTGAAATATTAGAAAAGAATGCTTCAAGCTTTTCCATCGTTTCAACAGGCTTCGCACCATCAACATAGCTGATTCCGGCGAAATCTTTAAACTGTCCAATCAAAAGAGTTACTGCTATACCTGCTGTAAATCCTGTTGTTATAGTGTAAGGTATGAAACGAATTAAACTTCCTAATCTTAAAAATCCCATCACTATAAGGAATACACCTGCAAGAATTGTTGCGATGATTAATCCATCCATTCCATCCTTCGCCACGATACCTGCAACAATTGTTGCGAACGCCGCTGTAGGACCAGCAATCTGAACTCGGCTTCCGCCTAAAAACGAAATAATGAATCCAGCCACGATTGCTGTATAAATACCCTGTTCAGGACCAACTCCCGATGCAAGAGCAAGTGCAATCGACAGTGGAAGTGCGATAATTGCAACAATGATACCAGCAACAATATCTTTGATGCACTGTTCCTTGGTATAGGTCTTCATGACACTAAACAATTTTGGTTTAATCTTTTCTTTTCCCATTTTTTCATTCCTCGTTATTTATATTTTCGTACAAATATATAGTTCGTACTCTTATTTATACTTATAACAAACACATAGATCATACGTTATGTCATTCTTTACAAACACATAGTTCATGCGCTATGTCATACTTTACAAACACATAGTTCATGCGTTATGTCATACTTTACAAACAC
>JAKSHY010000014.1 GCA_024399135.1 Lachnospiraceae bacterium | reverse complement strand
AAATTGAAATAAAAAATGATTGTACAGGGAGCTATCACATCACAGTGATGGCTCCTTTTTCTTTGTCTGGAATCAATGATATGTTATTTTTTATTTCGTCTATTCGATGATGGTAATGATTCCCGTATTGATATCATAAACACCACCGATTATTTTCACTTTCTCTTCTTCCACAAGTTTTTTAATAATGTCGCTTGAAAGAATTTTATTAACTGAATTCATAACATTAAATTCAATTGCTGTAGAAAGAACATCTTCAGCTCCTTCATTCTTAGCTTTTTGTACAGACGGTGCAATCTCATCAACAATGGATTGAATTTTGCCACTAGCTTCGCCACCCTCTGTTGCTGCGGTTACTGCACCGCAACTTGTGTGACCAAGAACCAAAACAAGAGGACTTCCTAAATGCTCTGCGCCGTATTCAACGCTGCCGATTTCAAAATCACTTACCACATTTCCTGCGGTACGGATTACAAATATGTCACCTAAACTAGAGTCGAATATTAATTCGGCCGGTACGCGACTGTCCGAACATGTAATAACAATAGCATAAGGTTTTTGTCCATTCGCTGCCAAATCTGTTCTAAGGGAAGCATCAATGTTCGGTGTAATATTTCCTGACAAATACTTTTCATTTCCAGATAATAGTGTTTCAAGAGCTTGTTCTGCATTTTCCGGCTCTGCGTACTCCCTATTTTTACTCTTTGATATAGAAGAACATGCTGCTGAACTTAATGCTAAGACTATTACTAAAAAAACAACTAAAGTTTTTCTCATCCTATTTTCCTTTCAAATATATAATGCAGTTTCTTACGCACGTTAATGCAGATATTATAAGGCTTCATATGGCTTTATGCAAATTACATAGATGAACCAAAGAACACCTCGCCCTTGTACGTATGAATGGATTATAGAATGGAATGAATTATTATAGTAAGTTCCAGATATATATTTCTAATAGTAAGTTCTACATAAGGGTAGAATTTAAGTTTAAAAATAATATGGTCCAACTTTTTGGGGGCACATCATTTGTTGCAACACTTTTGCAACACCTCTCCGAATATACTAAGCACATAACAAAAACAAATACAAAAAACACTCGCAAATGACGAGAGAAAAAAAGGAGAATAATTATGAAAAACAAAATGATTAAGATTTCAACAAAAATTTCAACTGCACTGGTTGTAGCAGCATCAGTAATGACTATGGCATCTATTACAGCATTTGCAGCAGATGATACAGTAATTGCAGATGAAACAGTTGCTATTGAAGAAATGGCAGCAACTGAAGAAGCACCTGAGTGCGAAATGACTGTTCCAGAAACAGAGGGCCAGGGCGATATCATTGATGATGAGTTCGCATATGTTGAAGGCCAGGGTGACGTAATCGATGATGAGTTCGCATATGTTGAAGGTCAAGGCGATGTGATCGATGATGAGTTTGCATATGTTGAAGGTCAGGGCGATGTAATTGATGATGAGTTTGCATATGTTGAAGGCCAGGGTGATGTAATCGATGATCAGTTCGCTGTAACTCCAGAAGCAGAAGCAGCTGTAGAGGCTGTAGAAGTTGCAGAAAATGACACAGAAGTTGTTGCTCCATCAGTTAATTCATTTGTTGGAGTTGGTTCTGCTGAAGCATCTCAGAATAATTCAGAAGAAAAGACAGACAACAAAAGTGATATAACAAAGGGACTTGAAATCACAAATGATATTCTTAATCCACTAAACAATGTATATGGCAAACCAATTTGTAAAGAAATTGATAATTGTGATGTACTTGGTAAGGATGAAAAGGAAATGGCAAAGCTGTTTGTTAAAACTGGCTTAGGTGTAGCAGACGGAGTTGTTCTTGGAGATTTTATTCCTGGATTTGGTGCAATGAGAAAAGGAACTAAAATGGCTGAAAATTTCTCAAAGGCTTTAGATGCAAAAACAACAACAGAAGAAATTGCATATACAATAGAGGGTGTTAAAAACTTTGGAGAGGCTGTCGTTAGTGCAGTTCCAGGAGGTGGATTAGTGGTAGCTGCGGCTAATGTAAAGCAGGCAATTCAAGGTTATTGCGTTAAAAAAGTAGTTGACTTCGTTAAGTGGTTATTCTAAAAGTAACAAATAAGAAGTAATAATTACCTTAACACAGGAAAACATAATATTTAGGGTATTTTCAAATAATATAGATTTTGTTTTTCATAATTAAAACTTCCGAGATTCGCAAGTTATCAAACGAATCTCGGAAGTTTTTGGATTATTCAGGTAATCTGCCAGGATACATTATTGACAGTTCTCCATATACCTTGCCCCAGTTTCTAAGTGGCATAGTCCATTTTTTTGTAGCTTCAAATGTAGCCAAATACAGAGCCTTTAACAATGCCTGTGAGCTCGGAAATACGCTTCTCTGACGATTGAGCCTACGATATGAAGAATTTAGGCTCTCAATGGAATTAGTTGTGTAAATGACCTTGCGAACCTCCGATGAGAACTTAAAGATGGGCGTGATTAGATCCCAGTTGTCAGACCATCTTTTCATAGCATTTGGATAATGAATCTCCCATTTCTTGGTAACAGTTTCTAGTTGTTTTAACCCTGTCTTTTCATCAGGAGCTGTATAGATAGTTTTAAGGTCTGAAGCAACTTGTCAGTGATATCTGATATCATTCCTTCGCTTATTTCAAAGCCGTAAATATCTCTAATGGTGTCAGAAATCTGCCTTGTAGTCATTCCCTTGGCATACATAGAGATAATCTTGTCATCAATGGCAGAAATGTCTTTCTGACGCTTCTGAACGACTTTAGGTTCAAATGTGCTCTGTCTGTCCTGAGGAACATCAATATCGAACTCACCATACTTGCTTCTTACACGTTTTGTCTTTGTACCATTACGATAATTGGACTCAGATGAACGTTCATACTTGTCATATCCAAGATGCTCATTCATTTCAGCTTATATCATTTCCTGAATGGTGCCACCAAAAAAGAGAATACAATACCTTTAACATGCTGAGATACTAAAAAATTACTATCCTATTTTTATTCATAAACATCTCGTCTATGACCAATGCTAATTACTAAAATTGTAATTTCCGTATCATTAATATTTGCCAAGATTCTATAATCTCCAACACGATATCTCCATTGTCCGCTTCGATTTGCAGTTAATCCCTTTCCATGGTTTCTTGGATCTGAAGAGTTTTCTAAATTTTTTCTTATCCAGCCCACAATTAAAGCAGCTACATTTTTATCTAACTTCTTTAACTGTTTCAAGGCATCCTTTGAAAAGACAACTCTGTACATTTATACTAACCCCAATTCCTTTTCTACTTCATCTAATGAATAGGTTGTATCATCTTGTTTGAAACTAGCCATAGCTTTTTCAAACGCCTTCAGGTCATATTCATCCTCTATTTTTTCCATAACTGCCTGTCTAAATAAGTCTGATACGCTCAAACCATGTAATGCCGCATAACTTTTAACAAGAACAGATTCTTCATTGCTTAATCTTAAAGAAATTGCCATAATAATCACCCCTTTCTGTAATACATTGTAATACACATTCGTTGCGATTTCAACATTGTATCAAATGTCATTATTTTTTATAACAAATCACGTGGTCATCTTGCTGAAAATGCTTATCCGCAGGCACATTAAATGAATGCTGCAAATCTTCACCACCAAACCACTTATATGGTTTATCATCCTGAGTTTTTCCCTCACATATCTCCATAGCGCCAATATAAAGAGACCTCATCAGCGATATATCATCATAATCCTTCGCATGGCCATGCAGAATAACATCTGCCTCATTCTCTAAGAACATGACTCTTTCAAGATTATTCGCGAAGGTTTTCATATCACTACACTCTGGAAGTTGCATCCACAGTTGGTGATTAACACTGTCGCCAGTAAATAAAATTCTATCTTCTTTAAATAAAAGCATTATTCCACCAGGGGTATGACCTGGTAAATCATATACCACTAAGGTACGATTTCCAAGGTCGATTACATCGCCCTCATGTATATCTTCAAATGGAGGCATAAATTTATTATTCTTTTCACACCAATCTACGAATTCCGGATGTTTCATATGGATTTTCGCTATATTCAGATCCTTTAAATTCATATATGCTTTATCAAAAAAGACATTACCATAGATATGATCGGGATGCCCATGCGTATTAACTACCATTATGGGTTTATCTGTGTATCTTCTTGCCAATGCATATAAATCCTCTCCACAAACCATCGTGTCGATGATACATGCCTTCTCATCCCCAATTAATAGGTAGCCTGTAGCTTCATTGTTATCATCTAATAAATATAAATATGGTTTTAATTGTTTTATTGTAATTTCAGCCATAACGTCCTCCACTGTTCTAATTTATGATTTACTTAGCTTATAAAAGGTGTAATGTGTATTATCTGTTAATCCTAATTTAGAATAAAAATCCATATCTGAAATAACGTATGCCATATTTGCTCCCATCTCACACGCCCTGTTAAAAGCTTCAAATAAAAGCGCCTTGGCTATACCTTTTCCCCTATAATTAGGAACTGTGCATACCGGCTCAATATAAGCATAATCAGTCCTTTTATCATACCATAGACATACGTACGCAACCGGTTCATTTTGCCTAGTGACTGCAGCCAGACTTAAACTTGTATTAAGATGTTTTCGAATTTGTTTGATTTGTCTGTCATTTTTCTCAAATTCGTCCCTGTCAGTTCCATGATCAAATCCTTGCCACAAAAGCCAAGCAAACCGTTCAGATTCTTTTCCGGGATCCAATTCGACTATATGTATTTTCTCTTCCAAAGTATATTCTCTAATCCTCTGGATTTCACACGCCATTACATTCTCTGTCTGATCTATTTTTTCAAATCCTAGTCGCTCTGCAATCTGTATTTTTTCGGTATCATTATCTTCGATTGCTATAGCAATCCCTTCGTCATCACTCAAACTCTTCTGTGCATATGTAAGTACATCCGCATAAAGATCCTTGTATTCTGGAAGTACCCCACAAAAAGCTTCACCAAAATACATGTCATAAATAGCTGCACCTACAACTCTGTCGTGCTCCCACCATAGTCCTATATGCTCTATAAAGTCTTTATCAAATTCCGGATGTTCATACATCCATTCAAATCTCGCCCAGTTCCAATTTATATATCTTTTATCAGGATCATTCAGCGAAATCAAAAAATCACAAACAGCTTGATAATCCTGCTCCCTGTAATGTTTAAATTCTATTACTCCGTCTATTTGTATATTCATTTCGTTTATCTCCGGTATATCTTTATTCCAACTAGCAATATAGTCGTCCGAAAACATATTTATTGCTACATAAGTATATACCGTGATATATACCAATGCCAATAAATAGCGGAATGAAGATTAAAAAACCTTCATTCCGCCATATTTTCTTATTTTTAGCACATTACAGGCGCCTTTTCCGAAGACAGAGTCCATTCTCTTTTGATATTCAGTAACAATATCATTTTTTACAAATGCCTGAATTGTTCCTGCGAATCCTCCACCATGTACTCGACATACTCCGCTAGCTCCAAGGAAATCTTCGCTTACTGCAAGTGCCAGAGAAACATTCTGATGCTGCACATCTGAATTCGAGTAAACATTCTGCAGATATTTAAAAGAAGAATTGCCAGATGCTTCAACATTAGTAAGGAAGGTTTCGATATCTTCACTAACTAGAGCATTAACTTCATTTTTAACTCTTTCGTTTTCATTAATGAAATGAAGAGCTCTAAGAACTCCTCTATCTCCTGCCTGTTCTCTGAGTTTTTCGATATTACTTAGTATATCTTCTTTAGATATTCCTAAAAGCACATCCTGCCCGAAGAAAGCTGCAACCTTTTTCATTTCTAAAGGAACTGCTGCATAATCCGCTGTTAAATCTGCGTGTGAGCCCTTAGTATCTGTGATGCATAAGCTGTATCCATGCTTATTCATATCAAAAGAAACCTTATTAACGACAGGATCATTCGTATTGGCAAAATCAATATGTACTAAGTTTCCTACAGAACACGCCATCTGATCCATTAATCCACATGGCTTTCCGAAATATACATTTTCTGCGAACTGACCAATGATAGCAATTTTAACAGGATCAATAGACATATTATTGTACAATCCTGAGATAATTGTTCCTATTAGTGTTTCATATGCTGCGGATGATGACAAACCAGCACCAATTAACACATCACTTGTGATATATGCCTGAAATCCGCCGATTTCATAGCCCATTTCCTTAATTTTGAATAATACTCCCTTTATAAGACTTACAGTTGTTTCTTTTTCAGATTCCTTCATATCAATATCATTGAGATTAACTGTAATTAACCCATATCCTTCTGAAATAATTTTGACAACATCGTCTTCCAAAGGATGTACGATAGCAATCGCATCAAGGTTAATTGATGCAGCCAGTACTTCTCCATGCTGGTGATCTGTGTGGTTACCTCCAACCTCACTTCTTCCTGGAGCACTGTATATTTCAACATCATCGTTACCATAGGAAGAAATATACTGCTCTATCGTATTAATATATCTTTGTCTTTGATAATCTATCTTTCCTTCATCTATATAAATATCCAACAGAGTATCATTTAACTCTCCATTTTCGATTTTTGAAATTAACTCTTTTGCTTTCATAAGGATATTCCTCTCTAGTTTAGCAATGGCGAACCTGTAGTTGTATTTTCGTCAGCTAAAGATCCGATATTTCCACTAATTTCTGTATTTACATTAGTATCTTCAATAATAAGCTCTTTTAATGCTGCAGTCATCATGGTGTTATCCTTGACTATGCACTCATGACAATCACGGACGATAATTCCATAATTAGGAGAAAGGATTCCACCGCCACCATCATTTCTTCCAACACGCATTGTATTATTGGCAAGTACTAGGTTCGAACAGTTAAGAAGTCTTACATGACAGCTGTCTTCCGGATTGTTACTTTCACCAGGTTCCTGAGCTCCGCTTCTTCTGAAAATGTTTCCTGTAAGTGTTACCAATGATACCTGTGCCTTTACTTTACCACTTTTATCTTTTTCTCCACCTAAATCAATTGCTGGTCCATGGCCTCTGTCGAAGAAATTGCCAGTGAAGTTGTAGCTGTCGCCGAATGGAATTCTGAATCCGCCTGCCTTATTCCATTCTACACGATTTCCGGTAGCTGTAATGGATGCAACTACATTTCCGCCCTTAAGCCCGTAGCCTTCATTATAAGAAAACCAGTTATCAAGTACGAATCCATCCCATCCATCAATGAAAAGTCCGTTTCCCTGACAGTAGCACATCATGGAATGTCTGACTGAGAAGCACCAGATATGTTCTAAATGAATTCCATCTCCCGAAAAGCCATCCACCTTACAATCGTCAATTGCGGGCGTGTCTTCTTCACTTCCTCCATTATATTCATCCCAGTACAAATATATACCGTGAATAGGATGCTTTTCGTTATCTCCAAGATGATTACCTACGAAACTCATCCCATGAATTGAACATCCGAACGCACCCGTTATATCTAATAAAGAGTCTGCTTCTGGATCATTTAATTCAAAAATTGACGAACCAGGACTTCTATATGACCATGCAGAGGTTCCATGAAGTGAAACACCCTGTCCTCTCATATCTAAGTGTCCAACCTTATATCTTCCAGGTGGCACTATTACCTTTCCACTACAGGTTGCAGCATCATTAAGTGCATTTTGAACAGCTTTAGTACAATCTGTTTTTCCGTCACCTATAGCTCCATAATTTAAAATATTGAATATTGTATCCATAAGTATACTCCCATCGAATATGAACATAATTTGTTATTACAATATTAATTATAGCTATACAATTGTTAGTTTCTATGGAATAATTGATATGAAATATGCACAAAATGATACGGAGATGCTTATGTACATAAATAGTGGATACCTAAATAATTCATTACTCAATTACAAGGATACTAAAAATCCGATTTCTATCGGATGTTGTGGTAATTACAGACTAAACAATGTAGAGCAGTTACCAACATACCGGCCAAAGGGACGATTAGATTACCAGTTAATATATATTTATTCAGGGCTTGCCCATTTTAAATTCGGTGAAGATGAAGAAGAAACCATAATTCCAGCTGGAAACTTCGTATTATTTTATCCGAAGGAATATCAAAACTATACATATTATGGAAAGGACCACACAGAGGTTTACTGGATCCATTTTTCAGGAACGAATGTTAAGAATGTACTAAGAGAATACAATATTGATAGCAGTGCTCGAATCTTTAGAACAGGCACTCAGCTCGTATATCCTGAGATATTTAAAAACATTATTAATGAGATTCAACAAAGGAAAACAGGTTTCGAGTTAATAATTAAAGCATATCTTGAACAATTACTGGTTCTTATTTCAAGAAATAGTGAAAATGTAGAAAATAGTTCTAAAACATATATAGAAAAAGAAGTAAACATAGCTCAGGAATATTTTAGTAAAAACTATTCAAAAGAAATAAACATAGACGAATATGCCACATCACGAGGAATGAGCATAAGTTGGTTTATTAGAAGCTTTAAGGATATTACAGGGGTGACACCTCTTCAATATATTCTTTCTCAACGAATTATTAATGCACAGATTCTTCTTGAATCAACAGATTATTCCGTCGGAGAAATCAGTAGTATTGTTGGATATGAAAATCAGCTTTATTTTAGCAGACTCTTCACTAAACAAAAGGGAGTGTCACCCAGAGAATATAGGAAAATAGTCAGAGAATATTAGCCTGACTATTTAGTTACCTGCATATACAGTATATGATCCAGCTGCTTCATCATATTCAAATGTAAGAGCAATTTCTTCATTAAATTCTGTTGGTAACTCAACTCCATTGAATTCCATTCCTTCACCATTTGCATCTGCTACATGAATATCGATGAATTTGTTTTCTTCGTCGAAGGTTATTGTGATTCCGTTAGCAACTGTACCATCCATTACATATGAGCCTTCGCCAACAAAGTTATCGCTCCAGGCCTCATCTACTGACATCTTGATATTAAGTTCTGCAATGTCAAATCCCATGTTATTAACAATTGCAACTGGTACCTGACTAAATACCTGTGGTGCTTGTGTATCTGTTTCTTCTACATCTTCAGAAGAATTAGCTTCCGAAGCTGAAGATGTGTGTGTTTCTGTTGTTATTTTTCCGTTATCGTTGGTTGTTGTTGTCGTTGTTGAATTACCGTCAGCATCTGTGAAAGTATGTGTTTCTGTTGTTGTGAAACTGCTTTTTACTGAGCATCCCATTATTGAACATGCTGCAAATGCTGCTAAGATGATTGCTGCTACTCTTTTAGTTGTTTTTGTGTTTAATTTTTTCATAATATTTTACCTCTCTTTGTTTTTATCTGTAATTTGTTTGTGTTTGTTTTGTTTATGAGCCAAGTATATATTGCCTTGTGTGGCAAAAGTGTTGCACTCATTGATGTGCCCCCAAAAAGTTGTACCAAATTTTTGGGGGCACATCACATAAAATTTTTACTATTTAATTTTACACAATCTAAACAAAAACACAATAATAAAAATTATCTTGACACTCAAAGTATTTTTCGCTAGTATAACAATATAGTTTGAGAGTCAAATAATTTGACATACAAAATAATTATTACAACTTAAGAAGGAGAATCAAAATGTTAGAAAAAGTTAAAGAAATCATTGAAGAGAAGTTAAACATTGATGGAGCTGATATCACAGCTGAAACAAGATTTAAGGAAGATCTTGATGTAGATAGCCTTGATTTATTCGAGCTTGTTATGGCACTTGAAGAAGAGTTCGGTACAGAGATTCCTTCAGAGGATCTTACAGAGCTTACAACAGTAGGTGCAGTAATCGATTACATCCAGAACAAGCAGTAATAATTGATAACATAGATAATGTAGGATGAGTGTCTTTTAGACATTTCATCCTATACTATTATATGCGGCTATTTTATCACCAGAAGGAATAATGAAAATATGGAAATAAAAACAAAAATCACAGAATTACTTAATATTAAGTATCCAATTATACAGGGTGGTATGGCATGGGTTGCAGAGCATAATTTGGCAGCAGCTGTATCAAATGCAGGCGGATTAGGAATAATCGGTGCAGCATCAGCCCCACCAGAAGTAGTAAGAGAAGAAATCCGTAAGTGTAAGGAATTAACAGATAAGCCATTTGGAGTAAACGTAATGTTACTTAATCCAAATGCAGACGAAGTAGCGAAGATTATCGTGGAAGAAGGCGTTAAGGTTGTTACAACAGGCGCTGGAAACCCTGGTAAATATATGGATATGTGGAAGGAAGCAGGTGTTGCTGTAATTCCAGTAGTAGCTAGTGTTGCATTAGCTAAGATGATGGAAAGAGCAGGTGCTTCTGCTGTAGTTGCAGAAGGATGCGAAAGTGGTGGACATATTGGTCAGACAACAACTATGTCACTGGTTCCTCAGGTTGTAGATGCTGTTTCAATCCCAGTAATCGCAGCAGGTGGTATTGGTGATGGAAGAGGATTCGCTGCAGCTATGATGCTTGGAGCAGAGGCTGTTCAGATGGGAACAAGATTTATTGTTGCTAATGAATCAATTGTTCATGAGAACTATAAGAAAAAGGTAGTACAGGCATCTGATATTAGTTCAGAAGTAACTGGATTAACAACAGGACACCCTGTTAGATGTATCCGAAACAAGATGACTAAAGAATATATCAAGTTAGAGCATGAAGGCGCAGACTTCATGGAACTTGAAAAATTAACATTAGGTTCCTTAAGAAAGGCTGTTATTGATGGTGATGTAGTTAATGGTACATTAATGGCTGGCCAGATAAGCGGTTTAGTAAGTAAGGAACAAAGCTGTAAGGAAATGATAGAAGAAATTATGGATCAGGCTAGGAGATTATTGTGTCATGAGTAAAATTGCATTTTTATTTCCAGGACAGGGTGCACAGGTTGTTGGTATGGGCAAGGATTTCTATGATCAGTTCGAAGTATCAAAGAAGATCTTTGACTTAGCCTCAGAAGCATCAGGATTAGATGTTCCTAAGCTTTGTTTTACGGAGAATGAGGAATTAAATATTACAGAGTATACTCAGACAGCTTTATTAGCTACTGAGATAGCTATTTTAAAGGTAGTTCTTGAAAAAGGAATTAAGCCAGATTATGCAGCAGGACTTAGCCTTGGCGAGTATGGTGCTGTATCAACAGCTGGTGCCATTGAAGACAAGGATTTATTTTCCTTAATCAGAAAAAGAGGTATCTACATGCAGGAAGCTTATCCTGTAGGTGGTGCTATGATGGCAGTACTTGGACTTGATGCTGATACTATCGCTAAGATTTGTGAAGAAACAGAAGGAATTGTTTCGATAGCTAATGATAACTGTCCAGGACAGATAGTTATTACAGGCGAAGAAGCTGCAGTATTAAAGGCTGGTGAGAAGCTTACAGAAGCAGGAGCTAAAAGATGTATTCAGTTAAAGGTAAGTGGTCCTTTCCATTCAGCACTTTTAAAGAATGCAGCAGATCAGCTTCGAGATGAACTTAAGAACGTTGAGATTAAGGATATTAAAGTGCCTTATATCAGTAACGTAAATGCTGAAGTTATTGAAGACAAATCCTTGATTAAAGAGCTTCTTGCTAATCAGGTTTGTTCCCAGGTTCGTTTTAGAGAAACAATTCTCTTATTAAAGGAATTAGGTGTTACAACATTTGTTGAAATTGGACCAGGAAAAACACTTGCTGGTTTCGTTAAGAAAACAGATAAAGAGCTTGAAGTAATCAACATTGCTACAGTAGAAGATTTAGAAAAGCTTAATGCATTATTGTAATAGGTAAGATAGAGGATATATTTATGCAGAATAATTTACTTTTGGAAGGAAAAATCGCTTTAGTTACAGGTGGCGGAAGAGGTATAGGAAAGGCTATAGCTCTTGAACTTGCAAAGAACGGAGCAGACGTAATTATTAACTATAATGGCTCAGAGCAAAGAGCTATGGAAGTCGTTAAAGAAATAGAGGGATTTGGTCAGAAGGCATATGCCTATAAATGTGATGTTTCAGATTATAGTGCATGTGAGGAGATGGTGGCTATGATTCTGAAAGAACATTCGAAGGTAGATATTCTCGTTAATAACGCTGGTATTACCAGAGACAATCTCATTCTTAGAATGACAGAAAAAGATTATGATGATGTATTAAATATTAACTTAAAGGGAGCCTTCAACACAATTAAGCATTTGTCGAAGAATTTCTTAAAGCTAAGAGGGGGAAAAATCATTAACATTTCATCCGTTTCTGGTGTATTAGGAAATGCAGGTCAGGCTAACTACTCAGCATCAAAGGCTGGACTGATTGGTCTAACCAAGAGTATTGCAAGAGAGCTTAGTAGCAGAAATGTATGTGTTAATGCTGTTGCACCAGGTTTCGTAGCAACAGAAATGACAGAGGCTTTGCCTGAAGAAGCGATGGCTAAGGCTAAAGAATCTATTCCATTAGGAAGAATAGGTGAGGCAAAAGATATTGCGAATGCAGTAGTATTCCTTGCCAGTGACAATGCGAACTACATCACTGGTCAGGTAATTTGTGTAGATGGAGGAATGGCAATATGAAAAAGAGGGTAGTAGTAACAGGACTTGGAGCAATCACACCAATTGGTAATGGAGTTGATGCATTCTGGAAGTCCGTTAAAGAAGAAAAAATCGGTTTTGACTTTATTAAGGCATTCGATACAACAGACTATAAATGTAAGGTTGCAGCAGAAGTTAAGGATTTTAATCCAGAAGATTATATGGACAAAAAAACAGCAAGAAGAATGGAAGCGTTCTGTCAGTATGCTGTAGCTGCAGCTAAGGAAGCTATTGAAGATGCCAAAATTGATATGGAAAAGGAAGACCCATACAGAGTAGGATGTGCTATCGGTAGTGGTACTGGTAGTTTGCAGGCTAATGAACGAGAGCATTCAAGATTAATCGAAAAGGGACCTTCAAAGGTTGGCCCATTATTCGTTCCATTAATGATTTCCAATATGGCAGCAGGTAATGTAAGTATTGCCTTTGGCTTAAAGGGAAAAAGCTTAAATGTTGTTACAGCATGTGCTACAGGAACCAACTCAATTGGTGAAGCCTTTAGAACTATCCAGTATGGAGATGCTGACATTATGGTAGCTGGTGGAACGGAAGCATGTGTAACACCTTTAGGTATCGCAGGATTCTCATCACTTACAGCTCTTTCAGCCAGTGAAGATCCTGAGCGTTGTTCAATTCCATTCGACAAAGACAGAAACGGATTCGTAATGGGTGAAGGTTCTGGTGTTGTTATTTTAGAAGAGCTTGAGCATGCTAAGGCTCGTGGCGCCAAGATATATGCTGAAGTTTTAGGATATGGCTGCTCATCAGATGCATTCCATATTACTTCTCCTGCAGAAGACGGCATGGGCGCAGCAACAGCTATGCTTAATGCATTAAAGGACGGAAATGTTGCTAAAGAAGATTTAACATATATCAATGCTCATGGAACGAGTACACATCACAACGACCTTTTCGAAACAAGAGCCATCAAGATTGCTTTTGGTGATCATGCTAAGGATATTAAGATTAACTCAACTAAGTCTATGGTAGGACATTTGCTTGGAGCAGCAGGAGCTGTTGAGTTCGTTGCTTGTGTCAAAGAAATAGAAAATGGATTCATCCACCGTACAGTTGGACTTAAAGAATGTGAAGAGGAAATGGACTTAAATTATTGTATGCAAAGCTATGAAGAAGATGTTCCATATGCTTTATCTAATTCACTTGGCTTTGGCGGACATAATGCAAGCTTATTATTAGGAAAATATACTGATTAATTTAGTACAAAGATATGAAAGGTGGTAGAAATGTCAGTTTATACAACCGCAGAGATTATGAATATTATTCCACATAGACATCCATTTTTACTTATCGATACTATTGAAGAGTTAGAAGTAGGTGTCAGGGCAGTTGGAAAAAAATGTGTAAGTATGAATGAACCATATTTTGCAGGTCATTTTCCAGGCAATCCTGTTATGCCAGGTGTATTAATTATTGAAGCGTTAGCTCAGGTTGGAGCAGTTGCTATGCTTAATATGCCAGAGCTTCAGGGAAAAACAGCATATTTTGCCGGAATAGATAAGGCTCGTTTTAAGAAAAAAGTTACACCAGGTGATGTATTAATGCTTGAAACAAGTATTACTAAGGTAAAAGGACCAATTGGAATGGGTCACGCAGTTGCAACAGTTGATGGAAAAAAGGTTGCAGAAGCAGATCTTACATTCGCAATAGGTTAATGAGAGGGTAAGGAGAAAGTTATGAAGTTTCCAAAGATGCCTCATATAAGAAGGTTTCCAGATATTTCAGGTAATAAAGATGCTTCTTTTGGACTTAACAAGGATGAAGAAAAGAAGGAAGAAGAGCTTATAAAAAGCGAAGAGCCTTCTAAGGAAGAAGCACAGGTCAAGTGTACCAAATGTGGTAAGATGCTCAGCCAGAGCCGTGTTGTTCGTAACAAATATATTTGTTATGAATGTGGTGGATATTTCAGAGTAAAAGTATCTAACAGAATAAAAATGGTTGCGGACCCTAAAACCTTTAAACAGTGGTTCTCAGAAACAGAAATTAAGAATCCTTTAAATTTTGAAGGTTATGTTGAAAAAATTAAGGAAGCAAAGGAAAAAACAGGTCTTGATGAAGCTGTAACAATAGGTGAATGTAAGGTTTTCGGCGAAGACATAGTATTAGGTGTATGTGATTCAAGATTCATGATGTCCAGCATGGGTCATGTTGTTGGAGAGAAGATTACTAAGGCTATCGAAATGGCAGCTGAAAAGAAATTACCTGTATTTTTGTTCTGCTGTTCAGGTGGTGCGAGAATGCAGGAAGGTATTATTTCGCTAATGCAGATGGCTAAGACTTCAGCAGCTATTAAGCGTCTTGGAGAAGCAGGTGGATTCTATTGTCCTATACTGACAGATCCTACAACTGGAGGAGTTACAGCAAGTTTCGCCATGCTTGGCGATGTTATCATGGCTGAGCCGGGTGCCCTTATTGGATTCGCAGGACCTAGAGTTATCAAGCAGACTATCGGACAGGAATTACCAGAAGGATTCCAGACAGCAGAGTTTTTGTTAGAGCATGGCTTCATTGATGGAATCGTTAAGAGAAAGAATCTTAAGAAAATAATTTATTTCTTAGTTAAAGCTCATAAGTGCAAGGAAGGTAAGTATGACAATTTCGGAGAAACAGTTGTTTTCCCAGAACCTTCTGAAATTGCGAAGGAAAGAGCAGCATTGTCTATGCCATTATCTGCATGGGACAAGGTTAAGACAGTAAGAAGTATTGACAGATTATCTGCACTTGATTATATGGAGGTTATTTTTGACATCTTCGTAGAGGCGCATGGTGACAGAGGATTTAGAGATGATCCTGCTATCGTAGGTGGTATTGGATTCATAGGAAGTCAGCCTGTAACGGTTATTGCAGACCATAAGGGACGTGATATGCAAGAGTGCAAGAAGCGTAACTTCGGTATGCCAATGCCTGAAGGATATAGAAAAGCTTTAAGATTAATGAAGCAGGCAGAGAAGTTTAACAGACCTATCGTATGTTTCGTTAATACTCCTGGAGCATATCCTGGAATTGAAGCAGAAGAAAGAGGAATGGGTGAGAGTATTGCGAGAAATCTTCTCGAGATGTCTGCACTTACAGTTCCTGTATTATGCATTCTAATTGGTGAAGGAGGAAGTGGTGGAGCTTTAGCTACTGCGGTTGGTAACGAAGTATGGATGCTGGAGAATTCAACATATTCTATTCTTTCTCCGGAAGGATTCGCATCAATTCTCTGGAAGGATTCTTCAAGAGCTGAAGAAGCGAGTGAAGTAATGAAAATTACAGCACAGGATCTTAAGGCTCTTAATGTAATTGATGAGGTAATTCCAGAATTTGGCGGAGCAACAGATGTAACCAAGGAAGCAATCGGTGGATACTTAAAGGAACATATCTGTGAGTTCTTAGCCAAATATGAAGGAAAGACCAAGAAAGAAATAATGGACGAGCGATATGACAGATTCCGCGCGTTCTAGGAAGTAAGAATGAAAATAAAAGATTTATTGATTAAAATCCCTGTATTTCAGGGAGGTATGGGAGTAGGAGTAAGTCTTTCAAAGCTTGCAGGTGCAGTTGCGAAAGCAGGTGGTTTAGGAGTTATATCTACAGCCCAGATAGGATTTAGAAAACCAGAGTTTTTGACTAATCCTATTGAAACTAACTTAATAGCATTAAAAGAAGAAATTAAAAAAGCCAGAGATATAGCTGAAGGTGGTGTACTGGGAGTTAACATTATGGTTGCCACCAGAAGATACGAGGACTATGTTAAGGCATCAGTTGAAGCAGGAATAGACGTTATTATATCAGGAGCCGGAATGCCAATGGATTTACCTCAGTTAGTTGAAGGATCTGATGTTAAGATAATTCCGATAGTATCAAGTAAGAAAGCTCTCGATATACTGGTAAGATACTGGCAGAAAAAATATCAAAGATATCCTGACGCTGTAATAATTGAAGGACCTATGGCAGGTGGACATCTTGGCTTTTCGAAAGAAGAGATTGGAACTCTTACTAAGGAAAAGTATGACGAAGAGATAGTTAGTATCATTGATTATGTTAAATCACTGGAGAATGTAATGAGTAAGATACCAGTAATTGTAGCTGGTGGAATATTCGAAAGAGAAGATATGGAGCACTATAAGGCATTAGGAGCAGATGGTGTTCAGCTTGCTACCAGATTCGTAACTACCGAAGAATGTGATGCTGATGAGAGATTTAAGCAGGCATATATTGATGCTACGAAAGAAGATATTGTAATCATAAAAAGTCCTGTAGGTCTGCCAGGAAGAGCAATTCATAATGCTTTTATTGACAGAGTAAGATCAGGTGAAAGATTCATGAGAGGCTGCAGACAGTGTGTTAAGACCTGTAATGTTGCCAATGCGCCATTCTGTATTACAGAAGCACTTATTAATGCCGTTAAGGGAAAGATAGAAGAAGGTTTGATTTTCTGTGGCAGCAACGCCTACAGATGTAAGAAAATTGAAACAGTCAGAGAAATAATGGAGGAGTTTGCATAATGAATTTGCAAATCTTAGGAACAGGAAGTGCCCTGCCAAAGGAAGTATTAACTAATAAGCAGTTAGAAAGTATTGTTGAAACAACAGATGAATGGGTAAAAGAAAGAACTGGTATTGCCCAAAGACATGTATCTACAGGCGAAACAGTTGCATCTTTAGCAACAGATGCTGCTAAAAAAGCATTGGATGCAGCAGGCAAGAGTGCAGAAGATGTTGAACTTATTATAGTTGCTACATGTTCTCCAGAGCTTGCACTTCCATGTGTTGCATGTCAGGTTCAGGCAGAAATTGGAGCCAGCAAGGCAGTAGCATTTGATTTGAATGCGGCATGTTCTGGTTTCTTATTTGCATTGAATACTGCATACTCATATTTTTCTTCTGGATTATATAAAAACGCAGTCATTATTGGAGCTGAAGTTTTATCTAAGATTATTGACTGGACAGACAGAGGAACATGTATTTTATTCGGTGATGGAGCGGGCGCTGTATATGTTGAGGCTAACAATGAGTTACCTGATAATTACAAGTTCGTTCAATATGCTAACGGAAGCAAGGGAATGGTATTAACCTGTGGACTTAGAGATTTGGACAATCCTCTTCATAAAGAAGAGCTTATGAAGAAATATGTGTGGATGGATGGAAGAGAGATTTTCCAGTTCGCTGTAAGACAGGTTTCAGCATGTATTGAGGAATTATTGGAAAAGGCTAATGTTGCGAAGGAAAATATAGATTATTATGTTCTTCATCAGGCTAATGCAAGAATTATAGAAGGAATTTCCAAGAGATTAAAGGAAGATCTTAGTAAGTTCCCAACTAATGTGGAACATGTTGGTAATATGTCATCAGCTGCTATTCCAGTTCTTCTTGATGAGAGTATTAAGAATGGAACAGTAAAGAAGGGACAGACATTAGTTTTATCAGGATTTGGTGCCGGATTAACATACGGCGCATCAGTTATTACATTATAGGAAGAAAATGGGAAATCGTTCAAAAGGTCTCAATGAGATGCTTGTTAATTTGTTTAATCAGGTTATGAGCGTTGAATCGCAGGCTGTTATTACAGAAGAATACAAAGATATATCTAACAACGATATGCATATATTGGAAGCTGTTGGAATTGACAAGCCACGTAATATGTCCGAGATAGCTAAAAGACTTTCAGTTACTGTTGGAACACTTACGACTAATATGAATGGTCTTGAGAAGAAGGGTTATGTAATAAGAACCAGAAGTGAGGATGATAGAAGAGTAGTGCTTATTACGCTGACAGAACGAGGTCGAAAGGCTTTCTTTCATCACAGAGATTTTCACAAGCAGATGATAAGAGCAGTAGTTGGTGGATTAGATGAGGATGAAAAGAGAGTTTTATACAAGTGTTTAATAAAGCTGGATGATTATTTTAATCCACAAGATATATAAAATGACTAGTAAAGGAAGGCTTCTATGCATTATAATTGCATAGAAGTTTTTTATACAACAGACTTTCATTATAGGAGGAAAAAAGGTGTCTAATGCTTCAGATTCTAATGAAATTACCAGAAGATACTATGACAGTATCTTATTAAAATCACGCTATATAGATTCAGATCTTCCTAATATGGAAACAACAATATTCGGAAGAAAATTTTCAACACCAATTGCTACAGCAGCCCTTTCACACATGAATGGAACACATGAAAAGGGAATGAGAGAACTAGCATATGGTGCGAAAGAGGCTAATGCTATTAATTTTTGTGGAATGGAAAGCTATGAAGGTGAAATTGATGATATAGCTTCAGCAGGTGCTGCTACCATAAGAATTATTAAGCCTCATGCTAACAATGAAGATGTGTTTAAGAGAATTGAACATGCTAAGGAAGTTGGTGTGTTCGGTGTGGGTATGGATATTGACCATGCTTTTAGATGGGATGGAAAATATGATGTGGTTGAAGGTCTTCCTATGAGACCAAAAACACAAAAGGAGCTTGAGAGCTTCGTTAAGGCAGCTGATGGACTTCCATTCGTAGTTAAAGGTGTTCTTAGCGTAGAAGATGCGAAAAAATGTGTTGAGATTGGTGCATCAGGAATCATAGTATCACATCATCATGGAATACTTCCTTGCTCAGTTCCTCCAGTTCTTGCTCTTCAGGAAATAAAAGAAGTAGTTAAAGGAAAGCTTACTATCTTCGTAGACTGTGGTATTGAATCAGGACTTGATGCTTTTAAAGCCATGGCACTTGGCGCAGATGCAGTATGTGTTGGAAGAGCGTTAATGGAACCGTTAAAAGAAGGCAAAGACGCTGTTGCTAATAAGATTAATGACATGACTTGTGAGATGGCGTCTGTTATGGCGAAGTGTGGATATCGTTCTATTGATGAAATAGATGATAAATGCATATATATTTGTAAATAAATGAAATGAGGTAAAAGCTATGTTTTATGTGCCAGATGGTACACAAATGTGTGGATTTTACGAATGTAAGGCTTGTGGCAGCAGATTTTTAGATCTTCAGATTGGGCCTAGAATCGTATGTCATTATTGTGGTGAAGTTCCTGATATGGAAATCGGACCAGATGATAAAATCCCTAAAATTGAAGAAAATGCAGTTCTTCTTCAGATGGTTGAAGGCGAAGAAGAAGTCGAAAAAATGGATGGATTATTAAGTCTTGCCTTAACAGGTGGAGACTATGACTGGTTATAATTAAAAAAGGGGATTAATTAATATGTGGTTTGTGTTTACTATTGCGACAACTCTTTTATGGGGTTTGGCAGAATTATTTTATAAGAAAGGTGCTCTTCCAGAGGAGAAGTATTCACACCTTAAGATATGTGTATGGGTCGGCCTGGTTATGGGTCTTCATGCTGTATTTACCTTACTTACACAGGATATAGGATATGATCCTGTTAACTTATTAAAGTATTTGCCTGTATCAATGTTATATATTGTTTCGATGGCATTTTCTTATTTTGGAATGAGATTCCTTGAAGAATCTATTTCAGATCCTATAGAAAATACATCAGGTGCAATCTGCTCACTTCTTTGTGTCATTTTTTTAGGTGAAGTACTTGAAATTCCAAGTATTATTTCCATTCTTGTGATAGTTGTTGGTATTTTAGGTGTAGGTTTCTTAGAAGGACATGGTACAACTAAAAGAAGTGATAAGCTTGGAAAGAAAATGGCTATTGTCGCTTTTATGATGCCTTTCTTATACGCTATTTTGGATGCTGTTGGAAGTTTTCTTGATATTTTCTATTTAGATGAAGTAGAAACAAGTCCACTTATTGGAATTACAGAAGATACTATTGAAGAAGTAGCCAACACAAGCTATGAATTGTCATTTGCATTCGTTGCGCTTCTAATATTCATTTTCCTTAAGGCTAAAAAGGTTAAGTTCGAAATGCCGAAGCAAAGGGATAAGCTGTTAGCTGCAGTATGTGAAACAGCAGGTCAGTTCACATATGTATTCGCGATGAGTGGAAATGGTGCTATTGCAGCTCCTATTATTTCTTCAGTTTGTGTTGTATCATTACTATTATCAAGAATAGTGCTCAAAGAAAAGCTTACAGTTAAGCAGTATATATTTATCGGTTTGGTAATCATAGGTATACTTTCGCTGGCTATTATAGAAGGAGAATAATTAGTTATGAGTAAAATTGTGGCATTAACATTTGATGATGGTCCTAATACTACTACCACAATGGAAGTATTGGATAAGCTGGAAAAGTATAATGTTGTTGGAACATTTTTCTTAATAGGTGACAATATCAATTCTGAGTCTGAAAAATCAGTGAAAAGAGCTGTTAGTATGGGATGTGAGATTGAGAATCATTCAAAAACACATTCTGAGATGAATACATTAACGCCTGAAGAGATTAAATCAGAAATTGCATATACGACTAAGAAAATAACAGAAATTACTGGAAGGGCGCCAGAATTTTTCCGTCCACCATATATAATTGTTAACAGGACTATGGTTGATAATATTGATCTTCCATTCATACGTGGCGAGAACGGAAGAGACTGGGAAAAAGAAGTTCCAGCCGAGGAAAGAGTAAGACTTGTTTTAGAAGCTGTAAAGGATGGAGATATTATTCTGCTTCATGATTTTGAGGATAATGATGCTACAGTTGAAGCACTTGATACTATTATTCCTAAGCTTTTAGAAGATGGTTATGAGTTCGTTAATGTGTCAGAGCTCTTCAGAAGAAAGGGAATAACTCCAACTATTCATAGTGGTATCTTATATTCAAGTGTGTTCCAGACAGATGAATATGATTATGATGAAAAATTGTGATTTTAAATAAAGTAATTCATAATTAGAAACATAATTTAGAATAATAATAGGACGAAAATATAGGTTATGGGAAACAAGAATAATAAAACAAATGTGATGCGAGTTCTTGACCAGAAGAAAATTCCTTATGAGGCACATTTTTATGAGCCAGACGGTACGCTGACAGGTGTAGAGATAGCAAATATGCTGGGTGAGGATCCCAACAGGGTTTTTAAAACTTTAGTGACGGTTTCTGCTTCTAAAACGAATTATGTATTCGTTGTTCCGGTTGAGAAGGAGCTTAATCTTAAGAAAGCGGCAGCAGCTGTTGGTGAAAAAAATATCGAAATGATTAAGGCGAAAGAGCTTCTTCCATTAACAGGCTATATTCATGGAGGATGTTCACCTATTGGAATGAAAAAGGTATTTAAAACGATAGTTGATGAATCTGTTAATAACGGATCAGAAATTATGTTTTCAGGTGGAAAGGTTGGATGTCAGGTTCATATGAAGGTAGAAGATATGGCGAAGGCATTTGACTATACTAGCGCTGATATTGTTTAAGGATGATACGGGTTGTCATTTGTTGAAAGTTATATATTTGTACGAAAGAGAGGGAGATGGGAATTGATGAAAACACTGTTTAAAAAAATGATGAGTATTATGCTCGCAGCTGTAATGTTCACAGGATTTGCTTTCACTACATACGCTGAGCCTACTCAGGAAGAATTATTGCAGCAATACTATGAGGCACTTGCCAAGCAGCAAAATAACGGCAAGAAGTCTAAGTCAACAGCCGCTGGATTTAAGGGATTCGCAGAAAATTTCGTTGGTGCTCCTATTACTACAGGAAACACATGCCTTGATATGGTCGCAAGGGACTTCATTAATGCATATACTACACCAGGAATGAATAATTATCAGAAACTGGTTGCCTGCTATGATGTTATGGCTGAACAGGGTGTAAGAGATTACTACGCAAGAGATTATTATGGATATTACATTAATAGTCTTCCTGGTTTTTGGAGTAGTGGAAATACAAGCCAGGATGTTACAGATGCTGTAGGATTTTTGCTTACAGGTCAGGGTGACTGTTATAACTTCTCAGGAGCATATATGGCAGTAGCACGTCAGCTTGGATTCAACGCATATTGTGTAAGAGGTGTATGCTCATGTTCTAAACAGAAGAATCCTACAGGATATACTAATCATGAATGGTGTGTAATAAATACAGGAACAGCTGAATATGTATTCGATCCTAATATCGAGTGCAGTATATGTAAGGGAAAGAAGAATTCTCATGCAAGATTCGCTAAGACTTATAGTCAGCTTCCTGGAAAATATAAGCAGTACACTTATGATACGATGGTGAGGAACTTTGGAGATCCTTCAAGAAATCCATTCCTTCATTACGCACAGACAACATGTGAGTTGTATTTCTAGTTATTGGGATAATAAAAACTCGGTGTCAGTGATATGACATCGAGTTTTTTGTGCGTCTTGCGATGTAAGTAACTATATCTAATGAATATTATTTTAATGTAATATTGTCTCCAAATTCATTAACGGCTTCTTTCGTCTTCTTGTTAACATATACTGTAGCTGTATATACATTAGCAAGAGGAATATCTCCATTAGCTATTCTTTCTTCCTGTTCTTCGTCAGACATCTGATATCTTACTATGAATTCAAGATTATCACCATTTTCTACAACTTCCTCAGAAAACACTACATAAGTTCCGTCTGGCCAGTATTTTTCATTGTAATATCTTGCTATTTTGTCACACAATTCATCAATATCTATAGTATTAGGATTATGAAGGAAAGGTCCTGAAGTTGGCAGTTCATAGCGCTTATAGCTAAAATCTGTTATCCAGTATTTGTAAGGATTGTCTAAATCATAGCGAATAGTTAAATGATATTCACCAAGATCATAGGCCTTTAACCATTCTCCTGTACCCTCGTAGTCTTCTTCATAAATAGCAATGTAATTTGATGTATAGATTAAGCCATCTTCTACGAATGATATTTCTACATTTTCGGTATGTGGACCAGCAAGCCCCCAGTCTCCAAGCTCTACATATATGCCACCATTGTTATCCATTAATGCTCGCTCAACAACTCCGTTTGCATATATCGAGTCATATCCAAATGATTCAATAGTTTTTACTCTGGCGGGATCTATTGTTTCGTTAAAGAATACCATAGCCATTTTTTCTACATCTGATGGTTTAAAATATGGACCATATATTCCATTATAATCAACTTTTACATCATCATAACCTTGTTCTCCAACGGTAAGTCCAATCAAATTGATTTTGGTCTGATCCGAAAAAGAATCCTGCTTTGTAGATTCAGGGTATAGCATACAAAGAGCTGGGTATTCTATGAATTGTCTCGAAAACTTCTCTATTTCTTCTTTATATTTTGGATCCTGTTTTAAGGAATCTGATATTGAAGATGATGATTCAGTTTCGGGATATCCACTATCTTCTTTTTCAGATGAAGATTCAGAAGACGAATGTCTAATATTCTTTTTTTCTTCGCAGCCTGTTAGCGACATGACTACTAAAGAAGCGGTTAATAACAATAATATAAACTTTCTTTTCATAATATATACTCCGGTTAAATTATATTGTTACATCATTTTAATATAATTATTTTTTACAGTAAATCAGTTTCTAGTTAGTTTTTTAAGTCAGCTTTTCAAATGCAAAAATTTTAGGTTAGTAGCCATTTTCTTATTTGATGCGTATAAAAGAGTGAAAACTATTGCAAAACTAGTATTTTTAGTTTAAAGTTTATCATTATTTAACAATAGGGAGGAAAAATAATGAAAAAATTACTATTTGCTACACTATTAGCATCACTAATGTTAGTTGGCTGTAAGGGTGAAGATGCCAGCAGCGCTGCTTCTAGCTCAAGCAAGGAAGAGGCTTCTGTTAAAGAAGAAAGTCAGGCTGTGGTATCTGTAGAAAGCAGTGAAGAAGCTTCGGAGGCTATTATTGAAGATGCAGAGAATGACGTAGAATATGAAGAAGACATCATCGATGAAATTGTTTACACTGATATAGAAACAAGTGATGGATTCAAAGTATCGTTCATGTCAGAAGCATTCGAAAAATGTGATTATGAGGATGATCTTGATAATTCAGTTACTATTCAGTGCATCATAGATCCAGAACATAAGACAGAAAATTATATCAACTTATTATACACAGATGAGTATTCTGCAGATGATCTTTATGAAGGATTAAAGTTTCAGGGAACAGATATAAATGTAATCGAATCAACTGCTACAATTGATGGAATTGAAGGAAAAGTATTACAGTATCAGGTAGATGATACCTTCCAGCTTACATTTTTCGTTCTTCCACACTTAAATGGTGCTTACAAAATCGAAGTAGGAAGCCATCTCTATGATGAAGCAGATGAACAGCTTGCATATGAGGTTAGTGGAACAATGGAAGATTTAGTAAACAGCATTCAGTTGGAGAAATAGAAGACTTCTTCCATATTTTGAAAAGAAGAATATTTAAAGACCCCTCACATAATGTGAGGGGTTTATTCATTTTAACATCAGTGATAAATATGGAAGATAATATATTATTCTTTTTTGTACCCACATTTATGACAGACACCCTTCTCATCGAGTGCTACGCCACATAACGGGCACCTGTCCATATTTTTGCATACCCAGTATCTTTCTGATGCTGCATTATCTCCACTTGTAAATGTCAGCTTGCTAATATTCATTTTGTCTTTCAGTAGGTCGTATACTATTTTAATCATGCCTTCTACAGTCATGGATTCTTTAGTTACCACAACACGGCAATCAGGGTAGGCAGTTGCCAGTTTAGTATGAAATGCTTCTCCCTTCATACAATTTTGAGGATGGCCATTTTTAATGCCCTGCTTGTCATATACATCAAGTATTGCTGGTAATAAAGGATCATCTTCCCTTAGAATAAGTGCATGATCAAAATTTCTTAATATATCCCAGGCTATTTTCTTAATTTCATTACAGGGAAAGACCATATTTACCCCTTCATTAATGGTATCCTCTACCTCTATAGTTAATGTTCCTGTATGCCCATGCAGATACTGAGCTTCTCCCTTGAATCCATAAAATCTGTGTGCATATTGTAAATTGAATGTTGTTATGCTTCTCATATTAACCTCCTAGACTAAAAGCTTTTATGTATATTTATGGTTACACTTAAAAGTCTACTTAAATTAAGCATGAAAAAAAGACTGCCTGGCAGTCTTTTTAATGAACATCTTTTAAAAATTGTATAATAGAACATAAATCGGAATGACGCGATTCGAACGCGCGACCCCCAAGTCCCGAACTTGGTGCTCTACCAAACTGAGCCACATTCCGAAAAAGTATAAAGCATTATTAGCTTTATGACTATAACTGACTATTACTAAAATTTTAGATTACCAGAACCTCTGGAAGATCTTCTTCTTTTTCTAATACGATTTTTAGATTTAATGTTATCTAAAAGATTGTAATTGATTAGGAAAGAAATAATAAAACTTATAAGTATTAGTCCAAAAGCAATTATAACAATATAATTTGCAACATCAATAATATTTATGAAAATTGGTTCATTTTCATTCACTTTTTTTTCTTCTTCAACCTGTGAAAGACTAGCATCGAAGGCAGAGACATTCTTTGATTTGGTAACACGGTTAATAGTTCCATAGCCTAAATATGCACCATGATAGGAATATTCTATTTTAGCCACAGTGTTTTCATCCGAAGAATCAAAGGTTACCTTGGTTTCAACATCATCAAAGGTGATATTCTTAGGCATTATGATATAGTCTGATGAATTAAGGTCAAGAATCTGTCTTGAGTTTCCTAATATATCAACACTGGTTGGGAAGATATTGTTACTTTTAATAGAGTATCTTACTTCATTGGCTGACAGATTAGAAACCTGAAAATTGTTAAATCCATAATCAAATAAATCTACAGTGTCTGTGAACTGATACGGTGAATCTGCATTTAAAACTACACAGATTAATTTCATACCATCTCTTTCAGCACATGTAACCAGAGTTTCATTAGCCTCTGTGGTATAACCTGTTTTTCCACCTTTTATGCCTTCATATTTAATGTCACCATTAATAAGCTTATGTTTATTTCTAATATAAAAGTCATCTGGCTGAGTCGATGTAGCAATAAAGTGATGATTCGGAGTATTACCTATTTTACTTATGTACTCATTACTAAAATATTCCTTGGCAATGTAAGCAAGGTCATGAGCTGAAGTATAGTGTTCCTTATTCGGAAGTCCGTTGGCGTTCATAAAATGTGTATCTTTTAAACCTAAATCAGAGGCTCTTTGATTCATCATCTCAACGAAGCCTTCTATTGATCCGCCAACATGCTCTGCCACAGCATTGGAAACTTCATTCGCAGATCCAACCATAATTCCATACATACACTCTTCCATAGGCATGGCCTGACCTGGGTCAATACCAATATTAGAGCTTCCAGGGTCAAGAGAAAATACTGCGTCATACGAAAATTTAACAATATCATCCCTTTTAGAATTTTCAGAAGCTAAGAGTACGGTCATTATTTTAGTGGTACTTGCAGGATAAAGGTGCTTGTTCATATTTTTTGAATAAAGAACTACACCTGTATTAGCTTCTAATAAGAAAGCAGCCTCTGAATTAATGGTTGGTCCAACAGGCCAGTTAGGAATTTCATTGGTCTCAATAGGATTGCTATTTTCTGGCGCTGCTACACTGGTTATGCTATTATATGTTAGAATACTCAGGCTAAGAGCCAGAGCAATTAATTGCTTTTTCATATAATAAATAGTTTACCGAAAGCGCCTGTAGTAATCAAGCACGAAACAGTAAAGAAAATGAGATAACTATACATATGGAGACTAACTGATATGAGATTAAGAAATATTAAAGGATCAAGAGATGTTATAGCAGAAAGTGAGTTCGTAGTTCATGAATTCAGAGAAGCTAAGGGAAAATGGGCAGAGATTTTCGAAAATGCCAATCCTATAAGAATTGAGGTCGGTATGGGAAAAGGCCAGTTCATATATGAGTTGGCAAGACGCAATCCAGATATCAATTATATAGGTATAGAGAAGTTTTCAAGTGTTTTATTAAGAGCAATCCAGAAAATGGAAAAAGAACCTCTTCCTAATTTAAAGTTCATAAGAATGGAAGCAGAGTGGATAACTGATGTATTCGAAAAGGATGAGGTGGATAGAATATATCTTAACTTTTCTGATCCATGGCCTAAGGACAGGCATGCGAAGAGAAGACTTGAGTCAAGACAGTTTCTTGAAAGATACGATTCATTTCTGAAGAAGGATGGAATCATTGAATTTAAAACAGACAATCATGATTTATTCATGTTTTCTCTTGATGAAGTTAAGGAAGCTAAATGGAATTTAGACGAGGTTACTTATGATCTTCATAATGATGAGGTCATGAATGAAAATAACATTATGACTGAGTACGAAGAACGTTTTTCGAGCATGGGCAACCCTATTTACAAATATATAATTTCACGAAATTAGAAAAATACCCATAAAAATATTAATGCTGATACGTACCTAATGTATCAGAGAAAGGAGTTTCCTTGACTGAAGAGCAATTTAACAGTGCGATTAAGTTGATTCTTCAAGGTGATAAATCAGGTTTAAGACAAATATATGATGCGTATCTTCCATATATTTATCAGATAGTACTTGGTATTGTATCAAGAAAAGAAGATGCTGAAGACATTACATCAGAATTCTTCATCAAGCTATGGCAGAGCGTGGCATCATATAAGGAAGGCAATGGGCATAAAGGATACCTTGCAACGATAGCAAGGAATATGGCCCTTGATTTTTTAAGAAAGAATCGAAGGGAAGTTCTGGAAAGCTTTTCGAAGGAAGATGATGACGAAATTCCAGTAGTTGAACCTGTAAGTAAAGATAACACTGAGGAAGAAGTTACAACTAATATCGCTCTTAATGAAGCATTGAAGACATTAAATGAAAAAGAAAGAATCATAATAGATATGAAGGTTCTTTCGGATATGACCTTCCAGGAGATATCTAAGACTCTTGGAATACCGATGGGGACGGTAACATGGCGGTATCAACAGGCCATTAAAAAATTAAGGAGGTGTGGTTATTATGACGAAGCTTGATTTTAAAACTGAATATCAAAAACAAGTTGCTAATGATATACCAGATCTCTGGAGCAGAATCGAAGCAGGAATAGATGCTATTCCGGTAAGCAATTCAGATAATAATGTCATTAACACAGTTGATTTTAAGAGAGCAAAAAAAGATCATAATAATATAAGGTTTAATAAAATAGTAAAATATAGTTCAGTATTAGTAGCAGCAGCCTGTGCGGTTATCGTGGTGGTTGCAGTCATTAACAATACTTCGAAAATGGATAAAACAGCACTTCCAAAATCGGCGAGATTAATGAGGGCAGCAGATGAAGCTAATGGTGCAGAGGCTAATTATTTTGAAGCGGCGGATGAAGATGCAGCATGTGAAGAAGCATTCGAAAACCCTGCCAAAACTAATGACGCAACAACAAAAAGTGAAATAGCAGAACCGGAAATGACTAATGAAGCAGTGGCAGATGAGGCTATGGAAGAAGAAGCAGAAAATGTAAAAGAAAAAGGAGCTTCCGTTTCGGCTGTTGAAAAGGAGGTATTGCTGGAGGAAATAATAGAAGATAGCAATAACACCTTTATTAAGATAAAGGACGATGCCGGTGAGAATATAACTGCATTAGTTCAGGATGAAGTAAAAGACAGTATATTAATTTTTGATGTGGGTTCTACTATTAATATAGTATTGGAAAAGATGGAAGAACCATTAGATTTTAACGGTGAGATAATTTACGATACTGTAACTAAAATCATAACTCAGAACTAAATAATTATTATGGGAAAAATTTTTTTAAAAAATTTTTAAAAAACCCCATAAATTTAAAACCCTCCATTCGTATCTATATCATAAGGAGGACGAAAGTCCAGTAAAAACAATGATATGGAATATAGATGGAGGGATTTTATTATGAAGAAAAAATTGATCTGTGCATTATTATCTCTGGCAATGATAGGAACAATGCTAACAGGATGTGGAAGTGAGACTAGTGAGTCTACAAGCACTAGAAAGTCTATAAGTGCTACTTCACAAAAAGAAAAAGGAAATGACAGAGTCAAAGAAGCAACTAATGATGTTGCAAGACCTGAAAGAGTGAAAGAAACAGAAGAATATGAAGAGGAAGCTTACATGACAACAGAAGCAACAGCTGACTGTGAATATCCTGTATATGATGAGCAAAATTTCAATCAGTTTAACGCAGAAGAATATTCATCTGTTAATGAAAATGGTTTTTCGAAAACACAGATCAGCCCACTTTCAACCTTCGCTGCAGATGTAGATACAGCAAGCTATTCAAATTTCAGAAGATTCGTAACTCAGGGTTATGGAATAGAAGATTTTCCATCAGGTGCTATTAGAACAGAGGAGATGGTTAATTATTTTAAATATAATTACAAGGATCCTGGAAAGAATATTTTCGGAGTAACTGCTGAAATATCTGACTGTCCATGGAATGAAGAGGCTAAGCTCATGATGCTTGGAGTTAATACTGCCGAAATGGATTCTAAAAATGTACCTGATTCAAATATCGTATTTTTAGTAGATGTATCAGGATCTATGAAGGATGCTAATAAGCTTCCACTAATTAAGAATTCTATGGAATTATTATTAGATTCTTTTGATGAGGATGACAGAATCTCAATAGTAACATACGCTGGCGGAGTTGATGTAGTACTTGATGGAGCCAGAGGTGATGAAAGAAGAGAGATTATGAAGGCCTTTTCTAACTTAAGGGCATCTGGTAGCACTAACGGAGCAGACGGAATTGTATTAGCATATGATGTAGCGAAAAAGCATTTCATAGAAGATGGTGTTAACAGAGTAATTATCTGTACAGATGGAGATTTTAACGTAGGTCTTTCAAGTGAGGCAGAATTAGAGGACTTAATATCTGAAAAGAAGGAAACAGGTGTATTTTTGTCAGTATTAGGCTTTGGTATGTATAATTACTCAGATACCAGAATGGAAACATTAGCTGATAAGGGTAATGGTAACTATGCATATATTGATACATTATCAGAAGCTAAAAAGGTTTTAGTAGATGAGATGACATCTACATTCGTTACAGTTGCCAAGGATGTTAAGCTTCAGGTTGAATTCAATCCTGCATTAGTAAAAGAATACAGATTAGTTGGTTATGAAAACAGAGCAATGGCTGCAGAAGATTTCACAGATGATAAGAAGGATGGCGGTGAAATGGGTGCAGGACATCAGGTAACAGCAATCTATGAAATCATTCTTAATGATGATGAAAATGAAGCTCTTTCTGACTTAAAGTATCAGGATATCACAGTATCTAAGAAGGGTAAGAACAAGGATGAGTATTGCACACTTAAAATAGCATATAAGGATCCAGATGGTGATAAGTCGAACTATCTTGAATTCCCAATTGATATGGATAACTATACCAAGAGACCTTCAGATGACTATATATTCGCTACAAGCGTAGCTGAAATGTCATTAGCATTAAGACATAGTGAGTATCTTAAGGATCTTTCACCTACTAATGCTCTTCATGAAATAGCATATACTTTAGAAGATCTTGATGACCTTGACACATATCAGAATGAATTCCTTGATTTGGTAAATGAGGTTATTTCCCAGTCAAGAGGAAGATAAGAAGGATTATAAATAAATCAAACCTTATAAAAAGGGGCAAAATGTACTAAAAAAGTATATTTTTGCCCTTTTTTTGCATTTTTGAATTGCAATAACACATTTACGTTGTCATAATATTCTAGGGTATATCTGTTTAATTATGAAAGAGGTCAGACCATGAAATGGATTAGTGATAATAATGTATTAATAGTAGGACTTGGACTTATGGGTGGAAGCTATGCTAAAGCTCTTAAAAGATTAGGTTACAAAGTTTATGCAATTGACAGGAATGAAGAGTCTATTTCTTATGCTATTAATGAAAATATAATTGATGATGGAAAAAGCTTTCCTGATCCAGAATTAATCAGTAAGGCTGATGCTGTTATTTTCGCTCTTTATCCAGAGGCTTTTAGAGAATGGATCAGGGAAAATCAGCAATATTTCCATGAAGGCGTCATGATAACAGATGTAACTGGTGTTAAAAGCTCAATAGTATATGACATTCAGGATATGTTAAGGGAGGATGTTGAATTTATTCCATCTCATCCTATGGCAGGAAGAGAGCTTAGCGGAGTAAAGAGTGCGGATGATAAAATTTTCCGTAATGCAAATTATATTGTGACTCCAACTAAGAAAAATACTAAGGAAGCTATAGAATGGTGTAAGAGTCTTGGAAGAATATTAGGAGTTGGGAAAATATCAGTTCTTTCGCCAGAAGAACATGATGAGATGATAGGCTTCGTATCCCAGCTTACACACTGTATAGCAGTTTCATTAATGACATGTTCAGATGATGAAAATCTGGCTGACTATACAGGGGACTCATTTAGAGACTTAACAAGAATTGCCAGAATTAATGAGAATATGTGGAGTGAGTTATTCTTGATGAATAAGGATAAGCTTATCGAAAAAATGGATGTGTTCATTAACGAATTCTCACAGTTAAAGGATATGATTAAAAATGATAACAGGGCAGGACTTTGCGAGAAGATGAAGCTTTCTACCAAAAGACGTGCCTGGTTTGATAAATAAGGGGAGATGTGAAAAATGGATATGGATTTTGAAAGAAAACTGGCGATTCCAAAAGAAGTTAAGGAAATGTATCCTGTGACTTCTTCGATGATGAGCACAGTTGAGACTAAAGTAAATGAGATAAAGGCTATCTTAGAGGGTAAGTCAGACAAGCTTATGCTGATTATTGGCCCATGCTCTGCTGATAATGAGGACAGTGTAATCGATTATATTTCAAGATTGTGCCCTGTACAGGAGAAGGTTAAGGATAAGATTTTAATTGTTCCAAGAATATATACTAATAAACCAAGAACTACTGGAGAAGGGTACAAAGGACTTGTTCATCAGCCGGATCCAACCCAGAAGCCTGATCTGTTTAAGGGAATAATTGCAACAAGAGAGCTTCATATGAGAGCCGTTAAGGAAACAGGATTTGCCTGTGCAGATGAGATGCTTTATCCAGAAAACTATAAGTATCTTGATGATCTTTTAGCATATGTAGCAGTAGGTGCCAGATCGGTTGAGAACCAGCAGCACAGATTAACAGCCAGCGGACTTGGTATTGCAGCTGGCATGAAGAATCCAACCAGTGGAGATAATTCTGTAATGCTTAATGCCATTTTAGCTGCTCAGAACGCACACACCTTCATCTACAGAGGTTGGGAGGTTCATTCCCATGGTAATCCACATGCGCATGCAATTTTGAGAGGATATACCAACAAGCATGGACAGCAGCTTACTAACTATCATTATGAGGATCTTATTAATCTTTGTGAGACATATGATGCTAAAAACCTGGATAATCCAGCTATTGTAGTTGATACTAATCATTCGAATTCTAATAAGAATCCATTCGAGCAGCCAAGAATTATTAAAGAGGTACTTCACAGCTGTCGTCATTCTGAGATTATTAAAAATCACATAAAGGGCTTCATGATTGAAAGTTACATAGAAGATGGTGCCCAGAAAATAGGCGAAGGTATATATGGAAAGTCTATTACTGATCCATGTCTTGGATGGGAAAAATCAGAAAGAATGATATACGAAATAGCAGATTTATTATAAAGATACAGAACGGAGTAATTAATGAAAAGAAGTGTTTTGGTAGATACTTCATCTGGAAAATATGAAGTACTAATTGACAAAGATATAAATATTGGACAGGAGCTTAATAAGATTCATAAGGCATGCCATATTCTGGTAGTCAGTGATGACACAGTTTTTGATTTATATGGAAAAAGAACTGTTGATTCTTTAAAGGAAGCCGGATATAAGGTTGACACCTTTGTGTTCGAGCATGGTGAAAAATCAAAAAATCTTGCTACAGTAGAAAAAATTGTTGAATATGCAGGAAGTGTATCTTTGACAAGAAGTGATTTAATGCTTGCTTTGGGTGGCGGTGTTGTTGGAGATATCACAGGATTCTGTTCAGCTATATTCCTTCGCGGAATTGATTTCGTTCAGGTTCCTACAACTGTCTTGGCTGCAGTTGATTCATCTGTTGGAGGAAAGACAGCGGTAGATTTAGTTGCCGGAAAAAATCTTGCAGGTGCGTTTCATCAGCCAATCGCAGTTTACTTAGATACTACAGTTTTTGAGTCTCTTCCTAAGGCAACTTTTGCAGAAGGTTTAGCTGAAGCTATCAAATACGGAATGATTATGGATCCAGATCTATATAAGATATTCAGAGATGAAGAACTTGATATGGATATAGTATGTGAAAAGTGTATTGCTGATAAAGCAAAAATAGTGCATGAGGATGAATTCGATACAGGAATTAGAAAAATTCTTAACTTCGGACATACGCCTGGACATGCTATGGAAAAGCTTAGTAATCTGTCTATTTCTCACGGCGAAGCAGTAGCCAGAGGAATGGTAATTATGACAAGAGCGTCAGAAAAGAAGGGCTATATTCCAGAGGGAAGTACGAAGGAATTCATAGAGATATTAAAGAAATATAATCTTCCAATAACCTGTGACTTCAGTGCAGAAGACCTGGCGAATGCGGGAAGTGTTGATAAGAAGAGATTATCAGATACCTTAGGACTTATTATGCTTAAGAAAATAGGTGAGGCATATATTGAAGATATTAATATTAAAGATTTAGCAAGCTATTATGAAATGGGACTGAATGAAAACTAAGCTTAAGATTGATAATAAAAAACTGAATACGACAGCAATCGCTTCAAAATCCTATGTTCACAGACTGTTAATTGGAGCAGCACTTAGCAGTAAGCCTTCTTATATCTTCTCCAATATCATTTCGAAAGATATGGAAGCAACGGTGAACTGTCTTAATGCGCTTGGTGCCGATATAGAGATAGAAGCGGATGGATTTAATGTAAAAAGTGGAGTATCAAAGCAGGATATAGTAAATCTTGACTGTAATGAAAGTGGTTCAACTGCAAGATTCATGCTTCCGCTTGCAGCATTCTTAAGTAATGAGTCTACCATGACAGGTCATGGGAAATTACCTGAAAGACCTTTCGGACCATTAACCAAGGCTCTTGGTGCGCATGGCGTTACATGTAGCAGTGAGTTTCTTCCAATTACTACTAAAGGAGAGCTTAAGGCTGGAGATTATGAGCTTCCAGGCAACATATCGTCTCAGTATATTACTGGATTGTTAATAGTACTTCCTCTTCTTGATGGTGACAGTAAAATAATTATAACCACTGAGCTTGAGTCTAAGGGGTACATTGATATTACATTAGATGTTTTAAAACAGTTCGGAATTGAAATAGAGTTTAAGGATAATATTTTCTATATAAAGGGTAATCAGACCTACGAGGGTGATGAGAAAATATATGCTGAAGGTGACTGGTCTAACTCAGGCTTTCTTCTCGGACTTGGAGCTATAGATGGGGAAGTTACTCTTAAAGGATTAAATCCAGATAGTCTTCAGGGAGATAGAGGAATTCTTGATATTCTTAAAGTCTTCGGAGCAGATGTCAGGATTAGTAAGAATGAGATTACAGTAGCTAAAAGAGAACTTCATGGTGTAGATATAGATGCTTCACAGATTCCGGATTTGGTTCCTGCACTTGCTCTTATTGCAGCATTCGCAGATTCTGACAGTAGATTCAGACATGTAGAGAGACTTAGGATTAAAGAGTCTGACAGAATTGAAACTATTAAAGAAACTCTTAAGGCGTTTTCAAGAGAAGCTGTATGTGAAAAAACAGCTGATGGTGAGGATTTAATTGTTAAGGCAGACGCTAATTCTATTAATGAATTAAAAGATATTGTAGTTAACAGCTTTAATGATCATAGAATAGTTATGGCAGCAGTACTTGGTGCCTGGGGAAGTAATAAGGAAATTGAAATAGATGGTTCTGAAGCGATTAATAAATCGTTCCCAGGATTCTTCGATTTATTTAAATAGTTAGGAGACGAAACAATATGTCTTTTTCATTAGGAAAAAATGTAAAGATTCATGTAGAGGGCGCATCCCATGCACCTAAAATCACGGTTGAGCTCACAGGTATTCCAAAAGGAAAAACAATTGATATGTGGCCAATCGAAACTCTTTTAGAAAGACGTGCCGGAGGAAAAAGTGTCTATACGACAGCAAGAAAAGAAAAGGACAGGCCGGTAATAATTTCAGGAATAGAAGACGGAGTAACTACTGGGGATCCTATCAAAGCAGAATTTATTAATTCTAATCAAAGATCCTCTGATTACAATAATTTAAAATTCGTTCCAAGACCATCTCATGCAGATTTTGCTGCATACACCAAGTATGATGGTAAGGTTGATTTAGCTGGTGGCGGATTCTTTTCAGGAAGAATGACACTTCCTATGTGTTTTGCAGGAGCAATCTGCAGAGAGCTTCTAGAAGAAGAAGGAATCTTAATAGGTGCCCATATTTCTTCGGTAGGAGATATTAAGGATGATTATTTTGATCCTGTAGATGATGATCTGGAGCTGGTTTCTGAGGAAGGTCTTCCTGTATTAAATAGTGAAGCTGCGGCTAAGATGGATGAGCTTATGACTAATACTGCGAAGGATATGGATTCTATAGGCGGAACCATTGAATGTAAGGTAGTAGGACTTCCTGTTGGTTTAGGAGATCCAATATACGATAGTGTAGAAAGTATGATTTCATACGGTATGTTCGGAATTCCTGCAGTCAAGGGAATAGAGTTCGGTGCAGGTTTTGATATTACTAAAATGAATGGTAGCAAGGCTAATGATGAGTTCTGTATCAAAGAAGGAAAAGTAAGATGCGTAACTAACAATTCAGGTGGTATTCAGGGTGGTATTACTAATGGAATGCCAATTATCTTCAGAGTAGCCATTAAGCCTACCCCTTCGATATTTAAAGAACAGCGCTCTGTAGATTTGGTATCTATGGAAGAGACTAAATTCTCTATTCAGGGTCGTCATGATTCATGTATAGTTCCACGTGCGGTACCTTGCGTTGAAGCAATGTGTGCATTAGTTTTGTATGATATTTTAAAAGAGTATAAAAATGAAAAATAAGTATGGATTAATTGGAGAAAAGCTTGGTCACAGCTTCTCGAAGGTTTTACACAACGAATTCGGAAATAATGAATATGGAATAATGGAAATTCCTAAGGATGAAGTAGATGCATTCATGAAGGAGCAATCCTTCGAGGCTATTAATGTAACCATTCCTTACAAGGAAACTGTTATGAAATATTGTGTAGTTGATGAGACTGCGAAGGCAATAGGAAGTGTTAATACTATTGTTAAGAAGGATGGTGTGTTATATGGATATAACACAGATTATCTGGGTTTCGAGTATATGGTCAACTCTGCAGGTATATCCTTTAAGGACAAAGATATAGTTATTTTAGGAAGCGGTGGTACTTCAAAGACAGCGTGCTTTGCAGCCTCAAGACTTGGTGCGAAATCTATTACAGTAGTATCAAGAAAAGCGAGCGGATATGACACCAGTGTCACAACACCGGTGATATTTACCTCTTACGAGGATATGGATGCATATAAGGATGCGAATATCCTTATTAACACGACACCAGTTGGTATGAATCCTAATAATGACGAGGTTCCGGTTGATCTTGAATTATTTAAAAAGTTAGACGGACTTGTTGATGTAATATATAATCCTTTAACTACTAAATTAGCATCCAGAGCTAAAGCTATGAACATTAAATCAACTAATGGATTATCAATGTTAATTGCTCAGGGCTGGTATGCAGAGAGATTATTCTTCGGAAAGAGTATTGAGCTTGACGAGGAAGGAAAAAGAAGCATTGAAAGGGTATATAAGAAAACAAGAGCACTTAAAGAGAATATTGTTTTCACAGGTATGCCTGGCTGCGGTAAGTCAACTCAGGGAAAAAGAATTGCTGAAGCGTTAGGCAGAGAATTCATAGATACTGATATTGTATTTAATGAAAAGTTCAATATGAATGCTGGTGACTATATTGTTGAGTATGGTGAGAAGGCATTTAGAGACAAAGAAAGTGAAGTAATTGAGGAAGTATCTAAAAATACTGGCGTCGTAATAGCAATTGGTGGTGGTAGCATACTAAGAGAAAGTAATGTCGAAGCACTTAAGGCTAATGGATTTATTATATATTTGTCCCAGGAGCTTGAGAAGCTGTCTCAGGATGGAAGACCTCTTTCGCAAAACGGCGGGCTGGAAAAGCTATATAATGAAAGAAAGCCAATATATGAAAGAGTATCCGATGTCACAGTAAAAGTTCAGGAAAGTAAAGAAGATACATTTAATATGATAAAGGAGCAGATTGATGAAAATTCTGGTAATTAATGGACCTAATCTTAATATGCTGGGTATTAGAGAGCCTAAGATATATGGTAGCAGAACTTATAATGATTTAGTAAAAATGTGTGAGGATTATGCTAAGGAATGTGGTGTTGAGATTGAGGTATTTCAGTCGAATCACGAAGGCGTAATCGTAGAAAAAATTCAGGAATCCTATGAGAAAATTGATGGAATAGTAATTAATCCTGCAGCATATTCTCATACCAGCGTTGCTATACTTGATGCGCTTAAGGCAGTTAGTATTCCAACTGTAGAGGTACATATTTCAGATCCGGACACACGTGAGGAATTCAGACATAAGGATTTCGTCAGATTATATGCTTACAAGGCAATTGTAGGACATGGTTTTGATGGATACAAAGAAGCAATTGAGGATTTAGTTAGGAATTATTCGAAATAATGCAGGGTGTTAGGTCAACAAAAGAATATAGCTTCAAACCAGCTCTTATAGCCGGCGCAATTGTGCTGGCTATGTTTTTTGTTGTGCTTTTTCTGAGCAGAATAACACCTTTTGGTGACAACACTTTTCTTATGTATGATATGAAAAGACAGTATGTTGATTATTATTCATATTTAAGGACAGTATTATTCGGAAAAAATGATTTGTTATATTCTTTCAGTACTACGCTAGGTGCTGGAATGGTAGGATTCGAGGTATATTATCTTTCGAGTCCGTTTCTATTATTATTATGCCTTATTCCACAGGCATATATTCCCCTTGGAGTTACATTCATAATAGGAGTTAAACTCTATTTGGCAGCAGCCATTATGAGTATATATTTGCAAAGAACTGTAGGATCGGAGCATTCAATAGTTTCGATTATTGGAGGAGTGACCTGGGGATTTTCAAGTTTCATTTTCGCTCACAGCATGAATATGATGTGGATAGATGTAGTTATTCTTTTTCCACTTATTATATGGGCTATTGAAGAGTTAATCGAAAATAAGAACAGGATTTTCTATATAGTTATCCTTTCTTTGATACTGTATCTTAATTATTACATTACCTATCAGATTATAGTATTCCTGTTTTTATGGACTCTGTTCTTCTTTTTCGTAAGAAGACCTCAAAATCCATTTAGGGCAATTGGAAGAATTATTTATTCATCACTTCTTTCAGCTGGTATTGATGCGGCTCTATTAATTCCAACAGCCTTGGAATTATTTAACTCACCAAAAGATATAGGACAGCTTGGTCTTTCACTTAACGGAAATAATTTGATTATACGAGATGTATTTTCCAAGCTTCCATCGTGTTCTTATGACTATATTGAAGCCAGATTTGGATGGCCACAGGTATTTTGCGGAGTGCTGTTTATTATTCTTACGCTTCTTTACTTTCTGGATAATCACAGGAAGTTGAAGGAGAGAATAGGAACTTTGGTTCTTTTCGGAATTCTTTTGTTTTCATTCTGCAATGATGCAGTTAATCTCTTCTGGCATGCAGGTATGGAGCCTTCAGGACATCCATACAGATATGCATATATGTGGATTTTCTTAATGGTTTTGTCTTCTTCAAAGGCTATGGCAGACAGAGATATTATTTCGTTTAGGAAAACCATCATTTCATTCGCAATTGTTGCGGTTATGTTCTATGAAGTTTTAAGAATAAGATATGATCATATCAGTAGTATGACTATATATTTGAACTGGGCTTTATTAGCTACATATTTTATTATTGGTATTGTTTATATTTTTGTACTTAAGAAGAATTTAAAGAAGGGCACTTTGGCAATTCTTATATTAGTGGGACTTATACAGACATCGGATCTTGGTCTTAATGCTTCTTATACATATCACTGGCAGTCAGTTAATAATAATTCGATGAAGGCCTATGTGGAAACCATAAATGCTACTAAAAATACTATCGATAAGATAAAAGCGATGGATGATGGCTTCTACAGGATGGAGAATTATAATCCAAGACAGCAAAACGATGCAATGCAGTACGATTTTAAAGGAGTTACGCACTATAGTTCAGCAGGTATGACCTATGTCAGATATTTTCTTCGGGATTTAGGTTTTAATGATGATGGATTGTATACTCACTATGGTTTCGATAATACAGTCACTATGGACAGTCTTCTAGGAATAAAGTATCTCGTTAGTGATGGCACACACAGAATGCATCCATCATACGAGAAGATAATAGATGACAATGTTAGTGCATATAAGAATCCATATGCATTGTCTGTGGCAATCGGGGTTAATGATTTTAATGTTGATGTTATCGACGACGAAGATCCATTTGATTATCAGGAAAGAATATATTCATCACTTTTAGGAGAAAAGATTAATATCTTCAAGAAGGCTGACTTCAAAATGACAGAAGATACTAAAGACGATGTGGTATTCAGGCATTATGCAATTAATCCTTCAATCGATGGCGAGCTTTACATGTACCTTGCTGATCTTGAGAATGTAGAACAGGGTCTTGTGGTATATATTAACGGAGAATTATATACAGGATATGGAAACGCATCATCCTACAAGGTTTTAAATCTTGGATACTACAGTAAGGATGACACTGTATTAATTGATATTGAGGCTGATACGAAGGATCCAACCTTTGGAGAAGAATTATTCGTAACAGAAGATCTTTCAGTATTAGAGGATGCTTATAATACTGTTAACTTACGATCCCTCGATATTGAAGAGATAAGTTCTTCGCATCTTAAGATTAATACAGAAAAATATGATGGAATATTCACTACGATTTCTTTCGAAGAGGGATGGAGAATACTTGCTAATCGTTATCCTGAAAAACCTATGATGCTCTATGATGCACTTTTATATATTCCACTTGATGATATTAATGATGTTAATGTGGTGGATTTGAAATTTACTCCTAAGGGACTAATTACGGGAATTATGATTTCGATAATATCAATAGCAGTTTTCGGAATTATGATTTCGAATGTCCTTAAGGCCAAAAAGGCTGAAGCTAATAAGACAGAGGATAATGGCGGCAATGAAGAAGATAATTAAGCTTATTCTCATTATCGTGGCACTTCTTGCTATTATTCTAATGGTTAATGAGGATATCGCATCAAGACAGAATGCGGATATGGATTATATTTACGCAGAGCTTGATGGTGAAATTATTAATATATTTAAAAATTCCTCTGATGAGTATTATCTTTTTCTTCCAAGCTATTCTAACGTAGAGGACGTGGAATATTCAGAAGGAGCCAAAGATATAGATATTAATATCTTAAAGTCTGCTAATCTCGATACAGTATTTATTAATACGAAATCAAACAGTCTTGAAAAAATATACGCTGATAAGGAATATGAGGAAACCGGTTCAATAAGAGTATTTTCGAAGGATGGCGAGAGAATTTACGAGGGTGGATTAAGTAAGATATCAGGTAGAGGAAACTATTCCTGGACTAATTGGGAGAAGAAGCCATTTAGTATATCATTAGCCAGAGAAACTGACGATTTACTTAACCTTCCAGGTGGAGGAAGCTTTGCTCTAATTGCGAATGCATCAGATGCGACCTTTTTAAGAAATGATATAGCAAGAAAACTTGAGGTGACTTCAGAAATCGACTACGCTCATGAGGGTCGATATGTAGATCTTTTCATTAATGGTGACTATATGGGTAACTATTATCTTATGGATACCATTGATATAGGTGAGAAGAGAATTAACGTAACCAATCTGGAACTGATTCTTAAGAATATATATAAAAAATCTAATCTGGATGCCTATACAATTATTGAGGAAGAGGATTTAAAGGCAACAGATCTTCCTATGGAGCCAGTGGATCTTTCGGGTGGATATCTAATAGAGAGGGAATTCGAGGGAAGATATAAGCTGGAGCTACCAATAACACCGTCAGGTTTTGTTACGAAGAATAAGGAGCATTTCTTTATTAGATCTCCGAAATATTCATCCTACAGAGAAGTAAAATATCTTAAGGACTATTTGGATCAAGTTGAAAATACAATATATAGTGATGATGATCAGTACAAAGAATATATTGATACTGATTCATTCGCAAAAAGGTATCTGATTGAAGAAGTTACCAAAAATTATGATGCTGGTGTCAGCAGTGCATTCTTCTTTAAAGATACGGATACAGTTGATTCAAAACTCAAAATGGCTCCTGGATGGGACTATGATATGAGTCTTGGAAATTATCTTGACTGGATGGAGTATTATGGAAAAGATGCTACGGGATTAACACTTTTATCCATTGCTTCATCGCATTCTGACTGGTGGAAAAGCCTGTATGAAAAGGAAGATTTTCAAAATACAGTCAGAAAAATCTATGAGGAAAAAATATCCAACAGGTTAGATACTTTTGTTAAAAAAGAAATAGATGAATACAGGGATTTTCTTTCATATTCTGCTACTATGGATTCAGTAAGATGGCATGATATGTATGAGGAAAAGGGATATAATCCTACAGATACTAAAGAGTATGAAAAGCTGAAGGAATTCATAAGCATACGAAAAGAATTTTTAGACTCGTTATGGATTACAGAGTAGAGAACAAATATATAGTTGATGAAGCTCAAATTGAATATTTAAAGGTGCGACTGTCTGAGTGCATGAAAGCCGATGCGCATGGAGATGATGGGTCATATCTTATAAGAAGTGTGTATTTTGATGATATGTATGATACAGCCCTGCAGGATACCATAGCAGGAGTTGATAACAGATTTAAATACAGAATAAGAACATACGATAATGACACCAATGTCATTAATCTAGAGCTTAAAAAAATGATACACGGATATAAGCATAAGGATTCGACGGCTCTTACGAAAGAAGAGGCCAACCTGTATATTAACGGTCAGCTTCCAGCACCAAAAAAGGAAGACGAAGCACTAAAAAAAGAATTCTATTCTTATATTTCGTGCAATAATTCCAAGCCTAAGATTATTGTTGAATATGAAAGGACGGCATTAGTTGAAAGAATTGGAAATGTAAGAATTACTTTTGACAAGAATATTGGAGCCTGTTCGAAAGTAGAAGCGTTTTATGATAAAATAATGCCAGTTGTTCCGGTTATGGAAGAAGGATATCACATTCTCGAGGTGAAATATGATGAGCTTCTTCCAGATTACATTTTAAGGATTCTTAAGGAAGTTTCACTTTCGAAAACTTCCTATTCTAAATATTATCAGGCCAGATTAAGACCTACATTAGGAGAGTTAATATGAGTTTTCAGGATGCAATTAAAAAATCAGTACTGGAAGGCTTTTCGAGCCAGGATATACCGACAAGTCAGATAGTTGTTGTTTTAGGAATAACATTCCTAATTGGCTTATATATTTATTTCATATATAAGCTTGCGAACAGAACAGCTATGTATGATAAAACATTTCATAATTCAATGGCTCTCATTAGTGTTATTACTGCAGGAATAATTGTTGCGATGCAGTCAAGCATAGTAATTTCCTTAGGTATGGTAGGTGCTCTTTCAATAGTAAGATTCAGGACGGCCATTAAAAGTTCAATGGATCTTATGTTTTTGTTCTGGTCAATAGGAGAGGGTATCATCTGTGGCGCAGGACTTTTTAAGGTAGCTGTTATAGTAGCACTCATTATTACTGTTGGTATCTTCGTACTGGAATATATGCCAGGCTCAAGAAGACCACTTCTTCTTATAGTTAATAGTGAATCAGTGGATTCAGAAGATGAAATTGTTAAAATAGTTGCTAAAACCTGTAAAAGCTATAAGGTAAAATCAAGAAATCTTAAGAAGAACGGTTTTGATATTATTCTTGAGGTATACAGTAAAGAAGAAAAAAGTATAGTTAGTGAAATCTCTTCGATAGATTCTGTTGTAAATGTGTCTTTGTTAGCACATGATGGTGAGGTTAGAATTTAATGTATTTCGTAGATTACCATTCAGATGATTATGCGTCATCATTGAATGCATCAAAAAGAATACTTGAGCTTGTAAGGGAAGGCAGATTGAATAGTATCAGTATTCTTCCAAACATGAGCTGTTATGAAGAATGTATGGAGTACTTAAAGAAAAATTGGGACAGTCTTCCTAATAAACCATATATTTCAATACATGTAAATTTAGTAGATGGAATGTCTCTTTCGGGAAAATACAGAGCATCTTCATGGGGTAAGCTGTTTCTTCGCTCATATATACCAGGAATCAGGCACGCTGTACTAAAGAACAAGCTGACAGATGAGATTAAGGCGCAGATTAAAAAAGTGTATGAAGATCTTCCAGAGGGTGTAGGCCTAAGACTGGATTCTCATGTTCATACTCATATGATACCAATAGTATTTGATGCTATGTTAAAAGCAGTTGAAGAGCTTGGTCTATTTAAAAAGCTTGAATTCGTCAGAGTATCAAAGGAGCCATTCTTAATGTTCTTCACTACAGGTGGAGTTGTTGGAACATTTCCATTAACTAATGTAATTAAGAATGTAATTTTAAACTTCCTGTCTGGCAGATGTATAAGGAAGCTAAGAGAAAAAACAATTTCCTATGGCTATATATTGGGATTAATAATGAGTGGCAGAATGGATAAGGAAAGAATCGATCGTCTGGCGCCTAAGGTTATTTCCTATATGAAGAAACGTGATATGTATTTTGAGATAGTATGTCATCCGGGAATAGTTTTAAAGGATGAAAACCTTGATGATTTTAGTGAAGGCGACAGAGCCTTCCAGATTTCCGAAAATAGAAATATAGAATATGATGGTGCATTAAAAAGAACAGGCTTATAACCTGTTCTTTATTCTTTATCTTGAAGGATATATCTGGGTCTATTTTTAATTTCCTGAAACATCTTGGCAATGTATACAGCTATTATTCCAAGACTTAAAAGAATTGCTCCTGTTGACAAAGATATAAGTACGACCAGTGATGGATAACCACCTACTGCTTTTCCTAAGAGATAGGAGATTACAGCATCAATTCCAAGCCCTAAACCAACCAGCATTACTATGACACCAAGAACTGCAATGAAATACAGCGGTGTGAATGTAAAAGCTGTTATATTCCGGAAAGCATATTTAATAAGACTCTTGGTTGACCATTTGCTATTTCCGGCTACACGGTCCTGAACCTCATACTCAACAGTTGTATTCCTGAAACCTGTCCAGAATGAAAGAGCTCTAAAGAAGGTTTCTTTTTCTGTAAAGGAGTCAAGAGCATCAACAACCTTTCGATCAAGGAATTTAAAATCAGAAGAATTCTTCATATCAAATCCGGTCATCTTACTAATCATCTTATAGAAGATATTAGCGAAAAGTCCGTGAGTCTTCCTTTCTTTTCCTCGTGAAGATTTAACACCTTCTACAATGTCATAGCCCTCTTCCCATTTATCAATCATGTCCTTTATGGTTTCGACAGGATGTTGAAGATCAGCGTCTATCATAACAGCTGCATCTCCTGTACACTGTCTTAGTCCACAGAACATGGCAGCTTCTTTTCCGAAATTTCTGGAGAATGAAGCAAAATGCACTTTAGAATCTTTTTTCGCCAATTCCTTTAATATAGGATAAGTTTTGTCCTTTGAACCATCATCAATGAATTGAAGCTCCAATTCATAATTATCCCTTAGCTTCGCATCTTCATCCCACATTTTGGTTATGGCCTGATGAAATAATTCAATTGTTGATTCTTCGTTGTAGCAAGGAACAATGACAGATATTTTTTTCATAGATTACCTCGTGATGACATATCTATTACAATTATAGTATAATCTTAAAATATTGAAAAGAAAATTAGGATAGATTGATTGTATATGCAGGAAAGACAGATTAACAACTCAATAAAAGGAAAGCTGTTATCGATTGTTGTAATGGGAATGGCTCCATTACTTATTGTTATTGCGTATTTAATTATATCTTTGCTCAATTATTCCAAGGCATATGAAAGTATAGTTTCTAATCTTACGGTAGCTAATGATTATAATGTATCGTTCAAGAATGACATCAATGAAGAAATATACAAAGAAATAGTCGGACATGCTGATTTAAAAAGTCAGGATGAAGAGTACAGGATCCCGGAAAATATGATAGATACCTTTCAGTCTGACATAGCTGAGCTTATGGCCAGTTCTAATGAGAACAGCAGAATCTGGCTTCAAAGATTAAGTAATAATCTTAATGCATTAAGAGAAAAGGTTCTTATCATCGAAAACAATCTGGAAAATGGTGGAAAATATGATGAAAACATGAATGCTCTTAATTCGGATATCTATATTATTACAGATTTGATACAGGATGATATTCAGTACTTTATTCAGTATCAGACTAAGGATATTGAAACGCTTCAGGCGGAGCTTCACCAAAGGGTAATATTCTTTACTATTTTCTGGTCAGTAATAGTTCTGTTCATCGTAATTTTGGCCCTTATTTCTTCGTTTAAGACAGTTAGGAAAATAACCAGACCTTTAGATAAGCTTATTGATGCAACTAACAGGATTGCAGATGGAGATTTCGAAAGTAAAGTATCTATTGATTCAGATGATGAAATAATGATGCTTGCCGATTCTGTTAATGATATGTCTGGAAAGCTTAATCTTTTGGTTGAGACTATAAAAGAAGACGAGAAAATTATGAGATATGCAGAGCTTCGTCTTCTTCAGGAACAGATTAATCCACATTTTTTATATAATACTTTAGATACTATAGTATGGCTTGTTGAATCCAATGATAATGAAAGAGCCATTGAAGTTGTTATGGCATTATCGAAGCTTTTCAGACTTGTATTAAGTAAAGGTCAGGAATTAATTCCGATTAAGAATGAGAAAGAGCATATTGAAACATATCTTAGTATTCAGCAGGTTCGTTATAATGATATCCTCGATTATTCTATAGATATAGATAAAGAAATATATAATTATGAGATTCAGAAGCTGACATTACAGCCACTTGTAGAGAATTCTCTCTACCATGGTATTAAATATAAAAGAGCTAAGGGAAAAATTGAGATAACAGGAAGAAAAGAGAATAACGACATTATACTTACCATTAAAGATGATGGTGTTGGTATGGATGAAGAGACCCTGGAAAAGCTTCGAAAAGAAATTACAAGAAAATGCAAGGAGACAGATGCAGGCTTTGGTCTTGCTAACGTTAATGAAAGAATACGTATGCATTTTGGTGAAGAGTATGGAATGAAAATTGATTCTGTTCAAAATGTCGGAACAACTGTTACCGTTACTATTCCTGCCATTAATTTCGCAATAAACGGAGGAATGGATAGTGAAAAATAGAAAATACTATTTAAATACCATTATAATAGTAATAATTATTCTGGCCATTATGTTTTTAGGCGAAAGCTACGGTATATTTTTGTCCCCAAAGACGCAGAATATGGAGACTAGCGAAGATGAGGGAATGATAGTAGTCGGAGTTTCACAGTTAGGATATGAATCGGTGTGGAGACTTGCCAATACTAAATCTGTAGAGGATGCACTCTCTAAGGAAAACAGATTTTTTACTATCATCAATAATGCAAGACAAAATCAGGAAAATCAGATTAAAGATATAAGAGATTTCATATCTCAGGATGTCGACTACATAGTATTAGCTCCTGTAACAGAAAAGGGCTGGGATTCAGTGCTTCGAGAAGCTAAGGAAGCAGGAATACCTGTAATTCTAATGGACAGAGAGGTAGAAGTTCAGGATTCGTCGCTATATGCAACTCATATCGGCTCTGATATGGAACTTGAAGGAGCAAGAGCTGGTACGTGGCTTGAAGGAGAGCTAGAAAGAAGAGGATATACTGAGGAGGACAAGGTTAATATAGTTATTCTTCAGGGAACTCCAGGGTCATCAGCTCAGATTGGAAGAGAGACAGGATTCTATAACATAGCAGCTAAGAATCCTAACTGGACGATACTCGAAAAGGCAGACGCTGATTTTACTACGGCCAAAGGAAAAGAGGAGATGGCAAGACTACTTAAGCGTTATGAGAAAATAGATGTAGTCTTTTCAGAAAATGATGATATGACGTTCGGCGCTATTGAAGCAATTAATGAAGCAGAAAGAACTGTCGGTGCAAATGGTGATATCATCATGATTTCGTTCGATGCAGGTCACGAAGCATTGGTAAATGTATATAATGGAAATATAAATGTTGATGTTGAATGTAATCCATTGCTTGGAAACCTTGTTGCAGAAGTAATTAAGAAGATGGATGCAGGTCAGCAGGTAGGTAAAAAATATATCATTGATGAAAAAGTGTTTACTAAAGAGAACGTTGAGGCATATTTAAGTAATCGAGAGTATTAATTGGAGAGTTTATGCTAAAAGTATTTTTGGTTGAAGATGAAAGTATAATGCGTGAGGGATTAAGAGATAATATTCCTTGGGAAAACTATGGGTATCAGTTCGTCGGAGAAGCTTCGGATGGTGAAATGGCATTGCCTTTAATTAGAAAGACTAAGCCGGATGTACTGATAACTGATATTAAAATGCCGTTCATGGACGGTCTTGCTCTTTCACATATTGTTGCGAAGGAATTGCCTAATACTAAAATAATTATTATTTCAGGATATGATGATTTCGAATATGCAAGACAGGCTATTGAAATAGGTGTTGAACAGTATTTACTAAAGCCGATAACGAGATCCAATCTTCAGAAGGTTCTTCAGCAGGTTTCAGAAAAGATTGAATCAGAAAAGGCTGAGACAGCAGATTTAAGAAAATTTCAGGAAGAATACCAGGAATATGAGCAGCTGGCTAAAAGGCATTTCTTCGAAAAGGTTTTTGACAGACAGCTATCCTATCAGGATATATATGAAGAAGCATCCAAGCTTTCTTTAGATTTAACAGCGCAGTCTTACAACATAGCACTGGTATATGTAACAGAAGGACAGGATGAATTATTCAGATATTTCTTTAGATTCAGAGAATATGTAGTATTCAGATGGAACATTAATACATACTGTATCATTATCCTTAGCAACACTGAGGATACAGATATTCTTACATCTAGACTTGTTCAGAACATTGAAAGAATATGTAATGAGCAGGAAGTTGAAAAGTGGTATGTTTCAGTAGGTGAATGTGTTGAAAGATTAAGTCGACTTCCGAAATGCTTTGAAGAGGTTAATGATATTTTCTCTCACAGATTTTTAACACCTTCAACCCATATTGTAACTAAGGATGTAGTTAGCAGTATTCATTCTGAGAATACAGGTGATTATGTTGAACCTGATTTAGAGCAGATTAATCCTGAAATTATTAAAGGATTTTTGGCACAGGGAACCAAAGAAGAGATTAATTCTTTCACACTTGGATATTTATCAAGCCTTGATGAAGCTCTTAAATCTAAGATTTTTAGAAATTATCTGTTGTTAAATGTCAGATTCGCAACGCTTGGTTTCGTTGAGAGTATAGGTATTGATAAGTCTGAGTTCTTAGCAACCCTGGATGAGAGTGTGCTGTCAGATTTTTCTGCTGAATATGAAAAAGTAAAATCATATATTTTATCATTATTCACTAATGCGATTAAATACAGAGATGAAGAAAGTTCTTCTCAGTACAAGGTCATGCTTAAAAAGGCGATTGCATATATTGATGAAAATTATACAGATGAAAATCTTTCATTAAATGAAGTTGCTTCCATATGTAATCTTTCATCTAATTATTTCAGTGCTATTTTCTCTAGTGAAATGGATATGACATTCGTCGAATATGTGACCAAGAAACGAATAGAATTAGCCAAGAAGTTACTAAAGACAACTAACAAGCATACAGGTGAAATAGCTAATGATGTAGGATACAAGGATCAGCATTACTTTAGTGTAGTTTTCAAGAAAATGCAGGGAATGTCTCCAAGAGAGTACAGAGGGTGATTTAGCATTAAAAGAAGGGTATTTTTAATACTATCAATTAGTTCATTCATAGATGGGCCATGGGATTTGATTTTTCCATGGCTCATTTTAGTAAGATACGAATTATCAAAAGACAGAATATCTATATTTTTTTCGAACGGGTAGTTTCTATATATATAGTAAGCAATTTCATCATTATCACAAAAATATATATCTTTATCCTCATTTCCTTTAAGAAAAGAAAATAAGGTGCATGATGTAGTACCCTTTCGCAAATCTTCTATATCTTCGTTTTTTAAGAAGATGAAGGATGGTTCGATATTTTCGAAAGAAACTAGATGCAGCGCATCAAAAAAACCAAGATACTTTTGGTAGGAGCTTCTTTGGTTATCTAAAAAGATACAGGCCGTTTTAGTTATTCGTTCATTAACTGAAAGGCATACTGTGCGGGCAGACTGGAAGCTGTCTATCATAACACATGGAAAGTCGATAAGATTTTCATATTGATCAAGGATAAATAGTGTCGGTATATTTTTTGATTTCAGAGTTTTAAATAAATCTACATTAATGTTGGGAAGAGCGCTTTTAGTAGGTTCACAAATAACTGCTCTTATGTTGGAGCTAAGAAGATCAGTCAGTATTTTTCTTTCGTTAAGTAAAGATCCATTAGTGCTATATGTAACTAATGAATAACCAATAGAAAAAAGCATATCGCTAATGAGATTTATTAAGTTAGGATAAATATATTCGTCAGTATCCTTAAGAATCAGGGCAATCTTGTTCTTAGAAGATGAATACTTGGGAAGAACAAAGATGCCGCTTCCCTGCCTTTTGGTTATGATCTGGTCTTTTTCAAGAACAGAAAGAGCCTCTCTTATAGTAGATCTTGATACATCATACTTAGCGCACATATCTCTTTCTGTTGGAAGTTTTCCTCCTGTAAACAGATTATTATCTATATCTTTTTTTATTAATTCTGAAATTTCTATATATTTGTTTTTCATTTTCCACCTAAAAAAATCTAAAAAGGTTTATTTTTTTGTTTTTATGCTAAAAAAGTTAATTACCTAATAAATAAAAAGCACTGATTTTTGTATATTATCAAACAACCGTAGAAAAGATTTGGTCATTATCACTAATATAAATAATTATAAAAAAGTTCGATTTGTGTCTAAAACCTGAACATTTCCTTAATATAGTTAACAAAATCATAAAATATTAACCATAGAAAATGTATTTGTATTCATTATAACAAATAAGCAGAAAAATTGGTATGGATAAATTGACGAAAGCCTAAAATTGGTATTTTTTCAAATTGAAGGTGGTTTGGAAGTGTCATAGACTAACATCAAGAGGTCAGCCACAGAGACTGACCATTCACAACTACCAATATGGAGGAATAAAAATGAAAAAGAAGATTTTAAGCGCTATCATGAGCGTAGCATTGATCGCAACAACATTAGTTGGATGTGGATCAGGCGATTCAGCTTCAGCATCTTCAGCTTCAGGTGATGCTGGTTCAGGAAAGTTAATTAAGGTTGGTATTATCAACAACGATCCTAACGAGTCAGGATACAGAACAGCTAACGACGCTGACTTAAAGAAGACATTCACAAAAGAGAATGGTTATGATGCACAGTTCGCATACAGCTTAAAGAATGATGAGCAGATTCAGAGTGCTCAGAAGTACATCACAGATGGTGTTGACTACTTATTATTATCTGCAGCTGATACAGTAGGCTGGGATACAGTTCTTAAGGATGCACAGAACGCAGGAATTAAGGTTATCTTATTCGACCGTACAATCGACGCTGATCCTTCATTATATGAAGCTTCAATCGTTTCTGATATGAACAAGGAAGGTGACACAGCAGTTGCTTGGTTAGCTTCACAGGGATTATCTGAGTACAACATCATCCACATTCAGGGTGTTATGGGTACAGCAGCTCAGAGAGGTCGTTCAGGCGCTTTAGATACTAAGGTTGCAGCTGAAGCTTCTTGGAACATTGTTACACAGCAGACAGCTGAGTGGAATGCAGAAAATGCTCAGGCAATTGTACAGTCAGTTATCGATGCTGGTACACCATTTAACGTAATCTACGCTGAGAACGATGATATGGCTAAGGGTGCTGTTGCAGCATTAGATAAGGCTGGTAAATCTCATGGTGTTGGCAAAGACGTAATCGTTATGGGATTTGACTGTAACAAGTGGGCTCTTGAAGAGTTATTAGCTCAGAACTGGAACTACGATGGACAGTGTAACCCATTCCAGTCTTCTTACATTGATGAAATCATCAAGAAGTTAGAGAAGGGTGAGACAATTGCAGAAAAGACAATCATCATGGATGAGAAGGGCTTTGATGCTTCAACAATCACACAGGATGACGTAAACAACTACGGAATCTAATTTAAACAGAATGTTTAAGCGGCGCAGCGAAAAACGCTGCGCTGTTTTTAAATAAGACAATAATAATCAAGGAGAAAACCGGTGAATAAAGTACTGGAGTTAAAAAACATACATAAAAGCTTTCCTGGCGTTTTAGCTCTTCAGGGTGTGGATTTCACATTAAGAGAAGGTGAAATTCATGCACTTATGGGAGAAAACGGTGCAGGAAAATCTACATTGATTAAGGTTATTACCGGCGTATATACGAAAGACGAAGGAACAATTTCCTTAAATGGAAAAGAAGTTTCAATCAAATCCCCACAGGATGCGCAGAAAGTCGGAATAAGTACAGTTTATCAGGAAATTACATTATGTCCAAACCTATCCGTTGCTGAAAATATGTACATAGGCCGTACTAAGAGTGCTGTTCAGAATTGGGGCAAAATGAATGAAGATGCAGACAAAATTCTTCAGTCGTTAGATATTCCAGCCAAGGCAACACAACAACTTGGAACATGTTCAATAGCTGTTCAGCAGATGGTTGCTATTGCCCGTGCTGTAGATATGGATTGTAAGGTTTTAATCTTAGACGAACCTACTTCTTCTTTGGATGAGCAGGAAGTTGCTAAGCTTTTCAAACTTATGAGAGACTTAAAAGCTCGTGGTGTTGGTATTATCTTTGTTACTCATTTCATGGATCAGGTATATGAAGTAAGTGACAGAATTACAGTATTACGAGATGGAAAGCTTGTTGGAGAATATACCGTTGCAGAGCTTCCAAGAGTTCAGTTAGTTTCGAAAATGCTCGGAAAAGATCTTGATGATATGGCAGATATTAAAAGTGAAGCTCCAGAATCACAGGTTGCAGATTCTGCTAAAGTTATTGAAGCAGTTAATCTTTCATCCGATCAGGGAATCAAGCCATTTGATTTCTATATTAACAAGGGTGAGGTTAATGGATTTACTGGTCTTTTAGGATCAGGTCGTTCAGAATGTGTCAGAGCAATATTTGGTGCTGACAGGGTTACTTCAGGTGTTGTTAAGAAGAATGGTAAAGAAATTAAGATTAAGAAACCTCTTGATGCTATGAAAGCAGGTATCGGATATCTTCCTGAAGACAGAAAGATAGATGGTATTGTTGGTGATTTGTCCGTAAGAGATAATATTATTCTTGCGCTTCAGGTCATGAAAGGATTCTTTAAGCCATTCACTAAAGCAGAGGCTAACAAGTTCGCTGATGAATATATTAAGCTTTTAGGAATTAAGACAGCATCAGCAGACACTCCTATTAAATCATTATCAGGCGGTAATCAGCAAAAATGCATTTTAGCAAGATGGCTATTAACTAATCCTGAGTACCTAATTCTGGATGAACCTACAAGAGGTATTGATGTAGGTACTAAGATTGATATTCAGAAGCTCGTTCTTAAATTAGCATCAGAAGGAATGAGTGTTACATTTATATCATCAGAGACTGATGAGATGCTAAGAACATGTTCAAGACTCGTAGTTATGAGAGATCGCAAGGTTGTTGGAGAATTAAAGGGTGACGATCTTAATCAGACAATGATTATGAACACTATAGCAGGAGGTGCGAGTGATGCAGAAGCGTAAAATTAGCATAAAGAATTTGGCGAGTAAGCAAATAATCATACCTTTAGCTGCTTTACTTCTTTTAGTTATTTTTAATTTAATTAATGATTATACTTTTTTCTCCATTGAATGGGGTCAAAATGCAGCAGGTGGTTCCATTTTGACCGGAAGTATTATTTCTATTCTTGATGAAGCATCTGAGCTTGCTATTTTGGCAATAGGAATGACTCTTGTTACAGCAGCATCTGGTGGACAGGATATTTCAGTAGGTGCAGGTATAGCTATTACAGGAAGTGCGACACTGAAGATAATATTCAATCCAAATTTTGGTGAGGGTACAGCTGTAATATTGGCAATTTTAATGGCAGTATTAGCAGGTGTTATATGTGGTGCATTTAATGGTGTTCTGGTTTCAGCATTTAAAATTCCTCCTATGGTTGCAACACTTATATTGTTTACAGCCGGAAGATCAATAGGTTCATGGATTTTAGGAGGAGGAAATGATAATGCAACTAATGGAATATTCTTAAAGATAGGTCAGTATATTCCAGGTATTCCTATTCCTACAACCATTTTGGTTACAGCAGTTGTAATTATATTATTTGCACTTATTTTCAAATTTACTAATTTAAAATTATACATGCAGGCAGTAGGAATTAATTCCCAGTCTTCAAGATTGAATGGTCTTAATCCAACCATGATTAAGTTCTTATCATTCGTAATTCTTGGTATATGTGTGGGAATTTGTGGTGTTCTTAATACATCACGTATAGGAACAATCAATCATTCCAGCTGTGCTAAGGATATTGAAATGGATGCTATTTTGGCAGTTGCATTAGGTGGTAATGCATTGTCTGGTGGTAAATTCAGTGTAACTGGAGCAATCCTTGGAGCATATATTATTCAGTTTTTACAGAAAACTTTGTACAAAATCCAGGTTCCAGCTTCAGCGTTATATGCTTTTAAAGCAGTAGTAGTTATAGTACTTGTTATATTCTCGGCTCCAGTAGTTAGAGAAAGCATATCTAGAAACTGGAAAAAATTAACTAGTAAAAAATCTTCTAAGGAGGTGGCATAATGGAAAACAAAACTTCCAATACTAACTTCTTTAAGAAATTTACAAATAAAATTGGAAGCATGACAGAAACAAATCTGTTGCTTACCATTACAATTACAGTATTCGTATTGATGTATCTTGGTGCGATGCTATTTTTGCAGGGAGGTTTCTTAACTCCTCAGAACTTCTTCCAAATGTTAAATGAAAATGCAACTCTTATTGTTTTAGCATGTGGATTAAGTGTAGTAATGATTACAGGCGGAATCGATATTTCCGTAGGTGGTGTTACAGGTCTTGTAACAATGTGTAGCGCAGTATACCTTGGTGAAGATTCAAGCAAGTCAATGTGGGTAGTATTGCTAATAGCATTAGGTATTGGACTTGCATTCGGTGTGGTTCAGGGATTATTGGTAGCATATTTAGATATTCAGCCATTCATCGTAACCTTAGCTGGTATGTTCTTCGCAAAAGGTATGACGACTATCGTAAGTACTAAGCCTACAGATATCAAGCACGAAGGTCTGATGGCATTAAAGGATACAAAAATTGTAGTTCCAGGTATGAGCTACGTTAACTCTCACGATATAAGACTTGATTCATATGTTGAAATCGGTGTTCTTATAGCCCTTTTCGTAGTATTAGTTCTATTCGTTGTTCTTAGATGGACTAAGCTTGGAAGATCCTTCTATGCAGTAGGTGGTAATAGCCAGTCAGCATTAATGTTAGGAATTAATGTTAAGCGTACTAAGTTCCTTTCACATGTTCTTTGTGGACTTTTAGCTGGATTGGGCGGATTCTTATTCTTATTACATGCTGGTTCAGGTTCTCCATCGAATGGTGGTGGATACGAAATGAATGCTATAGCATCATCTATCATAGGTGGAACAATGTTAACTGGTGGTGTAGGAAATATCATAGGAACACTTTTTGGTGTTACATCACTTAGTACTATCAAGACAATTGTTGCTTCTGCAGGATTGCAGGATGGATGGTGGACAGGTATTACTGTAGGATTTATGCTTTGTCTCTTCCTTGTAATCCAGAGTATTGTTGTTGGAAGAAAGAAAAAGTAGTATATACTTATACATAAACCAATGTTTACAAAAGCCTTTCACAAAAGTAAAATATTGTGAGAGGCTTTTTGTTGTATAGGAAGAAGCTAAAAAAGATAGAAAGTATAAAGAGAAGAAAAATGAAGTATCAGTTTAAAACAAAAGGAACATGTGCTCAGGTTATTGATTTTGAAATCAATAATGATGTAGTTACTAACGTAGTATTTACAGGTGGCTGTAACGGAAATTTGAAGGCAATTTCGAAGCTTGTTGATGGAATGACAGTAGATGAAATTGAAGATAAGCTTAAGGGAAATATCTGTGGATTTAAATCTACATCATGTGCAGATCAGCTTGCCATAGCTGTCAGAGAAGCATATTCGAGCCAGTCATAATAAGGAAAGATAAATGCCTGATAATAATGAAAAAAATTATCAAGTGAATAATGAAAATAGAGATTCAGAAGTAAAATCTGACGGGGCAGAAATTCAGGCGATTAAAACGACTGAATTCATGAAAGAAACTATTAAGCAAAGACCTATTAATAAAAGGAAATTGGTAAGAAGACTTTTAGTTACAGTGTCTATGGCTTTGGTATTCGGAATCGTGGCCTGTCTTACTTTCATAGTTCTCGAGCCTATTATTAATCAGAGGATTACTAATAAGGATGAACAGCTAAACACAGTTACTTTCGTTGAGGAAACTGCTGAAGAAGAGACTAAAAGAGAAGATATGATAGCTGATGAATCGGAGCTTATTCCAGTTATTAAACAACAGATTCCTGTAGACAGTGAGCAGATTGAAGAAGTTCTTTCTAATATGGAATGGGGTGTGAGTGATTATATATCTTTGTCCAACGTAGTAACTGATATGACGAAGTCAGTATCCACGAGCCTGGTTTTAGTAACTGGAATTAAACAGGATACAGATCTTTTCGACAATTACTACGATAACGAGAACAGTATTTCGGGAGTTATCATTGCAGATAACGGAAGAGATATCTTAATTCTTGCCAATCTTAAAAACTTAATCAATTATGACAGACTTGAGGTTGAATTTTTCGATGAAACATCGAGTGAAGCATCAATACTGATGAAGGATCTGTCTACTGGATTCGGAATTGTTGCTGTAAGAAAGAATATGATTTCGAGTGAGACTTGTCGGAATCTTACTTTCATAGAAATGGGATCATCTGCAAGCAAGAATCTTGTAGGATCACCGATTGTTGCAGTGGGAAGCCCATATGGTGTTTACAATTCGATAGGAATTGGATTCATAACAAGTGTGGGAAAAGATATTAATGTTCCAGATGCAGTATACAAGCTTTTGTATACTGATATAACTGCATCATCACTGGCCAGTGGTGTTTTGGTTAATCTAAATGGTCAGCTGGTAGGAATAATTGATCAAAGCTATAATCCATCAGATGTTGGGAATATAGTAAGTGCGGTCGGTATTACAGAATTAAAGAAACTTGTGGAAAAACTGTCAAATGGTATAGAGATTCCATACCTTGGTTTATATGGAACGGATGTAACAGACGAGATTAGCGAATCACTCGAAATACCCAAGGGCGTGTATATTACCGGAATGGAGCAGGATTCGCCCCTGCTTGAGGCTGGAATACAAAATGGTGATATTATAGTTAAATTCGCCGGAGTAGATATTCAAAGATTCAAAGAGTATTCATCGACTCTGTGGTCTATGTCACCAGAAACAGAAGTGGAAATTGTAATTATGAGACAGAGCCCTGAAGACTATAGTAGTTTATCTATGAATGTAGCGCTGGATCATCAAAAATAAGTAATGCAAGGCATGAAATAATTAAGAATGAAGGAAAGAATATGAAGTATATTAAAGAATTAAAAGAAGGTGACAGAGTATCTGATATCTATTTAATTAAGCAGAGAAACTCTTCAGTTACTAAGAACGGAAAACCTTTTGATAATGTGATAATTCAGGATAAAACAGGTTCTTTGGATGCTAAAATATGGGATCCTAATAGCCCTGGAATTGATGATTTTGATGCGCAGGATTATGTTGAAATAATGGGAGATATTGTTTCATTTAATGGTGCCCTGCAGCTTAGCGTTAAAAGAGCAAGAAAATGTATGGAGGGTGAGTACGATCCTTCAAATTATCTTCCTGTTTCTCCATTTAGTATAGAAGATATGTATTCTGAAATATTAGGATTCGTTGATTCTGTTAAGAATCCATATTTAAATAAACTGCTCTGTGCGTTATTTAAGGAAGATGAGGCATTCATTAAGGCTTTTAAGAAATCTTCTGCAGCTAAGTCCGTTCACCATAGTTTCATTGGAGGACTGGTTCAGCATACTCTGGCAGTAGCTAAGTTATGTGATTATTACTGTACACAGTATGTTGGATTGAACAGAGATTTACTTATTACATCAGCACTTTGTCATGATATAGCTAAGACGAAAGAAATATCTCTTTATCCAGAAAATGATTATACAGATTCTGGAAATTTCTTAGGTCATATTGTTATGGGTGTTGAAATGGTTGGAAGAAAAATAGATACCATTGAAGGTTTCCCAGAGGTTATAGCCAACGAGCTTAAGCATTGTATCCTGGCTCATCATGGAGAGTTCGAATATGGATCTCCTAAGAAACCAGCTATCATGGAGGCAGTGGCATTAAATTTTGCGGATAACACTGATGCTAAGATGCAGATATTCACAGAATTGTTGGAAGCAGAGAATAAACCAGGATGGCTTGGCTTTAAGAAAATGCTTGATTCTAATGTAATCGCTACCAGAATGGAATAGGATATGTTTAAAAAGAATGAATTATTAAATGTAAAAATTACAGATATGACTAATGAAGGCGAAGGCATCGGCAAGGTCGATGGCTTCACCTTTTTCGTTAAGGACGCAATAATTGGAGACGAGGCGACTATAAGAGTAACTAAAGTTAAGAAGAATTATGGGTATGCCAGACTGGAAAAGCTTTTAGCTGAATCGTCTTACAGAGTAGAACCTGAATGTCCAGTGGCGAGACAATGCGGTGGTTGCCAGATTCAGGCAATGGCCTATGATAAGCAGCTTGAGTTTAAAGAGAATAAGGTTAAAAATAACCTGATAAGAATAGGTGGTTTTAGTAAAGAAGCTATTGATTCAATGTTCGAAGGAATTATTGGAATGGAGGGTTCTTCTTTCAGATACAGAAATAAGGCTCAGTATCCAATTGGGAAGTCAAAGGATGGAAAAATTATCTCAGGATTTTATGCAGGAAGAACTCATAGCATAATTCCGGTTGAGGATTGTCTTTTAGGAGATGAAGTTAACAAAGATATTATTAATGAAATAATTAGCTGGATGAATCAATATAACATATCCCCATATGATGAAGTATCACATAAGGGATTAATAAGGCATGTACTGATTAGAAAGGGTTATTATACGAAAGAAATCATGGTGTGTCTTGTTATTAATGCCAAAGATATTCCTAAGAAACAGGAACTGATAGATTCATTGGAGAAGATAAAAGGAGTTGAAAGTATATCTTTGTCCTCGAATGAAAATGACACTAACGTCATAATGGGTGACAATTACAGAACTATTTGGGGCAAAGATACAATTACGGATAAGCTTTTAGGATTAACCTATGAAATATCTCCTTTATCTTTTTATCAGGTTAATCCTGTACAGGTTGAGAGACTGTATCAGACAGCTATTGACTATGCAGGGCTTAAGGGTGAGGAAGAAGTCTGGGATTTATGCTGTGGTATAGGCACTATAACTCTTTCTATGGCATCCATGGCGAAAATGGTTCATGGAATCGAAATAGTACCACAGGCTATTGAGGATGCCAGGAAAAATGCAGTTCGAAATGGTATAGAAAATTCAGAGTTTATCTCGGCAGCCATAGAAGAATATCTGCCAGCTAATTCATCATCCATTAGTGCGGATGTGATTGTTATGGATCCTCCAAGAAAGGGGATTGATGAAAAAGCTTTGGAGGTAGTGGTAGGTGCTTCTCCAAAGATAATAGTGTATGTAAGCTGTGATTCAGCAACATTGGCAAGGGACTTAAAGTATCTGTGTGAAAAAGGATATGAACTCAAGAGGGTTAAGGCTGTTGATATGTTCCCACATACGGGGCATGTAGAGACTGTCTGCTTACTATCGCGTAAATAGCGTATTTACGGGCTTTGTAGGCATTTTTGAAAGAAACATATCGACTAAAAATGCGGAAATAAAATGTGCATAAGAGAATAATTACAATAAATGTACTTGAGGTGTAGGACCTTTTGGCAGAGATATACAAGTTGTCTGCCGAAAGGTTCTTTTTATATTTTGGTACGCGAGCAAGTATAGGCAGTGCGCCGAAAGATATTTATTGATAATACGCGTTAAAACGCGTATAATAATGCTGTAGTATTCTAAGCATTTACAGGAGTAAAAAATGGATTACATGACTATAAAAGAAGCATCAGAAAAATGGGGACTTTCTATTAGAAGAATGCAAGAAATATGTGCTAGTGGAAGAGTTCCTGGCGTAGTTAAGTTTGGACGTGAATGGGCAATTCCCAAAGATGCTCAGAAGCCTGATGATGCCCGAATTAAATCAGGGAAATACATTAAGTCCTGATAATTGGACTACTAATTTGGTAAAAATAGAAAGAGGGATAAATGGGATACTAGAGTGAAAAAGCAGAAAACAATCATTTGCGTGTATCGGAGGTAGCTGTATGGCACAGCATTATTCTTTTAGAGTTCCTTGGCATGATAATGGCTGGAATGGAGCAGTATGTGATAATCCAGACAATAATTATGCTTGCATGAGGTTAAAAGGTATCAATCAAAATAGAGATGAACAATTGGAAACTGAGCAAGCATCGTGTAAGCTTTGTCGTTTGGATTGTATTAATAAAATACCTTGTATTCGTGAGGGTGGCGCTTTCATGTCGGATGATGAGATTTCAGTTAATGTAACACATCCTTATTCTACATGGAGTGAAAATCATAAGCATTTACTGCCACTTACAGAAACAATACCAGCTTATTCATATCCTGCTCGACCATTTAGATGGGTTATGCGTCAGAGATATATTGGAAATAAGCAATATAAGTATATTGAGGATCTTGCAGCAGAAAATGGATTTGAATTTCATACTGAATATGAGCCAGAGATGAAGAACAAAACTTGGGTTCAGGATGGTAGAAATCAAAAGGCAGTATTTGATGCTTTCTTTGAGGGTGCAGTTCCGAATGAATCCCTCTGTATTTTTTATGCAAAACAAGTGCCATTTGTTGAAGATGCAAGACGTGTTGTTGTTGGTATTGGTCACATTCAGAAAGTTAATGCACCAATCCAGTATGAAATGTCAAATGCAAATGGAATGACATCTTTTGCATGGGAGAACATGGTAAAACATTCTATTCGAGATAATATGAAAGATGGATTCCTTTTACCATATAACGAGCTTATGGAGTATGCATCAAATGACAATTTATTTGATATTACTAGAGGTGTTGTATTTGCTTCAGACGATTATTTTGAAGAATTTTCATATGCTTCGGAGCAGTTAAGTCATGATGCTGTAATTGATGTTATTCTACAATGCCTTAAAGCGGTTGAAGTATATAAGCAGTGCAAGATTAAGGGTGATTGGGATTCTATAATAGCCTGGCTAAACGTGCAGTTGAGTAATGTATGGGAAGATAGAGGTGCTTTCCCTGGATTAGGTCCGATTCTTTCTGCTTTTGGAATACCTTCAGGTCCTGTGGTTGCTAGAGAACTTAAAGAAAAAAGTAAAGAAAGAGATATTTGGGTTGTTTTGGATGAAGCCATTTGCAAACCAAAGGAGTATCTTTCTGACATATGTGCTTCTCAAATAAATGATGTTATACGCGAGACTTGGAAAAGCCTTAGCAGTGAGAGAAAGCATTTTATGCGACTGTTGTCTAGAATCAATGTAAGTATTGACCAGGCTAAAGCGATATTTTTAAACGAAAATAGAGATGCGTTAGGAATATCATTTTCAGATAAGGATATCATTGATAATCCATATTTATTGTATGAAAAAACGAGAGAAAAAGCTGAACTATATAGGATATCTATTAAAAAGGTCGATTTGGCTTTCTATCCGCCTGAATTTGTAGCTAAGAAATATCCAATAGATAAACCAAGTGCTATGAATTCTTCGATTGATAGAAGGAGAGTTAGAGCACTTGCTGTTGCTATGCTTGAGCAGGCTGCAAATGAGGGCAGTACATTGATGCCTGTAAAAAATATGATACTTGCTATTTCGGGATTGACGATTGAGCCAGGTTGTCCAATAACAAGTGATATGATGGCAGGAATGAACGAATTCTTTGCAGATGAGATAGAAATTAAAAAGGATGCATTTGATAAGGATTATTACAAGTTAATTAGATATAAAAAGATTGATCATCTTATTTCAAATCAAATCAAAAAGAGAGTACAGAGTCCTAACAGGCACAAGATAGAAGTTGATTGGCTTGAAAGAGTAAATGAGGAATGTGACAAATTCCTCAGAAACCCTAATGAAGAAACCGAGAAAAATGCAAGAATTGAAAAAGCGGCAACGCTTAAGGTATTAGCAGAAGCAAGGCTATCAGTTTTAATTGGTGGAGCAGGAACTGGAAAAACAACTGTGCTCGAAATACTCTGTAAGGAGCCAGCTATACAAAACGGAGGGATTTTACTTCTTGCGCCAACTGGAAAAGCAAGAGTGCGTATGAGCTTAGGTCTTCGTGGTAAGGTTGAATTCAAAGCTAAGACAATTGCCCAGTTTTTACTGTTATCAGGAAGATATAATACTGACACAGGTTCTTATAAAATTTTAACACCAGCAGAACGACATAAATCTAAAGGTGCGGCTGTTCCTAAAACTGTAATAATTGATGAATCTTCTATGTTAACAGAGGATATGTTTGGTGCACTGTTAGATGCGGTTGCTGATGCAGAGAGAATAATTTTTGTTGGAGATTATAATCAGCTTCCTCCAATTGGAGCAGGAAGACCATTTGTAGATATGGTTCGATACATAAAGACCTTAGATAAGATTGGTACATTCCCGATGGTGGGGAAAAACTTTGCCAAATTGACAGTAACAAATAGACAGCTGCCTGATGCTACAACCAATAAGGTTAGAAGTGATGTGAGATTGGCTCGTTGGTATACTGATGATGGTGAAGATAGAGATGAGAATATTTTTGCTGAGATTCAGGCTGGAACACCTGACGGAAAAATAATATTCAAACAGTGGAATGATAAAGAAGAGCTGGAATCCCTTTTGTGTGAACAAATAAAAAATGTAACGGGGATGACGGATATTGATGATGTTGATGGCTTTAGTAGAAGTTTTGGAGGGAAACCTCAACATGGCAATCAGTATGATGGACTTACTTTCTATAATTATACTAAAGGCTCATACGAGGGATGTGGTTCAAAGGCAGAGAGTTGGCAAATATTATCTCCTGTAAAAAATGACTCTCATGGTGTGTTGCATATGAATCATTTTATCCATGATAAGTATAGAAAGGATTCTATAGAACTTGCAGCATCTGAATCTGGAAAAGTGCCTAAGAGAATAGGTGCAGAAGGGATTGTATACGGAGATAAAGTGATAAATGTTGTTAACCAAAAACGTGATGCTTGGCCAACTGATGATGCAGATAATTATGTTGCAAATGGTGAGATTGGAATTGCATCAGGTGGATGGGGACAAGATAAATACTTAAAGGTGGAATATGCCTCACAAATAGGATATTTATACAGTTATAACGAGAGAGATGATTTTGGAGATGAAGGAACAGATCCTCTGGAATTAGCGTATGCACTTACTGTTCATAAGTCGCAAGGAAGTCAGTTTACTGCTGTTATAGTTGTGCTTAGTGATAAGTGTTTTCTTATGTCGAAAGAGTTGCTTTATACAGCATTAACAAGACAGAAGGATCAATTAATAATTCTATATGATCAGGAAGCATATAACTTAAAAAGATATTCAAGTATGGAATATTCGGATATTGCACAGCGATATACAGATTTATTTGAGGCTCCTAAAATCGTCGAAGTTAATCAGAAATATTTTGAGGAAAATCTTATTCATAAGACAAAGAACGGAATAATGGTTCGTTCAAAATCCGAAGTAATTATTGCAAATATGCTTTGTGATAATGGTATAGATGATTTCTTATATGAAGAAAGACTTCCATTGGGAGATACTTATAAGTTACCTGATTTTACGTTTAAGGATGCTGCAAGCGGATCATATATAATCTGGGAACACTTAGGAATGCTAGGAAATGCGGAATATAAAGCAGCGTGGGAAGAGAAAAGAAGAATTTATGAGGCTAATGGTTTTTCCGAAGATAACGGTAACCTTATTGTGACAATGGATTCTCTTGATGGTGGAATTGATTCTCAGATTATTCAGCAAAAGATTGATGACTATTTATTGTAAATGGAGACAGATGTATGACACAGCAGGAAAAGGAACTGTTTAAAAAACTAACGGATGACAGAACTGAAAATGCAGCAGTACTTGAAAAAACATCCATGAAGGGTGTCAAGAAAAGTGTAGTAGAAAAATATTCTGATCAGGCTCATTTTATTTATGAATTAATCCAAAATGCAGATGATGTTGGGGCAAATGAAGCTAGATTTGAATTATACAAGGATAGACTTGTATTTATTCATAATGGAACAAGATTGTTTACGGTTACAGACCTTGATAATGAAGAAGAAGATACCAAAAACGGAAATTTAGGAGATCTGAATGCCATTACGTCCATAGCCAATTCTAATAAAACATCTGCTTCTATTGGTAAGTTTGGCGTTGGGTTTAAGGCTGTTTTTCAATATACAACTACTCCATATATATATGATCCTCAAATTGCATTTAAAATAGAGCGTTTTATTGTGCCCGAAATAATAATGGATGATTTTAGTGGGAGGAAAAAGAATGAAACGGCTTTTGTTTTTCCATTTGATCATCCTGATCGTAAAGCAGATGAAGCTTTTGAAGATATTCTCCATAAATTACAAAATTTAGTATTTCCGACACTGTTTTTAAAGAATCTTAGAAAGATTACATTTAAGTGTGGGGAAGTTACTGGCGAATATATTAAAAAGGTAAAAGAAGAACGTGTAATTGATGATACAAAAATTGAGAAATTGGAATTTGTGAATGGTAAAAAGGGTTCGTCTGATAGAATGTGGCTGTTCACTAGAAAGACAGAGGAACAATATAGGTATTCATGCGGCTTTTTTGTAGATAAAGCAGGGAAGCTTATGAATACAGATTACTATGCATTTTGTTTCTTTCCTACAAAGAAAGATACAAATCTTAACTTTATCATCAACGCACCATTTCTTCTTACTGACAGCCGAGAAGGTATAAAGGCTACAGATAAGCATAATATCAGAATGATAGAACTGCTGGCAGAATTATCAGCAGATTGTTTTGTGTATCTTAGGGATATAGGAATTGAAAATGACATACAGATAATTGATGATGAGATATTAAGTTTTATTCCTATAGATGAGTCACTATATATCCCTAAGAATCCACGTGATGATATTTCACTTTTTCCCTTTTATAAAGAGATAAATAGGGTATTTAGTGAAGAGGCAATGTTCCCAAGTTTTGATGATTATGTGTATGCAGAAAATGCATACATGGCATATTGGTCACTTATTTCAGACTTGATTTCAAACGAGCAGCTTTCAGCACTTGTCAAAAATGATAATGCTGAATGGATTCTTCCAACTAAAGGCTATGAGACTCTTTATCGAGCAAGAGACGGTAAAGCAGAATATATTACAGGAATAATTGATAATAAACCGGTTCAGGATTTGAATATTATCGATATGCTTACGCCGGAGTTTATTCTTGCTCAGTCTAAGGAATGGCTGCTAAAGTTATATGATTTTCTATTAGAAACAGATCGAAGAATAGATAAGTGTAAAACTGCGCCTATTTTTATAAGCAAATCGGGAAAAGCAGTTGCGGCATATGATAAGGTTGGCGATGCGATTCTTTTTATTGATGATGAAGATAGTAAAGGATACAACACAATTGATGCAGAGTATCTTAAGTATGACAGTGTAAAAAAACTTGTTGAAAGATTAGGAATAAAGAAGCCTGAACTTAAGGACAAGATTACTAACAAAATTCTTAAGAAAGAAGTGTTGAATCCTAAGTCTGATTTTAAAGCTTTTCTTCAATATTACATTGAACTGTTGGAAGCAGACGAAGATACATACGATCTTATTAATTCTATTGAAGAAAGAAGCTTCATTTTAGCAAAGTCGGAGGATGGAATTGATTCAGTTACTTGTTCGGCATCTGAGGTGTATTTGCCATCTGAAGAATTACGTAAATATTTCGAAGGCTGCGGAACAAATATATATTTTGTGGATGTCGAAGAGTATAGAAATTATTTAAGCAAGAAAGATGGCAGATACTTAGATGAATTCTTGGGTGCGCTAGGCGTTAAAACTAAAGTTGGCGTTATGCGTTATGAGTATAATTTAGATGAGGTAGCGGAAGAGTATGGTCGCAATTGGCCACAGGCAACGCAGTATAAACATTGGTATGATTATATGCCAGATGAAATGGATAGAGTTTTAGACAGGATTATAGATAATAATGACAGAGAGCTATCTATGATTTTATGGAATCAGCTTGTGAGCATATTCGCTACACAAACTGGCTATATATCAAGACCTATTATTGGTGGTGTCTATGATTATTTTTATTTTTCTGACAGATATCAATCTTATGAAGGTTTTAGCGTTAAGTGGCTTCGTAGTAAAAAGTGGATTTTTAACAGGAATGAACAATTAAGATCCGCTAATGAGATTTCAATTCAAGATCTAGGAAATGGATATGATACTTTCTCACCGGCAGCAAAGAAATTATTGTCATTTTTGAGAATCCAAGATGAACATCCTGAATATGAAGAGCTCGATGATGCAGTTAGGCAAAAAGTAGAAGCATATGATTCATTAGCTGGCATGGGAATATTTGATTTGTCACCAGAGAAAATGGAACAACTTATGCTATTGCTTAAAGAACAGTCAAATTCATCAAGCAATAGTGATAAAACTGATGCGGTTCTTCCTGTTGAAGAAGAATCCGAAGAAGAAAAAATTATAAAAGATATTCAGGAAAGGGTTAAAAAGAAAAAAGAAAAAACCACTGCGGATGACAAGACAAAAGATGTTCCTGACAAAGAGCAGGAGCCAGATGATGATGAAATGACAAAGGCATCTGTTAATTTCACAAAGAAAATTGAGCAGGCCATGCAGAAATGTGAGGATGAAGTCTCTCGTCTTGCACAGGAAAAGGAAGCTCATGAAAAAGCAGAGTCATCAGAAAAGTATTCTTATGGATGGTTCTCTGCAATGTTGCAATTGGAAGCAATGGCTAATGGAGATGATAATGCAAATAGCCGAGAGGTTTCTATTTGTTTTTCAGCAGTCGAAAAAGAACAGGGTACAAATAGAACATTAATTCTCAAGCATCCTGATAAAAATATTCCGCAGGTGATGGAAGAATTAGTAGACATACCATTAGATTTAACATTTTTTGACGGCCAGACAAAGAGACTTATTATTGAAGTGGCTAATGTTCAATCTTATACGCTGAGGGTAAAAGTTAAGCAGGATGATTTTTTGTTCTATGGAGATTTTGAAAGTATAACACAAGCTAAAATAGTTGCTCAGAGTCCAACTTTCTTGACGAGAGAATTACAAAAAGAATTTGCGAGATTTGGGCATGATCCATATAACTTTGATGACTCTTATGATATGCAGGAAAATCTTTGCGAAAATATACAATTTATATTTGGACCTCCTGGAACTGGTAAGACAACATATCTTGCCAAAGAAACATTAATTCCACTTATTAAGAAAGAGAAAAAAGCTAAGATTATAGTATTAACTCCAACAAACAAGGCGGCAGATGTTCTTGTATCAAGAATTATGCAGATAATGGGTGATGATACAAGTTACGAGGATTGGCTTATCAGGTATGGTGTTACTGGCGATGAAGATATAGAGAAAAGCAAGGTATTCCATGGAAAAGATTTTGAAATAGAAGATTACAAAAAATGTGTCATCGTTACAACTATGGCAAGATTTCCGTATGACTATTTTATAGATTCAACAGGTAAGTTCAATAATTTACATGGAATCAACTGGGATTACATTGTAGTAGATGAAGCATCTATGATACCACTTGTTCAGATGGTGTATGCACTATATCTCAAGACTCCTAAGAAGTTTATTCTTGCAGGTGACCCATTCCAGATTGAGCCTACTACCGCTGTATCTGAGTGGAAAAGCGAGAATATATATAAGTTAGTTCATCTTGAAGAGTTTTCAGAAGACGCAGATACCGTTCCACATAAATATGAAATTAAATTGCTTACCAAGCAATATCGAAGTATTGAGAGTATTGGAGAGGTATTCAGCCAACTTACATATGGTGGAGTTCTTGAACATGCTCGCGAAAATGAAGATGCAAGACCACTTAATATTGAGAGATTTCTTAATTATGAACATTTGAATATTATCAAGTTCCCGGTAAGTAAATTTGAAAGTATTTATAGGGCTAAAAGACTTAAACTTAGTAGTTATCAAGTATATTCAGCTTTATTTACATATGAATTTACTGAGTATTTATCTAAATCATTAGCAAGATCGAATCCGTCAAGTGAGACATTTAGGATTGGTGTGATTGCACCATATGGAGCGCAGGCTGGTCTTATTGATAAGCTTGTAATGGCTGCAGATATTCCTGAGAATATAGAAGTCAATTGTGGAACTATACATGGATTCCAGGGTGACGAATGTGATATCGTAATTGCTTTGTTTAATCCGCCTCCACATATTTCTACAAACAAAGAGATGTTTTTGAACAGGCAGAACATTATTAATGTGGCTATAAGTCGAGCTAGGGATTATCTGTTTGTATTGTCACCAGATGATGAAACAGAAAACGTTGAAAATTTATGGCTTATAAACAGGCTTACTAGAATTATTGAAAAAGATTTTCATTCTGAGCAGAGTGCAAAAGATCTGGAAGAATTACTATTTGATAACAGAGATTATCTTGAAGAGAATGCATTTTCAACGGGGCATCAAATAGTAAATGTATATGGATTGCCAGAGAAGAGATACGAGATTAGAAGTGAGGACAGTGCTCTTGATGTGCAGGTACATGGAAAAGTTTACTATGCTCCGTTTGTAGTAGCTGATGAAGAGGACAGACCATTAACACTAGAAGAACTGAAAGAACTTGTTCTAGGCAAGAGTGTAATTCACAAATCATACGGAAATGGTGTCGTTGCAGAAATAGATGATGGTATCGTAGAGATTGATTTTGCAGGAAAGCCACATAAGTTCCAGTTCCCTAGTGTATTTACTGGTTTTGTAAGAGCTGAGGATGAGGAAATCCAGCAGAGAATCTTACAAACTATTGAAACCATGTAGAAAAGGTGAAAGTATACTAAGTGATATTTTATATAGTGTGGAGCATTGATTTATGAATGAAGAACAGTACTTATCAAAGATACGCCAATTAGAAAGCGAAATTGAATACTTACATGGTCTTCTTGATGAGGCTGGTATTTCATACAAACATGTAGCAAGTGACATAGATGACTTATCACCCGACCAGAATATTTTATATGAGGACGATCAGGGGGCAAGAATTATTCCGGTTAATATCACGAAGAATCATGTGGACTATTTTTATTATTTGTTCAAAGGTCGTTCGGATGTATATAGCATGCGTTACGGTAAAGCAAATAAGAAAACTGGAAAACATGGGTATTACACTCAGTGCAGTAACATATGGAAATATGGAATATGTCCTAAGAAAAATGATTATCAATATTCGTGTTCTCAATGTCCAAATCAGGTATATAAGGGGCTCACAGGGCAGGCTTTGTACGAACATTTGGTAGGTGCAAAAGAGGATGCGTCTGATGTAATAGGCATTTATCCTATGCTCCCGGATGAAACCATTAATTTTCTTGTTTTTGATTTTGATTGCCATGATGAAACAGTTAATGGAGACGATGACGCCAATCCTGATTCAGAGTGGATGGTTGAAGTAAATGCCTTTAGAAAGATATGTGAGTTGAATGATGTCCCAATTCTTGTAGAACGTTCACGATCAGGTAAAGGTGCGCATATTTGGATGTTCTTTGAGAAACCAATTCTAGCTGCGACTGCTAGAAAATTTGGAGCCGCATTGCTTACAAAAGGAGCGGAATCTGTTAATATGCGTTCGTTTAAGTATTATGACAGAATGCTGCCAGCACAGGATCATATTCCAATTAATCAGAAAACAGGTAAACCAGGCCTTGGTAATCTTGTAGCTTTACCTCTTCAAGGTCAGGCACTGAAAAATGGTAACAGTGCATTTATTGATGAGAATTGGAATGCATATCCTCATCAATGGGAATGCTTAAAAACAGTTACTAAGATCAAAACAGAGTATGTAGAAGAGAAGATTAAACTCTGGAGTTCTGAGGGAGTGCTTGGTACATTATGCACAGAATTTGAAGTGTCAGATACTGATACTACTGAAGCCGAAAAAAGCAAACCATGGGATAAGAACAAGTCTATTTTGTATAAAGAAGATGTCTCTTGTACAGTTGAGATTGTTGTTGCTGATAAAGTTTATATTTGTAAAAAGAACATGAAGCCCCGAATGCAGAATACATTCAGACGTATGGCCGCGTTTAGCAATCCTGATTTTTATAAGAAAGCGGGTATGGGGCTCAATGTGCGTAATATTTCAAGAATAATTTCTTGCGGATATGATGATGGTGATTATATATGTTTGCCTAGAGCACTTAAAGATTCAATTATTGATACATTAAATACATCAGGCATTTTATACACACTTACTGATAAAAGATGTGAAGGTGCTCCGCTAGATGTTACATTTAAGGGAGAACTTTATGAAGAACAGATGCGAGGAGCAAAAGCTATTTTAAGTAATGAGAATGGTGTGTTAGCAGCGACCACTTCTTTTGGCAAGACGGTTGTTGGCGCATATATGATTGCTGAGCGAAAAGTAAATACACTTATACTTGTTCATAATACCGAAATACAGAAGAACTGGATTGAGGATTTGGAAAAGTTTTTAGATATTAAAGCGGAATTGCCTGAATATCAGACAAAAACCGGAAGAACAAAGAAAAGAAAAAGTGTTATAGGAAAAGTTTATGCTGGACACAATTCTTTAACAGGAATTATAGATGTAGCCATATTCTCATCTCTTGGCAAAGGTGATGATATAAATCCTATTGTTGAAAACTATGGAATGGTAATAATGGATGAATGTCATCATGGAGCAGCCCAGACTGTAGAGGACGTTGTTGGAGCCGCCAAAGCCAAGTATGTTTATGGATTAACTGCTACTCCTAAAAGAGAAGATGGCCTAGAGAAGAAAGTGTTTATGCAGTTTGGCCCGATAAGGTTTAGATATACGGCTAAAGAGAGAGCGCTTAAGCAAGGAATAGACCACTTTGTCTATCCAAGGTTTACTAGGCTAGTAAGCTCTACTGATTTAAAAGTCACAGAAGCTAATAGAGCTGTTATTGAAAGTGAACAGAGAAATGATCAGATAATCTTAGATGTTGAAGAATGTCTATGTAATGGAAGAACACCACTTGTATTAACAAAATACAAGGAGCACGCGCAGTTATTATATAAGCGATTAGAAGAAAAGGCAGACCATGTATATTTGTTGCAAGGCGGCGGAAGCAGAAAAGAAAAAGATGAAATAAGAGCGCAAATGAGATCAGTACCGGAGACAGAGTCTGTTGTTTTAGTTGCTATAGATAAGTACATTGGTGAAGGATTTAATTTTCCAAGATTAGATACAATGATGCTTACTATGCCGGCTGCAGCAGAGGGAAATATTGAACAGTTTGCAGGTAGACTTCATAGAGATTATGAAACTAAGCAGGATGTTATTATTTATGATTACGTGGATTCGCATATTCGTGTCCTTGAGAAAATGTATCATAAACGCCTAAGAACATATAAAAAGATCGGATATGAGATCTGTAGTAATGTGACTATAAATAAGCAAGTTACAAATTCGATATTCGATATTGACTCTTATGAATGTGTTTATAAAAAAGACCTTCTTGAAGCAAATGATGAAATTGTTATTTCAAGTCCGGGTCTAAATCAATCAAAGGTTACTTCATTTATTAGGCTTGTTAGAAGAAAACAAGAAGATGGTATCAAACTTACAATAGTAACTTTGGACCCTGAAGGATATCCGGAAGAAAAGATAGAAGATACAAAACTCCTGATACAAATGTTAAAAGATAATGCTATAAATGTTTGTGAAAAAGAATATATGCATGAGCACTTCGCAATCATTGATAAACAAATTGTCTGGTATGGCAGTATGAATCTTCTTTCAAGAGCAAAAGCCGATGATAATTTAATACGAGTGGAAAGCAAGGATGCTGCACTGGAACTCATGGAAATTACATTTGGTAAATGAAAATGCCATAGAAAAGTATGGTTAAGTAATCAGTGGCTTTCTCCCAATAATACATATAATTTGGGAGAAAGAAGTACTTGATTGGGAAATAAATATCGTTGAATATTACCAAGATAATAAAGATTAATATAACAAAATGAGCTAACACAAGATTGAATTTCTGATTTTGTTTGTTAAGCAACAATTCAAGCTGTATAATCAGATACGAGAATTTATTACAAAAGAGGGATATATGGCAGTCGACAAACCATTTAAGACAATTGATGAACAAATAAATATATTGGAGCATAGAAAACTAAAATTTCGTAATCGAGAGCATGCTAAAATAGTGTTGCGGAAATATAACTATTTCGATGTTGTTAACGGATTTGATACGCTTCTCTTAAAGAAGAACGGCGGGGCATCTAAAGAATTTGAAAACGCCTATTTTGAAGATCTTTTAGATCTATATAATTTTGATTTTCAATTAAAGAAGGTGACACTTTTTAAGATTTTTTCTATTGAATCTAGGTTAAGGACATCGATTGCATATAACTTTACAGAATCTTATTGTTCAACTTTAGCTGATACGCTTAATTATGTAGAACCGAAATACTATCAACAGCCCAATCCAAGTAATAAGTATTTAATGGATAGATTCTCGACTTTTGATTTATTTAAGAGAACAGAGTATTTTCCAAATGGAAAGGTTAAAAAGAGATCATTTATAGATGAATTAAAAAAAGATAAAGATTATGTTGGAGAGTATAACAATCCGCCTATGTGGGTGGTGATTAAATCTCTTCCGTTGGGAACATTGTATTTATTATTCGTATTTTTGACACCTGATGTTAAGAAAAAGGTTCTTGCTGATTTTGAATTAGAGATGAAAGATGTAGATGCTTTTGAACAGGTTTTGTATTTATTAAAAGAGGCAAGGAATCAATGTGCGCATTTGGAACTTATATCAAGATTTAGAGTAAAACGTAACAAAGCTGCAAACTTAAATTATTATAATGATGTAACCCAATTTGCAGGATTATCTAAATCAGATTTGAATTACATGGATGTTCTGAGAATACTTAATAAATTCGAAAATATTGACGATATAAAGAGCGTAATTAAAAAGTTTTATTTTAAAGAAGTTATACATGGAAGAAAGCTTGTTGCTGAAAAGGTTCTTGCCAAAATGGGAAGAAAAGATATAAAAGTGTGGAAAAAATTATAACTTTTTGTTGCAGAGGATAATTTTTAGTGTATAATAGATGTACGGTAAAGCTGGCGAAGTGAAGCCAGTGGCCATGTATTTGGCGTAAGGGCACTCAGTGATGGGTGCCTTTATTTATTGTTGGAATTATTTAAGAGTACCTGACTATGTCAAATATCGAGATAAAAAAGATTAGTATAACAGAATTAGCGACGGATGCTATTGTAAACGCAGCAAATGAGGGACTGCGCGCAGGAGGCGGCGTTTGTGGCGCCATATTCCGCGAAGCTGGCCCAGAAAAGCTAAGTGTGGCTTGTAGTGCCATAGGTGGTTGTAAAACCGGACACGCGGCAATTACGGAGGGCTTTGATTTGCCTGCAAAATATATCATTCATGCTGTGGGACCTATCTGGAATGGCGGAAAGAATGGTGAACCGGAATTGCTATATAGTGCATATAAAAGTTCACTTAATGTGGCTATGGATAATGGACTTCATTCAATTGCATTTCCATTAATCTCTGCTGGGATATATGGATATCCGTTACGTGGGGCATGGGAACAGGCTATTAGTGCTTGTAATGGTTTTCTTGATGAGCACCCAGACTATGAGATGAATATTATTTTTGCTGTGCTAGATGATAGAATCATGAATGATGGTGTAGAAATCCTTAAAGGGTGTAACGCATAGTGGCTTTGAGTACTACACTGAATGGCGAACAGTTATTATTGCTATTGGAATACCAATAAACTCAGCGTTTTTAAGTACTAAGGTGCAAGCAATAATATGCGGACATAGATAGAGCAAGATGGTGTTAAAAATCGAACGCGTAAAAGTATTTATTATGAAGAATACGTGATAAGGGTGAAAAAATATTATTGCTAATTGTCCTCGCGAAATGTAGTGTTGATGATAGGTGCTTACGCACGTTGAAACAGTATGCCTTTTGTCCAAACTTCATGAAGCAAAGCATCATGTGAGAGTGAAACTGGATATGGATGAGATGGATATTACTTCGGCAGAGAGTAAGGCTACATATGAGGAAATTAAGAAGTATGTGGCTGAGCATAATGATGGGATGAAGGCAAGTAGTCTTAATATAGCGCAGGTGAAGGCTAAGTATGGAATTATAGAAAGAGAAAACTATAATAAGGCAAAATCTGAAGAAGCAAGACAGCCAGTATGTCCGAAGGATAAAGAAGAGGCTATTGTAGAGGCATTGAAGGCTTTCCGGATGATATGAAGGTAATAGGGGGAAATGATGGGATATAGAACGCTTGAGATATGATGGTTGAAAGCTTAAAGCGAATTATATTGGATGACAGTGCTGAGAAATTAATTCTTCCCATTGTTTTGCCGATAAAGAGCATGGAAGGTATTACAGAATGAGGTTAATAGCAATACTAAGTCCAACAGATAAGTGGGGGACAAAGACTGAATATGCACGGCTTAGAAAATTCCTCTTAAAGGATGGCTATATAAGAATAGGTCCAGAAGTATTTATGCGTGTAGTACAGAATAGAAAGGCTTCCGAGAAGCATTACCGGAAATTGATGAAGTCAAACCTAAAACAGGTGTTGTAAGATTATTAAGGCTTACAGAGAAGCAATATAATAATATTTATATGGTTACAGGAGAACCTGATTATCAAGAAAAAGCAGTTGGTGTAAACTGCCATATAATGATATAATGGGTTTTGAAAAAACCAATTGTATTATTAAGGCCTATATATAGTATGATTGGCTGTATGAAATACAAGATG
>JAKSHY010000013.1 GCA_024399135.1 Lachnospiraceae bacterium | reverse complement strand
TATCCAAGAAAGGTGAATAACTTCTGATTCAGTTTTGAGGGTATTAACCCTGAAAGAAATAATCCTCGATAGCTCAGTCGGTAGAGCATTCGGCTGTTAACCGAAGTGTCGTAGGTTCGAGTCCTACTCGGGGAGCTTGAGTTTATACTCAGCATATGGTGCGATAGCCAAGCGGTAAGGCCCCGGTCTGCAACACCGTCATCGCCGGTTCAAATCCGGCTCGCACCTCTTTTATTAAGAAGCTTGATTTATGTCAGGCTTCTTTTTTGTTATCCACGATGATTCAAGTAAATATTCATGCATGCATGAAGGTATTCACTATATCTTTGTATAAGTTATGGTGCGAGTATATAATATAATTACTATGTATATTTGAAAGGATACTTCTAATGAAAATAATAGGAATAACTGGTGGTGTTGGTTCGGGAAAATCAAGAGTTTTAAATGAGATAAGTAACAGATGTAAATGTATTATTCTTTTTGCTGATGAAATAGCAAAGGATTTGGAAAAGCCAGGTGAAAAATGTTATAAGGACATAGTTGATCTTTTGGGAAAAGAGATTCTTGATGAAGATGGAAGAATAGTCAATAAGCTAATGGCTTCTAAAATATATGAAGATAATTCATTACTTGAAAAAGTTAATAATATTATTCATCCTGCAGTTCGTACATATATAATAGAAGAAATAGCTAAAGCAAGACATGAAGGATTAGTAGACTATTTCTTTATAGAAGCAGCTCTACTCATAGAATGCGGATATAATGAGGTTGTTGACGAAATGTGGTACATTTTCGCCAGAGAGGACATTCGAAGAAAAAGATTAAAGGAATCCAGAGGATATACAGAGGAAAAGATTGACTCTATTATGAAATCGCAGCTTTCTGAAAATGAGTTTAAGACATCCTCAGACATATTAATAGACAATAGCGATTCTATAGAAGAAACCATGTTGCAAATTGCAAAAGTTACAAAAGATTCATCATTTTGTTAGATTATTTTCACAAAAGATTTAAAAAAATTTTGTAAATCCTTACTGAAATTGTGTAATTGTGATAACAAATTGCTTATTCTCTTGTTTTTTTTGGCTAAATATTGTAGAATCAAGTATGCGTCCATAAAACGCAAACATTAGGGAGAAGGAGAATTTAATATGAAAAGTTTTCTAAAGAACACTTGGAAACATAGAGCTCATGTTATTATGGCTATGCCAGCATTCTTAGTTCTATTTTTCATCATGTATGTTCCTATGACGGGTCTTATTATAGCTTTCAAAGACTATAAGCCTATGTTAGGAATATTCGGAAGTAATTGGGCAGGTTTTGATAACTTTAAATTCTTGATCGCGTCTAAGAACATCTTCAAAACTATGACAGTTAACACCTTGATGTACTACTTCATTTTCACATCAATTGGTACACTGTTAAATGTTACTCTTGCTATCGCAATCGATCAGTTCATTTTCAAAAAATGTGCTAAGGTAATGCAGACAATTATGATTATTCCTGTATTTATTTCTTATGCAGCTGTACAGTTCATCGTGTATGGTTTCTTAGCTAGTGAGCAGGGATTAATTAATGTAACATTCGGAACAACTACTAAGTTCTATTCTGAAGCTGCACTTTGGCCAGTAATTCTTACTATTGTTAAGATTTGGAAAGATACAGGATATGGTTCAGTATTATACATGTCAGTATTAGCTGGTATCGATACAGAGTTATATGAAGCTGCTGATATCGATGGTGCTAACAAATGGCAGAAGATTTTACATATTACAATCCCATCACTTGTACCAATGATTACAGTAATGTTATTACTTTCAGTTGGTTCAATCATGAAGTCTGATACAGGTTTGTTCTATCAGGTTACACGTAATGGTGGTGGTTTGTATCCAACTACACAGGTTATTGATTCCTACGTATTGAATCAGATCGTTAAGAGTTCTGACTTCGGTCGAGTTGGTGCAGCATCTTTCTTCCAGTCAGTTATTGGATTGTTGTTAATGTTGATTGCTAATGGTCTGGTACGTAAGATTGAGCCAGATGATGCGTTGTTCTAAGGGGAGGTGCTAAGAAATGGCTAAGAAAAATTTGGATTTAGCTCCTTCTAAGAAGGACAAGTTTGGAATGGGTCAGGTTATATTAGGTATTTGTCTTTTGATCTTTACCTTATTTGCTTTGGCTCCAGTATGGTTAACATTTATTTCTGCTTTTGCAGATGAATTATCTATTACACAGAACGGTTTTAGCTTCTGGCCAAAAGCGTGGTCAATGGATGGTATCAGCACAGTATTTAAATATGGTAAGAAGTTATATCAGTCATATCTTGTTACTATTTTCGTGACAGTTGCAGGTACATTCCTTGGACTTTTATTCATGAGTATGTATGCATACTCAATTAGTAGAAAAGATTTTAGATTATCTAGATTCTTATCTATCTTCGTATTGATTCCTATGTTGTTCAACGGTGGTCAGTTATCTGGTTACCTTGTATTCTGTGGATGGTATGATTTAAAGAACTCTTTACTTCTTTTAATCCTTCCACTTTGTGTAACAACAATGAACGTAATTATTTTAAGAACATTCATTGCTAACAGTATTCCACAGGAATTGATGGAAGCAGCCAAAATTGATGGTGCTGGAGAATACAGAACATTCTTCCAGATTACACTTCCATTATTAAAGCCTTCGCTTGCAGCTGTTGGATTCATGATGGCAACAAGCTATTGGAACGATTGGCAGAATGCTATGCTTTACATTGATGCTAAGTCAGAAAGCAAGCACCCATTACAGTTATTACTTGTTAATATTCAGAAGAACATTGAATTCCTTCTTAATAATAACAACGTTCCACCTTCAGCAAGAGCTGCTATGGGTAATGTAATTCCTCAGTATTCAGCTACTATGGCAACAGTACTTGTAGTTATCGGACCTATCATGGTAGTATATCCATTCTTCCAGAAGTACTTCATCAAGGGTCTTACAGTTGGATCAGTTAAGGGATAAAATATTAACAAATTATAAAATTTGTTCAAAATTTGTTCATACATTTGACATATCAAGTTCAAAATGTTAGAATGACCAAAGATGTTCAGTGTTGGCGTAGTGTCAACATTAGGATATACATATTTTAAGGGAGGATTTTTCAAAATGAAAAAGAAAGTACTTTCAATCGTACTTACTGCAGCAATGGCTGTTTCAGTTCTTGCTGGTTGTGGCTCTTCAACAGATGCAGCTTCATCAGCAGACGCTTCAGCAAGCGCAGAAGCTAGCGTTTCAGAAGAAGCTAGCGCACCAGCAGAGTCTTCAGAAGAAGCATCTGCTCCAGAGATCACAGGCGAGCCTGTAGAAATCAATTTAACAAGAGCATCATTCAACGTAGTACCTGACGCTGAGCAGGTTCAGAAGGTAGAAGATGCTATCAACGAGTACATCGCTGACAAGATCAATGTTAAGATCAACTTAACAGATATCAACTCAGGTGAGTACACAGATAAGGCTAACTTATCATTACAGAATGGTGAAATCAACTTATTATGGACAGCTTCATGGGAGTCAACAATCGGTACTAACGATTTAGTTCCAGCTGAAGCAGTTTATGATATCACAGATCTTCTTCCAGGAACAGCATTATATGGTTCAATGGATGCTGGTCAGTGGGAAGCTACAAAGTATAACGGAAAGAACTACTTCATTCCTGTATACAAAGATAACGTAGAAGGATATGACTTCATGTTCCGTAAGGATTTAGTTGATGAGTTCGGATGGGATATCACTTCAGTTAAGTCTTTAGCTGATCTTGAGCCAATGCTCGCTGACGCTAAGGGCAAGGGACTTAAGTACCCATATCTTTCACAGAAGACAGCTATGTTCTACAGATGGTACATCAACGATTTCGATTTCTTCACAGCTGATGCTACATCTAACTGGGTTTGTGTAGACAGAGCAACAAATTCTGTAGTAGACACAATTCTTACACCTCAGTACTTAGAGTTCTGTACATTAATGGCTAACTGGGCTGAGGCTGGTTACCTTTCAGAAGATGATGTAACAAAGACAACAACAGATACAACAACTCAGACACAGGATTGGGCTATCTCTTGGTGGACAGACGTTCCTGTAAATGACGAAGCTTCTGCTCGTTATGGTCAGGACGTTGTAATGCAGCCAGCAACAGACAGATGGGCTCACTCTACATCAGCTCTTGGTTCTTGCTACTGTATCACAGCTAACTCTTCAGAAGAAGAAGCTAAGGCAGCTATCGAGTTCATGGGTCTTCTTTACACAGATTCTAAGTTAGCTGATATCTACACATTCGGTATCGAAGGTGAAGACTTCAACTACGATGCTAATGGACAGGTTGAGCAGAGCTCAGAGAAGTACAACCACTCAATGTGGGAGTCTGCTTCAGCTACAGTTGTAACACCTGTATCTAACGAGCCAGCTAACAAGGCTGATCTTTACAAGTCATTCAACGGTGGTGCTAATACATCATGTGCAGCTGGATTCAGATTCGATAAGACTCCTGTAGAAGCTAGCTATGCAGCTTGTCAGTCAGTATTCGAGCAGTATGGATTCGTTCTTGAGAACGGTGGTGTTAAGCCTGCTGATGTACAGTCAACAATTGACAAGTACCAGGAAGAGCTTGATGCAGCTGGTTACCAGGATGTAATCGCTGAGTTCCAGAAGCAGTATGACGCTTGGAAATAAGCCAAATACTTAATCTGAAATTAAGTTAAAATTATTAGGACCTTGGATTTACTCCAAGGTCCTTTTTTTTACGCCTTACTGTGTGTTTATTAATATATATATAAGTATGAATATTAAAATCAGATCATACTAAAAACTTCGCCAATAGGTTTATTAATAACTAAATCTGCCATTGAATCTCGACTGGTAGCCTGAAGATTGATTAATACGAGTTTTGACCCTTTATAGTAGTCAATAAGACCTGCAGCCGGATATACAACTAAAGAAGTTCCGCCTATTATCAATACATCTGCGTTAGAAATAGCATTTATTGATTTGGTTAATATATTGTTATCAAGTCCTTCTTCGTATAGTACAACGTCCGGTTTTACAGGACCTCCACATTTCTTGCATTTTGGAACATCTGAAGAATCCAGAATGTACTGAGCATCATGAAATTCGCCACATTCCTCACAGTAGTTTCTAAGAACACTTCCATGTAATTCTAAAACATTTTTTGAACCGGCCTTTTGATGTAATCCATCTATGTTCTGTGTTATTACAGCTTTAAGTTTTCCTTCATCTTCGAGCTTTGCAAGCTTTCGGTGTGCTTCGTTAGGCTCCGCATCAAGGCATAGCATCTTATCCTTATAAAAACGGTAAAATTCATCTGGCATACGTCTATAAAACGTATGAGATAATATTGTCTCTGGTGGATACTGGTATTTTTGATTATAAAGTCCATCTACAGATCTAAAATCAGGGATACCACTTTCTGTTGATACTCCTGCACCACCGAAAAAGACTATGTTATCGGATTCATCGATCCAATTTTTAAGTGTTTCGATTTCGTTCATAACAGCTCCTTCCTATATCTTTGTACTATAATAATAACATATAATAGATAAACAAAATTGCGAAAATCAACATAATATGCTATATTTTCATAGGACTATGAATCTTGTTTGGTATGGAGATATACAGTGTTTAGATTCTATTTCGTAATTACTATTTCGGTATTTACGTTTTTTCATTTTTATTACAAATACAAAAAAATTGAGAGAAAACCAGAGAAATATACTGAAAATGACAGATATAATCTGGTTAGATTTGCCTGCAGAGCAGTTAGGAAAAGAGGGCGAATTGTAGATACGGTTGTTGGCATTGAAAATCTTCCAAAAGATGGAGGATATATAATGTATGCCAATCATCAGGGAAAGTATGATGCAGTAGGAATAATGCTTGCACATGATGAACCGTGTTCTATAGTGATAGATGAAGCAAGATCAAGAGCTTTACTGCTTGATCAGGTAACTACATTGCTAAGAGGCAAAAGACTGGATAAGTCGGATCCTAAAAATCAGATCAGAGTCATCAGAGAAGTTGCCGAAGAGGTGAAAGCTGGAAGAAAATTTTTGATATTCCCTGAGGGTGGTTATCCAGAAGGAGTTGACAGCAACGAGCTTCATGATTTTATGCCAGGATCATTTAAGGCTGCAACATCAAATAAAAGCACTATTGTTCCAGTAGTTTTGTATGATTCTTATAAGGTGTTTTTAAAGAATTCTTTAAAAAAGGTTTCAGTACAGATACATTTTCTTTCGCCAATTTACTATGATACGTACAAAGATATGAGTACTGTAGAGCTTTCGGAATATGTGAAGAATCTTATTTCTTCGAAAATTGAAGAAATAAAAATGTTAGCAAATAACTAATTTTTCGCAAAAATGGCTTGAAATAGCTAAAAAATCATGATATATTAAATTTCCGTGGTGTCTATATGGACACTTGGAGAAATCCAAAGTATGAATAGGGCATCTGCCCACATCCTTGCTCTTAAGTATTTAAGGGCCAGAGACCAAAAGGAGGTAACAAGCATGAACAAATACGAATTATGTGTTGTTGTTAATGCGAAACTCGAAGACGAAGCAAGAGTAGCTACTGTTGACAAGTGTAAGGAGTACGTTGAAAGATTCGGCGGTACTATTACAGGTGTTGATGAGTGGGGAAAGAAAGAACTTGCTTACGAAGTAAACCACGATAAGTTTGGTTTTTACTACTTCATTCATTTCGATGCTGAAGCTACAGCTCCTGCAGAGATTGAAAACAGAGTTCGTATCATGGACAACGTAATGAGATTTTTATGCGTTAGACAAGACGAGGCATAAATATCATATTTATGCCGGAAAGTAGAGGCAGATATGAATAAAGTTATTTTGATGGGTCGTTTGACCAGAGATCCTGAAGTTAGATATTCACAGGGTGAAAATTCAATGGCAATTGCCAGATATTCTTTGGCAGTTGATAGAAGATACAACCGTAATAGCGGTGACGAAGCAACAGCTGATTTTATCAACTGTGTAGCTTTTGGCAGAAATGGTGAATTCGCAGAAAAATACCTTCGTAAGGGAACTAAGATCCTTGCTGAGGGACGTATTCAGACAGGTTCTTATACTAATAAGGACGGTCAGAGAGTATACACTACAGACGTAGTTGTTGAAAACCAGGAATTCGCAGAATCAAAGAATGGTTCATCCGCATCGAATGATAGCTTTTCTTCAGGAAACGATAGCGCACCAGTTGTTTCAGGTGCAGGCGATGGCTTCATGAATATTCCTGATGGAATAGAAGAGGAATTGCCTTTTAACTAAACATTCGTTTAAGATAGGAGGAAAACCGTTATGGCATTTAATAAAGCAGACAAGTCTGATGCTCCAATGAGAAAAAGAGGCGGAATGCACAGAAGAAAAAAGGTTTGCGTATTTTGTGGTAAGGATAGCGTAATCGATTACAAGGATGCTGCAAAGTTAAGAAAGTATATTTCTGAAAGAGGAAAGATTCTTCCTCGTCGTGTGACAGGAACTTGTGCTAAGCACCAGAGAGCACTTACAAGTGCTATCAAGAGAGCTCGTCACGTAGCAATCTTACCTTATACACAGGACTAAATGATTGATTTTAAGCCACCCATTTTGGGTGGCTTTTTTAATTATTTGGAAAACAAAACCAATTGTGGTATACTCAAGAAAGGTATCGCCTTAAGACAGAAAGGAAATGTATGGGTAAAAATAGACAGTCCTTTAAATTTAAAGGAAAGTTAAAACAGTTATCTTTAATTTCATTATACCTGGGTATTATATTAGCTTTAGTTGATGTATTCGTATATCTTTGTGATTATAAGGCAGGTTTGATTCTGACAGGATACATACTGGTATATTTCGCAATATATATCTTTTTAATAAATTATAATAAATCTATCATTATGAAGGAGCTGGTTAATTTCGGAACACATTTTAGCCAGGTTCAGAAGGTAATGCTTAAAGAATTAGAGATTCCATATGCGTTACTTGATAATGATGGACATATTCTTTGGATGAATGAACTTTTCGAACAGATTACAGATAAATCAGCACAGTTCGATAAGTCAATAACATCAGTATTCCCATCAATAACCAAAGATAAACTTCCATCTTCTGAAAACTATGTTGAGACAGAGCTTGAGTATGACAACAATAGTTATCAGTTAAAGATGAGAAGACTCTCTATTAAGGAGCTGGTTAAGAGCAGCAATTTAATATCATCTAACGGATCTGAAGATAACCTGATTGCCTTTTATCTTTTTGATATTACAGCAGTTAAATTAGCGCTAAAGGAAATCGATGATCAGTCTCTTGCTGTAGGAATGGTATACCTTGATAACTATGATGAGGCATTAGAGAGTGTTGAAGAGGTTAGAAGATCACTTCTTGTAGCTTTGATTGATAGAAAAATTAATATGTATATATCTTCTCTTGATGGAATATGTAAGAAACTCGAGAAGGACAAATATATGATAGTTCTTCGAAAGAAGGCTATGGAAACACTTGAAGAAAATAAGTTCGATATTCTCGATGAGGTAAAGACAGTGAATATAGGAAACGAGATGTCGGTTACTATAAGTATAGGTGTGGGCCTTGATGGACTTTCCTATGCTCAAAATTATGAATTCGCAAGAAATGCTATTGATTTAGCACTTGGAAGAGGTGGAGATCAGGCTGTAGTTAAAACTCCAGAAAATATCATTTACTTTGGAGGTAAGAGTCAGCAGGTTGAAAAGAATACGAGAGTTAAGGCCAGAGTTAAGGCACAGGCTCTTCAGGAAATTATTTCAACTAAGGACAAGGTTCTTGTTATGGGACACAGGCTTCCTGATGTTGATAGCTTCGGAGCCGCTGTTGGTATATACAGAATCGCTAAATCATTAGATAAGAAAGCACATATAGTAGTTGATGGAGTGAGTACTGCAATTAAACCTATGGTCGATCTTTTCATGTCTAAGGATGACTATGATGAGGATATGCTGGTGAGCAACTCAACTGCTATTGAAATGGCTGATTCGAATACAGTATTAGTAGTTGTTGATGTAAATAGACCTAGTATTACAGAGTGTCCGGAACTTCTTAGGTTATGTAAGTCAATAGTAGTATTAGATCACCACAGACAGGGTACAGAATACATAGAGAATGCTACTCTTTCTTATATAGAAGCGTATGCTTCATCTGCATGTGAAATGGTATCTGAAATTCTTCAGTATATTGACGATGGTGTTCATATTACATCAGAAGAAGCAGACTGTATGTATTCGGGAATTATGATAGATACTAATAACTTCATGACTAAGACAGGTGTTCGTACATTTGAGGCTGCTGCATTCCTTAGAAGAAATGGTGCAGATGTAACGAGGGTAAGAAAACTGTTTAGAGAAAATGCGAATGAATATAAGGCTAAGGCAGATGCAGTTTCTCAGGCAGAAATATATAAGAATTCTTTTGCAATATCAACATGTACGAGTGAAGATCTGGATTCACCTACAGTAGTTGGCGCGCAGGCAGCTAATGAGCTTCTTAATATTAAAGGTATTAAGGCAAGCTTTATTTTCACTGATTATCAGAACCAGATATTTATTTCAGCAAGATCAATTGATGAAATAAATGTTCAGGTTATTATGGAGAAAATGGGTGGCGGAGGCCATTTAAGTATTGCAGGTTGCCAGTTAGAAGGAGTTTCTATTGAAGAGGCAATAGGTGAACTTAAGAAAACATTAGATACTATGATAGAAAACGAGGAAATAAAGATATGAAAATAATTTTATTAGAAGATGTGAAGAGTCTTGGAAAGAAAGGACAGATAGTAGAGGTTGCTGATGGATATGCCAGAAATGCTATCCTTCCTAAAAAGCTTGGTGTTGAAGCTAACGGAAAAAATATGAACGATCTTAAGCTTAAGAAGGCTAACGATGAAAAGGTTGCCAAGGAGCTTTTAGAAAGTGCACAGGCTTTTGCAAAAGATATGGAGAATGATAAGGTTGTTGTTTCGATTAAAGCCGGAGAGGGTGGAAAAACATTTGGATCTGTTTCATCAAAGGAAATTGCAACAGCTTATCAGGAACAGTGCAAAAAGGATATAGATAAGAAAAAGATTGTATTAAAGGAACCAATTAAGAATTTTGGAACCTTCGAAGTGCCTGTTAAACTTCATCCACAGGTTACAGGTACATTAAGAGTTCAGGTGGTTGAAAAGAACTAATGGCGCAGGACGAGAATAGTTTAAAGAGAGTATTACCACATAGTATAGAAGCTGAACAGTCCGTAATCGGATCCATGATACTTGACAGAGATGCTATAACTGTAGCATCAGAACAGATATCAGGAGATGATTTTTATTCTAAGCAGTACGGAATAGTTTTTGATGCTATGGTGGAATTGTATAACACAGGAAAAGAGGTCGATCCTGTTACACTTCAGGCTAAGCTTAAGGAGAAAGAGGTATCTCCAGAGGTTAGCTCGTTAGAGTACTTAAAAGACATACTGGCTACAGTTCCTACAGCTGCTAATATTAAGCAGTATGTTCAGATAGTCAAAGAGCATTCAACTTCAAGAAAGCTTATTAAGACTGCTGATGAAATATCACAGGCCTGTTATCAGGGAAAAGATTCCATTGAAACAATAATGGATGACAGTGAAAGAAAGATTTTTAATATAACGCAGAACAGAAGTGCTGATGATTTCGTTTCGATAGATAAAGTCGTAATGAATGCCATGGATAGAATAGAGACAGTATATAAGGCTAAAGGTACTGTTACTGGTATAGAAACGGGATTTTTGGATCTTGATTTTATGACTGCAGGATTTCAGCGTTCTGATCTTATTATCATCGCTGCCAGACCATCAATGGGAAAAACAGCATTTGTCTTAAATATTGCACAGCATATGGCGTTTAAGAGAAACATGAATGTAGCCATCTTTTCACTGGAAATGAGTAAGGAAAGTCTGGTTAATCGTATGTTCTCCTTAGAATCAAGAGTAGATGCTCAGAAGATAAGAACAGGACGATTATCTGATGGAGACTGGAAGGCACTTATTGAAAGTGCTGGTAATATTGGAAAATCAGGATTGATAATAGATGATACACCTAGTATTCCAGTTTCAGAGCTTAGATCAAAGTGTAGAAAATATAAGATAGAACATGGCCTTGATATTATTATAATAGACTATCTTCAGCTGATGTCAGGTTCAGGAAAATCAGAGTCTCATCAACAGGAAATTTCAGAGATTTCAAGATCGTTAAAGGCAGTTGCCAGAGAACTTGATGTTCCTGTAGTTGCACTGTCACAGCTCTCACGTGCTGTTGAAGGCAGACCGGATAAACGACCTATGCTTTCGGATCTTCGTGAATCAGGTGCCATTGAGCAGGATGCTGATATGGTAATGTTCATCTATAGAGATGATTATTATAATAAGGATTCGGAGAAGAAGGGTATTGCTGAAATAATAGTTGCCAAGCAAAGAAATGGCCCAATAGGAACAGTTGATTTGGTATGGCTTCCAGAATTTACTAAATTTGCTAATACCGAAAGAGGCAGCAAGCATTAATCAAATAAAAAGGACCGATGCGATATGCATCGGTCCTCTTTATTAACTGAGAAAATATTAGTTCTCAGAGATAGCACCAACAGGGCATCCACCTGCGCATGAACCGCAGTTAATGCATGTTGCAGCATCGATTTCGAACTTTCCATCTCCTTCAGAGATAGCACCTACAGGACAATTTCCTGCACAAGCGCCACATGAAATACAAGAATCACCAATAACGTATGCCATGATTATTTCCTCCTTATTTAAAACGCATAATATATTTATATATCATAATATAATTCAACAATTAGTACAAGTTAATTTTTGGATACAAAATATTGATATGGCATGTAGAATGTTCCTAAAAAAGAACATATACAATACTTGTTTTGAGATAATTCTTAACATATAATGATTATACGAAAACAGCATGGAATTATGGGAGTCCCCCATAAATTTTGTGCCAAAATATATAAAATTTCTATAGGAGGGTTACTTAAATGAGACCAGAATGGAACAATTTCGTAGCCGGTAAGTGGGAGAACGAAGTTAACGTACGTGACTTCATTCAGAAGAACTACCACCAGTATGAGGGAGATGATTCTTTCTTAGCTGCAGCTACACAGAACACAAAAGACCTTTGGAATCAGGTTTTGGATTTAATGAAGAAAGAGCGTGAAGCAGGTGGTGTCCTTGATATGGATACTAAGGTTGTTTCTACAATCACTTCTCATGGTCCAGCATACTTAGACAAGTCTAAGGAGACTATCGTTGGATTCCAGACAGATGCACCTTTCAAGCGTTCATTAATGCCATATGGTGGTATTAGAATGGCAGAGAAGGCTTGCTCTGATAATGGATACGAAGTAGATCCTGAAATTTCAGAGTTCTTCTCAACACATAGAAAAACTCACAACGCAGGTTGTTTCGATGCATATAATGCAGAAATGAGAGCTTGTCGTACATCACATATCATCACAGGTCTTCCAGATGCTTACGGACGTGGACGTATCATCGGTGACTACAGAAGAGTTGCTCTTTATGGTATTGATTTCCTTATCGAAGACAAGCAGGCTCAGAAGGATTCTACAGGTCGTGTAATGACAGATGACGTTATCAGACTTCGTGAAGAGCTTTCAGAGCAGATTGTTGCTTTAAAGATGATGAAGGAAATGGCAGCTTCTTATGGCTGTGATATTTCTAAGCCAGCTTCTAACACACAGGAAGCAGTACAGGCTGTATACTTTGGTTACCTTTGCTCAGTTAAGGAGCAGAACGGTGCTGCAATGAGCCTTGGTCGTACATCTACATTCTTAGATTGTTACGCTGAGAGAGACTTAGCTTCTGGAAAGTTCACAGAAGAGCAGATCCAGGAGTTCATCGATCACTTCATCATGAAGTTACGTTGCGTACGTTTCGCTCGTACACCTGAATACAACCAGATTTTCGCTGGTGATCCATTATGGATTACAGAGTCATTAGCTGGTGCTGGTGTTGATGGCCGTCACATGGTTACAAAGATGAGCTTCAGATACCTTCACACATTAACTAACTTAGGACCTTCACCAGAGCCTAACATGACAGTTCTCTGGTCAGTAAAATTACCTGAGGCATTCAAGAGATACTGTGCTAAGATTTCTATCCAGACATCTTCAATCCAGTATGAGAACGATGACTTAATGAGAGTAACACATGGTGATGACTACGGTATCGCATGTTGCGTATCTTCAATGGTTATCGGTAAGGAAATGCAGTTCTTCGGAGCTAGAGCTAACCTTGCTAAGTGCTTATTATACGCTATCAATGGTGGTGTTGATGAAGTTACTAAGAAGCAGGTTGGACCTAAGTATCGTCCAGTTGTTGGTGACTACCTTGACTATGATGATGTTATGGCTAAGTTCGAGGATATGATGGAGTGGCAGGCAGATGTTTATGTTAATACATTAAATATCATCCACTACATGCATGATAAGTATTGTTATGAAAGAGCAGAGATGGCTCTTCATGATAAGAACGTTAAGAGATACTTCGCAACAGGTATTGCAGGTCTTTCAATCTGTGCTGACTCATTCTCAGCTATGAAGTATGCTAAGGTTAAGGTTATCCGTGATGAAGACGGTATCGCTACTGACTTCGAAGTTGAAGGTGACTTCCCTAAGTATGGTAATGATGATGACAGAGTAGACTCTATCGCAGTTGCACTTGTTTCAAGATTCATGACAGCTGTTAGACGTCATCATACATACAGAAATGGTATTCCTACAACTTCTATCTTAACAATTACTTCTAACGTTACTTATGGTAAGGCTACAGGTAATACTCCTGATGGACGTCGTAAGGGACAGCCATTCGCTCCAGGTGCTAACCCAATGCACGGACGTGATACTCATGGTGCTGTTGCTTCATTATCTTCAGTAGCTAAGTTACCATTCAAGGATGCACAGGACGGTATTTCTAATACATTTACTATTATCCCAGGTGCTCTTGGTAAGGAAGATCAGATCTTCTCAGGAGATATTGAGATCGATTTAAATAAGTAATTAAAATATTAACAGGAGGTGTTTCCATGGAAGATACAGAAAAGATGATTGATGAATTAGTTGCTATGCTTGATAATGGCGTTGTCAACGGTGTTGGTCATGTTAATGTTCATAATGATCCTGCAGAGGAATCATTAATGACTGTAGACACCATGGGATGCACTGATTGTTCTAGAACACCTTTGGCTTGCAGTGTGCCAACATTACACCAGGGGTTAGATGATTATCGATAGGAGGAAGAAAAAATGGCAGAGACAAGTACAGCTCAAGTTGATAACTTGGTTAATTTGTTAGATGGATATGTAACAAAGGGTGGTTTCCACTTAAATGTTAACGTATTAAACAGAGATACTCTTTTAGATGCACAGGCTCATCCAGAGAAGTATCCTCAGTTAACAATTCGTGTATCAGGATACGCTGTTAACTTCATTAAGTTAACTCCTGAACAGCAGGCAGATGTTATCTCTCGTACATTCCACGAGGCTATCTAATCTGTAGAATTGAATTGACAGGTAATTAAAGGGCGTTGGAATAATCCAACGCCCTTTTGTTATGTCTTACGACACAAAGATACTAAAATTATAATCAAGCGATTATTTGTTTGCTAACTGATTGTTAAGCTTCTCAAGAAGAGAATCAACATCGATTCCGTGAATCATTGCTGCTTCGCCGAGAGCCTCGAATGAGTGTGAAGGACATCCTACACAGTGCATTCCTGCTTCAACAAGTATATTAGCCATATTAGGATCAAGTGAAAGAATTTCACCCATTGTCATATCTTTAGTTACTGTCATTGTTTTTACTCCTTTCTTCGCGACGTTTTCTTATTCCATTCAGAATAATTTCTTTTTTTTCTATAGCAGCTTTAGGACTCATTGCTGGAACGCCCTTAAGCCTATATTCCATTCCCAACTTTTCGTACTTCACTTCACCCATAGTATGATATGGCAGTACATCAAGAGCTTTCAAGTTGTCGAATTCGCCAATAAAATAACCTAAATCAAAAAGATATTTATCGTCGTCAGTCCATCCTGGAACAACAACGTGACGTATCCACATAGGAACTTTTCGATCATTTAAGTATCTGGCAAAGTCCAGAATACCTTCGTTAGGTTGTTCGCAAAGCTCCATATGCTTTTGGGGATCTATATGCTTTATGTCAAGCATGACAAGATCTGTAAGCTTCATAAGACGATCGAGCTTTTCTATGAAAGCTGTATTGCTTTTAGTATATGCGATACCAGATGTATCTATACATGTATGAATATTATGTTCCTTTAAGAGTGTGAAGAGATCTATGAGGAAATCCACCTGCATCAAAGGTTCTCCTCCGGTAACTGTGAGTCCACCACCATTTTTGTAAAAAGGTTCCTTATCTAAATACTGTGAAAGAATTTCTGAAGGATCCATTAATGTTCCATCGGTCATAGGCTGTGTGTCGGGATTGTGGCAGTATGCACATCTCATTGGACATCCCTGGACGAAAACTACGAATCTGGTTCCAGGTCCATCAACAGTACCAAAACTCTCTAATGAATGTATTTTTCCTTTGGTCATATTTTTTCCTCATAAAACGCTATCTCATAAGAGATAGCGTTGCTGTTTTAAGTAAATCTATTAAACTTCTGATAATGTCTGAAGAGCATTTCCTCTAATAATAGGTGTATGATGCTCTGCTAAATATGCATCTGAACCACTAACAGATTTAATGCAGTTACCGTATTCGGCTAAAATGTTGCATACACGATTAAAGTCTGCTGGCGAATGATCAGATTTAGTTATTGCTAACAAATATCCATTGTTCTGATCCTTGAATAGAGAGTTAGAACCGTGATAAAAGTTGGTAATAATCTTCGAAAGCTTAATGATAATGCTTAAATCATCAAATCCGTATATACGAACCATAGCCATGGTGTCTGAAGCGTCTTTAATCTTTTTCTTGATTTCAGATTTAAAAGAAGATTTGGCAGCTTCCTTTGCTTCTTCTTCTGAAAGCTCGTGAGCGGAAGTTTCCTGAGTAGCACTATTATTAATACTCTGAAGCTTCTTGAATAAATCAAGAACATCATCTGCACCCTCTGAAAGATTCTCAATCAAATCAGATAAAGGACTCGATGCCTCCTGGTGAACAGATGGTGAGAATTTAGAAAATCTGGTATCTAATTCTTCAGGATCATCAACCTTGGTTATGATTAAAACAATACATTCGTTAGAAACAGGAATTGCTTCTATCATAAGTGGAATGTTCTCGGCTTCAAAGCCAAACTCAAAAGATGCCTGCTGCATCATATCTCTAAATAAAGTCTTAGCCTTATCAGAACCATAAGCTAATTCACTTATTTTTATTTTTCTATTAACGAGATCCTCTTTCGTCAAGGTGCAACGAATTTGGTTATCGTTCACTTTTTCTATCCTCATAATATACTCCTTACAGATACCACTATATTATACGAAGAATGCCCTATTAGTCAATGTTTTAAGCGTTATTTAAGAGAAATTTTATATATTTGAATTAACCCGCCGGGTCAATATAGAATAAATGTATTAGTACAAGTGCACAATAAAATACAAATTATATGTTGACAAAGTTGTGTAATATTGCTATATTAGTTTTGCGAGGTGCTCCTATCCCTAAAAAGAGAGGAGGCGAAACGTGTTTTGAGGACTTTAAATTGAATTTACTATTCGCAGTCTATGATCTTTAGATTGTGTCTTGCAAGCTAGTCGTGCTTGCCGCATTTTCCCCTTATTAATAACATGAACCCAAAATAAGGTAATGCAGTATTTTTTTGGAGCATCTTGCTAAATTATATGATAGTTACAAAATTAGGATGACTCATACTTACGGAATTTGGTCTGGGTGTACTTTTCCTATCTTGAGTGACAAATTTATAATCATAGGATTAATACAACGATATTGCTGAAAACCAATCATTTAGTTGCCGGGAACTTAAGTACACCAATATATAGTATTTTTGTAATGACTCATATGGAATTGTTTGCTATAATATAGGGCGATTGGAGGAACGAAAATGAATAAAAAGTTAATTCCGATATTTGTGGCAATCGTCCTTATTATAGTAGTTGTAGCAGCTACATTTGGTGCGGATATCATAGAGAGATTTACGTATTCGGATGAAGTTTATGATATGAAAGTATATTTTGAAAATAAGTCAGATGAGGATGTTGCGATTATCTGGCAGGACGAGTTCATGCAGGATCGTGCGTATCTGATAGATGGCACATACTATGTTGATCTTGACTTTGTTCATACATATTTTAATGACAGATTTTATTATGATCCTGTTGATTCACTTCTTATATATACGTTGCCAACCAATATGCTTATGAATAAGGTTGGAACTAATGAGATTATTGATAATGATACACCGGGCACAATGGAATATGTTCCTTCAAGACTGGAAGGAGATAAGCTTTTAGTTGCGCTTGATTATGCGAAGAAGTTTTCAAATTTCTCATATGAAAAATTCGAAAATCCTAACAGAATACAGATTTATACTAAATGGGAAGAACGACAGGTTGGAACCATTAAAAAGGACACTCAGGTAAGACACAGAGGTGGAATTAAGGAAGAAATCTTAAAGGAATTAAAAGCTGGAGACAAGGTAATAGTAATTGATCAGATGGAAGAGTGGTCTAAGGTCAAGACTGACGATGCAATTATTGGCTTTGTTGAAAATAAAAGAATCGGCTCGATTGTTCCGGAAACACCTTTGCCGGTAGAAGATTATAAGGAACCGGAGTATTCAAATCTGTGCAGGGATTATAAAATCAATATGGGATGGCACGCAGTGGCTGGTGTTGCAGGAAATGATACGTTAGACCAGTATGTTGCTAATACCAAGGGATTAAATGTAATTTCTCCAACATGGTTTAATCTTAATGATTCGGAAGGTAATTATGACAATTTTTCAACCAAAGCTTACGTTGACAGGGCACATGCACTTGGACTTGAAGTGTGGCCTACGTTTAATAACGTAGAGCATGGAAGTGATGTCAGCATGAAGAAGGTTTTAGAATCTACGTCTAAAAGACTTGATTTAATAGACCGTTTGGTGAGCGATATGCTGATGGTTGGAATAGATGGAATTAATGTTGATATAGAGATGCTTCCGACAGAGGCAGGAAGAGATTTTAGTGAATTCATTAGAGAATTGTCTATTGCCTGCAGGAAGAACAATCTTGTTCTATCCATAGATAACTATGTTCCTTTAGGCAATACTGATTATTATGACAGGAAAACTCAGGGTGAAGTTGCTGACTATGTGGTTATCATGGGATATGACGAGCATTACGCTGGAAGTAAAGAGGCCGGATCTGTTGCCAGCATAGGATATGTTACAGCTGGAATAGAGAATACCCTCGAGGAAGTGCCTCCATATAAGGTGATTAATGGTATTCCTTTCTATACAAGAATCTGGGATACGGTTGGTGTTGAGATGACATCTCAGGCTGTTGATATGCAGACAGCGAAGGATTTCTTAAAAAGACATAATATAGAGGCTACATGGGATGACACAACCTGCCAGCATTATGGCGAGATTAATGAAGGTGGAACGTTAAGACAGGTTTGGCTTGAAGATGCTGATTCAATAAGAGCCAAGCTGAGTGTTATGAGTGCTCATGGTTTAGGTGGTGTCGCAGAGTGGAAGCTTGGTCTGGAAACTCCTGATGTTTGGGATGTAATATTAGAATATTTGAATGGAACAATATAAGTGGAAACTAAAATTGTTAAAATAGATAAAGATAATATCGATGAAGATGTTATTAATGAGGCCGGACTGATAATTAAAAATGGTGGGCTTGTAGCGTTTCCAACTGAAACGGTGTATGGTCTTGGAGGAGATGCTCTTAATAAGAATTCATCGAAGAAAATATATGAAGCAAAGGGTCGCCCGTCGGATAATCCATTAATAGTTCATATAGCGGATATTGGTGATATTGAGAAAATTGCGATAGATGTTCCGCCAATTACATATGAGCTTGCGAAAAGATTCTGGCCAGGCCCGCTTACAATGATATTAAAAAAGGCTGAATGTGTTCCTTTGGAGACAACTGGTGGACTTGATACAGTTGCTATAAGATATCCTTCTAATCCTATAGCTCAAAAGTTCATTAAGGCATCAGGTGGTTTCGTTGCAGCACCGTCTGCTAATAGAAGTGGTAAGCCATCCCCTACAGAAGGAAAATATGTTATAGAGGATATGGATTCTCTTATTGAAATGATTATAGATGGAGGCTCTTCAGATATAGGACTTGAATCGACTATTATCGATTTAACATCCGATGAGCCTATGATACTGAGGCCGGGATTTGTTACTAAAGAAGATTTCTTAAATGTCATAGAAAACGTATCTATAGACAGGACAATTCTCGATAGTTCATCGGGTGCTAAACCAAAGGCTCCGGGAATGAAGTACAGGCATTATGCGCCATCAGGAGAACTTACTATAATTCATGGTGAGCCCAAAGATGTGGTAGCCTATATTAACGAAGAGGTATCAAGATATAAAGCGCAGGGGCAAAAAACAGGAATAATAGCAACAAAGGAAAATTCAGGCTACTATAGGGCTGATGTAATAAAAGAAATCGGAAACAGAGATGACGATGAAAGTATAGCCAGAAATCTTTTTAGAATTCTTCGAGAAATGGACGATGAAAATGTAAAAGTGATTTTTTCGGAAGGGTTTAGGGAAGAAGGAATAGCAATGGCTACAATGAATAGATTATTGAAAGCTGCCGGACATAAGGAGGTAAGAGTATGATAGCATTAGGTTCAGATCATGGCGGATATGATTTAAAAATTAAGGTAAAGGAATTCCTTGAAAGTAAGGGGTATGAATGTAAGGATTATGGATGCTTTGACAAGTCTTCATGTGATTATCCTGATTTTGGAAGAGCGGCAGCAGAGGCTGTAGCGAGCGGTGAATGTGAAAAAGGTGTTGTTGTTTGCACAACAGGTATAGGTATTTCTATTGTTGCCAATAAGGTTAAGGGTGTAAGATGCGCACTCTGTACAGATCCATTCATGGCTAAGATGACAAGGCTTCATAATAATGCAAATGTTTTAGCACTTGGTGGCGGTTTAACTGCTGAAGTAGAGGCTATGGATATAGTTGAAACATTCTTTTCGACAGAGTTTTCTAATGAAGAAAAGCATGTAAGAAGAATTAATAAGATGGAATAGTTACCCGTTGGGAAGAATTAGTAAAGAGTAATTATACTAGCATGACCAGAAGAGATACAGCCAATAAGTTTATATTCAAAAAAGCAGCGATTGCCATGTTAATGTCAGTTGCTATTTTGGGTACATCTCTTCCTAATATTGTTGCTAAGGCTGATAAGATTTCAGAGCTTGAAGAAAAAATTAAGGCTGTTAAAGAGCAGAAGAATCAGACTGAAAGTCAGATTAAAGCCAACAAAAAGGAATTAGAGAGTTTAAACTCGACGACTAATTCCTTAAAGGGCGCTTTGTCACAGCTTAATTCAGAGCTTGATGCTGTTAGTGAAAACCTGGCAGATTTAGAGGACAGAATAGTTAAGAAGAATCAGGAAATTGAAGAGATGACTGAGGATCTTAATGAAGCAATCCAGATAGAAAATGATCAGTACAAGGCAATGAAAATACGTATTAAATATATGTATGAAAAACAGGATTTTGCTATTATTGAGAGTCTTTTTAGTGCGTCCAGCTTTTCTGATTTCTTAAATAGAAATGAGTATTTTGAATCGCTTGCTGCATATGACAGAAAGATGCTTACCCAGTTCCAGGAGACAAGACGTGTAGTTGAAGAAGCTAAGGCTATGCTGGAGGATGAAAAAGTTGAACTTGATAATCTTAGGCAGGAAGCTTTAGAAGAACAAGGCAGGGTATCTGGCCTTGTAAGCAGGACTACTAATTCTATTAGTGGGTATGAGAGTGAGATAGCTCAGACAGAAGAGGAAATGAAGGCTCAGGAGGAACAGCTTGCTATGCAGCAGGCTAGCATTTCTGCTCTTCAGAAAGAGCTTGCAGAGGAAAGACGATTATCAGAGCTTGCTAAAAGATCTGCATGGAGAGATATATCACAGGTAACTTTTGCTCCAGATGACAGATATTTGCTTGCTAATCTTATATATTGTGAGGCTGGAAATCAGCCGTTTGAAGGTCAGGTAGCTGTAGGAGCGGTTGTAATGAACCGTGTTATGAGTTCAGTGTTCCCGGATACTGTTGTTGGTGTTATTTACCAAAGAAAGCAGTTTTCTCCAGTTGGAAGTGGGCGACTTGCACTGGCTTTGGCCAGAAATGATGCTACTGCGGCCTGCTATCAGGCAGCCGATGCTGCAATGTCAGGACAGACCACTGTTGGTAACTGTCTGTTCTTTAGAACCCCTATTGAAGGATTGACAGGTATCCAGATTGGTGGACACATTTTCTATTAGTAAATAGTATTTTCAATATAAATTCCCCAATTAAAATTTAAAGTTTTTTAACGTGCCGCAAGACATGTTTATTAAGTTTACCCAAAATTAGTAAAGGGTATTTTGGCGTGGCACGAAATTTGGTTAATATGGAAAGGAAAAGAAAATGGAAAACAATGATAACAAGAGAAATAAGCTGGCACATTTAGTGTCGCTCCTGTCGATAGTGGCACTGCTTATTTGCATGACTGTAGTAATCTTCATAAGAATTAATAAAGGGTCAGGAGTAGATATTGCAGAATCTATAGAAAACATGGATAACGAAGAACTTTTAACGGAATTAGAAGAGGTGCATACATATTTAGAGACACTTGAGAGCGCTGTCACAGAAAGTACACTGACATTAAATACACTTAAAAAAGAGGAAGGCAACAGGGATGATGACAGCGAAGAAATTAACTCCATGATAGAGAATCTTGATTCGATACATGAAAAGCTGAATGGAACGAAGAGCGATATTACTACTTTGAAAAAACAGCTTGAAGAAAGTGGAGAATATGACACGAGCGTCATGATTGACAACTTCCTATCTGTGTATAGTCGTGTTAATGAACTTAAAGAACAGATGAGTAATACACTGAGTAATATGGAAAGTCTGCAAGGGGATAATCAAAAGCAGTTACTCAGTGAGGTTAAAAGAATAGAAAGTTCGTTAGAAAATCAGCAGGGTGACACATTAAGACAGCTTCTTAGTGAGGTTAAAAGAGTCGAAACCTCACTTGGTAATATGCAGGGAGATAATCAAAAGGCAATTGTTTCAGAGGTTAAGCAGGTAGCAGATTCGATGAATAAATCAGATGCAGATATCTTATCAAAAATAAGCGACGCTGAAAAAAGATTAAGCGATAAGATTGATCAGAACAATAGGGATTACTCGCAGAGTTTTGAACAGGTTTTTGGATCTGTCGCTAGCGGGAAAAAGAATGTAGCATCAGCGTTAGCGACTATAGGATGCAGTCAGGGAAAAGATGCAGAAACCGGAGAGTTTAAAATACTGTCTTTTGAAGAAATATCTAATCTTATTGCACATTCACAGGATATAACTGGTGTGTATGAAAATCAGAGCGGTGAAAGTGTGAATGTTAATGGAGCAACAGAAGATAATCTTCCATATGGATACGCGGCATGGGTTAATGGGCGCTATGTTCTGGGAAATGGAAAAAATATAGATGATGCTTATCAAAGAGGTCATAGTGAAGGATATTCTTCGGGATATAGCGAAGGACACGGCACTGGTTATCTTGACGGACTTAACGAAATTCGAAATGCTCAGATTTCATATGTTTATCATGAACATAAAACTTCTGATGGGGAAGTAAGAGCGCAGAATTATCAGTCACCTGAACCGGATGGATGCTTTACGAATCCTGTATATAAAACTGTTGAAAATACATACTACTATGAAGGATGTACCTGCAGATGTGAGGGTGTACACTGGTCACCTTATCCTGACAAGGCTGAGGATGGAACGGGAGCTGGGACCAGATATTTGATTTGTGATAACTGTAATCATGGAGATCACAGAGGAAGAACGTGCGGCGTTGGAAGTGGGAACAGAACCGAATACAGGCAGGAGATAGACTATTATATCTGCGGTTGCAATAAAACTGACTATGCCACGGAGGGTGAAAATGCAACCATTGTATATGCAACCATTTATTTTGATCCATCGATGTACGAATAGTACCGGGCATGGAGGTGTCAGAGTATAATCAGAAAATAAAAGCGAGCTGGCAGATTAAATTTTGCCAGCTCGTATGTCTTTATACTTCGTTAATATATTTGGTTAAAGAATCAAAATTCTCCGAATAGATTATGCTTAATAGTCTGTCGAGATTCACAAGACTTGTTTTTAAGGTATCAAGGGAAATGGACCTTGATTCTAAGGCTTCAACCATTTCGTCTATGTCGACTACCTTTACGAAGCCATCGGGATAGATTATAACATCTGCCAAAAGGTCTGTAACTATGAGCTCATTAGTTATTTTTTCGTAATGAAAATCGACTATGTCACAATACCAGTACATCAAAGAGTCGTCTTCTTTACAGAATTTGCTTACCTTGAAGCCTTCTTTTAAAAAATAACATGAAGCTCCGTGGTGGAGATCTTTTTTAGGGTGAAGGGCGTTCCATTTAGTGACAATCCTGTCTTCATCGCACGAAATAATGATGTCATCTTTTAGTAAAACGCATTCATCCGGAATAATACGTTTTCGGTATAAAATCGGGTTGTCCATTCACACCTCCAAAGATTTAATATTAATCCAATGATACCTTGAAAAATCAAACAATTCAATGCGTTTTTAATAAATTATTCTAGTAGACAATACCCCTATAATTTACTATAATAAAGTAGTTATTTTATCGGTAAATATGAAAGGAGCCACGCGTGAAATTCAATAGAACGGTTTATCAGTCTTTTTCACTGATAGGACAGTTTGGGATTAATATGCTGGTTCCCATTTTTTTGTGCTCGTTCCTGGGAAACTTCATAGACGAGAAGCTCGGAACGAACTATATAATGATTATTATGTTTTTTGTAGGTGCAGTTGCCGGAGGATATAACGTATTCAGAATGTCTAAAAGGCATCTTAGAAAGAAGGATACCAATTCCCAGTATATGCATGGAACCGGACATAATAATCTGGCTAATAAGAAAAAAGAGAATGAAAAAGATTCGACTAAATAGAACAGTTTTTGAATTATGGGTTGGAATACTGATGTTCGCAATTGTAGGACAGATAGTTGCTATATTTATTCCGAATCCTGGAAAGTGTAGTCTGAACCTTTGGATTGGAACGCTTACTGCACTGATTGCATCTTTTCATATGTGGTGGTCTCTTGACAGAGCACTTTCGTTTGATAATGATAATGCAGTAAAGAGCATCAGAATTCAGTTTTTGCTAAGGTATTTATTCCTGATAGCAGTTATGGGTGTGTGCGGAGTATTCTTTGGAGAATATGTTCTGGCAGCATTCTTTGGAATTACGGGAATCAAGATTGGTGCGTATTTGCAGCCATTAACCAAGAAAATCAGTACTCTGATCTATGGAGAGGAAATTCTGCCTCCAAGAATTGAGTACATTGATGATAAAGATTTAAAAGAAACTGCCATCGAGCAGAAATAAGGGATAAGGAGGTGAAAAAATGCAGGGAATCTTATTATCAGAATCTGCTAAGGAAGTTGACTTTTTCATACATGAAGTATTTCAGTATGAATTGTTTGGTCAGACTTTGAGAATTACTACAACACATGTATGTCTTCTCATAGTAATGCTGATTTTGATAGGGTTCTTCATCGCAGCAGGTCATTGCATGAAAAAAGCCAAGGAAGTACCATCCGGCTTCCAGAATGTATTGGAGTTGTTGGTTGATTTCTTGGACGGAATGATTAACGGTGTTATGGGCAGATTTGCTCCTAAATTCAGGAACTATATTGCTACGCTGTTTGTATTCATTTTCTTCAGCAACATATCTGGCCTATTGGGATTAAGACCACCAACAGCAGATTACGGAGTAACTTTTGCACTGGCAGTTATTTCGTTCACCCTCATTCATTACAATCAGTTTAAGTACCAGAAGGTTAAGGGTGTTGTGTCAGGACTTATGAGTCCGTGGCCATTCTGGTTACCAATTAACCTGATTGGTGATTTCGCAGTGCCAATTTCATTATCATTACGTTTGTTTGCGAATATTCTTTCGGGAACTGCCATTATGGCATTGATTTATACCTTGCTTGGAAAACTGGCATTAGTTTGGCCAGCAGCATTGCATGTATATTTCGACCTGTTCTCAGGCGCAATTCAAACATATGTATTCTGTATGCTGACTATGACATATATTCAGGATGCATGTAATACAGAAGAATCATAAAAAGTAAATTAAGTAGCAAAAATTGGACTACTAATTATAAGGAGGAAACAAAATGGAATTCAACACAGAGTTTATTAAAGGTTGTTCAGCAATTGGTGCAGGACTTGCTTTGATCGCAGGTATTGGACCTGGAGTAGGACAGGGTATCGCAGCAGGACATGCAGCTTCAGCTGTAGGACGTAATCCTGGTGCTAAATCAGAAATTACTTCAACAATGTTATTAGGACAGGCCGTTGCCGAGACAACAGGTTTGTATGGTTTGTTAATCGGTATCATTCTGTTATTCGTTCAGCCTTTGGCTAAATAGTCTGATCGTTTGATATACACTATTTAAGAAAGGAGAGGCTGTATAGATGGAATGGAGCAGAGTATTTGACTTAGATCTGCAACTGCTTGCAGATTCAGTGCTCATGATGGTTGCTATCTTCATCTTATTTCTTGCCGCTTCATATTTTCTCTTTAATCCTGTAAGGGATATGCTTGAGAAGAGAAAGACTAAGATTAAGGAAGAATTAGACGATGCCCAGAAGAATCAGGCAGAAGCTATCGCCCTTAAAGAGGAGTATTCTTCTAAGTTAAAAGATGTAGAGAAAGAAACAGAAGCTATTTTAGCTGATGCAAGAAAACGTGCTTTGGATAATGAAAACCGCATTATTCAGGAAGCTAAAGAAGAAGCTAACAGAATTATTGAAAGAGCCAGAAACGAAGCAGAATTAGAAAAGCAAAAAGCATCTGATGATGTGAAGAGAGAAATGGTAGTCTTAGCATCATTAATGGCCGGCAAAGTAGTAAAAGCTTCTATTGATACTACAGTTCAGGACTCAATAGTTAATGACACATTAAAGGAAATAGGTGAGAACACATGGCTAAGCTAGTCTCGAATACATATGGAGAAGCTTTGTTTGAGCTGGCTGTGGAAGAAGGAAAGGAAGATGAATTCCTCGAAGAAATTAGTACATTGAAGGAAATCATCGATTCAAATCCTGATTTTAGTAAGCTGATGAATCACCCTAAAATTCTTAAGGAAGAAAAACTTGAGGTTGTAGACAATGTTTTTAAAGGTCGCATCTCAGCTGAAATATTAGGATTCATCAATCTGATTGTAACTAAAGACAGATACAGTGATATTGATGGAATTCTTAATTATTTCACAGATGAAGTTAAACGCCTTAAAGGAATTGGTGTTGCATATGTAACTACTGCAATGGAACTTAGTGATTCGCTTAAACAGTCTGTTGAAAAGAGACTGCTTGAGACCACTTCTTTCAAAAAGATGGAAATGCACTATGATGTGGATGAAAGTCTTATTGGTGGAATGGTTATAAGAATCGGTGACAGAGTAGTAGACAGCAGTGTTCAGACTAAGCTTAATAAACTACAGCGTGAGCTGTTATCATTACAGATTTAAAATTTTAGGAAAGGTGCGTAAGACTCATGAATTTGAAACCCGAAGAGATCAGCTCAGTAATTAAAGAGCAGATTAAACGCTACGCTTCAGAACTTGAAGTAAAAGACGTGGGTACTGTTATACAGGTTGCTGACGGTATTGCACGTGTACATGGTCTGGAAAACGCAATGCAGGGAGAACTGCTTGAGTTCCCTGGAGAGGTTTATGGAATGATCCTCAACCTCGAAGAGGACAACGTTGGTGCCGTTCTTTTAGGTAATCATAAGAATATTAACGAAGGCGATACAGTAAAGACTACAGGACGAGTTGTAGAGGTTCCTGTTGGTGATGCTATGCTTGGTCGTGTAGTTAATGCCTTAGGTCAGCCTATAGATGGAAAAGGACCTATCCAGACAGATAAATTTAGAAAAATTGAAAGAGTTGCATCCGGAGTTATCACACGTAAGTCAGTAGATACTCCTTTGCAGACAGGTATTAAAGCTATTGACTCAATGGTTCCTATCGGAAGAGGCCAGAGAGAATTAATTATCGGTGACAGACAGACAGGTAAGACTGCTATTGCTATCGATACTATTATTAATCAGAAGGGTCAGGGAGTTAAGTGTATCTATGTTGCCATCGGTCAGAAGGCATCTACAGTTGCTTCCATTGTTAAGACTTTAGAAGAGTATGGTGCATTTGATTACACAACAGTAGTAGTTGCTGCAGCTTCAGAGCTTGCACCACTTCAGTACATAGCTCCTTATTCAGGATGTGCTATTGGTGAAGAATGGATGGAGAGTGGAGAAGATGTATTAGTTATTTATGATGACTTAACTAAGCATGCTGCTGCATACCGTACACTCTCATTATTACTTCGTCGTCCACCAGGACGTGAAGCTTACCCAGGTGATGTATTCTACTTACATTCAAGACTTCTTGAAAGAGCAGCAAGAATGTCAGATGAGTACGGCGGAGGTTCATTAACTGCACTTCCAATCATCGAAACACAGGCAGGTGACGTATCTGCATATATCCCAACTAACGTAATTTCTATTACAGATGGTCAGATATATCTTGAAACAGAAATGTTCAATTCAGGTTTCCGTCCTGCTGTTAACGCTGGTCTTTCAGTATCGCGAGTTGGTGGTGCTGCACAGATCAAGGCCATGAAGAAGATTGCAGCTCCTATCAGAGTAGAGCTTGCACAGTATAGAGAATTGGCAGCTTTCGCACAGTTTGGTTCAGAACTTGATGATGATACCAAAGAAAAGCTTGCACAGGGTGAAAGAATCAAAGAGGTTCTTAAGCAGCCACAGTACAAGCCAATGCCAGTTCAGTATCAGGTAATTATCATTTATGCTGTTACTAACAAGTATCTTTTAGATGTGCCTGTTGATGCTATAACAAGATTCGAGGCAGAGTTCTTCGAATATCTTGATACCAAGTATCCAGAGGTTCCTAACAACATTGCTAAGGAACAGGTTATTTCAGAAAGCACAGAGGGTACATTAAAGAAAGCTTTAGAGGAATTCGTAGCTGATTTTAAGTAAATGGCACAGGGTAAAGATATACCCCTAGAAAGGAAATTTGATTATGGCCTCAATGAGAGACATTAAGCGTCGCAAGAGCAGTATTCAAAGCACGCAGCAGATTACCAAAGCCATGAAACTTGTTTCTACGGTTAAGCTTCAAAGAGCTAAGACTAATGCAGAGAAGTCTAAAACATACTTCCATGCCATGTATGACACAGTTCATTCTATTTTACTTAAAACTCCTAACATTGAGCATAAGTACTTAAAGGCAGGAGAGACTGGACGCAAGGCAGTAGTTGTTATTACTTCTAACAGAGGCTTGGCAGGTGGATATAACTCCAATGTTGTTAAGCTTATTACTAAGGGCGAGCTTGCCAAGGAAGATTTGGCAATATATGCAATTGGAAAAAAGGGAAAAGATGCATTATCCCGTAATTATGATATAGTTGAGGATTATTCAGACTGTATTGAAGAGCCTGTATATGCAGAAGCAATGAGAATATCAAAGAGACTTCTTTCTGACTTCGAAGAAGGAAAGATAAGTGAAATTTATCTTGCTTATACAGGATTTAAGAATACAGTATCGCATATTCCAACACTTCTTAAATTGCTTCCAGTTGATATAACTAATGAGCCTGAAGACAGTGGTGAGGAAAAGGTTATAAGTGATAATGTGCTTATGAATTTCGAACCACATGAAGAAGATGCATTAGATCTTTTAATTCCAAAATATATTACCAGCTTAATATATGGAGGTATGATCGAAGCTGTAGCCGCTGAAAACGGAGCACGTATGCAGGCTATGGATTCAGCTACTAGCAACGCTGAAGAAATGATAGACGATTTGACACTGAAGTTTAACAGAGCCCGTCAGGGATCTATTACTCAGGAATTAACAGAAATTATTGCTGGTGCTAATGCTATCAGCTAAAGAAAGGAATGAGAAAATGGCAGATAACACAAAGCGCGGAACTGGTAAGATCACACAGATTATCGGTGCCGTACTAGATATCAAGTTTACCGGTGGTAGCCTGCCTGAAATTAATGAAGCTATTAAGATTCCACTTAAGGATGAAACTTCATTAACTGTAGAGGTTGCGCAGCACTTAGGTGATGACACAGTCAGATGTATTGCCATGGGTTCTACAGACGGATTAGTAAGAGGTATGGACGCTGTTGCTACAGGAGCAGCTATTAAGGTTCCTGTTGGTGAAAATACTCTTGGAAGAATCTTTAACGTTTTAGGTGAACCTATTGATAATAAACCAGCTCCTGTAGAGGTTGAATACGAGCCTATTCACAGACCAGCACCAGAATTCGTAGAGCAGTCTACGAAGCAGGAAATCCTTGAGACAGGTATCAAGGTAGTTGACCTCCTTTGCCCATATCAGAAGGGTGGTAAGATTGGTCTTTTCGGTGGTGCCGGAGTTGGTAAGACAGTATTAATTCAGGAATTAATTCATAATATCGCAACAGAGCATGGTGGATATTCAGTATTCACAGGTGTTGGTGAGCGTACCAGAGAAGGTAATGACCTTTACTATGAAATGAAAGAGTCTGGAGTTATTGATAAGACTACAATGGTATTTGGTCAGATGAACGAGCCACCAGGAGCCAGAATGAGAGTTGGTCTTACAGGACTTACTATGGCTGAATATTTCCGTGACAAGGGTGGTAAGGATGTATTGTTATTCATTGATAATATTTTCCGTTTCACTCAGGCTGGTTCAGAGGTTTCAGCGTTACTTGGACGTGTACCTTCTGCCGTAGGTTATCAGCCTACATTACAGACAGAAATGGGTGCTCTTCAGGAAAGAATTACATCTACTAAGAATGGTTCTATTACATCAGTACAGGCTGTATATGTGCCTGCCGATGACTTAACAGACCCTGCTCCTGCAACAACATTCGCACACTTGGATGCTACTACTGTATTGAGCAGATCTATTGTTGAGCTTGGTATTTATCCTGCAGTTGATCCATTGGATTCTACATCAAGAATTCTGGACCCAAGAATTGTAGGTGAAGAACACTTTAATGTAGCTCGTGGAGTTCAGGAAATTCTTCAGAAATACAAGGAGTTACAGGATATCATTGCTATTCTTGGTATGGATGAATTATCAGAATCAGATAAGATTATCGTTAACAGAGCTCGTAAGGTTCAAAGATTCCTGTCACAGCCATTCTTCGTAGCTGGACAGTTCACAGGACTTGAAGGAAAGTATGTTCCTGTATCTGAAACAATCAGAGGATTTAAAGAAATACTTGAAGGTAAGCATGATGACATTCCAGAAAGTTATTTCCTTAATGCAGGAAGTATTGATGATGTACTTGCAAAGGTTAAGTAGGAGAGATTAAGTGGCAGATAATTTGTTTAAACTAAAAATTATTACTCCTGACCGAATTTTCTATGAAGGTGAAGCTTCCATGGTGGAGTTCAACACAACAGAAGGTGAAATCGGTGTATTAAAGGGACATATTCCACTTACCGTTGTAGTTGCTCCAGGAATTCTTACTATCACCCAGGAGGACGGCGTAAAAGAAGCAGCATTGCATGCTGGTTTTGCTGAAATCCTTCAGGATTCGGTAGTGATTATGGCCGAGATTGTTGAGTGGCCAACAGAAATTGATTTAACCAGAGCTGAAGAAGCGAAGGAAAGAGCCGAAGAAAGATTACGTACTAAGGACGCAGAAACAGATGTTGAGCGTGCCGAGCTTGCTTTAATGAAGGCTCTTGCAAGAATCGATGTAATTAAGTAATTATATTTTTAAAATTAGTCCGGCCTGTATTATGCAGGCTGGACAATTTTTGTTATCTAGGCAATTTATGAAACATACGATTATAAGGATTGTTGCAGTATTAATAACATTTTTTGCAACAGTGTTCATTACAGAGAGTTTAATAAATAAAGACTCAGCTGATATGACAACAGATATGTCTCAAGCTGTGCTCCCTGTAGTTTCAATTGAATATAATGGTATAGAAGTTAACCCTATGTTCGGATATGTTAATGATATGGATTTAAGCTTCATGAGAAGCAGTATCACTCCTCTTATGTCAGGACGTAAGGTTCACCTTAAAATAGATACGTACAGCTCTACGGTTTCGAGTATTTCTTATGAAGTCAGAACAGTCGATGGTAACAGACTTATTGAACAGACAGTAGTTTCCGATTATGAAACCAATGGAAGAAATATAGAAGCCAATTTAACCTTAAAAGATCTTATTAATTCTAATGTTGAGTATGAACTCATAGTAATTCTTAAATTAGGAAATGGGAAAGAAGTTAAATATTATACACGTGTAATTAGCCCGCAAGACTACTATGTGAATGATAAGCTTGAGTATATATCGGATTTTAATAAAAAGACCTTCGACAAGGAAGAGGCTAAAACATTAACCAAGTACTTAGAATCCAATTATCTTGGTGATAATACAACATTCGGAAATGTAGATATTCACAGTAAGCTTGATCAGGTTACATGGGGGAACTTAAACCCAATAGTTATAGACGAACCTAAAATTACAATTAAGGAGCTGTCCTCTTTAACAGGAAGCTTTCTTGTTGATTATTATGTAAGTGTAGATGATGAAAACGGACTAAAGCATTTTAAAATTCAGGAATTCTACAGAATTAGATATTCTAAGGAAAGAATATATCTTCTTGATTTTAATAGAACCATGGATGAGGTTTTCGTTGATGAAAAGGACACGTATGATGAAAATGCTATCAGGCTTGGAATACTTAGTCAGTCCCCTCATATGGTTGAATCCGAGGATGGTAGCAGCATTGTATTCGTTATGAACAACAGACTTTATTCATACGATGTTAAGGATAACAGAATTGCATTTCTGTTCGGATTCTATGATGTTTTCACGGAAGATTTAAGAGCTGTTAATCCTAATCATAAGATTAAGGTTATGGATGTTGATGAAACTGGTAATGTCACATTCTTAGTATATGGCTACATGAACAGAGGATCTCATGAAGGAGAATCTGGAATATGTGCATATTATTATGATGCAACAGTTAATACTATTGAAGAGCTTGCCTATATGCCAAGTGAGCATTCTCCGGACCTTCTTATGAAAGAGGTTGATGAGCTTTCGTACATGAACTCACAGGGTAATCTGTATCTGGTGGTAGGAAGACGATTATACAGTATTAATACTAAAACCAGAAATACAGAGGTTCTGGCAGAGAATCTGGCTGATGGTTCTTATGTAATTTCGAATAATAACCATATGGCAGCATATCTTACATCTGAGGACATATACAACGCCCACGAGCTTATTCTCATGAATCTTGAGACTCAGCTATCAAGTAAGATTGAATGCAAGGGTAATGAGGTAATTTCTCCAATAAGCTTCATAGGTGAAGATTTAGTATATGGAATCGGATATGAATCAGACATTACGAATGACAGAACTGGTAATACAATTATTCCAATGTATGAGGTTAATATAAGAAACCAGCATAAGGGAATAATGATGCGTTATAGCCAGGACAGATTCTATGTGGTCGGAGGAGAGGTTCATCAGAATCAGATTATTCTTCACAGGGTGAAGAAGATTGATGAAGGAAAATTCGAAGAAGCACTGGATGATCAGATTATGAATTCAGAAGATCCAACGCTTACTAAAAATATCATCTCATCTGAAAACAATGAAAAGTATGAGAAAATACTGAAGATATCTGTTAAGGGTACGATTGATTCTTCTAAGACTAAGCATATGACACCTAAAATGGTATTATATGAAGGTTCGAGGGAAATTGAGCTTTTAGAGAATTCGAAAAAATATATAGTTTATGGAAAGTATGGTGTTGATTCATTCTATGACAATGCTGCAACTGCGGTTGAAAAAGCATATTCCATTTCGGGAGTTGTTATGAATGATACAGGACGATATATTTATAAGAAGGTATCAAGAAGTCCTAAGAATCAGATTATGGCCATTAAGGAAAAGGCGGCATCTGAGAATATCTCGCCATTGGCAGTATGTCTTAATGTTATGCTTGAGAATGAGGATGTAATTCGAAATTCTCAGTACATGCTGAACCAGGGAAATTCAGTAGTTGAGATTCTAAGTGCCATGACTGATTATGATATTCTGGATTTAACAGGATGTAGCATCGATATGATTCTTTACTACGTAAATCAGGATATTCCGGTGCTTTCGATGCTTGATAATCAGAATGCTGTGCTTATTATAGGATTTAATGATACAGAAATTGTTATTATGGATCCTTTAAATAACGAAATATATAAAAGACCGGTTGAGGATGTTGTAGACTGGTTCGAGGACAATGGTAACTGCTTTATTACATATGTAAGAAGTGTAGAAGAATAACCAAGGAGGATAGGAATGTTTTTTGATAACAAGATTTTGGTAGGACAGAACGCTGACGGAGGACAAATATATATTTATCCTAAAATGGCTAACCGTCATGGATTAATCGCTGGAGCTACTGGAACAGGTAAAACTGTTACATTAAAGGTTCTTGCTGAGTCGTTCGCAGATGCAGGAGTGCCTGTATTTTTGGCAGATGCAAAGGGTGATCTTCAGGGAATGTGTCAGAGCGGAATCCAGAGCGAAGACATGAGTAAGCGTATTGAATACTTTAATTTGAATGAAAAAGGATTCAGATTCGGAAATTATACAGTAAATTTCTGGGATGTTTATGGTGAAAACGGAATTCCATTAAGAACAACCATATCTGAAATGGGACCACTTCTTCTAGCAAGAATTATGGGATTAAATGATACTCAGACAGACATTTTGAATATAGTTTTCAAAATCGCAGATGATAATGCCCTTTTACTTATTGATACTAAGGATTTAAAGAGTATGCTTCAGTATGTGGCTGAGAATTCCAAGGAACTAAGCACACAGTACGGAAACCTTCCACAACAGAGTCTTAATGTTATCATAAGAGCAGTAATTTCACTTGAGGCAGATGGTGGGGAACAGTTCTTTGCAGAACCGGCACTTAATATCAAGGACTGGCTGACTATTGATAACAGTGGAAGAGGACTTATTCAGATTCTTGAATGTCAGAAGCTTATGCTTAACCCTAAGATGTATTCAATGTTCCTTTTGTGGATGATTTCAGAATTATATGAGACACTTCCAGAGGCAGGAGACTTGGATAAGCCTAAGATGGTATTCTTCTTTGATGAAGCTCATATGCTTTTTGACCAGGCTCCAAAGGTGCTTCTTGAAAAAATTGAGCAGGTTGTAAAACTTATAAGATCAAAGGGTGTTGGTATTTACTTCATAACACAGAACCCATCAGATATTCCTGGCGGAGTATTAAGCCAGCTTGGAAATAAGATTCAGCATGCACTGCGTGCATATACACCTAAAGAGCAGAAGGGTATGAAGGCAGCAGCAGAAGGTTTCAGAGTTAATCCTTCGTTTGATACATATTCAGTTCTTAGTGAATTAGGAACAGGAGAAGCATTGATATCGGTTCTTGATATGGATGGTGTTCCTACGGTAGTTGAAAGGGCTAAGGTACTTCCACCACAGTCAAAGATGGGTGCAATTAGTGAGGCTGAATTAAAGGAAGCAGCTGAAAGGTCAATGCTCTATGGAAAATATAATTATTATGTAGATAATGAATCGGCGTATGAAAGACTTACTGCGATTCGTGAAGAAGAAGAGGTAATAAGAAAGCAGGAAGAGCAGGCCGCAATTGATGCAAAGATTGCCCAAAAGGAGGAGGCTCTGGCTCAAAAGGAAGCTCAAAGGGCAGAGCTTAAGGCTCAAAAAGAAGCAGAACGTGCCAAGGCTCAGCAGGGAAAAGCTGTCAAAAGAGCAGCTAAATCTGTAGCGTCAACAACTGCAGGAACTATTGGCCGTGAGGTTGGAAAGAGTGTTGGAAAAACAATGGGAGGAACCTTCGGAAAAACTCTTGGTGGAAACGTAGGTTCATCACTGATGCGTGGAATAATAGGAACATTTTTTAAATAGACGAGGGGATCAATATGAATTTTCTAGAAGAGAGAATAGTAAAAGACGGTGTAGTTAAGGAAGGAAATGTTCTTAAGGTTGACAGCTTTTTGAATCATCAGATGGATATTAATTTGTTTGATGAAATGGGAAAAGAATTCGCGAAGCGTTTTAAAGATAAGCCAATTAATAAGATTCTTACTATTGAAGCGTCTGGTATAGGAATTGCCAGTGTGGTAGCACTTCATTTTAATAACTGTCCTGTAGTTTTTGCGAAGAAATCACAGAGTATTAATCTTGATGGTGAAATGTATACTGCTGAGGTTGAATCCTTCACACATAAGAGAGTGAACCATGTAATCGTGTCTAAGAAATTCTTAGGTCCTGAGGATAAGGTGCTTATCATTGATGACTTTTTAGCTAACGGATGTGCACTGCAGGGTCTTATTCAGATAGTGCAGTCATCAGGAGCAACTGTTGAAGGTATAGGTATCGCAGTAGAGAAGGGATTCCAGTCAGGCGGTCGTATGATAAGAAACTTAGGATATCAGCTTGAATCACTTGCCATTGTTGATGCAATGGATGCTAAAACAGGCCAGGTAACCTTCAGAGAACAGTAAAACTAAAGGAATGTGCTAAAAAAGTACGCTAATATTTTAGTTTTTTATTCAATTTGATTATTGTTAAATCGGATAAGATTTAATAATATAATGGTGTTTCATAGTAAAACATATTTAAGAAGAGGAGAAAGTTATGAAAAAGTTAACAGCACTTTTACTTACCATCGCTATGGTAGTTTCTCTTAGTGCTTGTGGACAGACTGATTCAGCATCTGCATCAGCATCTGCATCTGCACAGGAAGCATCAGGCGAAACAAAGACAGTTAAAGCAGGTTTTATCTGCTTACACGATGAGAACTCAACATATGACTTAAATTTCATCAATGCTGCTAAGGAAGCATGTGAAGCAATGGGAGTTGAATACTTAATTAAGACTAACATCCCAGAAGGTCAGGAATGTTATGATGCAGCTTGTGAATTAGCTGATCAGGGATGTAACTTCATTTTCGCAGATTCGTTCGGTCATGAAGATTTCATGATTCAGGCTGCTAAGGAATTCCCAGAAGTTCAGTTCGCACATGCAACAGGAACTAAGGCTCATACAGCAGGTCTTAACAACTTCCACAATGCATTCGCTGCTATTTATGAAGGTCGTTACCTTGCAGGTATCGTTGCAGGTATGAAGCTTAACGAAATGATTGATAATGGTACTATTACAGCAGATCAGGCTAAGATGGGATATGTTGGTGCATTCCCTTATGCTGAAGTAGTTTCTGGTTATACATCATATTTCTTAGGAGCTCGTTCTGTATGTCCTTCAGCTACTATGTCAGTAGTATTCACAATGTCATGGTATGATGAGACAGCAGAGAAGGAAAGCGCTAAGAAGCTTATCAGTGATGGATGCGTACTTATCAGCCAGCATGCTGATTCAATGGGTGCTCCTACAGCTTGTGAGCAGGCAGGTGTTCCTAACGTATCTTACAATGGTTCAACAGCTTCTGTTGCTCCTAACACATTCCTTGTTTCATCTAAGATTAACTGGGTTCCTTACTTCACATATGCAATGGGCTGTGTAGCTTCTGGTTCTGCAATTGATACAGACTGGACAGGAACAATTGCTACAGATTCAGTTCAGTTAACAGAGCTTGGTTCAGCAGCTGCTGAAGGAACTGAGGAAGCTGTTAATGCTGCTAAGGAGCAGTTCGCTGCTGGTACATTACATGTATTTGATACAGCTACATTCACAGTAAATGGCGAGACAGTATCATCTTATATGGCTAACGTTGATGATGATCCTAACTTCGAAGGAGATCATGAAGCAATCGTTGATGGATATTTCAACGAGTCAGGTGCAGGATTCAGATCAGCTCCTTTCTTTGATCTTCAGATTGATGGAATTTCAACAGAAAACTAAAAAATATACCTTAAAATACGGGAAGGACTTTGTGTCCTTCCCATTTTTGTTTTATAATGATTGAAAAAGTATTTTCAGGAGATTAATGTGAGTAATAATATTCCCGCAGTTGAACTAGTTAATATCACCAAGACCTTTGGACGTGTTCATGCTAATACCAATGTAAGCATGAAAATTCACAAAGGTGAGATAGTAGCTCTTTTAGGCGAAAATGGTTCAGGAAAAACAACACTTATGAATATGCTTTCCGGAATCTATTATCCAGATAGTGGAGCTATATTCATTGATGGAAAAGAGGCATCTATCCGTTCGCCAAAGGATGCTTTTTCATACAAAATCGGAATGGTACATCAGCATTTTAAACTTGTTGATGTTTTAACAGCTACAGAAAATATAATTCTCGGCCTTGAAGGGAAATTAAATCTCAAAGAATCTGAGGCCAAAATCACCGAAATTTGTGAAAAATATGGATTCGATGTAGATCCTAAGAAAAAGATATATGATATGACTGTATCTGAAAAACAGACGGTTGAAATCGTCAAGGTTTTATATAGGGGTGCAGATATCCTTATTCTTGATGAGCCAACAGCAGTACTGACTCCTCAGGAAACTGAGAAACTGTTTAATGTAATGAGGAAGATGAAAGAGGATAATAAGGCTCTTATCATCATAACTCATAAGCTTCACGAGGTTGAAGCTATATCTGACAGAGTGGCCATATTAAGAAAAGGTGAGTATATAGCAGATCTTGTTACTAAAGATACTAATGCTCAGGAGATGACTGACATGATGGTTGGTCATGCGGTTAAGCTTAATATTGAAAGAGTTAAGCCTCTTTCGGAGCCTAAAACGAAACTGGTAGTGAAGAATCTTACAGTTGTAGATTCTGACGGAATTAAGAAAGTAGATGACGTTAACTTTGAAGTTAAAACAGGTGAAATACTTGGTATCGCCGGAATTTCGGGCTGTGGTCAGAAAGAACTTTTAGAATCCATAGCAGGACTTCAGGATACACAGAGTGGTTCATCTGTTATATATATTAATGATGATGGAACAGAGGATGAGCTTATAGGCCTTAATCCATATGAAATTTCAAGAAAAGGTGTATCTTTGAGCTTCGTTCCAGAAGATCGACTGGGAATGGGACTTGTCGCTAATATGGATATTAGTGATAACATGATGCTAAGATCATTCAGACAGGGTTCTACACCTTTTACAGATAGAAAATCCCCATACAAATTAGCTAAGAAAGTGGTATCAGTACTGGATGTTGCAACTCCAAGCATCGAAACTCCGGTTCGTAAGCTTTCGGGTGGTAATGTTCAAAAAGTACTGGTTGGTAGAGAAATATCCAATGCGCCAACAGTTCTTATGACAGCCTATGCAGTAAGAGGTCTTGATATTAATTCTTCTTATGCGATTTATGATCTTATTAATGAGCAGAAGAAGAAAAACGTTGCAGTTATATTCGTAGGTGAAGATCTGGATGTATTATTAGAGCTTTGCGACAGAATTTTAGTTCTGTGTGATGGTAAGGTTAGTGGAGTGGTCGAGGATCCAACTCCTGAGGACAAAAATACAGTTGGTCTTTTGATGACAAAGGTAGGAGGAAATAACAGTGAATCAAAATAAAAAAGAACCTTTGTTCAGAATAACGAAAAGAACAGATATTCCTCCACATAAGTCCTGGATTATAAGAGGTGTTGCTATAGTGATTGCTCTTTTAGTGTGTGCAATCATTACAACGCTTTTAACCAAGGCTAACCCTATAGAGGTATATTCATCAATAATTACAGGTGCTTTCGGAACAACAAGAAAGACATGGATTACACTTCAGAACCTGTCGATTCTTTTGCTTATATCACTTGCGCTTACACCGGCATTCAGAATGAGATTTTGGAATATCGGAGGTGAGGGACAGATTCTTATGGGAGGTCTTGCGACAGCTGCATGCATGAAGTTCCTTCCAGGAGTTGTTCCTAATGGTCTTTTAATTCTGATTATGCTTTTGGCCGGAATAATTGCAGGCGGCATCTGGGGACTTATTCCAGGTGTATTAAAAGCAAAATGGAATACCAACGAAACACTGTCAACACTGATGATGAACTATATAGCAACTCAGATAGTTGCAGCATTTATTCTGTACTGGTCAGGAAAGCAGAGCTCAGGAAAAATCGGTGTTATTAATCCGGATGATAATCTTGGATGGCTTCCTAAAATAGGAGGAATAGCGCAGCTTCTTCCTGTAATAATTGCAATAATCATCACGATAGTTTCGTACATTTATTATAACTATACCAAGCAGGGATATGAAATTGCTGTAGTTGGTGAATCTGACAGAACAGCAAAATATGTTGGTATGAACGTTAAGAAGGTAATAATCCGTACAATGTTCATATCCGGTGCTCTTTGCGGACTGGTTGGATTCTTGCTGGTAGGCGGTGTTAACCATACTGTAACTACTACCATAGCAGGTGGACAGGGATTCACAGCTGTAATGGTATCATGGCTTGCCAAGTTTAATCCTTTCGCCATGATATTCTCAAGCTTCCTTATTATTTTTATGGGACAGGGAGCTGGTGAAATCGCAACGGCTATGGGTCTTGATAGTTCAATCTCAGATATATTAACAGGTATAATCCTGTTCTTCGTAATTGCGTGTGAATTCTTTATTTCATACAAGGTGACATTTAAGAATAACAAAAAGGAGGAAGCATAATGATAGATTTAGTTTCATTCATCCCAAGTGCAATCCAGCAGGGTATTCCTCTTTTATATGGAAGTACAGGTGAAATTCTGACAGAGAAGTCAGGAAATCTGAACCTTGGAATTCCTGGTGTAATGTATGTTGGCGCAATAAGCGGTGTAATAGGCTCATTCCTATATGAGAATTCAGTTCCAAGGGGAGAGGCTCTTAATCCTTTACTGGCAGTTTTAATTCCAATTCTTTGTTCACTTATAGGTTCTTTGATTATGGGATTAATATTCTGTCTTTTGACAGTAACATTAAGAGCTAATCAGAATGTTACTGGTCTTGCTATGACAACGTTTGGTATTGGTTTTGGTAACTTCTTCGGCTCTTCATTAAATAAGCTTGTGGGAAATGATATAGCAGCAATTGAAATGTCGAGAACGAGCAGCTATTTTAGCGCCAAGCTTCCATTCGGCGATAGTCTTGGATGGTTTGGAAAGATATTTCTCTCATATGGCTTTTTGGCATATGCAGGTGTGATTATAGCTATAGCTATTGCGATAGTTATTAAGAAAACAAGAGTTGGACTTCATCTTAGAGCTGTTGGTGAAAGCCCACAGACAGCTGATGCTGCCGGTATTAGCGTTACTAAATTTAAATATGTTTCAACCTGCCTTGGATGTATGATAGCAGGTCTTGGCGGATTGTATTATGTTATGGACTATATGAATGGCGTATGGTCTAATGATGCATTTGGTGACAGAGGCTGGCTGGCAATCGCATTAGTAATTTTCACTATTTGGAAAACAGATATAGGAATTTTAGCATCCTTCCTTTTTGGTGGATTATATATTCTCCATACACAGCTTCCATCAGGAATAGAGCACAAGGAGCTTGTTGAACTTTATAAGATGATTCCTTATGTTGTTACACTTGTTGTTTTAATCATTACCAGTATGAGGAACAAAAAAGAAAATCAGCCGCCGGAGTCCTTAGGTCTTCCGTACTTTAGAGAGGAACGATAGATGGCGATTAAATTATCTAATAATAGAATTATAGGAGAAGGATATCCTGTATATGTCATTGCAGAAATGTCAGCTAATCACGCTGGAAGTATTGAGCGTGCGAAGGAAATAATACATGAGGCCAAGAAGGCTGGTGCAGACTGTATCAAGATTCAGACATATACACCAGATACTATAACCATAGACTGTGATAATGAATATTTTAATATAGGAGATGGAACCTGGGAGGGTGAGAATCTCTACAGCCTTTATGGAAAGGCATATACTCCATGGGAGTGGCAGAAGGAACTAAAGGAAGAAGCTGACAGGGTAGGAATTGATTTTCTCTCAACACCGTTTGATAACACTGCCGTAGATTTTCTTGAAGATATCGGACTTGAATTCTATAAGATTGCTTCCTTTGAGCTGATTGATATCCCGCTCATTTCGTATATAGCCTCTAAGAAGAAGCCAATCATCATGTCATGTGGAATGGCTACTAAAGAAGAAATCCACGAAGCAGTTGATGCTATCCGAAAAGAGGGAAATGAAAATATTATTTTACTAAAGTGTTCGAGTGCATACCCTGCAGATCCTAAAGATATGCATCTTAGTACGATTCTTGATATGAAAGAAGAGTTCAAGGTTCCAGTAGGTCTTTCAGATCACTCGATGGGATCTTTTAGCGCAACCTGTGCAGTAGCACTTGGTGCCAAGGTTATTGAAAAGCATTTTTGTCTTGGAAGAGAAATAGAGAATCCTGATGCATCATTTTCAATGACTCCAGATGAGTTTAAGAAGATGGTTGATGACATCAGAATGACTGAAGAAGCTATGGGTGAGGCCTTCTATGGCGTTAGCAAAATAGAAGAGACGAACTATAAGTTCAGACGTTCCATTTTCGTTGTAAAAGATATAAAAGCAGGCGAGAAGATAACGAAAGAAAATATCAGGGTGATAAGACCAGGACATGGTCTTAAGCCTAAATATTATGAAGAGGTTCTGGAACGTTTCGCAGCCACAGATATAAAAAGGGGAACACCGCTTTCCTGGGATTTAATTAAGTAGTTGGAGGATAATAATGATCTCTAGTGTTACATTAGCGATTATCGCTTTGAATATAATGTTCGCAGTTGTAGTTCCATGTGGACTTCTATTATTTTTAAGAAAAAAGTTCGGAGCATCAATAACTGCATTTTTGGTAGGTTGTGGAATCTGGTTTTTCTTTGCAATGATTCTTGAACAGATTCTTCACGGCCTCGTTATTACATCATCTATAGGTCCGGTTATAGTTGATAATCTTGCTCTTAATGCATTGTATGGAGGACTTGCTGCAGCTGTATTTGAGGAGGCAGGAAGATTCGTTGGAATCAAGCTTCTTCTTAAAAGAAAGCATGGGAATCCTCACAATGCTTTGATGTATGGTGCTGGTCATGGCGGTTTCGAAATGCTGTATCTTTTCGGAATGTCAATGCTTAGTAACCTCACATATTCACTTATGATTAATGATGGCTCCATCACACAGCAGATAGCAAGCTTTTCCCCAGAGGAGCAGGGTCAGGTTCAGGCACTTATTGACACACTTGTCGGAACTCCGTCCTATATGTTCGCAATGGGATTAGTTGAGAGAGTATCTGCAGTAATTCTGCACATAGCTTTGTCTGTATTAGTATGGGCAGCAGTTGTTAATGGTAAGAAGATGATGTTCCCGATTGCCATGGCTGTACATTTCGTAGTGGATGCTTCATCGATTATATTATTTAACCTTGATATTCCGGTTGTATTAGTAGAGCTTGTGGTTCTTGGAATGGCCCTGGTTGCTGCATATTACGCCAAGAAGGTATTCGAGGAAGTGGTTGTGGTTGGAAGTCCACAGCGCTATTAGATTAAAACTTAAGAAATAAAAAAGCGAGTAAACACATGAATTTATTAGAAGATGCAAGACTTAGAATTAACGATATAGACAGCAAGATGGCAGCACTGTTCGAGCTTAGAATGCAGGCTGTTGCAGATGTTGCGAAATACAAAGCTGAGAATGGTATTCCTGTTTTTGATTCCTCAAGAGAGGCCGAGGTTATCGAAAAGAACAGAAAATTCATTAAAGATCCTCAGTATGAGGAGTTCTACATTGATTTTCTTCAGCACACAATGGATGTATCTAAAAGATATCAGAAGAAGGTCCTGGAGGACAAAGATATTTAGTAGTATATAAAACGAAATATATGAGTAATCAGATTTTGTGCTCTACAGGGGCACTTATAGGAAGACCGAACGGACGAGATTATCATCTTCTTGAAAAACTGGTTCCAGAGCTTAAATTCGATGGGCTTGAGTTTATGTTTTATAGTGACTGGTATGATGATACAGAGTCCTTAACAGAATATTTAACGAGTCTTAAACTGCCAATCCCTGTTCTTCATGTTCAGAAGACTATAGGAGAGGTTGTTTCGGAGGGAGATTTAGATCTTGCGAAGAAGAGGTTCGAAATTAATGCCAAGGTTGCTTCAAAAATTGGAGCGAAGAAGATGGTGCTTCACCTCTGGAATGGAAAAATCTCTGACTCTAAGTTCGAAAGAAGTATGGCTGCATATCAGGAATTTAAAGATATAGCAGACTCTTTTGATATAGATCTTTTGATTGAAAACGTCTTGTGTAATGTAAAAACGCCAATGACCAGGTGGATTGAATTAAGGGAAAAGTATCCTGACATTCACTTTATATTTGACACCAAAATGGCGAAATTTCATGATGAGTATAAGCTTCTTTTCGAACCGGAATATTCATGGTTATATGAGGAAGGTCACATTAAGCATTATCATGTCAATGATTATGGCGGAGGATATATGGACTGGGATAACTTAAGAGTCCTTCCAGTAGGAGCTGGTAACATTGATTTTGATCCTTTCTTTAAACATATCAAGGATACAGGCTATGAAGGAACAATGACGGTTGAGGCAACGGCTGTTAGAAGCGATGGAACAGTTGATACCAAAATGCTCAACAATTGTTATGACGAGATAAAAAGGCGATTAAGCTAAGGAGAAATAAAGTGAAACTTACAGACATTTATAAGAAAAAAAGTAACATCCTTTCTTTTGAAATATTCCCACCAAAAGCAGATGGAGAACTTAATAATATTGAACCAACACTGGAAATTCTAAGTCAGCTTGAGCCTGATTATATTTCAGTTACTTTCGGTGCAGGTGGAAGCTCTAACAATAACAAGACAATAGCACTTGCTAAAATGATTAAGGAAAAATATCATATCGAGCCGGTTGTTCATCTGACATGCCTTTGTTATGACAAAAAAGAGATAAGTGAATTCGCGAAGGAAATCGCTGCAGAAGGAATAGAGAATGTACTGGCTCTTAGAGGCGACAGAAACCCGAATGTACCTGAAAAGAATGATTTTAGATATGCATCAGAGCTTATAACATTTCTTAAGGAGAATACTTCGTTTTGTGTGGCAGGAGCATGCTATCCGGAAGATCATCCGGAATCAGAATCTCATGTAAGTGAAATGCTTAACCTTAAGAAAAAGGTTGATGCTGGTGCAGATATATTATTGTCACAGCTCTTCTTTGATAATGAGAATTATTACTCATTCGTTGAGGATGCGAGAATTGCAGGAATAGAAGTTCCAATCACACCGGGTATCATGCCTGTAATTAATGAAAAGCAGATTAGAAGAATGGTGAATACCTGTGGAGCCAAGCTAAGTGACAAGTTCGAAAGAATCCTGAAAAACTACGGCGAAAGACCAGAAGCTCTTTATGAGGCAGGAATGATTCACGCACTTTCCCAGGTAGTTGATCTTTTGGCTAATAATGTTGATGGAATTCATCTTTATACTATGAATAATCCTAACGTAGCCAGAAGAATCTGTGATGGAATTAAACCTATAATTGGAAGATGACACCATTAGAAGAATACTACAATAAATTTAATGAGGATAAGCGTCTTCTTTCAAGACATGGACAGGTTGAGTTTAATACGACTACATACTATATCAACGAGTATCTTTCTGCTTTTGACAAAGATACAGTTAGTATCTGTGATATAGGTGCAGGAACTGGTCGTTATTCTTTGATGTATGCCCAGAAAGGCTACAAGGTTACGAGCGTTGAGCTTGTCAAATATAATCTTGGAATACTTAAAAAGCATGCCAAAGAGATGGGACTTGAGGACAGATTGACAGCATATCAGGGTAATGCTCTTAAGCTTAAAAGGCTTCCTGATGATGCTTATGATATTACACTTTTATTAGGACCTATGTATCATCTTCACAGCATGGAAGAAAAGGTCACTGCGCTTAAAGAAGCCATGAGAGTTACTAAAAAAGGTGGCTATATATTTGTCGCATATGTAATGAGTGACTATGCTGTTATTAAGTATGGTTTCATGGAAGGAAATATTCTCTCAAGCATGGAGAATGGAAAGCTTGATGAGGATTTTAAGGTCAAGTCTGATAGCAAAGAGCTGTATGACTATGTAAGACTTGATGATATTGATGAAATTAACAGGCGCTCAGGAGCTAAAAGAGAAGCTATAATCGCACCTGATGGAGCAGCTGATTATATAAGACCATATCTTAATTCAATGGATGAAGAAAGCTTTAAAATCTTTTTGGATTATCAGATTAAAAATTCTAAAAGACCTGAACTTTTAGGCTCGAGCTCACATCTTCTGGATATTCTTGTTAACGAATAAGCTAATGAATATGGGTTGGAGAGATTTCGAACCTTAAAGGTTGAATTAATATTAAGAGGATTACAATTTGGAATTAAAGAAAAGAAATTCGGGAATTGAATTACTAAGAATTATATCCATGATTTCAATCATGGTTCTTCATATAATGGGGCAGGGCGGCGTGATTGAAAACCTTTCGGTTGGCGGTCCTCAATACTTTACGGCCTGGGCACTTGAAATCATTTGCTTTTTCGGAGTTACGACCTATGGAATTATTTCGGGCTTCGTGGGAGTGGATGCTCATTACAGGGTTACCAACATAATCTACACATGGCTTCAGGTTTTCTTTTATACAATAATTATTACTACACTGTTCTATTTCTTCGTGCCTGAGGTAGTACATGGATCAGCATTCCTTTCGGCATGTTTTCCGGTATTCACAGAGCAGTACTGGTATTTCAGCGCGTATTTTGGAGTGTTCTTCCTGATGCCGGTTCTTAATTTTGCAATTAAGAATATGGACAGAAGAATGATTAATATAACATTTGGCTTCTTTTTGACAGCGTTCAGCGTATGCCCGGTTATTTTCAGCACGGACATTTTCGCATTGAGAGAAGGTTATTCTTTTGGATGGCTTCTTGCTGCGTATTTCTTCGGCGCATATGCTAAGAAGTTCGATATTTTCAAGAAAATTAAAAGTATTAATCTTTTACTGATATTCTGTCTTGCTACTGCACTTACATATGCATTTAAGGTAGTATGTGATCTTGTGATAGGAAAAGGTGGTGACAGATTAGTTCAGTATAATTCACCGACAGTTTTACTGGCATCTCTGGCACTTGTATGTCTGTTCTCAAGAATTGATATTAAGAATAAAATGGGAAAGCTTATTTTGGCAGCAGGCCCTTTGACCTTCGGTGTATATCTTATCAATTGCCAGCCATTGGTGTGGAAATATCTTATGAAAGACAGGTTCATATCCTATGCGGATTTAAATCCCGCTTTGATGGTTATCAGGGTTTTACTCGTAGCTTTAGAGATTTTCTTCATAGGAATAGCAGTTGATGCACTAAGAAGACTTTTGTTCGAGGTAATTGGATTAAGGAGACGATTGAATTCGCTTAACGACATGATAATGAGAAGGAAGTGCCCATGCTGCGGGATGGGAAGAGTTGATAAGTTCGAAATATGTGAGGTCTGTGGATGGGAGAATGATCCTGTTCAGGCGAAGGATCCTGGCTTTAGGGGTGGCGCGAATAAAGAATCACTTAATGAGTACAGGGCTAAATATTTAGAGGGTATAAATTCAGAAAGTGCGAATGAGGACAAAGATATATAGAGTTTTGGCGAAATAGACGTATCCTATATATTTGTGCTATAATATTGGGAGATTTTTTAACCTATAGAAAGGGATAGTTATGATACTAGATAACCAGACAATATTAATTACTGGAGGAACAGGATCCTTCGGAAAATGCTTCACCAGATACATTTTAAATAATTACAATCCTAAGAGAATTATTATTTATTCTCGTGACGAATATAAGCAGTTCGTTATGCAGAATGAATTTAAAGAATATGCAGATAAGCTTCGTTTCTTCATCGGTGATGTCAGAGACAAGGACAGATTATATCGTGCGTTCAAGGGTGTTGATTACGTAGTTCATGCTGCTGCGCTTAAGCAGGTTCCAGCGTGTGAATATAATCCTAACGAAGCTATTAAGACTAATATTCATGGCGCTATGAACATTATTGATGCTGCATTGGATTGTGGAGTAAGAAAGGTTGTTGCTCTTTCAACAGATAAGGCTGTTAATCCGGTTAATCTTTATGGTGGAACCAAGCTTGTATCAGATAAGCTTTTTATTGCAGCTAATGCATATTCTGGAATGAATGATATTAATTTTTCAATTGTTCGTTATGGAAATGTTGCAGGCTCGAGAGGTTCTATTATTCCTTTCTTTAATAAAATTATTAAGAATGGTGGAACCGAGCTTCCAATTACAGATTACAGAATGACCAGATTCTGGATTAGCCTTGAGGAGGGCGTTAAACTGGTAATTAAGGCTCTCGAGGAGGCTACAGGTGGTGAAACCTTCATAAGCAAGATACCTTCATTCAAGGTAACAGATCTTGCGAAGGCAATGCTTCCAGACTGCCAGATGCCTGAGGTTGGTATAAGACCAGGTGAGAAGCTTCATGAAATCATGGTTACTACAGAAGACTCAATGACTACATATGAGTATGAGAAGCATTTCATTGTATATCCTCAGATGGTATTTAATGACAGACAGAAGATTAATCCAACAGGTAAGAAGGTTGAAGAGGGCTTTTCATATAGCTCTGGAAATAATACTGAGTGGTTATCTGTTGCAGATATTCAGGAATTATTAAAGACAGTTGACTTAGAACACTAAGTTAATAGGAGGTATTCGCATGGAGTTATCTACAGTTAAAGAAAAGCTTGAAAAGTACGGACAGCAGCATCTTTTAAAGTATTATGATGAGCTTAGTGATGATTCTAAGACTAAGCTTCTTAATGAAATAGCTGATACTGATTTTGATGTTCTGAATGCACTTAATCATAAGGGCGAAAGCAAAAGAGGCGTTATTTCACCAATAGGTTCTATGGAAATTGATGAAATTAACGAAAAGAGTGATGCCTTCAGAACGGTTGGCCTCGAAGCTATCAAGAGGGGCGAGGTTGCCGCTGTGTTATTAGCAGGTGGTATGGGAACACGTTTAGGTTCTGATGATCCTAAGGGAATGTATAACATTGGTATTACCAAGCCTGTATATATTTTTCAGAGATTAATTGAGAATTTGATGGATGTAGTAAATGAGGCTTCATGCTATATTCCATTGTTCGTTATGACATCAGATAAGAATAATGAAGCTACTGTATCCTTCATGAAGGAGCATGATTATTTCGGATATAATAAAGACTATATCTTTTTCTTCAAACAGGAGATGGCTCCAGCTACAGATTATGAAGGACATGTTCTTCTTGAAGCTAAGGATAAGCTTTCTACTTCTCCTAACGGAAATGCTGGATGGTATTCTTCAATGGTTAAGAACGGACTTGATAAGAAAGCAAAGGAACTTGGTGTTAAATGGATTAACATTTTCGCTGTTGACAATGTCCTTCAAAGAATTGCAGATCCAGTATTCGTAGGAGCTGTAATTGATGGCGGATTCGTAAGTGGAGCGAAGGTTGTAAGAAAAGTTGCCAAGGATGAAAAGGTTGGCGCTATGTGCTTAGAGGATGGTAAGCCTTCTATCGTTGAGTACTATGATATGACAGAGGAGCTTATGGATGCCAAGAATGAAAAGGGTGATCCTGCATATAATTTCGGAGTTATATTAAATTACTTATTCAGCATTGATGAGCTGGATGAGATAGTAAGAAAGAAGCTGGAGCTTCATGTTGTTGAGAAGAAGATTCCATACATTGACGAGAATGGAAATTTGGTTAAGCCTTCGGAGCCTAACGGATATAAATTCGAGCAGCTGGTTCTTGATATGATTCATGAAATGAAAAACTGCCTTCCATTCGAGGTTGTAAGAGAGAAAGAATTCGCACCTATTAAGAACAAGGAAGGTGTTGATTCTGTTGAATCTGCAAGAGAATTGTGTAAGAAAAACGGAATTGAATTATAGATAGGAGACAAGATGAACGTTTTAGTTACAGGCGGTAGTGGATATATAGGAAGCCATACCGTAATTGAATTAATAGAGAATGGATATGATGTTGTAGTATTAGATAACTTTTCGAATTCATCACCTAAATGTCTTGAAAGAGTAGAAAAGATTGTTGGAAAGAAGATTAAATTCTATGAAGCTGATATCAGGGATAAGAAGGCTTTAGATGATATCTTCGATAAGGAGAAGTTCGATGCCTGCATACATTTTGCTGGATTAAAGGCAGTTGGAGAGTCTGTACAGAAGCCTCTTGAATATTATGAGAATAATATGTCAGGAACTTTGAATCTTCTTGATGTTATGAGAAATCATAATGTGAAGAATATAATTTTCAGTTCATCAGCTACTGTTTATGGCGATCCTGCCCAGATACCTATTACAGAGGAAACTCCAAAGGGAGTTTGTACTAATCCTTATGGATGGACGAAGTCCATGCTTGAGCAGGTAATGATGGATATGCAGTATGCAGATCCAGAGTGGAATGTAGTTCTTCTTAGATATTTTAATCCTATAGGTGCACATGAGTCAGGAACGATAGGAGAGAATCCTAATGGTATTCCTAATAACCTGATGCCATATGTAACACAGGTTGCTGTAGGAAAGCTAAAAGAGCTCGGTGTATTCGGAGATGATTATGATACTCCAGATGGAACAGGAGTAAGAGATTACATTCATGTAATGGATCTCGCATCTGGACATGTTAAGGCACTTGAGAAGATTAACGAAAAATGCGGAATCAAGATATATAACTTAGGAACCGGTGTTGGATACAGTGTTCTTGATATTGTTAAGAATTTTGAAGCTGCAACAGGTGTTAAGATTCCTTATGTGATTAAACCAAGACGTGCTGGCGATATAGCTACATGCTACGCATCAGCTGACAAGGCTAAAAAAGAGATGGGCTGGGTTGCTAAGTACGATATTAAGAAGATGTGTGAAGATTCATGGAGATGGCAGAGTAATAATCCCAATGGATATTAATATCTAAAGGAAGAAGCTTATTCATGAAATATAAAAGATAATATAAAAGGACGGTTCGAGATGAACCGTCCTTTTGTAATGTGCGCCATAGAGCGAACGATTAGTTGGCGATATTCTGGAATCCAAGCTGATTAGCGAGTGAACAGTCAACTAAGTAGCAGGACTGACCACTACCCTGGTAATTGGTTATATATTCCTGCCATTCGTCTCCGTTAAGTCCTGTAATAATCTTATTAATGTTTTTATCTGTTACAGGAAGCAAAGTGGTTTCAACCAGGAAATATTCACCGCTGTCGGTGTCGGTTTCAACAGCTACCTGACAGTGACCAGGAGGGAATACAAGGAAACAGTGCATTCCTTCGTTCATCAGAGTGCTGGCCATAAGCAGAGAGGTTTCTACGCACAGGCCTCCCTTTGTTGAAAGAACATCTTTCGGAAGCTTGACACTCTGAAGGTTAAGTGTACTGTCCGAATTAGAGTAGCCACCTGCATCGTATTTAACACCTAAATCAGAAATTGCACATTGGACAGCAAGTATCTGATAATATGTAGCTTCAGCTGAATGATACTGGTAGCCTGCGAATGCATCGTATTTTCCTTTAGAAAGCGCTGTCATTTCATCAACTGCTGTTCTGCTTACTACATCAATACAGTCATCTTCAGGAGTGAGGAATGACATATAAGCATCCATTGAAGATTCGCCCCACTGAGGATCGTAGTTATCGATATCATGCTCGCTCATGAGCTTAACACTGAACGTATCTTCTCTGATAAGTTTTCCTGTATCAAGGTTTTCAACCTTGAAATTCATCTGTGAGTTCTTAGCAGATGTCAGTCCAAGACTTCCATTTACTAAAGATGGCTTGATGAACAGAGTAGTTACTTCTTTTCCAAGTGTAAGTGTCTGAGTATAGGCCTGAGTGAATCCAGGAATTTCAACATACACTCTGACATTGGTATCGCCATGTACACTGCTTGCATCTACTACGATTATGGAATCAAGTCGGTTATACTGGCGAGGGTAGATAGTTTTAATAGGTGTAGCACTGACCTTAACCTCGGGTACGTAAGAAAGATATGAGTAGGTTATATCAGGGAAGTCTACTTCCTTAGTTTCTTCATCTTCTTTAGAGCTAACCTCATCTTCTGTTTCTGAAACCTCGAGAACATCTACCTTGGAACTTTTCTTGGATGAAGCTTTTTCATCATCCTTAGGCCAGAATACAATTGCAAGTACAGTAGCTATGATGATTACTAAGATTACAGGTATCAGAATAGCAAGGAGTTTTTTCTTACTCTTTGGAGGCTGTTGAGGCATCGATGGCTGCTGGTATACCGGCTGTTGATACTGAGGCTGCGGAATGCCCTGCTGTGCACCAGCTGCTACCTGCTGGTAGACTGGCTGCTGATATTGAGGCTGCTGTTGTGTTACAGGAGGCTGTTGTGGCTTGCCACATGATTCACAAAACAGCATATTGTCATTTAGTTCATGACCGCAATATATACAATGTTTCATTTTATTTTCCTTCCATAAGTCCTAATAAGGTATCAGTATTCTTTAATATTTCATCCTTTAATACATCAATTTCGTTGGACTGACTTAGTACATTCTGAAATGATATATCAAACGAATTCACGAAATCATCCATTGCGTTGTTATATTCTTTTTCAACTCTTGTCATTAAATATGTAGCCTGCTGAAGAGTAAGGAAATCGTTTTTTGAATAACCTCGATACAGCTGAACTATAACAAGCTGATAGTCTTTTAACTTTCTTGTGAATACATCAAGTCTCGATTTCATGGCTACAGGACAGTCAAGAGCTTCCAGATTATTGATTATCTGCTCAAAAGAGGTATATATGTCCTCGAGCGTTTGAACGATTGTTTCTTCGGTCATGTTCTGGGTATTCATCTGATCGGCAATGGAAAGTGTGTCGAAAAGATACTGGAATATTTTCAGGTATTTGATGATATCGTTAGTAAAGTCTGTAAGCTGATTATCGAATTCAATTGCGGCATCGTAGGTTAAATCAATGGCATTAACTCCGGTCTTTTTAAATGCTGCTATTGCTTTTTTATCTGCTTCAATCTTTTGAAGAACGGTATTCATTTCTGTAATCTGAGAATCCACGTTTTCCATAGTATTGAAATTGATGGAATTGTTTATCTTTTCCAGCTCATCATAGAATTGTGTTGCTCCCTCTTTGATTTTCTTTAGATTTTCAATTTCATCCTTATAATGAGGTGAGGTGTTGAAGCCCACAATGAATGATGCTGATGTGATGAGCATTACGATGAGCATACATGTGGCTGTAAGTCGTTTTCTCATATTTTCTCCCTTTAAGTATTGTGATTGCTTAATTTGAAAAGTTATACCTGATTAAGCTAGAAAAATTATAGCATATTTGTTAAAAAAGTGTTAAAAATGCCCTAAATTCGCGCACAAAGATATGTTTATATGATAAAATATAAAACATAAAGTTTATATAATAAGAAGGAATGGAAACTATTGGAAGTAAAAGTGGGACAAGATTATGATGTGAATAGCTGGACAGAGGTAATTTTGCTCTATACCTCAGCTCTTAAGCAGATGCAGACCAAGCTTGAAATTCTTAATGACGAATTTCAGCATGTTCATCAGTATAATCCTATTGAGCATATTAAAGCCAGAATAAAGACATCGGAAAGTATTGTAAAAAAATTACGTAAGAAAGGATATGAATCTACCATTCAGAACATGGTTGATCATGTCAATGATATAGCAGGTCTTAGAATTATCTGTTCGTTCACTTCGGATATTTATAAGATTGCAGAGATGATTACCAATCAGTCAGATATCAAGGTTCAGTATGTTAAGGACTATATTCAGAATCCTAAGGAAAGCGGATATAGAAGCTATCATATGCATATTACAGTGCCTGTATATCTTTCGGATAAGATTGTTGAAACGAAGGTTGAAATTCAGATTAGAACAGTTGCCATGGATTTCTGGGCATCACTCGAGCATAAGATTAAGTATAAGTTCGAAGGACATGCGCCAGATGATATCATAGATGCGTTGATTGAATGTTCTAATATGGTATCCAAGCTTGATAAGATGATGCTTACTCTGAATAATGAAATTAACAGCATCAAAGAGCAGACGAATGAAAATTAATTATTATGAAGTCCTGTGATTTTTCATGGGACTTTATTTTTGGAAGGAAGTGTTGTTATTAGAATCTGGGCTAAACTATTCAAAGACAATCATATGATAAAGGATACAACTATTGAGGATTATTCTGAGGATACCAGAACTCATAAGGTTTTTAATTCACTGGAAAAGGCATGCCGCGAATTTGATCTTGCTGTACCTATATGGCTTAAATCAAATGTTGCAGATTTTAAAAGAAATTCTAAAACCAGATTTACTAAGGATTCGTTCATAGAAGATGTGGAATTTGATTATCTGGAATTTCATGTAATAGAAGAAGATTATTAACAGAATTGTCCCTATAAAATGAGGAGTGCCCGGACACCTTTCGGCACCCGGGCTATTATGAAAAAATTTATCTATGTGTTTCCTTCTCTATATATATACTATAGAGAGTAAATATGAACAGAATATGAACAAACTTAAAACATATGGTTAATTATACCAATGATGTAAAAAAATGGGCTTAAAATTTGTGCACATTTCACAAAGGTTGAAAATGCGCAATCATTATGTTAAACTACAGACGATATATTGTGCTTCAATATGGAGGTAATTATGGATAATTTCATGGAAAGAATAAGTCATAGATACGACGCTACTGATATGATTAAGGCCAATTCAGAAGCAGAGGCAGCACAGGCTGATGCGCAGAAGGAACAGCTTATGCTTTTTGAAGCGCAGATGAATAAGGTAGATCTTGCTCTTTCTAATATTAGAGAAGTTAATATGAAGAACATTGAATCAGCAGAAAGTGTTCAGGAATTAGCCAAGACTACTAAAGAGGGATTATCCAGAGCTATTGAGGAAAGTATTGCCAAGATTGAAAGTATCAAAGAAATGGCAGATCCGAAAGATGCTATCGAAACCAGTGTTAATGCTTTGAAGGAAGCACTGGTTGCCATGAGAAAAGAAACAGAAGACTACATGCACACTGATCATGTTAAGATTTATCGTAATGTTCAGATGGCAGTTACAGAGGAGCTTAACAAAAAAACAGATGAGATTAAAGCAGAATGTCATAAGAAGGGTGCTTTACTTCCACTTCTTATAATTACACTTATATCATCGCTTTCAAGTGTTGCTCTTATTGTTCTTAGAATATTAGGAATTCTTTAGGATATATTTTTATATGCGACTTAGATTTAGACACAAGAGATTAAGGGTAAGGAGGCTGAAGATTGCCTTTTGGGCAATGATTATCAGTCTTTTTTTCGTGCCTTCAATTTCTTTTGAGGATGAAGCAGGGGATAATATGTTTACCCTGTGGGTGAATGGAATTGAGGTAGGAAAGCTTGCTTCTTTAGAAGACGCGAATCAGGCTCTTTTAGAGGCAAGACGCTCTGTTAATAAACAAAGTGACGAGCTTACCTTTGCTGAAGCTTTGATGACCTATCAGGGCGAAGAGGCAACCTGGGGGAAGATTGATTCAAAAAAGGCTGTCCAGGCTAATATGGAAGCTGTAATTAAGAACAGCATCTCTTCTAATCTTGTTAAGGCTTATGATGTTAAAATTAATGGTTACATTGTGGCTCTTAAGAATAAGGATGATGCAGTTAAGATGCTTCAGGCAGCGATTGATAAGTATGATGAAAGCAAGAGCTTTAAGGTTTCGCTGGATGCTGATACGACAAGAGAGCTTCCGGTACTTTCTCCTCTGATTAATACTAATGAAGAAGCTAAGGCCTCTTTGGAAGCAGAGGAGTCTGATAAGTTCTATGCAGGAATAGATCAGGAAATGTATGATTTATTCTCACAGGTTAAGCCTAACAAAGAATTAGACTTCGAGGATTATGAGCTTGGTATTATTTCAATGGGCTTCGGTGACAAGATTGAGGTTGCTGAGGTGTATCTTCCGGCTGATAAAATTACCGATGTTAATGTGGCGATAGAGGAAGTCACCCAGGAAGAAGCCAAGAACGAAATATATAAGGTAGTTTCCGGAGATACATTATCTGGAATTGCCCTTAAGGTTAATATACCTATGGATGATATCATCGCGATGAATGACAGTCTGGAGGATCAGAACTCTACGATTCATCCAAATGATGAACTCATAATAACAGTTCCTAAGCCTAAGCTTTCAGTAATGAGAGTTGAGGAGATGTACTATGAAGAAAACTTCCAGGCAGATCCTGAATACATATTAAATGATGCCTGGTTTACTACTGATGTAGTGGTTCACCAGCAGCCATCAGATGGTCATAGAAAGGTTGTTGCCGTTGTAGAGTTTAAGAATAATGACAAGGGTGCTACTGAGATTATCAAACAGGAGATTACATATCAGCCTGTAGCCAAGATAATTGAGAAAGGTACTAAGATACCACCTACATATATCAAGCCAATCTACGGTGGCCATATGACATCCAACTTCGGACCTAGAAAGCGTCCTACAAAGGGAGCCAGTACATATCATAAGGGTATTGACTGGGCAGTTCCTCAGGGAACTCCTGTATATGCTTCCTGCGGTGGTACAGTTGCCAAAGCCGGATGGGGTAGTGGATATGGTAATGTTGTATACATTAATCATCCTGATGGCCGTCAGACTAGATACGGACATTTGTCACGTATACTCGTATCGGTTGGACAGAGTGTATCACAGGGTCAGAAGATTGCGCTTAGTGGTAATACTGGTGTAAGTACGGGACCACATCTGCACTTTGAAATCCTGATTGGTGGAACTCATGTTAATCCACTTAAGTACATTTAATGTGGAAGAAATGAGTCGTTAATAACGTCAGAATGTAAACTACGTTATGTTACTGGAACGTACGTTTCTCTTTACAAAGATACAGTTTCTGTATAAAATAATTGCAGTATGTAAAGGTATGTATACATCTTGTGGTGAGATTATCTCTCCGCACTATATATAGATAGAAGAGGATATTATGGAGCAATATGCAATTAAAGGAGGCAATCCTTTAGTTGGTGAAGTTGAGATAGGTGGAGCGAAGAATGCTGCACTTGGAATCTTAGCTGCCACAGTCATGACAGATGATGTCTGTGTAATTGAAAATCTCCCAGATGTGCGAGATACCAATGTTATGCTTCAGGCAATAACCAGCATTGGCGGTTCTGTTGAAAGTATTGACAGACACACTTATCGCATTTCCGGAAAAAATATAGTAGATCAGACCATTGATGAGGATTATATTAAGAAGATTCGTGCTTCTTACTATTTCCTGGGTGCATTACTTGGTAAGTACAAGAATGCAAGAGTAAGTCTTCCGGGTGGCTGTAACATTGGTTCAAGACCAATTGACCAGCATATCAAAGGTTTTAAGGCACTGGGCGCAGATGTAACAATCGGCGGTGGTGTTATAGTTGTAGAAGCTGAAAGACTTCATGGCGCACATATTTATATGGACGTTGTTTCTGTAGGCGCTACGATTAATGTAATGATGGCTGCTGCTATGGCAGAGGGTCAGACAACTATTGAGAACGCTGCTAAAGAGCCTCATGTAGTTGATGTGGCTAACTTCCTTAATACTATGGGAGCCAACATTAAGGGTGCAGGTACAGATGTTATCAGAATAAAAGGTGTACCAAGACTTCATGGAAGCGAATACACCATCATTCCTGATCAGATTGAAGCAGGAACATTCATGTTCGCAGCTGCAATCACCAGAGGTGATATTACCGTTAAGAATGTTATTCCTAAGCATCTTGAAGCTATTAGTGCTAAATTACAGGAAATCGGCTGCGAAATAGATGAGTCAGATGATGCAGTAAGAGTAGTTGCAACCAAGCAGCTCTCGCATACACATGTTAAGACTCTTCCATATCCAGGTTTCCCAACAGATATGCAGCCACAGATTGCTGTTACTTTAGGATTATCTAAGGGAACAAGTATAGTAACAGAGAGTATTTTTGAGAACAGATTCAAATATGTAGATGAGCTTGCAAGAATGGGTGCCAGCATCAAGGTTGAAGGAAATACGGCCATTATTGATGGAGTCGGCAAATATACAGGTGCCAGCATAGTTGCTCCGGATTTAAGAGCAGGTGCCGCACTTGTTATAGCAGCTCTGGCAGCAGACGGATTCACAACGGTTGAAGATATTAAATACATTCAGCGAGGATATGAAGATTTTCACTTAAAGCTTCAGTCTTTGGGCGGAATGATAGATATCGTTGATTCTGACAAAGATATACAGAAATTTAAACTTAAGATTGGATAAATAAAAAAGATTGTCACAAAAGTGGCAATCTTTTTTATTATGTGTGCTTTGTGATACACATATGATTTTTTATATAAATTATATAATAGCTTCGATTTTGATTTCGGAATGCTTGCTTAAATCAATGAAGTCATTCTCGGTTCTGATAGTTGGAGAAGACAGCTTATCCTTATTGATATAAACGATAGTACCCTTGTCCCCGTTTGATAACTGAACACTGTTGAGAAGATATGTGTTAACAACGTTTTCGAGGAATGACATTATGAAGTGAGGATCATACTTTTGAAGACCTTCATCTTCGAATACTTCGATAGTTTTAAATGGACAAAGAGGTCCACGGTAAACTCTCGCAGAAGTCATTGCATCATATACGTCAGCAATTGATACCATACGAGCGAATGTAGGAAGCTGGTTTCCTTTTAATCCTAAAGGATAGCCTGTTCCGTCGAATCTCTCATGATGCATTAGTACAGCGTTTAATATTTCAGGATCAAGTGATGATTTCTTTAACAGCTCATATCCAGCCTGAGGATGTCTCTTAATAATAGTATATTCTTCAGGTGTAAGCTTCGCAGGCTTCTTAATGATGGAATCAGGAATCTGAGTCTTACCAATGTCGTGAAGTAATCCTGCAGTAGTAGCTGTCTTAATACTTTCTTCGTCCATCTTAAGCCATCTTGCCATTACGTTACAGATAAGAGCAACGTTCATACAGTGAGTGTATGTAGCATCATCATATTCTCTCATGCAGTGAAGCATGTCTAAAAGATTAGGAGTTGTTGCTCCAATATCGAGAATATTTAATGTGTGATTCATAAGCTGGTCTACATCTAAAGGAGACCCCTTTAATACGACATCGTTAATTACAGCCTTGAAATTATCTACATCCTCATCGAATTCAGCCTTGAATCTGACGAATTCAGGACTTTCCTTAATCTTCTCAGAATAAGACTTGGCATAAACCTGAGCGTCATTATTAACTTCAACCTTTTTATCCTCTATACGGATACTGAGTATAGAATAATAATCAAGCTTGGCAATAGTCTTATCGTCAAGAACGAGTCCTTTTGGAATAATTAACTGATTATTATAGTTATAGACGTCCTCGGCAGTAACCATGCCTGGAACTAAATCAGAAGTACCAATACGTTTCATATAATTTTATTAACCCCAATTTTAAAAATATTCTGTAATCGCCTAAACCCAATACGGCCCCTCTATTTAGGCTATTCTATGATAGCAAAATTGATTGATTTAGTCAACGAAAATGGATATTTTGATTGACAACCACAATATATAGTAGTAATTTAATTATTGATAATGAATATTGAAAACCTAATATATGTTCTCTCTTATTCAGAGTGGTGGAGGTACATAGGACCTAAGAAGCCACGGCAACCCCTAATGGAAGGTGCCAACCTGAGCGAGATTTTTATTTCGAACAATAAGAGGATTTGAATATCGATTATCGATGTTGTCGTCCGCTTATTTGATGAGCGGATTTTTTATTGCTGCAAAAGCAGCTTGTATTTTGAGGGCTTGAAGGCCCAAAGAGAAGGAGAGTAGTAAAATGGAGAAGAGATTATTTACTTCTGAGTCAGTAACAGAAGGACATCCTGACAAAGTCTGCGATATGGTATCAGATGCCATTCTTGATGCATGCTTCGAACAGGATCCAATGAGCCGTGTTGCCTGTGAAACAGCTTCTTGTACGGGTTTCGTACTCGTAACAGGTGAAATTACAACTAATGCACAGCTTGATATCCCAGCTATCGTTCGTAAGACAGTTCTTGAAATCGGTTATGATGAGGGTGCTAAGGGACTTGATGGAAATTCATGTGCAGTATTCGTAGCATTAGATAAGCAGTCAGCAGATATCGCTATGGGTGTTGACAAGGCTTTAGAAGCTAAGGAAGGTTCATTAAAGGATGACCTTGATACAGGTGCTGGTGACCAGGGTATGATGTTTGGTTATGCAACTAACGAAACAGACAGCTATATGCCATACTCAATCGACCTTGCTCATAAGTTGGCACTTCAGCTTACAAAGGTTCGTAAGGATGGTACTCTTAAGTATCTTCGTCCAGATGGTAAGACTCAGGTTTCAGTTGAATATGATGAGAATGACAAGCCTATCAGACTTGAGGCTGTTGTATGTTCAACACAGCATGATGAGAATGTAACACAGGAACAGATCCATGCAGATATCAAAAAGTATGTATTCGATCCAGTTCTTCCTGCAGAGCTTGTTGATGCTGATACTAAGTTCTTCATCAATCCAACAGGACGTTTCGTAATTGGTGGACCTCACGGTGATGCTGGTCTTACAGGACGTAAGATTATCGTTGATACTTATGGTGGAATGGCTCGTCACGGCGGCGGTGCTTTCTCAGGTAAGGACTGCACTAAGGTTGACCGTTCAGCAGCTTATGCAGCAAGATATGTTGCTAAGAATATCGTAGCAGCTGGCCTTGCTGACAAGTGTGAAATTCAGCTTTCATATGCTATTGGTGTAGCACAGCCTACATCAGTTCGTGTAGATACATTCGGAACAGGTAAGCTTGATGAGCTTAAGATTACAGAAATCGTTCGTGAGAACTTCGATCTTCGTCCAGCAGGAATTATCAAGATGCTTGACTTAAGAAGACCTATCTACAAGCAGACAGCAGCTTACGGACATTTCGGACGTAACGATCTTGATCTTCCATGGGAGAAGACAGACAAGGCTGAGACATTAAAGAAGTATCTTTAAGATTATTCTTAGTCGTGGATAAAGAATCTATAATTTGATATAATTATGGCGATGTCGCAAGACGTCGCCATTTTTTATTTTAGAGATTATAGGAAAGAATATGTCATTTGCTCATCTGCACGTTCATACAGAGTATTCTCTTCTGGACGGCTCGAACAAAATTAAAGAATATGTCAAAAGAGTCAAGGAACTTGGTATGACCTCGGCTGCCATAACTGACCATGGTGTCATGTATGGCGTTATTGAGTTCTACAAGGAATGTAAGAAAGAGGGAATACATCCTGTACTTGGCTGTGAAATATATGTTGCTCCTAACTCGCGATTCGACAAGGAAATGTCAGGCGGTGAGGAAAGATATAACCACCTTGTCCTTCTTGCTGAAAATGAAACAGGCTATGCCAACCTTATTAAAATCGTTTCAAGAGGCTTCACGGAAGGCTACTACTACAAGCCCCGTGTGGACAAAGATATATTAAGAGAATTCCACGAGGGTATTATTGCCCTTTCTGCATGTCTTGCAGGTGAAGTTCCAAGGTATATAACCAAGGGTCTTATTAGTGAAGCGAAGAAGGTTGCCCTTGAGTACAAAGATATATTTGGCGAAAATAATTATTTCTTAGAATTGCAGGACCACGGTTATCCAGAGCAGCAGACAGTAAACATGGCACTGGTTCAGATGTCTAAGGAGCTTAATATTCCACTGGTATGTACTAACGATATTCATTACACATACGCTGATGATGTTAAACCACACGACATTCTTCTATGCCTTCAGACCGGAAAGAAGCTTTCGGATGAGAACAGATTAAGGTATGAGGGCGGACAGTTCTATGTTAAGTCAGAGGATGAGATGAGAATGCTCTTCCCCTATGCGACAGAGGCACTTGAAAATACTGAGAAAATTGCTAAAAGATGTAATGTCGAAATCGAGTTCGGCGTTACGAAGCTGCCTCATTTTGAGGTTCCAGAGGGCTATGATTCGTGGACTTATTTAAATAAGCTTTGTCTTGATGGACTTAACGAGCGCTATGAAGATATCAATGCCCAAGTTCCATCTTCAGATCAGACAATTATAGAAAAATTGAATTATGAGCTTAATGTAATCAAGAACATGGGATATGTTGATTACTTTTTGATAGTATGGGATTTCGTTAATTTCGCAAGAGAGAATGGAATCTGGGTAGGCGCCGGAAGAGGCTCGGCTGCCGGATCCATAGTTTCGTATTCTCTTCACATAACCAACGTTGATCCGGTTAGTAATGATTTAATTTTCGAGCGATTCCTTAATCCTGAGCGTGTATCCATGCCTGATATAGATATTGACTTCGACTGCAGAAGACAGGAGGTTATTGATTATGTCAGCCAGAAATATGGAGAGGATAAGGTTGTTAAAATTGTAGCCTTCGGTACTATGGGAGCGAAGGGTGTTATAAGGGACGTTGGACGAGTAATGGACCTTCCATATGCCTTCGCTGATTCAATATCGAAGATGGTTCCGCAGGAAATAAATATCACACTGAAGGATGCTCTGAAAAAGAGTGTTGAGCTCAAAAATGCCTATGATACAGATCCACAGGTTAAGGAGCTTATTGACATGGCCATGCGTCTTGAGGGTATACCAAGAAATACTACGGTGCATGCTGCAGGTGTCGTTATCTGTTCACAGCCGGCGGAGGAGCTTGTCCCTCTTCAGCGCTCTTCAGAAGGATATATAACAACCCAGTTCGAAAAGAATACTGTTGAAAGTCTCGGCCTTCTTAAGATGGACTTTTTAGGACTTACAACACTGGATGTCCTTCGTGACACTATTGATAATGTATATGAAACAACAGGAATTGAAATAGATTTAGATAAGATTACCTATGATGATCCTAAGGTATTTAGCTTAATTGCTTCAGGAAAGTGTGATGGAATATTCCAGCTTGAATCTGCGGGAATGCGCTCCTTCATGAAGGAATTAAAGCCTGGTAACCTGGAGGATGTTACTGCGGGTATCGCATTATACAGACCAGGTCCTATGGACTTCATTCCGAAATATATAGACGGAAAGAAGAACAAAGATACAGTTACCTACACAACACCAGAGCTTGAACCAATCCTTAAGGATACATATGGCTGTATCGTATACCAGGAACAGGTTATGCAGATAGTTCGTTCTCTTGGTGGATATTCAATGGGCCGAAGCGATCTTGTTCGAAAAGCCATGTCGAAGAAGAACCAGGAGGTTATGATCAAGGAAAGGGAGAATTTCATTCATGGAAATGAAAGCGAAAATGTTCCCGGATGTGTAGCCAACGGAGTATCTGAGGCTGCGGCTTCGAAGGTATATGAAGAAATGATGGATTTCGCCAAGTATGCGTTCAACAAAGCGCATGCAGCATGCTATGCCGTTGTTGCTTATCAGACTGCATACCTTAAGTGCTATTATCCAGTAGAATTCATGGCAGCTTTGATGACATCCGTGATAGATAATTCTTCCAAGGTTGCCAACTATATTATGGTTTGCAAAAATATGGGAATTAAAATTCTTCCACCTGATATTAATAAAGGTGAGAGGAATTTCTCTGTAGATAATGGTGCCATACGTTTCGCACTTTCTGCCATTAAGAGTGTAGGCGGTCCGGTTATAGATGCCATCGTTGAAGAAAGAAAGGAAAGAGGACCTTATACTAATCTTAATGATTTCATAACCAGAGTTTCTGACAGAGATGTCAATAAAAAGGCGGTTGAGAATTTCATTAAAGCAGGTGCTTTCGATTCACTTAATGGAACCAGGAAACAGTTTATTTGTACCTATATGCAGGTAATGGATAATATAAGCCACGACAAGAAGAACAATATGGCAGGACAGATGTCACTGTTTGATTTAGTGGCGGATGAGGATAAGGCCTCATTTGATGTGCAGCTTCCAGACGTTGGTGAGTATCCAAAGGACGTACTTCTTTCGTTCGAAAAGGATGTTCTTGGTATATATTTAAGCGGTCATCCACTGGAAGAATATGCTACCTTGTGGGAGAAGACAATTACTAATAAGACCTCAGACTTCGTACTGGATGATGAAACCAATATGTGCGTTGTTAAGGATAATTCAACAGCAATTGTTGGTGGCCTTATTATGGACAAAAAGATTAAGTACACCAAGAATGACAAGGTTATGGCGTTCCTGCAGCTGGAGGATTTAGTCGGTTCTTTGGAGGTAATCGTTTTCCCTAAGGATTATGAAAAGAATTCTTCCAAGCTTACAGAAGATAACAAGGTCTTCATAAGAGGAAGGGTCAATGTTGAAGAGGAGAAGGGTGCCAAGCTTATCGCTGAGTCTATAACAGCATTCGACGAGGTGCCATCTAAATTGTGGATAAGACTTAAGAATCTTGGTGAATATGAGGCCAAAAAGGACGAAATTTTCGCACTTCTTAAAACCTCTGATGGTCGTGATAATGTAGTTATTTATCTTGATGAGGAAAAATCAATGAAGAACCTTCCGCCGTCATACTCGGTAGATGCGAAGGGTGCGGTTGTTGATTCTCTACGTGAGCTTTTCGGTGAGGAGAGTATCAAGGTTACCTTCGATTCGTCGAGAATACGCTAAATGAGATTTCGGACAATCAGAAAATTGTTGTAAAGATATGCATCCGCGAAATCCACAGGAAGATTCATTTTGCAGTCAGCAACTGGCGAAAAATGTTGAAAACAGTGGGAATTGCGAGTAAAATGTTCTCGATAGTGCATTGAAAACAGAATTGTATATATAAAGGATGAAAATATGGCTAAAGAAATTAAGACAATTGCAGTAATGACATCAGGAGGAGATGCTCCTGGAATGAATGCAGCGATCAGAGCAGCAGTCAGAGAAGCAATAGTTAACGGAGTTTCGGTTAAGGGTATTAAGAAAGGTTATGCAGGACTTCTTAATGAAGAAATCGTTGATATGGAGAAGAAGGATGTTTCTGATATCATTCAGCGAGGCGGTACTATTTTAGGTACAGCAAGATGTCCTGAATTCAAGGAGGAAGCAGTTCAGGCTAAGGCTGCCGAAATATGTAAAAAGCATGGAATCGATGGCGTTATCGTAATTGGTGGTGACGGTTCATACAGAGGCGCTCAGGCTCTGGCAAGACACGGAATCAATACAATTGGTGTTCCGGGAACAATTGACCTTGATATTTCATGTACTGAATATACTATTGGATTCGACACAGCTGTTAATACTGCTATGCAGGCCATTGACAAGGTTAGAGATACATCAAGCTCTCATGAGAGATGTTCAATCATCGAGGTTATGGGAAGAAATGCAGGATATATTGCTCTTTGGTGTGGTGTTGCTAATGGCGCTGAGGATATTCTGATTCCTGAAAAATACGACTACAATGAACAGAAGATAATTAACAATATTATTGCTAACAGAAAACGTGGCAAGACTCATCACATTATCATTAATGCTGAGGGAATTGGCCATTCAACATCCATGGCTCGTCGTATTGAAGCAGCTACAGGAATGGAAACAAGAGCAACAATTTTAGGTTACATGCAGCGTGGTGGTTCTCCAACCTGTAAGGACAGATTCTTCGCATCGATGATGGGCGCATATGCAGCAGATCTTCTTTGCAGTGGAAAGTCTAACCGAGTTGTAGGACACAGTCACGGTGAATTCACAGATTATGATATCGAGGAAGCTCTTTCAATGGAGAAGGGTATTTCAGAATATCAGTATGAGATAGCAAGAAAACTTTCATTATAATGATAACAAGTCTAAATAATGCCAAGGTCAAACATCTTGTTGAGCTTCAGCAAAAAAAGAAGATCCGATATAAGGAAGAGCTTTTCATTGTTGAGGGTTTAAGGATATTTGAAGAGGTACCAGATAATTTAATAAAAGAAGTTTATGTTGAAGAAGGAACCTATGCTGAAATTGAAAAAGAAGGCAGGGCTCCTTCTAGTCACTTAAAGAAAACATTTGATAAGATCACTGCTCTTAAGAAAAAGGGCGTCTATGTGGAAGAATTAAGTCATGAGGTTTTCAAAAAGGCATCGGATACGGATACTCCGCAGGGTGTGATTGCAGTTGTTAACATGCCTAAGTGGACTACAGGAGATGTTGTTTCCAATGTCCCTAAGGGGGCTCGAGGTAATATACTGCTTCTTGAGGATATTCAGGATCCGGGGAACCTTGGAACCATGGTTCGTACAGCAGAGGCGGCCGGTATGTCCGGTATAATATTAAGTGAGTCTTCTGTTGATATATTTAATCCTAAAACAGTGCGTTCAACCATGGGAACAATTTTCAGGGTGCCCATAGTATATACAAAGGATTTTCTGTCGACGATTGATCTTATTAAGCGCTCTAATATAAAAGTTTATGCTACAAGCCTTAATGCAAAATGCGATTACGATAAGATAAGGTATGAAGGAAGATCAGGAATACTTATAGGAAACGAAGGAAATGGTCTTTCAGATGAGGCAATCAAAAAAGCTGACATCGGTGTCATAATACCAATGTGTGGCAAGGTAGAATCACTTAATGCGTCCGTTGCAGCAGCACTTATGATGTATGCAGCACGATGAGGACTTCGTGATATGATGCATGATTGATGAATATGCAATGAAGAATTTGGAGGAAGTAAAATGGTTATAGGATTTATTGGATTGGGAAACATGGCTAAGGCCATTATTAATGGAATAATTTCAGAAGGAGTTGTGGCTCCTGAAGAAATCATGGGTTCAGCTAAAAGTGAAGAGACCTGCATTAAGGTTAATAAGGAATTTGATATCTTCACAACAACAGATAATTTAAAGATAGCAACAACAGCAGATATTCTTTTCATAGCAGTTAAGCCTCAGATGTGTGATGAGGTACTTCGCGGAATTGCAGGAACTACTAAAAAGGATGCTGTTATTGTAAGTATTGTGGCAGGAAAGACTATAAGCTATTTAGAGAACCTTTTAGGAAAGGATCAGAAAATCGTAAGACTGATGCCTAACACACCAGCTATGGTTAACGAAGGACTTACAGCGGTATGTGCTAACAAGAATGCTAGAGAGGATGATGTTAATAAGATTATGAAAATCTGTACATCGTTTGGAGAGGCAGAGATCATCGAAGAGAAGCATATGGATGCCTTCACGGCAGTTGCAGGTTCTTCACCAGCTTTCGTATTTATGTATATGGAAGCTCTGGCAGATGCTGCAGTTAAGGCTGGAATTCCAAGAGCTATGGCTTATAAGTTCGCATCCCAGTCAACCTTAGGTTCAGCCAAGCTTATGCTCGATACTAAGAAGCATCCAGGTGAGCTTAAGGATATGGTATGTTCACCAGCAGGAACTACTATAGAAGCGGTTCAGGTCCTTGAAGAAATGGGCTTTAGAAGCGCTGTTATGGATGCTGTAGAGGCTTGTGTAAACAAGGCGAAATCATTATAATTTGACTTTAATGGTCAAACTTGGTATTATGTGGTTTACGTAACTATTTATATATTCATGAAAAGCCTAAGATAAGGCATTTTCCAAAAAATTCAGATAACCGTTTTGATGTTATCTGAAATAATAACGGTGAATGAAATGAACAAGCTAAGAAATCAGCCAGTCCTCATTCCATCCGCTAAGTTTTTCGGGGCGGTGCTTTTAGGAACAGTTTTATGGATGGCTGACGCAGTGGCGGCTAATGCTATTGAAAAGAATAATGGATATGATTTTCCTAATTCAGGAATAGCTACCGTCATCAGTCCTACTTCTTTTGAAACGGAAGTCAGAGAGAAGAAGGAAGAACAGAAACTTAATATTCACGAAAAATTCGACAAGGAAAAGGAACGCATGATGCATCAGCTTGCCATGGCTAATGTGTCTGATACATTAAACGTGCGCTCTGAAGCAAGCGAGGAAGCTCCAAAGGTCGGATTTTTGTACAGGGACTGTGGAGGAACTGTGCTCGAGCAGGCTGATGGCTGGACGAAAATTCAGTCAGGAGCTTTGACGGGATGGTGCTCTTCGGAGTTTCTTATTTTTGGTGATGAAGCTGTTGCTATGTCAGATGATGTAGGAAGATGGCTTGTTACCATTAATTCCGAAGCGTTGAATGTTCGTAAGGATCCATCATCAGAGTCGGATATTATTGGTGTTCTCGCGAAAACAGATTACGCGGATTTCATTGAAATCATCGATGAAGAATGGATAAGTATTGATTATGAGGGTGAGGTTGGATATTTAGATACTGACTTCATTAATATCTCATTTAATATCGATGCTGGTGAAACTGTAGAACAGGTTAATGCCAGAAAGAAAATAGAAGAAGAATTACGAAGACAGGCAGAGGAAGAAGCGCAGAAGGCCAAGGCCAAGGAAGCCATGGAGAAGGCCAAGAAGAATCTTGGTAACCTTACTAAGAACCGTGGTGCCGTTTCTGCTGATGCAGATGAGCTTAGATTGCTTGCAGCACTTATTTACTGTGAGGCAGGTAACCAGTCATACGAAGGTATGGTTGGTGTAGGCGCTGTTGTTATGAACAGAGTTAAGTCACCGGCTTATCCTAATACGATTTATTCGGTTATATATGCTTCTGGTCAGTTCACACCTGCCATGTCAGGAAAGGTAGCCAGAGTATATGAGAGTGGTCCACCTGAGCGATGCTTCCAGGCGGCAGCAGCTTCTTTGATGGGAGAAACTACTGTTGGAGGTGCAACTCACTTTAGAAGAAATAACGGACACGCTGGTATAGTTATCGGAGCTCATGTCTTCTGGTAAAAATATATAGAATTAGGAATATGCGAAAGACGTTGAATTAGGAAGCGTATATCCATGATTAGGAAGAGGGAGAATAAAGTGGTTAATTTAAAGGGAAGAAGCTTTTTGAAGCTTTTGGATTATACACCTGAAGAAATAATGTACCTTGTTGATCTGGCAGCAGATCTTAAGGCTAAGAAGAAGGCGGGAGTTCTTACAACCGATATGCATGCGGGTAAGAATGTTGCTCTTATATTTGAAAAGACCAGTACACGTACACGCTGTTCTTTTGAGGTAGCAGCTCATGATCTTGGTATGGGAACTACATATCTTGATCCTAAGGCTTCTCAGATTGGAAAGAAGGAATCAATTGTTGATACAGCTCATGTATTAGGCTCAATGTTCGAAGGAATTGAGTATAGAGGCTATGAGCAGACTATAGTTGAAGATCTGGCCAAGTATTCAGGAGTACCAGTATGGAACGGATTAACTAATGAGTTCCATCCAACACAGATGCTTGCAGACGTCCTTACCATTAAAGAAAAGTTAGGAAGAGTTAAGGGTGTTAAATTAACATATATGGGAGACGCCAGATATAACATGGGTAATTCGCTCATGGTAGTATGTGCGAAGCTTGGAATGCATTTTACTGCATGTACATCTTCCAAGTATTTCCCAGAGCAGTCACTCGTTGATGAGTGTATGAAGGTTGCGAAGGAAACAGGGGCTACTATTACACTTACTGAGTCAGTAGAAGAAGGCTGTAAGGATGCTGATGTAATCTATACAGATGTATGGGTTTCAATGGGTGAGCCTGATGAGGTATGGAAGGAGAGAATTGATGCACTTTTACCATACCAGGTTAATACTAAGGCTATGAGCTATGCTAAGAAGGAATGCATCTTCATGCACTGTCTTCCAGCATATCATGATTTAAATACAGAGGTTGGACGTGAAGTTCATGAAAAGTTCGGTCTTTTGGAGCTTGAGGTTACTGATGAGGTATTTAACGGACCTAATTCAGTAGTATTCGATGAAGCTGAAAACAGAATGCATACTATTAAAGCTGTAATGGCAGCAACACTGTAATTATAGAAAGCTTTGAATATGTGCCTGCTATAAGCCTTAAATATAAGCTTTTTATTATGAAGGGGCTGAGTGAAGAAGAATGAACGAAGACAGAGTAATTTGCGGGGCTAATGCCTACGATCAAAAATATTATTTTAACGAAAAATATGCTAAGATTCCTGATTCAATTAAGGATGAGCTTCATGTAATATGTGTTCTTTTTACGGAAGAGATTGGTGGTATTTTCACTATTGAATTCGAAGAAGACGGAACTGTTAACATGAGAACTGAAGCCGCACCAGAGGATTATCTTTATGATGAAATAGGTTCAGGCCTTCTGGTTGGTGAAATCAGGAGAAAGAGACAGGAATTATTCGAATCCTTAAGTCTTTTTTACAGAGCTGTATTTTTGAACGAGGATGTCTCAAAATTGCTTGATGAAGAGTAAATAAGGCACTGACGAAAAAGACGTTATAAAATAAGGCAGAAAGCGACACAGGAAACGAGGCAGAAAATGTTACTGGTAATAGATGTAGGAAATACTAATATAACATTTGGTGTATATGATGATAAGAAGCTTGTTCTTACATTCAGAATGATGAGTAAGCTTCCAAGAACTTCGGATGAATTCGGAGTTAATATGGTTTCATTGCTAAAGAGTAATGGAATCGAGTCAGGTGAAATAGATGGAGCCATTATAGCTTCGGTTGTTCCGGATGTAATGCATTCACTTAATGGTTCTGTTATGAGATACTTGTCAGTTGATCCTGTAATAGTGGGACCTGGAATTAAGACAGGAATTAAGGTTAAGACTCCTAATCCTAAGGAAATTGGAGCAGACAGAATAGTTGATGCAGTCGGGGCATATGAAAAGTACGGCGGACCTATACTGGTTCTTGACTTTGGAACAGCAACAACCTATGACTATGTTAATGAAGAGGGTGATTTTCTGTATGGTATTACAGCACCTGGAATCAGACTCTCTGCAAAAGCGTTGTGGGAAGGAACAGCCAAGCTTCCTGAAATAGAAATTAAGAAGCCAAAGTCAATCCTCGCACAGGAAACGATTTCCAGTATGCAGGCAGGACTTGTCTACGGACAGATTGGCCAGACAGAGTATATAATTAATCAGGTTAAGAAGGAAACTGGAGTTGATAACCTTAAGGTAGTCGCAACCGGTGGCCTTGGCGGAATTATCTGCCCGGAAACCAAGCTTATTGATGTATATGACAGAAACTTAACTTTAGATGGCTTAAGATTAATCTATGAAAAAAATCAGAATAGGTAATGTTGAACTTGATAATAATTGCATTTTAGCACCGATGGCAGGGGTTACAGACCTGCCATTTCGTTTGTTGTGCAAAGAACAGGGTGCAGGTATGGTATGCATGGAGATGGTATCTGCCAAGGCGATTCTATATAATAACAAGAATACTGAAGAAATGCTTACTGTTACTGATAATGAACGCCCGGCATCATTGCAGCTTTTCGGCTCTGACCCTGATGTGATTTCTTCCATAGCGAAAAGGATAGAGAATAGAAACTTCGATATACTGGATATTAATATGGGATGTCCTGTGCCTAAGATAGTTAATAATGGCGAAGGCTCTGCTTTAATGAAGAACCCCAAGCTTGTTCATGAGATAGTATCTAAAACAGTGAAGGCTATAAGTAAGCCTGTTACTGTTAAAATAAGAAAGGGCTTCGATTCGGAGCATGTGAATGCAGTTGAAATTGCGAAGATAGCAGAGGATGCAGGTGCAAGTGCCATTGCCGTTCATGGAAGAACGAGAGAGCAGTACTATGAGGGCGCAGCAGACTGGGAGATAATAGCTAGGGTTAAGGAAAGTGTGTCAATCCCTGTAATTGGCAATGGAGATATTAAGGACGGAGAGAGTGCGAAAAGAATGCTTGATGAGACAGGCGTTGACGGCTTCATGATAGGAAGGGCAGCAGAGGGTAATCCATGGATATTCAAGGAGATACCTTACTACCTTGAAACGGGAGAAAAATACCCCTTGCCAAGCATTGAAGAAAAGCGTAATATGATTAAACGTCACGCGAGTATGCTCCTTGATGTTAAGGGAGAGTATACAGCGGTTCGTGAAATGCGTAAGCATATTGCATGGTATACTACAGGACTTCATGGAAGCGCACAGCTAAGACGTGAGGTATGTGAAATAACGGAGTTTGAAAAATTGATTAGTTTTATAGACAGGATAGGAATTTAATATATGAAGGGAAAAGATATAGATACTAAATTAGAATATAGTAGTCGTATGTCCCTGGTGTCTGATTTCCTAAAAGGAAGCAGGCACTATTTGTTTCTTACGGTAGTATTCGTATGCCTTTTAGTAGGCTTCGAGCTGGTGAATCCTAAGGCAATTGGATATACGGTTGATCTTATTATTGGTAATGAAGAACAGCTTCCAGGCTTTATTAAAAGCTTCATAGAATGGATGGGTGGAAGAGAGTATTGCCTTAATAACTTATATATCTTTGCACTGATAATAATTGGTATAGCATTAATCGGTGCAGTGTGCAGATATATGTTCAAGCTTATGAATACCAAGAGCGCTGAGACGCTTGGTAAGACAATGAAGGATACACTGTTTGACCATATTATTCATCTGCCATTTAGCTGGCATGACCAGAATCAGACAGGTGACATTATCCAAAGATGTACCACCGACGTTGATATGATAAGGGATTTCATAGCGAATCAGATGACACAGGTGTTCAGAATGGTGCTTGTTATTTCGATGTCGCTTGTATTCATGTGCAGAATTAATTTCGTGCTTTCTGTGGCAGCTTTTTTGTTCATTCCGATAGTTGTTGGATATTCATTGTTCTTCCATGGGGCAATTGGTAAGTCATTCATGCTGGCAGATACCGAGGAGGGAAATCTTTCGGCTATAGCTCAGGAGAACCTTACAGGGGTTCGTGTAGTCAGAGCTTTCGGAAAAGAAAGATACGAAAAAGACAGATTCGAAAATAAGAACGCAGAATATACCAAGCTGTGGGTTAGAACCATGCGTTTATTAACACAGTTCTGGACGATTAATGACCTTATTGGTGGAATAGAAATAATGACAGTTGTAACACTGGGAGCATATCTTACTGTTAAGGGAACTATCTCAGCAGGAGATTATGTTGCATTTCTTTCCTTCAATGGAATGATGATCTGGCCAACCAGAGAGCTTGGAAGAGTTGTTTCTGAAATGAGTAAGGCAGGAATTTCGATAGACAGACTTCTATATATAATGAATTCAAAAATAGAAGAAGATTCAGAGAATGCTGTTGAATTCCCGGGAAATGGAGATATCGAATTTAAGAATGTAACCTTCTCATATGACGGTGCAAGTGTGCTTCAGGATGTTTCGTGGAAATTTAAGAAGGGTGAAACTATCGGTATATTAGGTGGAACGGGTTCAGGAAAGACTACAGCGATGATGCTTCTTGATATGTTCTATGAGCTTGGGGATGATAACGGAAGGATTACGATTAACGGCGTTGATATTTCCAATATTAAGAAGTCGTCTCTCCGGCAGAATATTGGTATGGTTATGCAGGAGCCATATCTTTTTTCGGGAACACTTGAGGACAATATCAAGATTGCAGCGGATGATGTGGATCACAAAATGGTAATGGATGCTTCCAGAATTTCAAGTCTTGATAATGCGATTGAGAAGTTCACACAGGGATATGATACATATGTTGGAGAAAGAGGAGTTACTCTCTCCGGAGGTCAGAAGCAAAGAACTGCTATTGCACAGATGCTGGTCAGAAAACCTTCAATCATGATTTTTGATGATTCATTATCAGCAGTTGATGCAGTTACAGATGGTAAGATACGTAAGGCTCTTAATGAGAGCATAGAAGAGGATAGAAAGAACAATAATAATGACACCACTGTCATTTTAATATCACACAGAATAACAACCCTCATGAATGCAGACAGAATATTCGTGCTTGATGATGGAAAGGTTATAGAAAGTGGAAACCACGATGAGCTGGTGAGCCAGGATGGCATGTATAGTAAGATATACAAGCTTCAGGTGCTTGCAGGGGAAGGAGGTCTTGATGAAGAATAAATCATCCTTTCTTGGTTTTGGTACATTATGGCCATACTTAAAGAAATATAAACTTATGTTCATACGAATGATAATAATGGGAATGATGGTTTCGAGTGTAGATGCAATATATCCATTGTTCAACAGATATGCAATTGATCACTTCATCGCATATAAGACACTTGACACTCTTCCTATGTTCATAGCGCTGTTCGTAGTGTTTGCTCTGGCCCAGGCTGTAGTAAACTATTTCAATGTACTTGACTGTTCAAGTATAGAACTTTATATAAACAGAGATTTAAGAAATAATGCTTTCGAACATCTGCAGGATGTATCTTTGTCCTACTATAACCAGAACAGTGTTGGATACATTCATGCAAGAGTTATGTCAGATACTGGTAAGATAGGTCAGATGGCTTCCTGGAGACTTATGGATATTATATGGTTCGGATCAAATATTCTGTTCAGTATGATAGTAATGCTGATAGTTAACTGGAAATTGGCAATATGGGTAATTTTAATCGTTCCTATGGCAGCGCTTAGTATTTCGTATTTTCAGAAGAAGCTTCTTATATTAAACCGTGATATCCGTGAACAGAACTCGAAGATTACTTCTAATATCAACGAAGGAATTACGGGAGTTAAATCAATTAAAAGCCTCGTGATCGAGGATAAGATGAACAGGCATTTCAGGGACGATACAGTTTCGATGTATCGAAAGAGCCTCAGGGCAGCACATTTCGACGCTATGTTCAACTCGACAGTTGCCATGCTGACAAGTATTGCACTTGGATTAGTTATATGGAAGGGTGGAGCACTTAGCGCAGAGCATATGATTGAAATTGGTACATTGTCCATATTCATGTCATATGCCATGGGAATGCTGTTCCCAATTCAGACAGTAGTAAGTTCGATTTCGCAGATTGTTGCCATAAGAGTTAATATCGAAAGATATGTGAACCTTCTTAATGTAGAGGGCGAGGTCAGAGATTCCGAGGAAGTAATTAAGAAGTATGGTACTAGCTTCGAACCTAAATATGAGAACTTCGAAAAGCTTAATGGTGATGTTGAATTCGAGAATGTTTCCTTCCAGTATCCAGATGGTGATGAGCTCGTTCTGGAGAATTTTAATCTTAAGGTTCCTAAGGGCTGCAATGTAGCCATTGTTGGTGAAACTGGTGCAGGTAAGTCTACACTGGTAAATCTTGTATGCAGATTCTTCGAACCGACTAAGGGAAGAGTTCTTATTGATGGTGAAGATATTAAGGCACGTTCACTTAAGTGGCTTCACAGCAATATAGGCTATGTACTTCAGACACCATTTTTGTTCTCGGGAACTGTTAGGGATAACCTAAGATATGGTAAGGAAGATATAAGCGATGAGAAGATAATGGAGTCCCTTAGTATGATAGGCGCAGATTCCATAGTTAATAAGCTTAAGGACGGACTTGATTCTAATGTTGGTGAAAGTGGAGACATGCTTTCAACTGGTGAGAAGCAGCTTCTTTCAATTGCGAGGGCGTTACTGGCAGATCCTAAAATACTTATTCTTGATGAGGCCACAGCTTCTATTGATACGGTGACTGAGAAGATTATCCAGAATGCTGTTTCCAAGCTTATTAAGGGAAGAACGTCGTTCGTTATAGCGCACAGACTTTCGACTATAGTAAATTCTGATGTTATTCTGGTCGTTAATGAAGGTAAGATTGTCGAGCAGGGAAATCATAAGAGCCTTATGAAGGCGAGGGGTGAATATTATAACCTTTATACGAGACAGTATGAGGAGCTTCTCATAGACAGCAGGAAGGAAGAATAAAATCATGGCGGGCATTCGATAGTGCCCGCTTTTCTTGACAGAATTGACTAAAATAGGTATAGTAAGGTGCGGTGGATATTAGCTTATTCTATATATTGAGTCCACCGATGGTATGAATGAATTAAAGGAAGGTGTCTAAAATGGAAGAAAAGAAGCATATTATTACCTACGAAAGCGTTAAGAAATACGAGGAAGAGCTTAATGAATTAAAGGCTGTTAAACGTCGTGAGGTTGCAGAGAAGATTAAGGAAGCAAGAGCACAGGGAGACTTGTCAGAAAATGCTGAATATGATGCAGCTATGGATGAACAGCGTGATATCGAAGCCAGAATCGAGAAGCTTGAAAAAATCCTTAAGAATGCAGAAGTAATTGATGAGGATGAGGTTTCTACAGAGAAGGTTTCTATCGGATGTATCGTTAAGATTCGTGATATGGAGCTTAAGGAAGACTTAGAGTACAAGATTGATGCTCCAACAGAAGCTAACCCACTTAAGGGTGTTATCTCTTATGAGTCACCAGTAGGTGCTGCTTTAATCGGCAAGAAGGTAAAGGATACAGTTACAGTTGAAACTCCAGCTGGTGAACTTAAGTTCAAAATTTTAGACATTCAGAAATCAAATAAATAGAAATTAGGTAGTTAAAATGGCAGAAAATAAAGAGAATCAGAATAATAAGCCTGCTGAGGTTCAGGACGTCAACCAGTTATTAAAGGTTCGTAGAGAAAAGCTTGCAGCACTGCAGGAGGCTGGTAAGGATCCTTTCGTAATCACCAAGTATGATCAGACACATCATACAGATGAGGTTAAGGATTTGTACAATAAGCATGAGGAAGAGCTCCTTAAGGGATGGGAATATCCTAATGTTGATGGTTTTGAGGAACAGGCAGCAAGAGAGATTAAGAAAGAGGATTATAACAAGCGTCGTGAAATTATGGACGCTAAGCCAATTACCGTATCTATCGCTGGACGTATGATGTTCAAGAGAGTTATGGGTAAGGCATCCTTTGCTAACCTTCAGGATCTTAAGGGCAATATTCAGATATATGTTTCGAAGGATTCAATCGGTGAGGATTCATATGCTGATTTCAAGAAATCAGATATAGGTGATATCTATGGTGTTAAGGGATTCATCTTCAGAACCATGACAGGTGAAATTTCTATTCATGCAGAAGAGATGGTTCTTCTTAGCAAGAGCCTTCAGATTCTTCCGGAGAAGTTCCATGGATTGACAGATACTGATACAAGATATCGTCAAAGATATGTGGACCTTATCATGAACGCAGAGAGCAAGGATACTTTCGTTAAGCGTTCGAAGATTTTAGCAGCTATTCGTAGATTCTTAGCAGATCAGAATTTCATGGAGGTTGAAACTCCTATGCTCGTTGCTAACCCAGGTGGAGCTGCAGCAAGACCATTCGAGACTCACTTCAATGCACTTGATGAGGATCTTAAGCTTAGAATTTCGCTTGAGTTATATTTAAAGAGACTTATAGTTGGTGGACTTGAAAGAGTATATGAGATTGGCCGTGTATTCAGAAATGAAGGACTTGATACCAGACATAACCCAGAGTTCACACTTATGGAGCTCTATCAGGCATACACAGATTATAACGGTATGATGGACTTAACAGAGAATATGTATCGTTATATTGCTCAGGAGGTTCTTGGTACTACTACTATTGTTTACCAGGGAATCGAGATGGATCTTGGTAAGCCATTCGAAAGAATTACTATGGTTGACGCCGTTAAGAAATATTCAGGTGTTGACTTTAATGAGATTAAAACACTTGAAGAGGCACGTGCCATTGCGAAGGAAAAGCATGTTGAGTTCGAAGACTGGCACCAGAAGGGTCATATCCTTAATCTCTTCTTCGAAGAGTTCGTTGAGGATCATCTCATCCAGCCTACATTCGTTATGGATCATCCAATCGAGATTTCGCCTCTTACTAAGAAGAAGCCAGAGGATCCAGCATATGTTGAGCGTTTCGAAATGTTCATGAATGGATGGGAGATGTGTAACGCATACTCAGAGCTCAATGATCCAATTGATCAAAGAGAGAGATTCGAGCTTCAGGATGCCAATGCGGCAGCAGGTGATGAAGAAGCAGAGCATTGCGATGAGGACTTCTTAAATGCACTCGAAATCGGTATGCCTCCAACAGGTGGTATCGGATACGGTATCGACAGATTGTGTATGCTGATGACAGACAGTCCGGCAATTAGAGATGTATTGTTGTTCCCGACGATGAAAAGTCAGAAGGACTGATTGGCGGATTTAGATGTCACTAATGGTCAAAAACGGTCATATTAATCCATAGAGGACACTGAAATATCCCGTTCTCTACGGCAACTATAGGACTTGTATGAACCGATTTGGATGCACATGGACAAAATCTCAGACATTCAATGACATGATTTGGATTTGAGATTTTTGGAAATTCAAGAAGAAAATGAAATAAAGTTTTAGTTCTGAGGAACAGTTTAGAACGAGCTTACAGACACTTACGTTAGTAGAAATACTTTCGTAGGTGTCTTTTTTGTTTTCCGAAAGCATTGGTCAATACAAGAAGGAGGTTGCGGATGGACAAGAAACCATACAAAGCGAAAAAGTGCAGACCACCAGATTTGGACAAATTTATTAAACCGGAATGGAAACACTACTATGTGTCATATGCCCAGGGAGCCAAGATGTACAGTTTAAATTACTGGCCATTTGTAAGGCTTGCAAAAGAAGCTGGAGCAAGTTGGGCACTTAGAAAAACAGCGGTTGTAGATTTGTTAATATTGGAAGCTTATATGGAAGCTGAAAAGCGCGAGGATGAAAAGACATCGAAAGGAGTCATTATGGCAAAAAGAAGTGAAATTGAGCAGATGGATAATTTAGTTAGATCAGGTAAGAAGTATATGAGAATTGATGAAGCAAAGGAGCATTTTTCTGTTGGCAAACATACTATTGAGAAGTGGGCTAAACAGGCTAAGGCGGTTTATAAGATTAATGGTGTGAAGCTCATTAACATTGAAAAGATTGAAAGATTTATTGAGGCATTCGAGGAGGTAGAGGACTAATGTGCAAGGTTATTAGCGTATCTAATCAGAAGGGCGGAGTAGGAAAGACAGTTACTTGTGTGAACTTAGGAATAGGACTTGCCAGAGAAGGTAAAAAAGTTCTTATGATTGATGCAGATCCTCAGGGTTCTCTTTCAATTAGCTTGGGATTTGATGAACCGGACAAGCTGGATGTAACACTGGGAACTATATTACTTAAGGTAATCAATGATGAAGAATTTGATTTATCACTTGGAATCCTTCATCACGATGAAGGAGTTGATGTCCTTCCTGGAAATATTGAGCTGTCAGGTCTTGAGATATCCATCAATGGTGTTATAAGCAGGGAAACCATTCTAAAACAATATGTGGACAGAATGAGAGAGTTCTATGATTACATCATCATTGACTGTATGCCGAGTTTGGGGCTACTTACCATTAATGCGTTAGCCTGTGCAGATTCTGTGTTGATTCCGGTCCAGGCATCATACCTTCCTGTAAAGGGATTACAGCAGCTGATTAAAACAATAGGAAGAGTAAAACGACAGTTGAATCCCAAATTAGAGATTGAAGGAATATTGCTTACTATGGTTGATAACAGAACTAATTATGCAAAGGATGTAGCATCGCAAGTTTATGAAGCATATTCAACCAGTGTTCATGTATTTGATACAGAGATACCAATGTCGGTAAGAGCCGCGGAGATTTCTGCAGAAGGAAGCAGTCTGTATGTTTATGATCCTAAAGGAAAGGCGGCTTGTGCTTATACAGCGTTAATTAAAGATATTCTGAGAGGAGGTATTGAATAATGGCAAATGAGAAAAGACCAGGACAGAAAATAAAAATGACTTCTATAGATGAACTTCTGTGTGTTCCAGAGGTAGAAGGAACTGTAGATATAGATATTAGAGCAATTTATCCTTTTGAGAATCATCCTTTTAAGGTTCTTGATGATGCAAAAATGGATGAACTGGTAGATAGTATTAAAGCAAATGGTGTACTCACTCCTGTAATAGTAAGACCTGATGATGAAGGTACTTATGAAATGATTTCGGGTCATAGGAGATTACATGCTGCTGGAAGAGCCGGGCTTACAAAGATTCCTGCTATTGTGAAGGAAATGACCAATGATGATGCCATTATTGCAATGGTAGATAGTAACCTGCAGAGGGAAGAGATACTGCCTAGTGAGAAGGCGTTTTCTTATAAGATGAAGTTGGAAGCTATGAAAAGAAAAGCAGGAAGACCTGATAAAGGAAATTATTCCCAAGTTGGGAATAATTTATTGACTAAGACCTCAAGTGAGGAATTATCGAAGCAAGTTGGAGAAAGTAGAAATCAGATATTCAGGTTTGTGCGACTCACTGAATTAATTCCTGAATTATTAGATTTGGTGGATGAAAAAAGAGTTCCGTTCGTTTCAGGATATGAAATGTCATATTTCACTCGACAGATTCAAAAATGGCTTTATGAATATATTAGAGAGAATGGAGTTCCTAAGTGGGATCAGATTAATGAATTACGCATTAATACAAACCAGGCAGAGTTGACTCAGCAGCAGATGATCGAATACCTAAATGGGCTTCGTCCAATCCCAAAGGAATCAAGCAAGATTACTTTTACGGAAAGAAAGCTCAGCAAGTATTTCCCACCATATTATTCAAGAAGAGAACGAGAGGCTATCATATTGGAACTTCTTGAGAAATGGAAAGCTGAACAGGAAAGTCAGGAGGAATGACATGCGGGAATATAGATATTATTACAGGAATGAAGCAGACCAGTTTAGTTTTATCAGAATTCCCAAAGCTATGATGACAGAGGAGTTATTCGCTTCTCTGTCAATCCAGGCAAAGATATTATATGGACTCCTGTTAGACCGAGTTGGAACTGCAAGAAAGAATCAGTGGATTGACGATGATAATAAGGTATATGTTATATATCCGATTCAAGAGATTATGGAAGATATGAATTCGAGCAAATCCAAGGCAATAAAGAGCCTATCTGAGCTTGAGAATATGGGTCTTGTAGAAAAGAAGCAACGAGGACTTGGATTGCCATCGCTATTATATGTTAAAAGTTTTGTGATGCCTGAAGCTGTTCCTGAGGTTTAAAAAATAGACTTCTGGAATCATTAGGAAGGAGGAAAAGAATGGATGCAAAACCGGAATTCAAATACTTCTATGGAACAGAATCGGACAGCTATACATTTTATAGAATACCTAAGGTACTAATAATAGATGAAAGATTTAAGAGCCTATCCAATGATGCAAAAATCCTGTATGGGTTAATGCTTGATAGAATGTCTCTATCAGTGAGAAATGGCTGGTTTGATAAGGAAAACCGTGTATATATTTACTATTCTATGGAAGAGGTAATGGAGGACCTCAACTGTTCAAAGAATAAAGCGCTTAAATCCTTTTCAGAGCTTGATACCCCAACAGGAATAGGGCTTATTGAAAGAGTAAAGCAGGGACAGGGTAAGCCTTCAATGATATATGTTAAGAACTTTTTATTGGATGGAATGACTTGCTCTGAAGTTCAAAAAAGGGAAGTCAAGACTTCCTTAAAAGGGAACTCTAGAGTCACAAATTTTGGGAGTCAAGAGTCCCAAGAAATGAACCCTAATAATACTAATATAAATAATACTGAGTTAAATAATACTGATTCTAATCTAATCTTATCAGTGACTTCACAGAAAGACACAACAATACATCCCTCTTTGATGGGATCAGATGAGATTGATGTCAATGCATATGCAAGAATTGTAAGAAGAAATCTTGAGATTGATTTGCTGATACAAAATAGTCCGTTTGAAGAGGAAACATTTGAAGGAATTTATGAGTTGGTACTGGAAACTGTTATTAGCCGGGGTGATTCGATGGTCATTGGAAGTAATAGATATCCAATGAGCCTTGTCAGAAGTAAATTCCTAAAACTTAATTCCAGTCATGTGGAATATGTTATGGATTCACTTAAGGCAAATACAACAAAAGTTAGGAATATAAAGAAATATATGCTTGCTACACTGTTTAATGCTCCAACAACAATATCGAGTTATTATCAGGCTGAGGTAAATCATGACTTTCCACAGTATGCAAGAGCGAGGTAAATGTGATGAAGAAGACGATAGGAATTATATTATGGCTGCCAATTACAGTTATTTGCTTGATTGGTAAATTGTTGATTTGGATAGGAGCCCATGCAGGAGGAATAGCACTGCCTATTCTTGGAGTAATGCTAATACTGGCAGTGTTTACGAAGAATTTGTATGCAATAGGAATAATAGGAGTTTTGACTATAATAATGATTGCCGCACTCTTTGGGCTAGCAATCTTAATGGGTACACTGGAGAATCTGAGAGATGGCATCGTGAAATAAACCATACTTTATGGGTTCCAATATATAATGGCTGCGATTGTAATATGGGAAAATTAGCGCATGTAGCCCTTTTGTAGCCTTTCTGTAGTCTATTTGTAGCCCTTTTGAAGCTTTTTTTCAATTTTAAGGTGTGATATATTTATAATGCACAAAGAAATGAGTTGAGCGAAACGCCAACACAGATCCGAGTGCATTTTTCTTTTGCAAGAGAATATGGATATGAACTAGAGGCTTCGGCTAGATGTGATGAGCATCCGGTACGGGGCCTTTTCTTATGTCCGGAACTAAAGCTTCGGAAGACGTTCCAAGCTTACAACAAATTATTATATGAAAGAACGGAGCAAGGTAAGGATCCAGCCTGGTTCCGGTAAGAGGTAAAGAATGGATTACGAAAATTTCAAAGAAAGCTTTATCGAAGATCTTAAGCAGGGACTTGCTGAAAGAGGTTTTGAAGATGTAAAGGTTCAGGTAACAGAAGTGAACAAGCTTAATGAAAGCTATGAAGCAATCACTGTTACACCGGAAGGTTCCAATATCGGAATCAATACAAACCTTGAGACATTCTTTGAGTCTTATGAAAATGGCATGGATTACGATGCAGTAGTTGCCAAGGCAGTTGATACTGCAGTAAAGGGATTCGATAATGCACCAGCTGTGGATGTTGCTTCGCTTACTGACTACGAGCAGATGAAAGACAAGCTTGCGATGGAAGTTGTTTCTACAGATTCAAATGCAGAGCTGCTTTCAAGAGTACCTCATAAGGAAATTGAGGACATGTCGATTGTCTACCGATTCGTGCTTGAGTCAAATGAAGATGGAAGAGCATCAATCTTGGTTACAGACCAGTTGCTTGAGAGCATGGGAGTTTCTCCTGAACAGCTTCACGCAGATGCACTTAGGACAGCACCTGAACTTAAGCCTGTAGTTATTAAGGGTATGAGTGAGGTTATGGCTGAGATGATGGGCATGAGTGCTGAAGACCTTGCCATGATGGGAATGCCTACAGATCCTGCTGATGAGCAGATGTATGTAGCAACGGTTCCTGATAAGATTCACGGTGCAGGTGTTATTGCCTACCAGAATTTCATGGATCAGGCAGCTGAAAGAGCAGGTGGAGATTTCTTCATTTTGCCTAGCAGTATCCACGAACTTCTCATTGTACCTGATAATGGTCAGATGGGTCTTAAAGACTTAGAGGCTATGGTGCGTGAGGTAAATGCGACTCAGGTTGCTCCCGAGGATAAGCTTACAGACAGTGTATATCATTATGATGCACAGGCTAAGGTATTCGAACTTGGTGAGAAATTTGAGGACCGTAAGGCTGAGATGGAAGCCGGTATTGATTCCAAGGACTCGGTAATCGGTGAACTCAAAGCCAAGAAGGATGAGGTAGCTAAGACACCTAAGAAGGATGTCATTGAAAAGGCTGCCAAGGCTAAAGGCGGAGAAGCAATTTAGTCAGCTAAATCCATAAGGAACATATACAGGTCAGGGATTTAATCCCTGGCCTATTTTGATGCAAGCCATCACATAAATGAATATTGAAAGGAATTGAAAAATGAATATATACGCAGATGACAAACCAAAAGATTGCAAATTATGTAGCTACTGGGACAGAGCCAGAAAGAAGTGTGGTTTAGGAGAATGCTATTTCCTTAAAGAGGCACCAAAGAAGGAGCCTTCGCCATGTGATGGCTGTCCTTATGGAAAAGGCAGAGAGTTTTGCTTCCCCTGTTGGAAGAAATTATTAGGACAGGGAGGTGTGAAGTAATGGCAGTAACACTTAATCCAAGACCAATAGCTGTAGCAGAGAGCTTAGTAAGTGGAAATCTAAGAATGTATGACAGGATGATGAGAGAGCGTCCTAATTCATCAAGTGGATGCAGAGGTGGAGGCTGTGAGGATTGTCCTTATTTTCATCCAGGCTGGGAACATCGATTCTGTCTGTATACCAAATGTATTTATGGCAAGAATATTGATGTTTTCGATATGAAAAGGCTTGGTAAGAAGAAACCGCCTTGTGCATGTATGGAAAGGTAAAAGAATATGACATTCGACTACTTTTATGGTGAGCAGTCGGATATGTTTGCGTTTTACAGAATACCGAAGGTTCTGATTACAGCAGATTACTTTTTGGAACTAAGTACAAATGCAAAGTTACTATATGGACTGCTTTTAGACCGAGTATCCTTGTCATCAAGCAATGGATGGTTCGATGAGCAGGGACGAGTATACATTATTTACACCATTGCCAGCATACAAAGAGATCTGCATTGCGGAGATAAGAAAGCAACCAGATTATTAGCAGAGCTTGAAAAGTGGGGATTAATTGAGAGAAAAAGACAGGGACAGGGTAAGCCTACTGTTATATATGTGAAGAACTTTTTACTACCGTCAGAACAACGATTCTTGACCGGTGAAAACAACGATTCTGGATACGTCAGAATAACGATTCCAGAGCTGTCAGAACAACGATGTAATAATACAGAGATAAATAATATTAATAATAATTATACTAATCCAATCCTATCAGAGCCGATTGTGGATAAGGATGAGGAAGAGCGAAATATATATTATGAAATTCTGTATGAACAGTTAGAAATAGACATACTCAAAGAGCGTTATCCGTATGAGAAGGAAACTCTTGATGCCATCATCAATATGATGCTTGATGTTATCTGTTCAAAGAGAAAGTCTATTCGTATAGCAGGAGATGATAAGCCTGTTAATGTTGTTAAATCTCAGTTCCTTAAGATGAATTCCGGACACATCGAATATGTTCTTGACTGCATGAAGGAGAACTGTACCAAGGTCCGCAATATCAAGCAGTATCTTCTTGCATCCCTATACAATGCTCAGCTGACAATGGGCAGCTACTATACAGCCTTAGTTAATAACGATATGGCTGAAGGGAAATTATGGAGGAATGATGGAGAAAATACAAATAAACATACAACTGGATCCAGTCAGGGATGGGACCAATTTTATACCTGATAAGATAAGCAGAAAAGACAGGTTTGCTCTGATTATGGGTACAAATGGCAAGTACAGGGTTGTAGATGAGGATGAAGCTATGGGTATTCTGGATGAATTATCGGGAGTATCAGAGTCAGATTATCTTGGAAAATCAACATATCTTGCTGTGTTTAATGCAAATAAGATTCTTCATATCGGATGCGGTAAGTTTCTTATTGGAAGTGCAATTATCATTAAAGCTGGTATTGATGGAATCGAAATGCTTGATGCTGAAGAGGTAGAAGAAGCCAAGAAGGAGTTTGCTGGAAGACTTGCAACACTGGTTGCAGACGGACAGCAGATATCAGCATACGAAATAGGTTAGGAGGAAGTATGAGCAGAACTATACCAAAGGCATTTGTTACTGCAGCTTGGAGTAAGAACAAGGTTGAAGCTGAAGATATGGCAAGAAAGTATTGTCATGAGATTGTAGAAAAGGGATTTATTCCTGTATGCCCTGTTCTTAATTTCAGTGGTGTGTTTGATGAAAACGATGCTGATTCAGATAAAAAGAGACGCGAGATGTCAGATATTATGCTTAAAAGCTGCACCTGTGTATTTGTATGTGGCAATAAGCGAAATGATGATGTCAATGCTGATGTTGGTACTGCAAAACGTGCCAAGATGGGAGTGTATGAACTGAGTGGAGTTCTATAGCTTTCATGGATTACATGGAAGGAGGAATGAACATTGCAGGAAGAAGTAGAAAACAGGTCAGTGAACCTGGCTGTACAGACCAGTAAGGTTACAGCGCAGACACTATTAAAAGGACTAAAAAAGGCCTGGGAGCATCATAAGAATAAGGCACTTGTAAAGGATGAAGATACAGCCATTAAAGGTGAGCAGACAGTTAAGGAACTGATTGGACAGGGCCAGGGCGTATCAACAATGGATATCGGTGATTCCGGTATAAGGGACTTTAAGAAGGTAGCCAATAAATATGGTGTCGATTTTGCAATAGTTAAGGAAAAGGGTGAAGGTAAGCCAAAGTACACCTGCTTTTTCAAGGCAAAGGACGCAGATGCAATCCTGAAGGTTATGGATGAATATAGCAAAAAGCGTGTTAAGAAAAAGGATAAGCAGATAGAAAAGCCAAGTGTTCTTGAAAAGCTTAAGAAGTTCAAGGATATCGTAGCGAAGCTTCCTCGCAAGGATAAGGAAAGGAAGAAGGATATAGAGCGATGAAAGTTAATATGAAAAAGCTGATACTTCTGAATGTTCCATATATCATAGCAGGAGCTTTTGCAACAAATCTTGGTGAGGCATTCAGAATTGCAGAGGGAAGTAATCTTTCTGAAAAACTACAGTACCTGGTAATAGGAGGCGGCTTTGGAGCCGCTTTTTCTAATCCTATGCCAAGTCTTCATCCAATGGACATACTGGCAGGTATTGGTATAGGAGGCGCACTCAAGCTGGCTGTATATCTTAAAGGCAAAAATGCCAAAAAGTTTCGGCAGGGCGAAGAGTACGGTTCGGCCAGGTGGGGAACACATGAAGACATAGAACCGTTTGTTGATCCGAAGTTTTCAGAGAATGTGATTTTATCCCAGACAGAGAGAATTACAATGAGCAGCCGGCCATCACAGCCTAAATATGCACGAAACAAAAATGTGCTTGTGGTAGGTGGTTCTGGTTCAGGTAAGACAAGATTCTTTATTAAGCCGAACCTCTTACAGCTTCACAGTTCATATGTGGTCACTGATCCAAAAGGTGGACTGATAAATGAAGTTGGAAATGCCCTTTACAAGAATGGTTATCGCATGAAGGTATTTAATACTATCAATTTCAAAAAGAGTATGCACTATAATCCGTTTGCATATCTGCATTCGGAAAAGGATGTGCTTAAGCTTGTTACAACACTGATTGCAAATACCAAGGGTGAAGGAAAAGGCGGAGATGAGTTCTGGGAGAAAGCGGAGAAGCTGCTTTATACAGCGCTGATTGGTTATATCTGGAAGGAAGCCCCGGAAGAGGAACAAAATTTCACAACGCTGCTTGAATTTATCAACGCAATGGAAGTAAGGGAAGATGATGAGGAGTTTAAGAATCCGGTTGATTTAATGTTTGAGGAACTGGCAGAAAGAGAGCCTGATCATTTTGCGGTCAGACAATATGCCAAGTATAAATTAAGTGCCGGCAAAACAGCAAAATCTATCCTTGTGTCATGTGGTGCAAGACTTGCTCCATTTGATATTGCAGAGCTAAGAGAGATAACAGCATATGATGAATTAGAGCTTGATACTTTAGGAGATGAAAAGACAGCACTGTTTCTTATTATGTCAGATACAGATGCAACCTTTAATTTTCTGATCAGTATGATTTACACTCAGCTGTTTAATCTTTTATGTGAAAAGGCAGATGATGTGTATGGTGGAAGACTTCCGATTCACGTAAGGTGCCTTATTGATGAGTGCGCCAATATCGGACAGATACCAAACCTTGAAAAGCTTGTGGCAACAATTCGTTCAAGAGAAATATCAGCTTGCCTTGTACTTCAGGCAAAGTCGCAGCTAAAGGCAATTTATAAGGACAATGCCGATACCATTATCGGTAACATGGATTCGCAGATATTCTTAGGTGGATCCGAGCAGACCACGCTTAAGGACTTAAATACATCACTGGGTAAGGAAACAATTGATACTTATAATACATCCGATACCAGGGGAAACAGTCCAAGCTATGGTATGAACTATCAGAAGGTTGGTCATGACCTGATGAGTATAGATGAGCTGGCAGTCATGGATGGTGCAAAATGTATCGTTCAGGTAAGAGGTGTCAGACCATTTTTCTCTGATAAATATGACTTAACAAAGCATCCCAACTATAATCTGACAGCGGATGCTGATAAAAAGAACTGGTTTGATGTGGAGAAATTCTTACATCACCGGTTAAAGCTTAAGGCCGAAGACAAATATACTGTTGTAGACCTTACAGAAGAAAGCTAAGCCCTAAGGGGCAGATGTGGCCACATTCATACATCAGTCGACGGGTGTATGAGAAAAACTGAATATGACACAACTCAATATGTAAAGGGAGGATGTGCCTAGAGTAAAAAGAATAGGAAGGAGAGGGAGCCTGGCGGCTGTCCTCCCTTTTTTAATCCAAACAATTTTATAATAGCCAGGTCCCGAATAATCAAAATGGCATTTTTTCAGAGCGCAGTAGGAACATTACAGACACTTGTTGTAGCACTTGGTGCAGGTCTTGGAGTATGGGGAGTAATCAACCTTATGGAAG
>JAKSHY010000012.1 GCA_024399135.1 Lachnospiraceae bacterium | reverse complement strand
AATTCTCTGTAAAATAATAGTATACACTTGGAAAGTGGTTCGTATAACTTATCAATATATTGACTTTGAGCTTTTCATTATTAACTGGGTGTTATGAACAAACTGTTTGGTAAGACTACAGGGACTGAGTTACGTTATGGATATGTGATAGGAAAGCTACTTTCACAAGGGGTGAAGCTGCGTAACCTAGAGTTCATTCAATATCATCCCACGACTATGGAAACATCTCAAAAAAATGATATCAGCACGGTTGCAGCTATTTTGGAACATTTAAATTATAGAGATAATCTGTTTGATGAAAATCCCAACACTTTCATCAATCGGATATATGAATGGACGTTATGCTTTACCTCACGAGTAACTGTAAGGGTAAAAGTGATCATGAAACTTTTTGAATGTAGGTGGAATAATGAAAAATAGAATTGTTATTACTGAATACAATCTAAGCAATAATACAGTTGATGAAATATCTGAATATGTATACAATTATACGGGCAATCTTCAGCTTGATAAATCCAAGAGAATTCGCATTCGAATTTACTTAGAAGAGATTTTAATTAACTGGCTAAATCACTTTGGCGAAGGTGTAGAGGTCCAGCTGGTTACCGGTAAAAAGCTTGGCATCAACCAGCTTGCTGTAAGATTGAAAGGTGAAAAGCACAATCCCATAAATACAGTGGATGATCAATACAATGAATATTGGGCAAATGTTTCAAAACAGCTCAATCTATCTCCCTCTTATAATTATTCAAATGGAATAAATCAAATCACTTTTAAAGTAACCAAGGATGTCAATTCAATTGGTCAGTTGTTTTTTACATTGTTATTAGCTGCCATTTTGGGATTTTTGAGTCAAATGTTACCTGAAAGTGTCAGACTTGGAGTATCAGAAAACATCCTTACCCCAATATATGACAGCTTCGTTGGTATTCTTTCCACAGTTGCAGGACCCATGATATTCCTATCAGTCGCATGGGGAATATACGGCATAGGCGATACAGAAACGCTTAGTAAAATTGGACGCCGTATGCTGTCCAGATTTTTAATTAATACCTTTGTTGCCACGCTGTTTTCAATATTGGTATGTATTCCTTTATATAAGCTTACCTTTGCCAATACAGAAATAAAAGGGGAGGAGTTTAGCAATGTATTTAAACTTCTCTTGAATATTTTCCCTAAAAATATTGTAAGTCCTTTTCTGGATGGAAATGCAATGCAGATTATTCTTATGGCCATGATTGTTGGGTGTATCTTGGTAATAATGGGTAATCGTACAAAAGATGTTGCAATTCTTATTGAGCAAATTAATCTTGTAATAAATTATCTCATGGAGTTCGTAAGCAAATTAGTGCCTGGATTCATATTTATTGTGGTTTCAGATATGATATGGAAAAATGCCCTAGGATCAATAAGCACTGCATGGAAACCAATTGTAATCGTATTAGCTGTTGCTATTATAGCTCTTTTCTTTAATTTGGCTATTCTATGTATTAGTAACAAAATCAGTTTTGGATTAATAATAAAAAAGATTTTTCCATCTTTTATTATAGGAATTACTACAGCATCCTCATCGGCTGCATTTGGCACTATGGCTAACAGCTGCGATAAAGAACTGGGAATAAATAAAAAAGTATCAGGCTTTGGCATCCCTTTGGGAATCGTACTGTACAAACCAGCAACAGCGTTTAGTATTGTTGCATGTACCTTATACTTTGCTGAAATGTACAATATAGATATTTCAATCTCGTGGATAGTAATTGCTGCAGTTGCTATTGCTATTATTACAATAGCAATACCACCAATACCGGGCGGAGCTCTGGCCTGCTATACTATTGTATTTGCGCAGCTTGGGATTCCCACTAGTGCACTGACAGTTATGCTGATTTTGGATAGTGTATTGGACTTTATCTGTACAGGATTTGATATCTCATTTCGTCAATGCGAACTTGTAAACTTATCCAGAAAAATTGGTATGCTTAATACCGATTTGCTTCGCAAAAAATTATAAACTTATCAACGGACTTAAATTATATTTTCTGGTTGGAGTTACTGATTTATATTTTGCATCATCGTGATTTTAAGACTGGAATGAGAATAATATCTGCAATTGCCATATTTATGTCTGTTAAAGGGTTAATTCCTTTTACTATAGAGAATATGGTTGTAAAGTGTTGAGTTATGATACTGTTTTTTAAGTATGAGATCTGAATAATCTTAATTGTATTTTGATATAATTGCCATTTTATTTATGGAAAAGGTAAAAATTTTCTATAAAATGAAATAGTAATTATTTGGTGGTAAGTGATAAGTATAAGATATATAGATAAACAAATAAATCAATGAAGGGTTATATTATGAAGTTAACAGGATTACTTAAGAGCAAAGATGAAGATTCACAGACAAAAGAAGAGACGAGGGATATCATCGCAGAAGCTGGTATGGAAAAGAGTAGTATCATTCAAAAAATAAAAAATGCCCCAGCGCTTTGGACGATTGTTATATATGTACTTATTGCAGGAGTATTTAAAACATTTGTAGATAAAATCAACGATATGATTGGTATTGAAAAACCATATCCATACGTTCTTTTTTACCTTGCTTTTAGTTTTGTGGTTTTGATTTTGTTTGATAAATATTATTCGGTTGAGTATAAGGGAAACAGCCTTTCAGTGCAAAGGATTTTTAAGGGAATACTATTTCTTGTTCCGACATATTTTGCATGTGCATTGATGGATTTCATAATATTTTATCAGGCAGGTGGGATTACTTTTGATTTTTATGAATTTTTTGCGGGTTTTAGACCAGGTGTATTTGAAGAAGTTTTGTGTCGTGGATTGATTATTCCGGTACTATTGTTTGGGTGTAAAAAGCACAATATTTTTAAAGCTGCATTTATTAGTTCTGCATTATTTGGTTCATGGCACATAATGAATTTCTTTTATGGAGCGTCGTTTAGAACGACTGCTATTCAGATTGTATATGCATTTGGAATCGGTATGGTATTTGCTGCTGTTTATCTTAGAACAGGCTCATTATGGCCAAGTATTATCGTACATTCTCTTATTGACTGTACCGCTAATCTTGCGGAAATAGGTATTAAGCTTTTACAGGCGAAAGAAGCAATTTCTGATGCAGGAGAACAAGTGGCAGAGACAGCAACACAGACATCAGGATTATCATTAAATGATTGTTTCTTATTTTTCGCATTTGCTGTAACTTTTATTTCAGCTTTGATACTACTTAGAAAATCAAAACATGATGAGATAATTTCTATTTGGAAGGTTCGTTCACCAAAAACTATTTATAAATAAAAATTAGTTATTTCGAGGAATACTTCGTATTCAGTGGTAACTCTATTGGATGCTTTATGGGTGGATTAGTTCTTACACTTACGGCTAAATCAAGTAAAATTTCTGATAGTAAAAACAAGATGAGTTTTGAGATCATCGCCATTTTGCTTATAGAAGATAGGTGAAAATGCCTGACAAAATTAGCTGTAAAATATTAGTATTCACTTGGGAAAGTGGTTTATATATGTATATAAAAAACAAAAAATCAATTATTGATTGAAGTTATACTATTTAAGTAAATGGGTGATGCAGGTGGGTGATATACAAACGAGTATACATGTGCTATTTTGTATATGAGGAGCTCATATTGAAAATGCAACGAGGCAAAATATCCAGTATGGGGTGTTTTGCCTCTTTTTTGTGATTATGATTGATGAAATAATAGAAAATATAGACAAAATAATAAATGATTTATCAGGAATTACGGCAAATCGTTTGAGCATTATTAATGGAAAATATGACTTCACAGAGTATGGTCCTATTTTTGAAGAAAATGCAAAACTGATTTTGGATAAGTATGCAAGTATGGGTGATAAGAACAATGCGGTAATTGCGAAGTGTATTGTCCAGATTATACTTGCAGAGATTTATTATCAGAAAAATGATTGTTATGATTCACTCATAATGGTGAATAGTGCCCTTGCTTTTTTGGAGGAAGAGGGTAATGAGGAAATCTGGATTGTCGGAAGATTTTTCCAGATGTGTATTATGATTGTCACTGGTCAGGTATCTGCAATATATCCGCTTGTTGATGGAATGGAAACAAGGATATATAAAAATGGAAATAAAGAGTTAATAGGTAATTATGAAGCACTTAGAGCATGGTGTGCATTATATGATAATGCTAGGGATATAATAGATAGCTGGATGATTAATAATGCCCCAAATGAATATGGGGAAATGAGATTGTCTGATTCATTTGCATATATGGTAAAAGCTAGAATTTATTACATGCAGGAAAGATATTTGGCATGTGGTACGTTGTTAAAATATCTAATTAAATTGCTTGAAAATAATAATCGTTACATGGAACTGTGTGAAGCCTATATGTTAATGGCACTAGCATTATATGCGGATAAGCATACGAAGGAAGCATTTGAATACTTTGAAAAATCACTTGTAATTGCAATGAATAGAAAGTTCGTAAGACTTTTGGCTGATGAAGGTGAGGCCATGTATATGTTGGCAAGGAGTTATAAGCGTAAAGCGGCTATAAAAGATGAATTTTTAAATACCATAATAAAAGCTTCAAAAGAGATGGCACTCATGTATCCACAGTATTTAAAGAAGTATAAAGATGGGTTTACTAAATTTACAGAAAAGGAAATAGAAATACTACGTCTTTTGGCAGACAAGAGAAACAACAAAGAGATTGCAGAATTTCTTGATAATACACCAAATACAATCAAACATCATTTGAAGAATATATACGGTAAGCTAGGCGTAAACAGCAGAACAGAAGCAGTTGAAGTGGCAACAAAAGAACATATTATTTGATTTGTACGGAGGATTAATAGCGTGAAAAAAAGAGTAATTGCAACAGTAATTTCATTGACTATGATAATAAGCTGTACGATGACTGGATGTAGCAATACAGAGGTCTCAAACAGTGTGGCATCTACAGAAGAACAGACAGCAGAAGCTTCTGTAGAGGAAGAGGATATTCATCAGGATGCTAGTGCGACTGCTACAGAGGAAGCTAACGAGAATAGTGACGTAATAAAGTATGATGATCCATCTATCATTGGAAATCTTCCAGACACAAAGCCAGATTTAACAGAAGATTTCTATGTGAATATTAACTATGATGCCTTAAAAGAAACAAAGTTGCCAGAAGGATATTCTAATTACGGTACTTTTCCTGCCCTTAATGATGTGGCTAAAGAGCGTACGCTTGACATGTTGAATAGTGGAGCGATACCTTCAGATTACTCTTTGGTAAGTGATTTCTATAATATGTATATTGACATGGACGCAAGAAATGCAGTGGGTCTTAGTGAGGTAATTCCATATATAGAGTCAATAGATTCTGCAGATAGTATGGATGAGATATATGACAAATTGTATTTTTCAGGCAATATAGGTATAACGGCTTCTTTCATTAACATTTCCGCAGATGTAGATATAAAAGACAGCGTTAATAATGTTTTATATGTTTCTGTACCATCCCTTGACCTGGGAGATTCTGCTGAATATGCAGAAATGACAGATTACGGTAAGAATATAAAAGAAGCCAATGAAAAATTCTATAAAAAAATGTTGGTAAAGGCTGGCTTTAATGAAAAACGTGCAGAAGAAATAGTATTGGGACGATTTGAGCTTGAAAAAATGATGGCTCCCTATATATATGATCTTAAAACTTCATATCGTGCGGATTATCAGGAAATGAAATATAATCCGTATTCTGAACAGGAATTTTATGAATTAGCAGGCACTATACCTATGAAAGAAATCTTTGATTCTTATGGTATTGAAGCTTGCAAAAAGATAATTGTTGATCAGCCAGAGTATTTTAAGGCTATTTCAAACATAGCTACAATTGACAACTTGGAAGAAATAAAATCCTATCTTATTATTGATATTTTAACTACTGCGGCTAATCTTATTGATGACGAGGCTGCTACGTATGCTAATGATTGGGAAAATGAGAAAATGGGCAGTTCAGGATCAATGCCTTTAGAAAAAAAAGCTTATGATTTTGTTAGCGCTAATATGAGGGAACTGGTAGGATCGGCATACGCAGAAAAGTATTTCAGTGAAGAAGAAAAAGAGGATGTAGAGAAAATCGTTAATGATTTAATCTTGGTATTCCGTGAGAGACTGGAAGATATTGATTGGATGGGTGATACCACAAAAGCAATTGCAATCGAGAAGCTTGATACTATGGGAGTATATATAGGATATCCAGATGAACTTGCGTACGACTATTCCGACATAATAATCGATAAGGACAAGGGTTTATATGCAAACTTTATAGCTTATTCTATAAATACATATCAAAAAATGTTACAAAATGTAGGAAAGCCTGTAAATAGGGATGCTTGGGGGAATATTATGGCTGCAAATGTTGTTAATGCCTTCTATAATCCAACAACTAACTGTATTTATTTCCCTGCGGCGATTCTTCAGGAGCCATTCTATAGTAAAGATGCGTCAATTGCTTCAAATATGGGCGGTATAGGAATGGTTATAGGACACGAGGTTACTCATGCATTTGATACTATGGGAAGCCAGTATGATAAGTATGGAAATATGGTCAACTGGTGGACTGACGAGGACAGAGCAGCGTTTAGTGAAAGGACCAAGGCTGTCGGTGAGAGATATGCAAGATATGAATTAGTAGATGGATACAGGGTAAACGGAGATCTCACAATAGGAGAAACTGTAGCTGATTTAGGAGGAGCATCTGCTGCACTTCAGATACTTGAAAATATGGAAAAAGAAGGCGAAGAAATCGATTACAAAGACTTTTTTGAATCAGATGCTAGAGTATGGGTGCGTGTTCATACAAAGGAATCTCGTATAAACAGACTGAAAAAGGATACTCATGCACCAGAGGTACTCAGGGTTAATGTAAATCTTGCACAATATGATAAATTTTATGAGGTTTATGGAATTAAAGAAGGAGATGCAATGTACACAGCTCCAGAGGATAGATTAAAGGTTTGGTAATTATGAAAAAAGAAAGAATTTTTTTTACAATTTCATTAATGCTTGCAGTAACACTTTGTGCGATGGGGTGTGGCACAAAGTCGAAGGATGATATAAATATACCTGCTGCTGAAGGAAGTCAGATTACTGCAGTGGATAGCGAAGATAATTCAGCCGAAACAGAAGAAGATATGGGAGACTATTCTCTTGAGGATATTGCTGAATTAAATGGACTATCGGTTGAAGACTTAAATGTCGGATATGACAAAGATGGTCATATTAACTTTATTGGACACAAATATTCTGATGCCAAAATTAATGATGAGAATGATGCATTAGAAAGTCTTAAGAGTATAAACAATTTACTTGAATTAGATGGCATTACTCTTGTTCACAGCAGAACAGATGTAAGCCCTACATCTAATACAACTTATTATTCCTTCGTTCAGTGTGAAGATGTGGAACAGAATGGAGATAAAAAGGTAGGTTTCTTTGGTAACAGTTCGCTAAAAGTTATAGTAGACAAGGATGGATATTCGACAGGTGTTTCAAGCACATTGAAATATGGAGAAATAGAGAAGATTGATCCAGAAAGAATGGTTACTAAAGAAGAAGCAGAGGAGTATGTAAGAAATCTTATTGGAGAGCAGGCTTTAGTTTATTCAGATAATACGCAGATGACTTATTGGGACGATCAATTAGCTGCATCTACTGTTGGTATAGATTCGAAATTGTTCCCAGTTTGGGCTGTATATGCGGATGCTCCTAATATTTCAAAAATCTTTAGTGATGAGGATTTGACTGCGAACAATGGATCAAATTTAAGAGAGTCACAATATATCATTTATATTGTATCAGCAGTTCGTGGGTCTGAAGAATCTGATACAAGTATTATAGGATCATTTTGTACTGATTCATTGGGAGATGTTAAAGAAATTGAGGAAGATGACTATTTATCTAAGGCTTTCTTTAGCACAAAAGAAAGTGCTGGCGAATATACATATGATGTGGATTTGACTTGGGTTAAGGAAGCATATCCTGATTATAATCTTGAAATGACAAGGAGTATTACAGTCCCTGTAATGTATGATAAGGAGACTGAACTTTATTATCTTGGTGATTATGATGAGATGCTTACGGTAGCAAACTGCTATGACATGAGATATTTGTATGAAGGTGCAACAGCAAATGTTAATCCACTTGTTACTGACAATCCAGAAGATATCAATTCATGGCATTTTGAGACGATGAACTTAGCAGGAACAGATAGACAATATTTCTGTAATCCGAATTATGTTATTTCGTCTTTTGATGCTTATAGAACAGTTTATTTGGATTTTAAGGATAGATATGGGATAAACTCTTATGATTATTCAGGTCTTCCGTTAATACTATTAGTTTATACACCTTCAGATAGTTATTACCCAGAGGATGTCTTGGATTTTGATTTAAATGCATCGAATGGTTCCCAAAAATTTGACTGGGGAATGTTTTTTACAAGTCCTGCTTTTCCTGAGTGCCTTGCGATGCCTACAATGTTTCATGAGTTTACTCATGGCATAAATGGATGTCTAACCACTACACAGATGTTGAATGAGCCAGGGGCTGTAGCTGAGTCATATGCAGATATTATCGCAATCCAAATGGCAAAGTTGTATGAGTCTGATAAGATGACAAATGACTGGATGCTTGGTGGAGATTATTGGAGCGGTTTAAGAGACTTTTCTAATCCCCATGAATTTAGTCAACCAGTTGTATTTGAAGATAAGTTTTATGTGGCTTCTGTTGACGGCATAGCTGGTTCGTTAAATGATAATGGTGGGGTCCATGTTAATAGTGGTATATTGAATTATTTTGCATATTGCTTATTAGAGCCATCAGATATTATGGATGGAGAGGAGGCGCTTACGCTTGATAAGAGCTTAGATACATGGTTTGAACTATTATATATGTCAAATAACCAAACAGATATAAGCGATGTTGCACATTATATAATGCTTTCTGCTAGATTAAATAACTGCAGCGAAGGAAATACAAAGCTTTTAGAAAGACTAATTGAAAATCATGGTTTAATATCAGGAAATGGTGATGAGTCTCTTAAGGATAGTGATAGTAAGCCATATTGTATTAACATTTCTTTTGAAGATGAAGCTATGTCAGATACTATAGCAATAGCAGGACTTATCACGGATATGGATATTCAGGCTCGTACAGGTGGAAATGAGGAACACAAGGACAAGCTCACAGTTAATGTATTATTTGAAGAGCCATACTATTGCTTCTTTGAAGTGGGAGATAAGGTTGAAGGCTTATCTCTAGGTATATGTAGGACGATGACCTCATATACAGATGAAAATATTAATCTTACGGTTAAACCATATGTGGATATTAACGCAGGAGAAACGTTTAAGTTGCCAGAAAATGAAGTGGCATGCGGAGGCTCACTTTTAATACCGGGATTAATTGCGGAATTTGTGGAGAATGAAACCTTCTATGAATTTGAGGACGCAGGATATTATTTGCTACTAAGTAGTTCGATTGATGATAGTAATTCTATAAATTTATACATTGTGGAAGTAAAATGATATAGACAGATAAAGAAGATTGATTTATGAATGTCTGTAACAATAATAATTCTATAAAAAAGGAGACAGTATGGAGAAGTTGAATGATTTTAGAAAAAAGCATGTAATACTTAAAAGACCTGTTATTGCAGGTGTACTATTGTGTTTGGTGATGTTTGTATTGACTGAGGCGTTACCAGGATTTTTAAGGAAACCATTACATATTTATGAAAGGAATAGTCAGTATGAAATTCTTGCAACGGTTGTTGGATTAATTCTATTGTTTATTCATAAATTATGGTTCGCTCCAGAATACAAAGGTAGTTTTTCAAGACTCAAGGTGAAAAAGGATGTAATTATATGTATTGCCGCATTTTTGGGCGTAGTTATCATTGGAACTATTATTGATGTTGCAGGTGGATCTACATTGTCACTGACTGCTTCTAAAATTTTTGCTGGAATTACGCCAGGTGTTATTGAAGAAGTAGCATTTAGAGCTGTACCTATGTCTGTTATGATGTGGACATTAAATGATAAAAAGCATAATTGGCTTGTTGCTGTTTTGCCAGCTGTGGTATTTGGAGTGATGCATTTGGTTAATTTAACAGGTGGTGCCAATATTGGTATTACACTGATGCAGGTGTTTGTAGCAATGGCAAGTGGTTTAATGTTTTGTGCTATATACTTAAAAACAGGAAATGTATTGTATACTATGGTTCCGCATGCAATATATGATATTATATGCGATTTACCTGAAGGAGATTATGTAGATGGTGTTGCAACTTTTTCGCTGACACCAGGAGTTATTTTGACAAATTGTGTACCTGCAGTAGTCGCGCTGATTTGTGCGATTATCCTTTTAAGAAAGTCTGAATATGAAGGTATTTATAGTGTATGGAAAGAACGCTGGAATAAATAATTATTTTGGATTTTATATTATTCGTGCAAGCAAGCATGAGGAAATAGTTGAGAATTATTTGAAATAATAGATTGAGGAGAAAGTAGCAATGAAAGAAGAAAACAAATTAACGAAGTTAAAAAAAATACTGTTAGATAATCCTATAATAGGTACTATTGTTATTGTTCTTTTAATTATACAAATTATACCAACAATGTTAGCTCCTATAGGTAGGATTAATGATGAGTTGTATTTTGCTGTTTATATCTTAAGTACGATTGTCATATATTACTTTTTCAGAAAAAAGAATCAGGATAAAATGCCAAAATTTAATTATGGAAAGGGTATACTTAAGGGATTATTTTTGGCATGGCCTGCATGGGTTCTTTTTGGCGTAGTTCAACTTTTGTCTAAGATTAGCGCAAATGGTGGCATAAATTTTAATGCTTATCATTTGTTTGCAGCTATAATGGCAGCTTTGAGTGCAGGTGTTAATGAGGAAATTGGCTCAAGAGCCTTGACTATTGATAATGCTTACAGAGTGCAGGGAAAAATTGAAATCTATAAATATCTGATTTTGACAAGCATAATATTTGGATTATCTCATATAACTAATATCTTTTTTGGAGCATCACTTTCGGCAACAATTAGTCAGATTTTTTATGCTACAGGGTTTGGAATTCTATTTGGTGCTATATATCTTAGAACTGGTAACATTTTGCCTGGAATTATTGCACATTTTATTATTGATTTTGCTAGTGCATTCAATCCTGCATATGATCCAAGTTCAACTGAGAAGATGTTGCTTCATACTGAGGAGGTTAATGTTGTTGAATCATTAATTAAGATAATAATAATTGGAGGTATTTTGGCTTTATACGGACTATTTTTAGTTCGTAAGAAAAAGCATGATGAGATAACTGAGGTATGGTCTAAATAGTTTAGAGGGTATCTTTAAAGCAGTTGTATTTTAAGGCGAGTTGTCGCCTATAAAATAGATGAATGATTACATATTGATAGGAGGTAATTAGAAATGAAAAAAGGTTTTGGAAAAGTTATTTGGGGAGCAATTCTTATTGTGTTGGGAATTCTTTTCAAGGTTGCAGGAACAAGTGTGTTTACAGTTGAAGTTAATGGTGTAAGACAGGCTATGCTTTCTGATGGCGGAACTCTTGCATGTACTCTTGCTTTGATAGTTATCGGAGCAATCCTTATTGTAACATATTTTATTCCAAAGAAGGATAAGTAAGTATTGATGTTATAATTCCGCTACTGTGTTTCACGGTAGCGGAATTTCATAATGCATCATGGGGGTATATTCATTTGCTAATATGTAATCAAATAACTTAAGGATTAAAATATGACTAAAGAAGAAAAAAATAACAAAAAAGAAAATTGGAAAATAAAGAAACAGGAAATTAAAGAGCAAAAGCAAAATATAAAAAACATTCGGAAGGAAGAGTATAAAGATGCTCCTATACTTGTTAGGTTATGGAGCGTTTATAAATCGTATGTATTACTAGGGATCGCAACATTAGCACTAATAGCGGGAGCATTAGTGTATTATTTTAGTTCTGATTGTTTTTATAATAAACAGTACGAAAAAATGTGGGCCGATTTTGAAACTAAAAAGGCAATGAGAGCTGAAAAAGAGGATATATATTCACTATGCCCAATTGACGAGGAAGGAGCAAAAAGAATTGATGCCCTTGAAAAATACAATAAAAATGATACGTGGACTTTTTGCGTATATATGGTGGGCTCTAACCTTGAAGATGATAATGAAAATGACCTTTCAGATTTAACAAAACTCATGGTTAAGGAAGAAGCTAATGAAATAGCGGATCAGAGTAAAGCTGAAAGACGGGACACTCTATATAGGTACAAACATGAGCTGGCTAAGAACGGATTAGATTATCCAAAATATATGTACAACATAAATAAACCAACAGCCTCAAGTACAGTTGTTACAAACAATGTTATAGTTGCAGAGGGACAAGGGGCAGCATCAAGTGACATAGGTGAAATGTTATCTGGAGACTGGGGAGATAATGTCAATATTGTTGTGCAAACCGGTGGAGCAACTAGATGGTCAAATGCAATAATTAATCCAAATATGACTCAGAGATTTCTCATAAAAAATGGAAATATGAAAGAAATTGACAGTCTACCACTGCAGAATCCATGTTCAGTTGATACTTTATCAGATTTTATAAAGTATTGTGACAGTAATTATAAATCAGATCATATGGCTATTATTTTTTGGGACCACGGCGCTGGCGTCTATGGATATGGTTATGACAGTATTTTTGGAGGCGATTTCTCTTTAGCGGAGCTTAGAGAAGCCTTGCAGAAGTCATGTCCAAAAAATGAAACTAATCCGTATTTTGACATAATAGGATTTGACGCATGTCTTATGGCGACTTTGGATACGGCACATTATTTAAATGGTTATGGCAAATATTTGGTTGCAAGTGAAGAGGTTGAGCCTGGTGAAGGGTGGGATTATGGCGTCTGGCTACAAGCACTAAGTGATAATCCAACAATGAATGCAGCAGAAGTTTCCAGAGCTATAGCTGATGCATATATAGATTTTTATGTCAACCGTAATATCAACGTTTCTGAGTATTATGGTATACAGGCGGTAACTTTTTCAGTCATAAATATTTGTGATGGTGAAAAGGTATATAAGGCGTATGACGAACTCAATAAAGATATATTGAACTATGCATTAAACGATATGACCACGCTTACTGATATTAGTAGAGCGGCGTCCAGAACTGTAAGATATGCTGGCGCGTCATATGATGTGTATAATTTGATTGATTTAAAAATGTATCTTGACTACTTGAGTGAATCATATCCTGAAGAGTGTGAAGAGGTTCGAAACCTAGTAAATAACGCAGTGTTATATCATAGGGAAAATGTTCATTTGTCAGATTCAACAGGTATGTCAATTTATTTCCCTGTAGATGTTAAAAGCGCATCAAGTATATATAAATTCTTGCAATATGATTATGACATTTGTGAGCAGGACAACACTAAAGCATTATATTATTACAAAATGTCAGGATGTCTAAATGATGAACTCCAATCATACGTGAAAGACACATTCGGAGTTGATGGTATTAAAAAGCTTAATGTTAGCGATTTTGTAGAGTATGAAAGAATTGAACCAACAATTAATGATGATAATCAGATAATAATACCTATAAAGGAAGAATTATCATCAATGATTGTACAAAAGTATGCTGAAATCATCATGCTTGACAAAGAAAATGATTATATGCTGTATTATGGAACTGATGATGTCTGTGATTTTGATAAGGATGGCAGCTTGACTGCTGATTTTGATGGAAGATGGTTTTCGTTAGGCGGCGTATTATTAGATGCAAAGCTAATAGCTAGCACAGAAAATGTATCAACATACGAGAGCAAGGTTTATCACAATGGAGTGCCATCTAAACTAACATTTACATATGACATTTTGAGTGAAAAAATAGATATAACAAGTATTGTTGCATTACCTGAAGATGATGATATATATGTCGATGTTATAGGTAAAAATACGATATCTCTTAATCCGGGAGATGAAATTGTTCCTATTATGAAGGCACAGACTATTTCGGGTAATGTTATATATGAAACAGAGGGAGATAAAATAAAATATAAAGAGGGTATCTCTATTGAACTAGTTGACTTACCAGAAGGTGATTATCTTGGTACGTTGGTAATAACAGATTTACGAGGTGATACATACTATTCACCAGTTGTACAGATTAATATAAAGAATGGTGTAGTAACAGAAGCAAAAATAAATAGAGAATTTATTGGTAAGGATTGATTACAATAGAATACTTTATTATACAAATTTTATATTTTGGAGGACTGTATGTTGAAAAGAAATAAATTAATTAGTTTAAAAAGGATAGCGCCATGTTTCCTCAGTGCAGTAATGCTTATATCTCCAATATTAGTTTATGCAGAGGAAATAGACGAAACTGTAGATGCTAGTCAGATCAGTGAGCAGATTGGGGATGGGCAAGTAGCTGCTGATTACTTATTACAGCATAGACAGGAGGAAATAGTAGACAGAAGTATTACAAGTGAAAGTTCAAAGAGCTTTCCTGAAAAGCTTGATCTAAGAGAAAAAGGTGTTGTAACACCGGTTAAGTCACAGACTCCGTGGGGGTCTTGTTGGGGATTTGCGGCTATAGCAGCAGCTGAAACTAGCATATTATCTGAATCAGGAAAGACATATGAGGAAACTGGACTCGATTTGTCAGAGCATCATTTAGGATATTTTGCTTCAAGACATATAACAGATGAAACAGATTCACAATATGGAGAGGGAACGTACATAAGAGGTGATTACGAGGCCTTGAATATTGGAGGAGAATTTACATTGGCAACAAGCATTATGTCTTCGGGAATAGGACCTGTAACAGAAGATTTTATTCCATACAGAGGTACTAAAGGCAAGACAATTAGCAAATTTTGGATTAATGCATACTATAGCCCGGATGACGATTGGGACATTCCTGATGATTATATGTTTATGCAGAATTATCAATTATTAGATGGAAATATGCTTAAGAGTCCTGCGGTTTATGACCAGGATTATTCTGATTTTATTGTTGTCGATAAAAGTGAATTTCAGGAGCATTACTTAGGATACGATCAAAGTGCTGTTGATGCAATCAAAGAAGAACTAATGAATGGCAGAGCAGTGTGCATTGGATATCATAGTGAGCATAGTAAGCCTTTCGAAGAACCTGCAGATAATGATATTAACTATATAAGTGTAGACGATGAAGGTAGGTGGCTACAATATGTATATGATTGTGCCCTGCCTAGTCATGCAGTTACTATAGTTGGATGGGACGATACGATTAAGAGAGAAACCTTTGCCGATCACTCTAATGATGAGAATGGTGATGGATTGGCACATCTGCCAGAGGGAGATGGAGCCTTTTTGTGTAAGAATAGCTGGGGAGCTGCAAACACAGTATTTCCGAATAATCCAATTGATACGTGGGGAAGTCTTGATGAGAATGGCAAAAGCACAGGTTACTTTTATCTTTCATATTACGATACAAGTATTACGGTCCCAGAATCTTTAAGATTTAATCCAGACGCGAATGCAACATCATTTATCATTGATGAATATGACTATATGCACTTTAAAAATGTTGAAAACTGGCTTTCTGATACTGAACTTCAGATGGCTAACAGATTCACAGCAGATTATGATGAAGTACTTAAATGTGTATCATGCCAGACAGGAAATGATAACACTAAAGTTAAAGTGGAAGTATATTTACTAAATGATGGTGCGGTTTGCCCAGATGATGGAGAACTTGTTTCCACGCAGGAGATGTCATATGAACATGCCGGTTATCACAGAATGACTCTTGATACTCCAGTAGAAGTTAAAGCTTCACACGACTATTCTATCGTTGTAACAGAAAGCGTTGAACATGAAGGCAAGCAGTATTATAGCTTAAATACTGGAAAAGACATTAATGAAGAAGGTGTTAACCAAAAGGAAAAAGTAATAGAAGCATACCTTAAGGAAAACAATATTGAAGGTGACATTACAGATTATATAGATAGATGTTATTCAAAGAGTGTAGTAAATGCTGGCGAAAGTTACGTATATATTGATGAACTTGGACAGTGGTTTGATTTTTCTGATTTAGTTCAGACTATGTCAGCAAATTCTTCGGACGAGTTTTCGCATGACTACGATAATTTCTCAATAAAAGGATATGCTGAGTTTGCTGACCCAGAGGAAGCAGCTACGCTTATGGAGGAAGCTGGTAGAAATAGCACACCACTGAAATACAGTAAACCTAAAAATTCCTATAATTATAGATTCATAGTTATAGCTGTATGTGTCGTAGTATTACTGTTAACTGGAATAATAGCATTAATTGTACTGACAATTAAAAAAATCAGAAAATCGAAAAAATCAAAGCATGAAAAATAGTAGCTGAATTTTTATGTGAGAATACATGGGAGACTATTATGAAAAAACGTATAATATCATATTTGTTAATAGGTACACTTTTTACAGGGCTTATATCGGGATGTGGTGCTGGAAGTGAAACAGCTGAACCAGTTGAGAATACTACTTCGCAGGTGACTGAAGAGCCATCAAAGGAAAGTGAAACTGAAGCTGTAGTAGCTGCAGAAGACGATAGCGTAGAAGAATTGTCAGTTCTTGATAATGGAAGCCCTTGGGTAAATTCTGACCTTAAGGAAAATATTCATCCAGACCAGCCAACGGATCCAAAAGATGATTTTCATTTATATGCGAGTATGGACTGGCTTTCACAGGCTGAAATTCCAGATGGATATTCAGGCTATACATTGTACGATCAGTGTGCTGACATTACAAAGGATAAAGCAATAAAAATGTTTAATGATGGTGATTTTACAGACGAATCACATAATGTAATGTTAGCTAAAAGTCTATATGATTTATATAAGGATACAGATGCCAGGAACAAAGAAGGCGTGGAGCCTATAAGAGAAATGGTTGAGAAATACCTTGCAGTTGAAAGCTTAGACGATTTAAATGAACTGTTTTTAGATGAATACTATGAATTAGTATATCCTACACCGATTGCCTTTGGCGTAGGTACTGGTATTGAGGATACGAGTACAAATTTATGCTGGGTAGACGGTATGTCATTTATTTTAGGGGATTCTGCGGAATACTCAAAGAGAACAGAATATGGAGATATCCTTTATAATTATAAGAAGGATAATTTCGTGTATGTGATGGGACGACTTGGAGTCAGTGAAGCCGATGCGAAGAAGCGTTTTGATGATGCTATTGCATTTGAAACTCCTATCGCCAAGGTGTCATTTACAAGTGAAGATGAAATGAGTGCTGACTTTTATGACAAGGTTAACAATACTTTTACATATGATGAAATCATAGCTGGCTATAAGAATTATCCAATTGCAGATATAATTGATGCGCTATCACTAAAATATGATGGCACATACATGACATCAGATTTGAAAAAGGTTAAGGCTATTGATGAAGCCTATACAGAAGAGAATGCTGATGACTTTGCTAACCTTATGCTCGTAAAATATGTACTTGGTAATATAGGTCGTCTTGATGAAGACGTTCGTATAAACGATGTTGAGAACTATAACAAGTATTTTGGTGTTTCTGGGGATTTGTCACTTGATGAAAGGGCTTATGATTTTACAGCATCACATCTGCCAGAACAGACAAGTCAGGCCTTTGTAGAAAGATATTCATCTAAAGAAGATAAAGAGCGAATAGAAGGTGTATGTTATAAGGCTATAGATGTCTATAAGGAAATGCTAGAAGAAAATGAATGGTTATCAGATGATACTAAAAAAGCTGCAATTGAAAAGCTTAATGCGATTACAGTGCATGTTGGATGGCCTGATAAATGGAATGATTATTCAGACTTAGATATATCTAATGACTCATTCTATGAGGCTATTCAGAGAATAAAATATTACAATGTAAAGAAAGCAATGGCAAAGCTTGGCACTAAGGAGGATAAATCAAACTGGGCAGAGGGAAAAAATCTGCTTCAATGTAATGCATACTATGGCTTCACAGTAAATGGAATAACAATGATGGTTGGAATGATGAATGAGCCATTTTACTGGTCCGATATGAGTACGGAAGAATTATATGCATCTATAGGAGCGTTCTGGGTAGGTCATGAAATATCTCATGCCTTCGACAGTAATGGCTCGCAGTGGGATAAAGATGGAAATTACGCGAACTGGTGGACAGATGAAGATAAGGCTGAGTTTGATAAGAGAGTTAACAGCTTTATTGAATATCTTAATACCATTCGAATAATGGGAGACTATTATGTGAATGGAAGCAACGTGGATTCAGAAATTGTTGCCGACACAATAGGTCTTAGATGTGCTTTAAAGATGGCAGAGAAGGAGGAAAACTTTGATTATAAGAAATTCTTTGAATTTTTCTCAGATATGAACTCAGGAGCAACTCTTTACTCTTCAATGCTGTCACAGATTAATACTGATCCACATCCACTTAATTACTTAAGAGTTAATGTTCCAGTTCAGCAGTATGAAGAGTTTTATAAAACGTATGATGTCAAGGAAGGAGATAATATGTATCTAGCTCCGGAAAAGAGACTTGATTTATGGTAGGCGAGGGAAAGAATAATGGGAAATAGTAATGATGTTTCAAAAATAAAATGTCGTATTGTCGTCTATGCAATATTAGTTGTCGCATGTGTGACTTTAATGGCCTGTGGTAATACATCCGGTAGCTCAAAATACAACAAAAAGATGAGCGATGATGAGCTGAAAATGGCAATTGTAGAAAATAATAAGAACTCAGAAATTATTCAGAATGGTGAATTCCTTAAATCGGAACAGATAGTAGGCATAGATGGAGAACGTACTCTCGAAGTAATCACAGGGCCAGATGGATATTTTGCTATGTTTACGAATTGGGGTGATAACAATGTGACTTCGGGACATATCAGTTATGGGTCATATAATTATGCACCTGAAAAGAAAATAGTAAGAGTTTATGATGATGAATTATGGAAATATCAGGAAGAGACTAGATTATTAGGTGATTTTGATGAGATATATCGCGCTGACGAAGAGTATCTAGAAAGAGAGATTCGCGACGGAAGGCTATATATTAGGGCTCGATATCTTGTTAGTGAACGAGATGAGGAAGCTTTAGCTGGATATGGCGTTGATACTAATAGAGATATAGAATATATAGAATCAAATAGAGAATTTGATTTAGATACTCTTAGAATGATTAGTCTTACGGAAGCGATAAAGTATGCTGATGAGAATGAAAGCATAGTTTACACAGTAACTAATAGAGAATATTCTAAGGAAAATCCTTCCAAGGAAAAAGATGACGAGATTTATAATGAAGTTTTTGGGAATCCAACACACACAATTAAGATTATCGCAAAAGTTGGAACAGCGGATGAAAAGGAATATGAAATAACTGCCAATGAAAATACCGTTTTGGATTACTGGATTAAGGATAGTAACGACATGTATGATGTTTTCGATGACCCTGAGTGTACAGTTCCAGCTGAAGTAGATGAGGACAGTTTTATTAAGTTTGACAGGGATAAAGTACTATATATGAAATAACCAAAAATTAGTTGGGTAAAATGAAATAGTAGCCACTTGGGGAAGTGGTTCGTATAAGTATATAGAAAACGAAATCAGTTATTGATTGGAGGGTTACGTTATGAAGTTAACAGGATTATTAAAAAACAAGGTTGAAGAAGCACAGACAAAGGAAGAAAAGAAGGCTATCATTGCTGAAGCTGGAATGGAACTTACAGATGAAGAGTTAGATGGTGTTGCTGGTGGTTTTGTTATAGGCCAAACGTCTGCTGATATGTGCCAAACATTAGATAATCCAAAACCAAAAAGATAAAATCAGCTCGATATTCGTGATTAATGAAGATTGAGAGGTAGAAGGTATGAAGTTAACAGGCAAATTAAAAGATAAAGTAGAATCAGTAGAGTCTAAGGAAGAAAAGAAGGCTATCATTGCAGAAGCTGGTATGGAACTTACAGATGAAGAGTTAGATGGTGTTGCTGGTGGGGCGATTCCTTTCCCTAAAAGGCCAGGTGATGGAATGTTACCGATTAAACCAACAGGAAAATAATCAGCACGATATTTTTGTATCTAACAAGATTAGAAAATTTTTATCTATCAAAATAGGACATGAATATTTTAGTATTGTGATGTTATATAACTGTTTTTTGAATTAAAAATGAAGATGAAAATGTTCTTATTATAAAGGGCGGTCAGAAATGATCGCTCTATTATTTTGTCCAAAATCTAAAAATCTTTTAGATTTTCTATCTCATATCTAAAGCTTTGGGGAAGGTAACAATCCAACCGATGTCATAGAATGTCAATGTAAGCGAAAACAACAAAGCAAAACCGGTTTAGCTTTGGTAGCACAAGTTCATTTTTAGGAGGACTTATGATTACTGGAGCAAAAGTAATACGAAAATATGAAATAGCGGATTCGGGTAAGCGGATTGACATTATCTGTAAGTATTATCCTTGTTTCATGGATATAGTAGACAACTTCATCGAAGAAATGGAAGAGGATATTAAAGAAGAACAGGACTACAACAGAAGAGCTGAGATGGGAGATTTGGGAGTAAGAGTTCAGACTTCAGGATTAAGCAATCCTACACAGCGTGATGGGGTTCGACATTCAGCGCTTCATACAGCAATTCTAACTGGAGATTTTTCAGGTGGTGAACTGGACGGTGTAAGCAATGTGGAGGAATATCTTCAGGATGCAGCTCTTGTTAGGGTAATGATTGATGATTATTCCAAATTTGAAAAAAGGGTAAAGGAACTTGTCCCAAGGGATAAAGAGTTATTTGTGGCTTATCTCAAACAGGAAACTTCTTTCATGGATATAGCCGAGTCTGGAGGAATTCAGTATGAGTCGGCCAAACAAAAAGTCCGTAGGATAAAGGTAAATATAAAAGAACAGATTTATAGAAAGAAGAATAGAAGGGGATAACAAATGGCTAGGAATATAGAAATACAAGAATTAGAAGAAATGGAAAATGAAAAAATAATCAAGCAGTATATGAATCCTGGGAGATCCAAATATATCCGACAGGTTGATGGTCCTAAGGTTTATCCCATGGGAAGACATTCATTCGATAAAATAGCAAGACAGGCAGGAGCAGTAATAAAGGTTTGTGGAATGGTGTTAGTGGATACGCAGCTGTTTGATAAGTTTCTTGATGACAATTTCAGAGAAGAATCGTCTTTATTATAAATAAGAAGAAAGAGGAATATTAGTTGTTGACTTAATGGAACCCATAAATTATAATGGATTATAGAAAGTGGAGGAGGATAGGTATGAGAACAGGAAGACCGGTAGCGGAAGATCCAAGAGCATATAAGATTAGTGCAAGACTTACTGCGAAGGAACTTGAAGAGTTTGAAGCCTATGCCAAAAGACACGATCTGACCAATGCGGAAGTGATTAAGCGAGGAATAAAGATGCAGCTTGATCAGGAGAAGCAAAAGAGCCAATAGCTAACTGTTCCTCACATTAAGTGAGGTGATAGCATGGCAACAATTGAAAAACGTAAAGATAAAAATGGTTATGTGCTCCGTCGAGGAGAATGCTACAGGGCTGACGGAAGATATTCTTTTTCCTATGTAGATAGAGAGAAGCAGAGACATGTGGTTTATGCCAAGAATATTGTTGAACTTCGAGAAAAGGAAAAGAAGATTCTGAGAGACAGAGATGATGGAATTGATTCCAGCACCGCTCAGCGAATGACTCTTAATGAACTGTATGACAGATACATTAGTCAGAAGTTCAATCTGAAGGAAACTACTCTTGCAGGTTATATCTATTATTATGATAGTTATGTGAGAGACACCTTTGGCCAGAGAAGAATAGTGGATATAAAGTATTCAGATATTAAGAAGTTTTATTATTCACTGATGAAAGATAGAGGGCTGGCAGCTACATCAGTAGAGCATGTTCACACACAGCTTCATCCAGCATTTGCATTAGCAGTGAGGGAGGATATCATTCGAAAGAATCCATCCGATGATGTGATGAATGAGATTAAGAAAAGTAAGCTATGGGTTAAGCCCAAGAGACATGCACTTACGATTCCACAGCAGAAAGCATTCATGAATTTTCTGGAGAGCGCTCCTGAGTTTAAAGGATGGTACCCAATTATTACAATCCTTCTTGGAACAGGAATGAGAATTGGAGAATGTCTGGGACTCAGATGGGAGGATGTCGATTTCAAGAATCGAATAATCAGTGTGAATCATAATCTGACAGACAGACCGGTTGGAAGGGAACGGAAGATTGAAAGACATATTCAGTCACCTAAGACCGAAGCCGGAGTCAGAAGCATTCCAATAGTTGATGAAGTAATGGAAGCTTTCCTATTAGAATATCAGCTTCAGAAATGCTTGGGGTTCTGTGAAGAAGAAATTGATGGTTATTCAGGATTTGTATTTACTACAGCTGATCACACTTTGTATCAGGCAGGATGTGTGAATAATGCAATCCACAGAGCGACCAATGCCTATAACGAGAGGGAAAAGGAAGCTGCTAAGAAAGAAGACAGGGAACCACTTATTCTTCCAAGCTTCAGTGCACATAATCTACGTCATACTTTCTGTACAAGACTGTGTGAGAATGAATCCAATCTGAAAGTTATCCAGTCCATAATGGGACATTCAGATATTCAGACTACGATGGATATATATGCAGAGTGTACACAGGAGAAGAAGCAAGAAGTAATGACAAATCTTAACGGAAAGATTATAATAAGATAAGCGTACTTAAAAAGTACGCGATACTATTTCTGAAAACGAAGTGTCTCATGGACTTCTTTGAAACAACATGAGCATCTTCGGTTTATTTTGACCAAACTTTTCAGATGTCATCGATATAGTGGGCTGACCCATGAAGGACTCGCAGGGCTCCACATTAAATGACATTAAGTGACGGAAATTGGATTCGCTGAAAAGACATTTGGCGGACCTAAAATACATCCGAAGACATGAATTGGATGTATCTAATTGACCCGTCCCGACGATGAAATCGTTAGATAAGTAAAGCCTTTATGTTAGTGGCTTGAAAGCCTTATAAACACTGAGTTTTGACCAATTTTGACCAATTCAAAAAATGGCGAAAATCGGGTTACTAACAGAAGTACTAACATAAATTTCGAGTTTATTAGTCCTTAATTTACCTTCAATGTGTTGGATAGAACCCGGTATTTTAGGGTATTTGAAAGAAAATTCGTATAAATGTTAGTGTATACGAAAAATGTTAGTGATTAGAAAGTAAATATAGATTTGTACCTACAAGGGGCATTTTCCTAGATGAAAATCTAAGAAGATGTCCCTTTTTACGTTTCGGGGACAACCTGAGCAGTTATGGTCGAATTCACAGCGTTAAGTGCACCGGTTGCAATCTGATATTTGATAGAAGGAGGCGGCGGAGTAGCATGTTAAAAATCAGATTAATGGGTACCAAGAACGATATAAAGTGGTTCGTAAAAATCATACAGAGGTGTCCAAAAGTAGAAACTAGAGAAGTTTCAGAATTTTACAGAAACAAAGGAACAGACAGATATTATCGTGTTTATGTAGAAATAGGTAAAGCGAATACAAAGAACAGTTAATGGAGGTATAACCATGGCGAAAGTAATTGCAATCGGAAATAATAAGGGCGGAATTGGAAAGACGACAACCGCCGCAAATTTGGCTACAGGACTTGCAAGAAAAGGAAAAAGAGTACTGGCAATAGATAATGATCCTCAGGGACATTTATCAAAAAGCTTAGGAGTAGAAAGTCCGGCAAGTCTTGAATATACATTGGATGATGTTATGAAGAATCTTGTAAATGACATCGATATCGAGCCAGGTGATGGCATTATAAAGACTGCAGAAGGTGTGGATCTGATGCCAACGAATTTAAAGTATTCGGGAATGGAACTGGTGCTTTTCAGCGCTATGAACAGAGAACAGATATTAAAAGATTATGTAACAATGATGAGACCATTTTATGACTATATCATAATCGATTGTCAGCCAACACTTGGTCTTTTAACAGTAAATGCTTTTACAGCTGCTGACAGTATTCTTATACCGGTGACACCGGAAGCTCTTCCAGTAGATGGACTTCAGCAGTTATTTCAGACGATAGGAATGATTAAGAAGAAGCTTAATCCAGGACTGGAGATAGAAGGAATTCTCTTTACTATCGTTGATAACCGTACCAGAGATGCAAGGGAAGTGATGCAGGCTGTAAGGGAAGCATTTGAAAATAATGTGCATTTTTATGAGAAGGTCATTCCTGCATCAGTAAGAGCCAAGGAGTGTCCTGCAACAGGCTACAGCATATTTGAGTATGATCCCAAGGGAACAGTAGCAAATGGCTATGCATCCCTTGTTGAGGAGGTGCTTGATAATGAATAAGCCTAAGGTACAGAAGAAACCTATTAAATTTGATTCTTACGAGGCCTTACTTGGTCTTGAGAATATAGATGATGATACTTCTGGACACAGTGTCCAGAGTAACTATCCGGTACTTGAAATTAATCTTGATGAATTAAAGGAATTCCCGGAGCATCCCTTTAAGGTTTTGGATGATGAACAGATGAAAGAACTTGTTGAGAGTATCAGCGAGTATGGTCTGTTCCATCCAGGACTTGCTATTAAGGATCCTGAGGGTGGTTATTTCATTGTATCGGGCCACAGAAGAGCAAGAGCCAGCAGACTGGCAGGAAAGGAAGCAATGCCTTTTCGAATATTAGATACAGATATGGAGACAGCGAGAATTATGATGGTGGATTCAAATTTTCAACAGCGTGACGAGCTGCTTCCTTCTGAAAAGGCAAAAGCATACAGGCAGAAATATGATGCAATCAAGCGTCAGGGTAAGAGAGGGCTTGGAAGCAGTTTCGATGAAGTAGGAGAAGCTGCAGGAGAAAGCGGCAGAACAGTTCAGAGATTTATCAGGCTTTCATATTTATCAGATGAACTTCTTGAGCTGGTTGATGTAGGGAAGCTTGGAGTAGTACAGGGAGTAGACATTTCCTTCCTGGATAATGAAAAACAGTCTGTTGTATGTGATGCAATTATTGAGACAGGTATCAGTATGAGCAAAGAGCAGGCTACCAAGATTAAGGAATATGGAACAAAGGGAAATCTGATTCCTGAAATGGTAATGCTTATTCTTACTGATAAGAAACCAAAGAAAAGACAGTTTTCATTAAAGGCTGATAAGCTGAGCGAGTACTTTTCAGATGATGTTAGTGAAGATGAAATTGAGCAGGTAATATTGGAATTATTAGATAATTGGAAGAAAGGAAGGTGAGATGCATGGAGTTCTTTTCCACCGGTATAGAAGCCGTAGACAGAATCGGACATATCAATATATCCGGTGATGTTAAGCCAAGAATATGGCATAAGACAATCGTAAATGAACAGGGAAAGCCACAGCGTCTTGCCATGGATATTCTTTCTGAAATTGTTTACTGGTACAGACCACAGGAAGTCCGTGATGAAAGAACTGGTGAAGTAATTGGATGGAAGAAAAGATTTGCCGGCGATATGCTTCAGAAGGATTATAACTATTTCGTGGACAATTACGGAGAAAGCGAAAAGACTATTTCCAGAGCGTTGGCATTTCTTGAGGACCTGGGAGTAATCATAAGACACAGAAAATCAATCAGATTAAAAAGTGGAACTATTGCTCATAATGTTCTCTTCATTGAGCTTGTGGCAGACAGATTATATGAACTGACTTATCCACAAAAGGAAGATGTGGCAACTAAAGGCACTGGAAATATTTCAGAAGAATATGAAATTATAGCAGATGAAGATGACGAAAATGCTGATAAAATGGGCGTTTCCACCGGACGGTCAAATTTGTCCAACTACTCAGACAAAAATGTCCAAGGACTTAGACAAAATTGTCCAAGTGAAAAGACAAAAATGTCCGAGAACTCAGACAGATTTGTCCAGGTAAAAAGACAGAATTGTCCAACTGCTCAGACAGAATTGTCCAAGGGGTTGGACAGAAATGACCCTACAAATACATATACTACTACTGAGAGTACATCAGAGATTACCACACATAATACAACAGAGATTAAAACAATAAGTGGTTCATCCGTATCAACATCATTATCATTATCAGAAAAAGGCAGCGCCAGGACAAAAGCTGATGCTGATGTGGATATTGATGCTATTACTGCAATGGTAAATGACTTAATAGATTTTAATCTTCTCTTTACAGACTTTGATAATCCTGAAGTTGAATACAATGCTGCTAAAGATGAATTTAACGGAATTCTTGAAGAGGTAAGGGATGTTCTTGTGTATGAAGTATTTGCAGCTCCTGATGACAAGAGGTTCAATTTTGGAAATAGAGAAGAGCCTGACTTTAAGAGTAATGCCATTGTAAAAAATGTTTTTAATAAGCATCTGGGATATGGGACAGTGCTGACTTACATTACTCAGTATCTTAATAATTCAACACAAGTAAAAAAAGTAACCATGTATCATATTAAGTCTTTGTACCGCCAGTGTCTTACACAGAGTTCACAGTACATGAGTGGTGGTCGATGCTTCTTTGCAAGAGAATCGTGAGGTGATGCGTTATGAGAAAAATAATATCCAACACCTTACAGCTTGGTTTGATAGTTATATGGGCACTGACCTGTTACAGCATCTGCAGATCAAAAGAAGGATTTAATTATTTTCTCTTCTGGATATTAAATGGATTTCCATTCGGATTCCAGAAACTGAGAATGCTGTTATTTGCAAGAGGCTTGGGACTTGCAGGAGAGATTGGAGTATTTGCACTTGATGCAATTGTTGCAGGATTAATTGGTGGAATATTTTTGATAAAAAAGCTGGTTGTTATCATGGCAGATTATATAAGAACTGTCGGTAAATTATTTAGAAGAAAAGCAACTGAATAAAAGTTATGGACACTGTGTCCATAGGATGTAGGAGCTGCAGATTGTGGCTCCTAATTTATTGCAGAAAGGAACTAAAATGGAATCATTAAGAGATGTCAGAAGAAAAATGGAACGTGAGATTGAGAAAGGAAGGGCAACACCACTTAAGTTTGAAAAGATGGAACTTAGTGAGAATTCCTATAAGATGATCACAGGTGCTGACCATTACAAAAAGGTGCTTAACTGGTTAATCAGATTAAATGAGTATCGTACTGGTGAGGCTACTGTAGCAAACAATGTATATATGAAACCTATGGCAAAGGCACCGGAGTTCACAAGAACCAAATCCATTCTTGAAAGAATGAATATCTCCGTTGATGCCTTAAGAAGAGCTAAGAAGAAAAATCCTTCCTTTGATGGTGACTGTGTTTTGGAAGAAGCGGTATGCTGCTTTTCACTGTCACAGGAAGAAAAAGATAAATGCAGATACACATATAATGATAAAGAGACCTATGGTTTTATAATGTCGAATCCTTATATTATGGGTCTGTATTGTGAATGCGAATCCGCCAGGGTTGATATAGCAGTTAATATGGAAATAAAAGATGATGATCCTCTCTATAGAAAAATCATGAGACTTGCCGATATAAATGAAGTATTGTTCCAGTGTCTTCTTCTGGATGATATCTGGGAAAATGATGGAATGATATGCGCAAAACTTTACACTGTCTATGTAGTTGCATAAAGCTATAGCAGGTGTTATTTTTCATTGCTGAGACTCCGGTAGATATGGTATTGTTTAAGCAGAGAATGGAAGAGCTGACGTCTCGTAAAAATTCAAAAATTCTATGCTGATATGGTTTATATTAGATTAGTACATAGATATAAGTCCGCGAAAAGCGGAATAAAAACAGAGATTTCGCGGACTTATAATTGACAATTGCGTTGGAGAATGCTATATTCATATTATGAAAAAGAATAATAGTATTATTGGTAGAAATGAAGAATGTGAGCGTTTGAGTAGATGTTTACGTTCTAATTCAGCTCAATTAGTTGTCGTATATGGAAGAAGACGTGTTGGAAAAACATATTTGATAAATGAGTTTTTTGAAAATACGTTTGCTTTTAAATTAACTGGAGTATATGGGCAAAAAAGAAAGGAACAACTTCAGAATTTTACAGCCGAGTTGAATAGACGATCAGAAAAAAAGTATACTATTCCTAAAGATTGGATAGAGGCATTTAATTATCTGAGAGAATATATGGATGGATTAGATGCAAATAATAAGCAGGTAGTTTTTCTTGATGAGTTACCATGGCTAGATGGAAAAAAATCGGGTTTTTTGTCTGCATTTGAGTATTTTTGGAACGATTATGCTTCAACAAAACATAATTTTATATTTGTCTTATGTGGTTCTGCGACTTCCTGGATGGATGAAAAAATAACTAAGAATAAAGGTGGATTATTTAATAGACAGACATGTAGATTGTACTTGGAGCCTTTTTGCTTACATGAAGTTGAAGAATTCCTTACTAGCAAAGAAATTTATTGGTCTAAATATGAGATTGCTGAATGTTATATGATTATGGGAGGAATACCATATTATTTGAATCTTTTGGATTCAGAAGAATCATTGCATCAGAATATTGACCGTTTATTTTTTAAGAAAAAGGGTGAGTTGTGGGATGAGTTTGAACATCTGTATAATACATTATTTACTAATAGCGAATATTATGTAGCTGTTGTAGAAGCACTTAGCGAAAAGAAAGGCGGCTTAACGAGGGGCGAAATATGTGATAGGGTAGGAATCTCTAAAGGTGGGGATATAAGTAAAATTTTGAAGAATCTTAGCCTATCAGGGTTCGTTGTTGTTTGTGATTTTTATGGAAGAAAAAAGAAAGAATCCTTATATCAATTATCAGATTACTTTACACTTTTTTATTTTAAATATATAAGAGGACATTATGGTAAGGATGAACATTTTTGGAGTAATTCAGTTGATAATGCTTCAAGAAAAGCATGGGAGGGTTTAACTTTTGAAAGAATATGTAAGGATCATATAAAACAAATAAAGTCTAAGCTTGGTATTTCTGGAGTTCTATCTGAAGAAGCATCTTGGTTTGTAAAGTCAGATGATGAAAAATGTATTACAGGTGCTCAAATAGATTTGTTGATAGACAGAAGAGATCATGTGGTTTCTCTTTGTGAGATGAAATACTCTCTTAGTGAATTTGACATTGATAAAGCATACGATGCAAACCTGAGAAATAAGATATCAACATTTACAAAGGTTACTAGTTGCAAGAAGACAATTCAGCTAGTTATGATTACAACATTTGGAGTTAAACGAAATAAATATAGTGGACTTGTTGGAACACAAGTGTTACTAGATGATTTGTTTTGTGAATGATTATAAGTCCGCGAAATATGCCTCAGAAATGCAAATTTCGCGGACTTATATTACAAAGAATGAATTACGAACAAAATGTGAATCGAAAGCGGGAAATTAACAAATAAAAATAGTCGAATAAAATGTACAGCGTAAGGGCAGTTGATTTAGAAATAAGTCAGCTGCTCTTTTTACGTTATAGAAAACTTATGGACACTGTGTCCGGAAATGGAGGAATTTCAAAATGAAAAAGAAAGTAATACTTAGTGTGTTAGGTGGTGCGGTGGCAGGATTAGCTGCTATTCCAATTGTGCAGGGGATAAACTATTCTCTTGGTGATTGGATAAGTAAGAGAATCCGGAAAGAAATTGATCAGTACGAGGATGATAAAGAATTCGAGGCTGAAATGAAAGAATATGAAGAGTATGAAAAAGAACAGGAATCTTTATTCGATGAAAATCTTGATGATGAGTTTGATTTTGATTTCATATCTTCAGATGATATTCTTTCAGAGCCATATAATAAAAAGTTTACGGCAAGCGATAAGGATACTATAAGTCGTGAAATGGTTGAAGATGCATTTATTATGCTTATTAATGACTGTTGGAAAAATGAAGGAAGACACAGTGATTTTGATGAACTTAAAAGGCAGGAACTGGCAAAAAAAGAACTTGAACCAATTATGGACAGCATTTATAACAGAGTCATTTGGGGAATGAAAAAACAAAATGATGCTGTGGCTGAGATTGGTTTACATCAGAAGAGTTTTGGAGAAAATGTTCTTGATGTAGCAGCATGTAAGATTCTCGATACGAATATTGGATCAATCAGAAAAGATAATATTATGGACCTTATTATTTTTCATGAAATCTGGCTAACAAATGATGGAGAATTTGCTCGTATTGACAAGATTCTTGAAGGTAATAATGAAAAAGCATATGAGTTCCATGTGTTCATGGGAAATGTATATGAGTGTTACAATCTTAATCTTTCTAGTGATGAACTCATGGAGAAAATCAAAAATTTTGCAGAGAATGGTATTGATTAAGGAGGGAGTTCATGAATGATGAATTAAATCATGAGGTCACTTCCAAGACAGTTGCAGTAACATTCAGAGCTGCAAGGCTTACCAAGGATGTTCTTGCAAAGGCTATGAAAGCATATCTTGATAGCAGACAGCAGAAAGGTCCTGCAGAACCTAAGCATGGCAAAATGAAGCTTACAGAGCTTGTAGGACAAGGGCAAGGAGCAACTTCCATAGAAGTGAATGATAATAATATTAAAGCCTTTGAAAAGGTTGCCAAGAAGTACAATGTGGATTTTGCAGTTAAGAAAGATAAGACAGTTGAACCACCTAAGTACATGGTATTTTTCAAGGCAAAGGATACCGATGTTTTATCTCAGGCTTTTAAGGAATTTGTAAAAGTAAATGAGAAACAGAAAGCCAAAGTTTCAGTCAGGCAGAAGCTTAAGAATTTTGCAAAGACTGTGGCTCAGAATAAAAATCGAGAAAGAACCAGGGATAAACAGAAAAGCAGAGGTCAGAGCCTTTAATGGGTAATATCATTCAAGGCATTACCAAGGATCTAAAGAATATCCCAAAGACAATTAAGAGTAAGACCAAATCCCTGGAACCAAAGAGGGTCATTCTTAAGGTACTGCCATATGCCATCTTTGGATATGTGGCAGATAAGTTTTATTATGGATATCGTATCACGGAAGGTTCTGATACCTTAAACCGGTTGATGGATTCCCTGGCAAGTAATGCAGCATTTCAGAATCCAATGCCGAGTTTTCATCCTATGGATTTACTTATAGGAGTGGCATTTGGTGTTGGTATGAGGCTGATAGTATATTTTAAGGCAAAGAATGCCAAGAAGTTCAGACATGGTGAAGAGTATGGTTCAGCCAGATGGGGAACACCTAAGGATATTGAACCATATATGGACAAGGAGAATTTTGAAAATAACATTCTTCTTACACAGACAGAAAGACTGCAGATGAACGGAAGACCGAGTTCACCTAAATATGCGCGTAATAAAAATGTGTTAATTATAGGTGGTTCTGGTTCAGGTAAGACAAGATTCTTTGTTAAGCCTAACATAATGCAGATGCACAGTTCGTATGTGTGTACTGATCCGAAGGGAACGACTTCTGTAAGATAGAGAGTGGATAAATTATTAAAAGATTTATCTATTCTCTATTTTATTGAAGTTTTTTTATACCGAAAACCTAGAAATAGAGAGGAAAGGAGGCTTTTATGGCTAAAAAAAATCTAAACAAAATCACAGCTCTATATGAGCGACTTAGCCGAGATGATGAAATCAAAGGCGAATCAAACAGTATCACTAACCAGAAGAAGTTCCTTGAAGACTATGCTAGGGCAAATGGATTCAAGAACATTCAGCATTTCTCAGATGATGGATATTCTGGTACTAACTTTGAGCGACCTGCATTCAAGCAATTACTTGAAGAAATTGAAGCAGGCAATGTTGACACCATTATTGTAAAGGATATGAGCCGATTTGGTAGAGATTACCTTATGGTTGGCTTCTATACCGATATCATGTTTCCGGAGCATGACATTCATTTCATTGCTGTTAATGAGTGCTATGATACCGAAAAGGATTCCAATAATGATTTCATCCCATTTATCAATTTCATCAATGACTATTATGCCAAGGACACCAGCCGAAAGATTAAGGCTATATTCCAATCAAGAATGAAAAATGGCATGAGGTGTAGTGGTGCTGTTCCATATGGCTATATGAGAATGCCCGGGGATAAACAGAGCCTTTACATTGATGAAGAGCCTGCAAAGGTTGTGCGCAGAATATTTGAGCTTGTAGGTAATGGCACAAGCCTTAAGCAGGTAGCAGAGATATTGTCATATGAAAAAGTGATGATACCATCTGCATATGCAGCTACACATAGACCAAGTGATTGTCATTGTAATAGCTACCATGACCCATACAGATGGAATGGTACTACTGTAGGCTATATCCTTAATCGAAGGGAATACCTTGGGCATACTATTCTTGGAAAAACTGTCAGAGTAGAAAAGCGAGGCAAGAAAAAGCGAGTACCAGTTGATGAAAAGGATCTCATAGTATTTGAGAATACACATGAGCCTATAATTACGCAGGATATGTGGGATAAAGCACATAAGAAAAAGAGAATCAGCAATAAGAAAAATCCTAATAATACTCACAGCCACAGACTTAGTGGTTATATTTATTGTGCTGATTGTGGGAGTAGAATGAGCTTATCAGCACAGACTAATAAAAATGGAGAGTATATATATGCGTTTCAATGTTCTCAGTATAGAAATAGCGCCATGTATGGGGAGTGCGAATCCCATTACATTACAGCTGATGCATTGGAAGAGCTGATACTTGAATCAATACAGAAACTTGCGGAACATGTTCTTGATGATGAGGATGCTTTTATCGAGGAAGTTACAAATCAATGTAATGAAATGCAGATTGTAAATGAGGATGAAAACAAGAAGGAGCTTGAAAGTGCAAATCGCAGAATAACAGAGCTTAACTTTATGCTTAAGAAATTATATGAGGACAATTTAAGTGGCAAAATCAATGATAGACAGTTCACTTTCCTTAGTTCCCAGTATGATGGTGAGGTGGCATCCCTTGAACAGAAAATAGAGGAAATTAGTGCGATAGTTATCGAGGAAAAATCAGATAAAGCCAATCCAAAGAAGTTTGTTGCATTGGTTAAGAAATATACTGATATCACAGAGATAACGGATGAAATGCTTTTTGAATTTATTGACAGAGTAGATGTTCATACAGTTACTGGTGGAAGAACTAGATATCGTCAGCAGAAGGTTGATATTCATTTCAATTTCCTTGGAGAGTATGTTCCTGCAGGGGATGAAATCAGCGAGGAAGAACGAATTGCCAACATTGATGCTGAATATAAGGAGCGCAAGCTACAGAAGGGCAGAAGAGCTTATGAAAAGCAAAAGAAACTTATGGAACAGCTTAAGATAGATGCAGAAAATGGTGATCAAGAGGCTATAGAGAAGCTGGCTCATAAGAAAGAAATTGCTAGAAAAGCTTCGGCAAGAGCAAATGCAAAACTTCGTGAAGCAAGAAATGCTGACCCAGAGTACATTGCGAAGCAGGAAGCCAAGGAGCAGGCTAGAATTCTAAAGGTGCAGGAGCAGGAGCGCAAGCGTGCTGAAAGGGCACAGAAAAAGCGAAAGGAAAAGCGTTCAGAGCTTGTTGCAAGGGCAAAGACAGACCCTAAGGCAATGGAAGAGCTTATGACTATTAGAGCAAAGGAAAAGGTTGCTAGGGATAGGAAAAAGGCTATTCAAGAAGCAAAAATGGCAGAGAATCCAGAGTATGCAAAAGAGGTTATTGCGAAGAGAAAAGAGTACAACCGTAGGCATACAGAGCAGAGAAAAGCTAAACTTGCTGATATGAAGCTTCGTGCAGAAAGTGGAGATGCAACAGCCATTGCAGAACTTCAAGCTTATCACAAATATCAGAGTGAAGCTGCTATTAAGAGCAGAAAGAAAATGTATGAGCTGGCATCTGCTGGAGAACCAATAGCTATTGAACGCAAAGAGAATTATCTAAAAGGGCGCAGGGAATATTATCATGCAAGAAAGGATGATGAAATGCTATTGCTTAAGGCAGAATAAGTCATTACTTTTATCACGATAATTATCGTGGCAATTATTATTATAGATGGACAGATAGGTAATTTATCCTACAAGAGAATACAGTTTCATTTATTACGATAACTATCGTATGAAAATGAATAAAAAAGGCATCTGAAAAGACTATTATCTCATAAAGTCTGGAAGGGTGCTTTTTTCGTAGAGATGTTCTCTTCCTTCCCTGCCTTCCCTTTTTCTTCTTCCTCTTCTTCCCCCTTAGAAAGAAAAGCGAAAAGAAAGAACCAAAGAAAAGATAAAAGAAAGATATACCCCTTTTATTATCATCATCATTATCCCATCCTATCCTATCCATCATTCATTCAACGCGCGTGTGCGCACATAACAAGAGCCAGCAGGCAGAAAGGAAAAATTATGAATAAAACAGTAGATGAAGCACTTAAGGAAGCACAGAGAGAGGCAGATAAGCATAATTGCAGACGCAGACAAAGATACGGAGCTTATAGGCAGAGAGTAAGAGGTGGCAATGGTACTTGTTATTATCCAGTAAAACCACATTGGAAAACTGTTGATTATATCGACCTTTGCAGATATGACAAGGAGTTCAAGTATGCTGTTGAGGTTAAGGTCAAGAAGGACGGATTTCCACTTGGTCATAAAGGCGATATATTAAGATTTTCAGTATCAGAATACGGATTCAGAAGGCTTTTATGGGATGATATGCATGGGCTTATTGATGTAACAGCTAATAGCCTATATATCCACGGTTTTGACTTCCCAGATATCACAGATGAGGACATTGAAACACGAACAGAGGAAACAAGAAAAGCCTTATTTGATGCTATCGAAAAGGGCGAGCCTATTCCTAAGGGTTATGGCTTATTGGATGATGAAGATGACTAAGCTATCACGATATGAGCAGGAAACGATTATAAACTTTAATGCCGGAGAAGAGATGGCAACAGTTTATACTCGTGATCCAGCTGTTATGAGAAAACTTGATGCGTTAGTTATCGAGTTCCCAGAGGTCTATCGGTGCATAGGCTATACAGATATCGACAAGACCTATGAAATGCCTAAAACATCCGTTAGTTATCGTAAGCCAAGGAAGTTATCAGAGGAGCAGAGAGAGCAGGCGAAGGAACGAATGAAAAATATCAATTCTCGTGCATAATTGTATTGCGAATGTTGCACACAAAAGAGTATAATCACTTTGGAGGTAAATGCCATGAATAAAACAATTTCTATGAGCATACGAGTAAGTGAAGCAGAACTTGATTTACTCAAAGAAGCTGCAAGACTAGAGGCATATGCATCATATAGTGAATTCATCAGAAGAACAGCACTTATTGAGGCAAATGATATTGTTGAAAAAAATAAAAGAAAGAACGCTTTACAACGAGGTGAAAAGTAAATGTATCGGTCTATTGATTTATTTGCAGGTATTGGTGGAATTCGTAAAGGATTCGACAATGCTTTTGGAAATCAAATAGAAACTGTTTTTGTGAGTGAGTGGGATGAATTTGCACAAAAAACATATAAGGCAAATTACAATGATTCTTTTGAGATTGCAGGAGATATTACGCAGATTGATGAAAAGGATATTCCACCATTTGATATTTGTTTAGCAGGATTCCCTTGTCAGGCTTTTTCTATGGCTGGCAAACATATGGGATTTGAAGATGATTACAAAGGGAAATGTCGAGGAACATTATTTCAAGATGTAGTGAGAATTTGTGAATATCATAAACCCAAAATTATTTTTTGTGAGAATGTAAAGGGACTAACAATCCATGATAGAGGTAGAACATTTAAGGTTATCAAAGGTGCATTCGAGCAAATTGGATATACTGTTTACGATAAAATCCTTAATAGTAAAGATTTTGGAGTTCCACAGAACCGAGAGAGAATTTATCTGGTTTGTGTGAGAAATGATTTATTAAAAGCAAATACACCAGATGGTTTTGTTTTCCCGGTCGGAGAGCAGAGGGAAGTTTGTATTAGAGATATTCTTGATTCTGCGCCAGTGCCATCAAAATATTATTTATCAGATACTTATATGCAGACTTTGATTAACCATAGGGCAAGGCATGAAGCCAAAGGTCATGGATTTGGATATGTGATTAGAGATTTGGATGGAATATCTGGAACGATTGTTTGTGGTGGTATGGGAAGAGAAGGTAATCTCATAAAGGATGAGAGAGAGCATTCACTTGTGCCTACAACACACATAAAGGGTGAGATAAACAAGGATTCTATTAGGAAAATGACACCAAGAGAATGGGCAAGACTACAAGGATTCCCAGATGATTTTAAGTTGGAACTTGCAGATACACATTTATATAAACAGTTTGGAAATAGCGTAACTGTAAATGTTATTGAAGCTATAGCTAAAGAGGTGAAAAAATTATTAGATGAAAGCGAATAAAGGTGAATGGTCTGAGTTATATGCCTTTGTAAAATTGTTGAAAGAAGGCAAGATATATGCAGCTGATGAAAATGTTGAGCGAATTGAAAATATATTTTTTCCTATAATGAAATTATATCGTGAAGAGGTTGCAGGCTCATCCGTAGAATATCAGACTGGAGAAATAATAAGAATTTATAAAAATGGTTCACTCATTACAGAGATAGATTCATCAGAATTATTAGAGCCAACAAGTAAACTATATAAAGAGATTACAGAACGGAAGTCATCTGATAAAGGAGCATTTGAAATAGAAAGCGCTGATGCCATAATGCAAAAAATGAGCATCACAAAAGTTAAAGCACCGTCTGCAGATAAATCAGATATAAAAATGCGAATACATGATATTCATACAGGTTATGAATCAGATGTTGGGTTTTCTATAAAATCAGATTTGGGTAATCCACCAACTTTATTGAATGCAGGCTCTAATACAAATTTTGTGTATGAGATATTTGGAATAGATGATGCTGATATGAATGAAATCAATTCTATTGATAAGTCTATTTCAAAAACTTATATGATTGATAGAATGAATAAACTATTTGAACTTGCTTCAGATGTTAAGTTTTTTAAGATGGCAGATGAAACATACGAATGTAACTTGATGATGATTGACAGTATGTTTCCAGAAATCTATGGTGATTTTATTTTGAATCATTATAAGCATTTAAGTGAAAGTATAAGTGGATGTGTTGAACTTTGTGACTTGTTAGTAAAAAGTAATCCGCTTGGAATTAGAAATCCAGAAGTCTTTTATAAATATAAATTTAAGAAGATGCTTTGTGCATCGGCTTTAGGTATGACACCTGGAAAGAATTGGAATGGAATTGATGATGCTTCTGGTGGTTATATTATTGTTAAGCGTGATGGAGATGTTTTGTGTTATCATTTGTATAATCGAAACTTCTTTGAAGAATATCTTCTTAGAAATACGCAAGTAGATAGACCATCAGCCAGCAGATATGATTATGCATATGTATTCAAAGAGGATGGACGATATTTTATTAGGTTCAATGTGCAAATTAGATTTAAGAGTATCTCATCATCAACAACTAATGATAGATTGATGGCATATTTTACAAAACTAAATAATAAATAAAATAATTATTGTGCGCCAAAAGGTAGCAAGTGATCTTAACAGAAAGCTTGCTACCTTTTTTTATTTGCAAATACAAAAAAGAAAGGAATTAAAAGAAATGACACCAGAAGAAATAATTCAGAAATCGGAGCAGAGAATCCGAGCAGAAAAACAGAAAATTGCAGAAGCAAAGAAAGAAGCAGGTCGAATCCGTAGGGATGCAGAAAATCATCAAAAATACACTATGGGTGGATTGGTTGCAAAGTATCTCAAAGAGGAAATGAAGCTTGATTACATGGACTTCTCAGAGGAAGAACTTACAAGAATTATTGCCTGCGCTATGAAGCATAGGGACATAAAAAATATGGTCAATACTGTGCTTTCTGAAAGAAAAAGTGCTATCACAGAAAATGCAAAAAATGAGGGTGCAGGAGATGATGAGGGCAATGGAGAAAACTAACACTCTTCTTCACCGAGATTTTCTCGGTGCGCACAGATATACCACCAGAGGTGGTATGTGCGTCCTTCGGAGACCATTGCATGGAGCAAAATGCCTATCTTCGATAGTCATAAGGGGAAATGACCTTTCCCCTTCGCTTCGCTACCCTTTGGTGTACTTTGCACCTTCGATAGGTCTAAAAAACAGACCTATCAAAGCTACAAAGTCTGTCGGTGGTGCATCGACAGTTTCGTGTGCTATCGCAACGACAGAGAGGTGGTGGCAAGATGGCTGTTAAGAACATTAGCACCAGAGCGCAGATATGTGGCAGGAGTGCAAGCTGTCATGGTGGTCATTCTGCTGTTGAGCAATCCTCATATATCAGCAGAGAGAAAATGTATTGTGAGTATGATGGACAGACCTATTATCCTAAGTATGTAGAGGACTTGGTGCATACAGAAGTTATGCTACCTGCTAATGCACCGGCAGAATATTCAGACCCTAAAATCTTATGGAATTCTGTCGAGAATGCAGAGAAAAATTCTAATGCACAATTAGCAAGAACCTTTCGAGTGGAGTTACCTAATGAATGGAGTTATGAGCTGGCAACTGAGGTTATGAGAGATTATATAAAACGCAACTTTACTGATGAAGGTATGTGCGTTCAGTTTGCCATTCATGATTCAGAAAATAAGGAAGGTCAGAGAAATCTGCATTGCCATATGCTTTTAACTCTTCGTGGCATTGATGAAGATGGCAAGTGGATGCCGAAACAGAAGAAGGAATATCTTAGGAATGAAAACGGAGAACGCATCCCACTCATTGATAAAAAGACTGGTCAGCAAAAGGTTGATAAAAATAATCGAAAGCAATGGAAATGTAAAACCGTTTCCACTAACGATTGGAGTAGTAAAGACAATGCAAAGAAATGGCGCATCGACCTAACGCAGACCATCAATTCTGTCAATGAAAAAATGGGGATGACGGAGAATTTCTGGGAGCATCGTTCATTCAAAGAGCAAGGTCTTGATATAGTTCCACAGATACATCTTGGAGAGAAAGCAAGTGCAATGGAACGAGCTGGCATCCGTACCATTCGTGGCAACATCAATCGTTCAATCATTGAGAAGAATGCTATCATAATGCAGGCTACAGAGATGATAAAAGAAGCAACGAAATCTATTATCTCAGCCAAGGCATTTGCATCCGTTGGCGCAAGGAAGATTGCAGGAGCAATTAAGAATGAAATCCTTGATATGATTCATGAGGTGGCGAAGCGAAAAAATGATAGATTATCATTGCCTATTGTGAAGGGAGAATTTCTCAGACTTATTTCAGATAGAGCATCCATGCAGAAGAAGGAAGTTATGGAGAATTTTGTTCATGATAGAGGACTTACTACATTTGATGAAATGGCAAAATTGAAAGCAGATACCAAGCAGGAATATGATGCCATTGTTAGCAAGCGAGAGAAAGTCGGTTCACAAATAGAATATCTTGAAAGTTTACTTGAAGCCTATAAGGAATATGAGCCATATATCAAGAATCATAAAGAGCAATGGGCACTTAAAGGCTTTGCAAGAAAGAAATATGAGAGAAGCCACATTGCAGAGCTTACTTACTATGATGTTTATCGTGAAAAACTTAAGGGGATGATTCGTGAGCCGGATAAGAAGATAACACCGAAAGCATGGCAGAAAGAACTTGATGAATTGATACCTCAGTTAGAGGAAACTAAAAAGCCATATGCTAAAGCTGTTACAACACTTGCATCCATAGAACTTCTTGAATATAACAAGTCAGACCTTGAAAGAATGCTTGGTAATGAGAGAAGAGCCAGAGAGAAGCAGGAGCAACAGCATAATAATAATCGCAAAAGAACTGATCAAAATTTGGATTAGAGTATGCGATTAAGTCATGTATTTTAATACATATTCCCACCGATTTGGTGGTGGAAAAATGAACTGAAATATGGTAAAATATTCAAGTTATAGAGTTAAGAGTTCCTACGAGGTGAATTGAAGACATCTAATCAAATAATTATCCTAGACAACAATATATGTAACACTAAAACATCTAGGGTTATTCTGGATGTTTTTTATTTTTTGATAGAAATTTTTATGGATTAAAAGTGGCGAGTCCGTTTTTTGGGACAAGCCATATGCTAATGTAATTACATGAAGCACCATAAAATTCAATAAAGGGGGATGATATATTGCCTAGAAGAAAAAGAATAAAAAGGTTTATAGCTTTGCTATTAGTAGTGACCTTGTTGTTTTCAACAGTTGGTTGTTCTAGTTCACCACCGAATGCATCTATCACAAAACCTGGTGAAGAACAAATCCTTGTAGAAAATACAGAAGTCGAAGATATTATCACAGAAGAAATTCTGATGGAACATATTACCGAAGAGATATATCTTGAGGAGATTGTTATAGCAGAAGAGCAGATTACAGAGTTGTTACTCGAAGAAGAAACAATTAACGAAGTAATACTATGTAAGACAATATATGTTCCAGAAGAACATATTGAAGAATTCTGTGAGCATAGTCAAACAGCGCAACTGTTTGGTGAAGACTTTGATATTAAACCTGTTCTTACTAAGGTTGCTATAGGAACTGGAATAATTGTTACGATTGCTATTGTAAATAAAGTTGGTGTGCCAAAGCCTGTAGCAAGTATAGTTGCTGCAGCTGCTGACGAATCTCTTAAATTTGCTAAATCGGGAGCTGTGGTTGGAACTGTCTTTGGTGCATTCACGGGAGCAGCCGATGAAATAGATGAATCTGGAAGAGCATCAGCTATAGCAGGCTTTGCTTTGGCAACAGCAGGTTTAATTATTACAGCTGTTTCTCTTGTTGGAGCTGTTCCATCAGGTGGAACTTCTGGATTTGGAGTTGCTGAAGGTGTTCATTTAGCGTGGGCTGGTATAAAATTTGTAGGTGCTGCAGTTGGTGAGGTGGTTGCTGCACGGAATACTGTTAAGGCATTTACATCAACTGATGTGGCAGAAATAGATTGGGATAATATAGATTGGGATGCCGTAGGTGTAGCAACAGCACAGAGAGCAATACAAAATGGTGCTGATGGCTATATGTGGGGAACAATATATGGCGCAGTTGATGGTGGAGTCGAGGCATATTATCAGAAATATTGCACCCCATATACAAGGTATCAAGATAGAATTAAACATTTAAAACAAATGGTTGAAAAGGGCACTGGTACATGGACTGGGGCAGAAGGCGAATCAGATTTTATACTCAATGAGCCTATTTTGCTAAATGATGGAACTAAAGTAATTGAAATTACTAAAGTCACATATAGAAATGGTGTTCCAGATTTTTCACCATATGCATTAGAAACTGTTGAGATTCCTGCTATGACAGTGAATAGACAAGGAGCTGGTGGAAATTATGAACAAGCAGATACAGCACTTGCTAGACAGTGGAATGAAGCAGCTCGTGATGGAAGAACAAATTGGACAAGTACAGATGTAAAGAACTGGCGAGAAAGTTATCCAATTAAACTAACATGGCATGAAATGAGTAACATGGAAACAATGCAATTGGTTCCATACGAGGTCAATGACACATTCAAACATTATGGAGGTGTTGCTGAGTGTAAGGCAATGATCCGTCAAACCGGAGGTACAGAGTATGATTGATAAACTTAATCTTTCGATATGGGAACGAGAATTTGAATTGCCTATAGATTATAATTGCTATGAAGGTGAGAGTGTTACAGAAAGACAAATTGAATTATTAGATAAGTTCAGAAAACATCCAGAGTGGATTGATAAGTCAAAAAGCTTGGTTGAAAACTACTGTGAATATCAAGTGCAGGCTGATGAAGAAAATAAAAAGAAGGACAATATTTTCAGTTATATAAAGCCTACTTGTATATTTATTAAGAATGTGACTAAACCAAGAATGGCTATAATGTGTAATTATCGATATGACGAAGAGCATGGTATAGCAATTGTATTTGGTGACGATGGAGAAATATCCATTGGATCACAAGACATTATTTTGTAGTTAATCATAAAAATTACTTTCAAGGAGAATAAAAAAATGAAAAACATTAAGAAAATGATCGCAGTTTTATTGACAACAGTATCTATGGCAACTCTTTTAACTGGTTGTGGAGAGACTACATACTCAGCAGCATCTGGTTTCTTCTATAGTGGCGATAAGGGACATACATATGGAGATGGAACTAAGGAATATGAAGTTGGTGAAACTGTATATATGAAGGTAAGATATAAGGTTACATCTGATAGTAAGAAGGCTTCACAAGTAAGTGTGGTTCTTTCAATTCCAAATGTTGAGAATGTAGATGCTAAATATATGGATGGTCAGGTTATTACACCAAACTTTGATGCCGTAAACAATGTTACAACATATGAATTTACAGCTAATGCTTCTACTGAATCAAATGAGCAGGAATGTGTTATTCAGTTTGTACCTAATGCTGCTGGATCAGTTACTATGACATTAATTTATGATGACAATGTTGATGCTTCATACGATATTCAGAGTACATTAGAGTTTGTTGAACCAAAGGCTGATAATACAGAAAACGATACAACGGAGGATTAAGAATGACTGGCTATTGGATTCGACATAGATTAATTTTTACATTAATCTTAAGTGGTGCCATGGCTGCCATAATAGGTCTGCTTTTCGTATTTCCTTATGTTAGCCAAAAGGCAAATGATTATAATTCACAGAGTATTTACAAGAACTCGAATGTTGATTTCATTGTTCCGGAGCCATCGGTTGAGCAAGTGGCAGAACTTCCGGGAACAAATGGAATAGATACGGTATTTCCGTTTTATATGACAAAAATGGCTGTTGATATTAATGGTTCTTCAAGAACGACAACAGTATTATTGTCAGACCAATTTCAGAATATCGAAAATACGATGTATAGTGCAAATCGACTTATAGATGCATCTAAATCGGAATTTGAAAATCCAATATGTGTGGATTGGCAATTTTGCAATGAAACTTCTGCTAAAATCGGAGATACTGTTAGTATTACCATTGGTGGAAATAAAATTGATTACAAGATTTCAGCAATCTATGAAACAAATACTGTATATGATGGTGGTGCAATTCTAGTTGAAATTACAGATGAGCAGAAAAATTCAATTATGCAGAACTCTAAGAATAGTGGCTATTCTGGAGCATATATTTCTGCCAGTGATTACAATGCTTGTCGAAATTATTTAATTACTGATTATAGACCACTTGGAAGATTAAAAGATATATCTCAGTTTGAGGATGAAGCCCAATATATGGTTCATTACGATGCAATAATGTCTTCAAGTTATGCAAATGAGATAACTGATTTTAGAATCAGAGAAAATGAGCTTGGTAAAAAGGGTAACGATATAATGCTTTGGTTGAGTTCAGCTTTGATGTTAGTTGCAGTAATTGCATTTAATATTTTAATGTCAAAGAGAGGGTGCGAAAGAGTATATTTCACAAAGCATTGCATTCCAAAGGGACAGAATGTTAAACCTTATTATTCTACATCTTTCGTAATGGAAACAATACTTTTAATTGTTGCTACTGGTGGAATCGTAATATATAGAATTAGTTCTGCAAGTGAATATATTCCAAAGTCAGCAATAGATATTAAAATCATGGTTGTTTTGGCAGCTATTGTTATAGCAGAGATTGTGGCTTTAATAATGAATAATGCTATGCTTTCTGGTATTACCAAAAAGGTTAAGAAGGAAAATGCTTCCAAGAAGTAATGAGGGTTGGGTGATTTGGATTGAAGAACAAAAATATAAATCTTCATATGAATCAGAGAAGAACACTATGCTATATGGTGTTCTTTTCATTAGTGACAATATTAATTAATTTCATTATAGGAATAGTCATTTATCCATACTTGGCACAGTTAAAATCTCTTTTGAATTCAAAGTATGAATATTCGATTATAACGAAGGATGCTATAGGCTCTGATGATTATTATAAGTATGATGCAGGTATCTGTTTTACAATAGCTGCAGACAAGGACAACAGCATAAATGCAGATATTGTTATGCAGGTTAATGGTACAAATTATTCCGATAATGTGTCATGGAATGTAGAAGAATTAGGCAAATATGAGGTGGCAATTTCAGAAGGAATTGCTAATGAAAACAATCTATCTGTCGGTGATTCAATCATTTCAAAACATATTGTAAGTAGTGAAGTACATAATTATTCCATTGCCAAGGTAATTCCAGATCAATTAGTTACTAGAGTTACTAATGCAAATGCTTATAATAACGGAATTATAATAATGGGATATGATGAAGAGTATAAAGATAATATTTCATATTCCGTCATTGCATTTACGAATGAGGATATAAATGCTTTAACCAGCTATGCACCAACAAAAATTGTTTATAGAGAAGATGAAATATCATCAATGTTATTGAAAGTGTTACCATATCTGCTTGTAATAGTGTTGTTGTCAGCATTGATTTCACTTATAGAATTACTACTGAATCGAAAGGAAATAAAAGCTAATTTTATTCGATTAGCAACATTAGGTGCAAATAAGAAAAAGCTGAATAAGGCTTATTATAAATGCTTGTGGAGCTATGGTATAGCTTCAATAATAGTTGGAGTGGTTATATCTTATATAGCATTATCTCTCGTAAAATCTGTAATAGTTGCAATCTTTATTGCAGGTATAGTGATTGCTTCAGAAGTTATTACATTATCAATTTCTATATTCTTTACAAATAAGCAATTATGGAGGAAGTAGTGATGGAACCGATATTGAGCATAAAGAATCTATCTGTGGAAATAAAACATCGAACATTGGCAAAGGATGTGTCCTTTGATATTAATGAGGGAGAAGTTGTTTTATTATCTGGTGCCAATGGTATGGGGAAAAGCACCATTTTGAAAAGCATTATGCGATTGGAAACAGAAGGTAAAAAATTTAGTGGAGAAATAATATATTCTGGTTTTGGAGATGTGCTTAAACTGAATGAAGATGAATTACAGAAATTTAGATCAAGTGTTGCATACATTCAGCAAAAAGATGATTATGCCGAAATGGGTAATATTCAAGTAAGAGATATAATAAGTGAAAGCGACGAAGCATTTGAAGATAAAAGCCTTACTCATGCTGAAGTTAATGAGTTAATTGATAAATGGATTCCTAGAAGAGAGAATGGAAACAGAATATTTGATGCAAAGTCTAAGCCTGCTAAATTTAGTGGTGGAGAACAACGATTGTTATCGGTTTTATCTGTTATTGCAACAAGACCAAATGCAAAATTGCTTATAATTGATGAACCATTGAATAATCTGGATTTTGTAAATGCAAGGAACATCAGTAATTTAATTAACAAGGTCATTAAAGAAAACCCTAAAATGGGGGTGCTAATGATTAGTCATTGTAGGATATTCCCATTTATTACAAGAGAAATAAAACTCACAAGCGATGGTGTGCAGGAATCAAAGGAGCCATATTTATGTCATAGCTGCTTTGGTGAACCGGATGGAGAAGGATTTTATTAAAGCAATATAAATATGATTGATTAGCCAGTTAGGAGAAATCTTAATTGGCTTTTTTATTTTTAGAAAGAGAGGTTATTATGGACAAAAAACAGAATATTGATACACCGAATGGGTTCAGCAAGAAAATAGGCAGAACCCATTTTTTAGTTAATTTTGCATTCAAGAAGGATGCAACAGAAAGTATCAAGGACAAGACAAAGAAGCTGATTAGAGCAGAAGCAACCGGTAAAAAGAGTTAAAACCTAGAAAATTGTTTGCAATTTTACCACTTTATATCCTATAAATACTTGACCAAAAGGAACGATTTTGTTAGAAGTTGGTAAGATGCTTTTTGACAATGGATACCGTATCAAAGTGCTGAATACTATCAACTTTACCAAGTCAAATCATTACAATCCTTTTGCTTATATCAGAAGTGAAAAGGATATATTAAAATTAGTAAATACAATCATTGTAAATACCAAGGGAGAAGGCGCACAGGCCACGGAAGATTTCTGGGTCAAAGCCGAAAAACTGTACTATACAGCGCTTATTGCGTACATATGGTATGAAGCTCCTGAAGAGGAACAGAACTTCTCAATGCTCATTGATTTAATTGATGCCAGTGAAGCAAGGGAAGATGATGAAGAGTTCAAGAATGCAGTGGATTTGCTCTTTGAAGAACTTGCTGCAGAGGATCCAACACACTTTGCTGTACGCCAATATGCAAAATATAAATTAGCTGCCGGGTTTCACAGTAGGTAATATATTCTTCTATTATCGAAGTAATTGTATTTGTCATTGTATTTCTCCTTTTTAAGATAGTGTTTAAATATTTAATTTTCATAAACAAATATCGGAAATGTTGCTAAATTGGAATATAAAATGCCCCATTATCCGTTTGTTGACTGCTTTGGATATAAGTAATAATCTGTTTATAGAGTCAAAAAACAATAAGGGAAGTATTTGGATAACGCTTAATTATTATGTATGAAGGTGAGGTTTCTCTATGTTAAACCAAGCAAGTGAGGGGTACGAATATCAAGATTTATTTAGCTTGTTTCTTGTTTTAATTGAAATATTAAATCGTAAGAATACAAGTTTTTATATTGAACAGAAAATAACACCGAATGATATATTTGATGATTTTAAAATCGTGAAAGACAAATGTATAGAGTGTGTTCAGATAAAGTATAGCAATGGAAATACAGCACATGCTTTAGAAAAGGCTGATTTAGCAAATGGCAATGGACATGATACGGCGATTGACCAATTATTTATTGGTTGGAAACAATTAACTGATAAATATTCAGATAATAATCATTTTTATCTTTGCACTTCATGGAGTATACCAGATGAAAATGATATGTTGTGTAAAATTCTTAAACCAGTTAACTCGGATAATGATGTTCTTATCAGAGCAATTCGTAGTTATATGCCACAGACCGAATTTTATCAGATTAATGCAGATGTTTTATGGCCAAGTGGAAGTACACCGCTAAAGGGCTGGAATCGATTAAAAAAAGCTGCTGAAGATATCGCCAGAAGAGAATTTGAAAGATTTTGCAATAATTTTATAATATGTGTTCAGCTTCCTAAGGCTAGTATGGATATCCATAATCCTGGTACATTGGAAAAGATACTTATGGAAATGGCATCTAATATGGGGGCTGGAATTTATCCGAATCAAAATAAGACGGCAGAAAGTGTTGTGTTAAATATGCTTGAATTTATACGTAAATGTCGTCTGCAAAATGAGATGGAACCAGTTTCAATCAATAAATTTATACAGAGTAGTCGAATGATTACGGATTATCAAATGATAAATCATTGTTTTCCAGTGGATATGCAGCATTGTATCGTAAATGAGAAAGACCATGAAGAGCTCCTTCACTACCTTAGGGAGAGTGGAAATGTGGTTTTGACTGGTAATCCTGGATGCGGTAAGTCGTGGTTTACGGAAATGTTTTGTAAACATTTACAAACGAAGGGACAAAAATTCATTCGGTTTAATTGCTATAAACAATTAGATGATCAGGACGGACTGAAAAGAATTCAGAAAAATGTATTACTTTTAAATCTTGTGGGGCAACTTTTGGAAATATTTGAGTTATACGAATTCAAACATAAATTATATGGCGCTGATAGAGCGGAAGTTTGCAATTTATTAGAGCATGTAGAAAAAGAATGTTTTCTGATAGTAGATGGACTTGATCATATTGAACGGCAGTACAAAATAAATCAAGAAAGTCTGTCAAGAAAAGAGACAGAGATTCTAGAAGAACTGCTTGTGTTGCCTAAGCAGAAAAATATACATATACTTTTGGTGTCGCAGCCGATAGCGGAATTGAATCCTTTTTATGGACAGGGCTATCTAGAATATCATATGCCAAAATGGGATAAGTATAAAATTGCAAGATTAATGGACTTGTATGATATGGAGGCGGATGCAGAACCACTTACAGGCATGTTATTAGAGAAGTCCCAGGGAAATGCCCTATATTTGAATTATTTGCTTCGAGAGCTTTACAATTATGAAGATAAACTAGAAAAACTCCAGAGTTTACCTGAGTATGATATACATTTGGAAAAATATTACAATTATCTCTGTTTGCAAGTTCAAGGAGAAAAATTACTTTATACACTTGCGGGTGCCGAATTTTACTTGAATGAGCAAGAACTAACGGAAATTACGGGATATGGTAATCAGGTGTATAGAGAGCTAACGACACTGAAACCAATACTTAGACAAAATGAAGTTGCAGGAGGATATCTAATTTATCACGAAAGCTTTCGTAGATATTTAATCGAACAGATATATAAGCAAGGAATGGATCCTGTAAAGGTAATTTATCGTGATTGCATGGAATGGCTGCTTTCCAAGAATCATTTTGAAGAGGTGAAAAGTTATTGTCATCTGCTTTCATTGCTTCTTCGAACTAGTAGAATGGATGAGGTAAGAAATATTGCTGATTCGAATTATGTTTATAATAGTGTTTATCATGGCTATTCTTATAAGATGATACATGAAAATTTGCAGTATATTCTTCGCTGTTATTGCCAGCTTGAAGATATTGCAGGGTGTACACTTGCTCTAGAATTATTAAATGTATTAGAGGTTACTCACTATGAAATAGAGGGCAATACTTCTTATTACAGAGCCTTAAGCGCGATAAAAGGGGCAAAGCAGTTAAGTCAGATGCTTTGCCATAATGATAAGCCGGCTTTTTCCGAAAATGAGGGACTTGAAATCTGTTATATATGTTCTCGAAATGGAGTGATACCAAGATGGGAGTTTTATGCAGATGAGAATTTGGAGGAAGTAGAATTAGATAAAATAAGTTCATATTTTCGATATTGGGTAGATAGTGAGGGGAATCAAGCAGTTAACGAAATTGTGCTCGCGTGGGAAGAAGAATGGCAACAAGCGTTTTCGGAATATATCTATGATGATATCGTAGATTATCTTGGAAAAGAGAGTTTTCGACTTTTCTGTGAACAGAATAAATTAACGCATTGGTCGGCTTTGATTTCGCAAAAGGACAATTTTTCGTTATATGAAGTCAATATTACAGAGACTGAGATTGAAAAATGTATTGGTAGAATAAGTGCTATGAATTATCCAGGGGACAAAGAAAAGCAAGATATTAAATTGCTGTTTTGTTCTGTTTATACCTATGGTCGAAAAAAGAGTGCGGATAAGATATGTAAGCTTCTTGAAGAAAAAATTGCAAATAGAAACTGGTTTTTTAATTGGATGATTTTTGCGGTTAATATGATACGGATTTATTCCTCTGACATTGCGGACATACGTGAAGCGGAGATCCTTGAGTGGTTACAATATTTAATAAAGGATACGGATGTGTTTAAAGGAAGCCCGAGAACTTGTGATTTGTTTTCGATGGAAACGATGTTATATGATACGTATCGAATGGCACTTAGTTTATTGGCAAAAGGGGAGCGAGAAGAGAACATAACTCTCGTAGAGGCTTTTGAAATTCTAGGAAGATTGTCAGAAGAAACAACCACTCTTTTAGATAATGCACCAGGGGGACCACTTGTGCAGGAAAAACGTCTACTTCTCATGACGGAATATATTGCATTTGCTCCTGTGGATAGTTTAAAGGAAGAAATAGAAAATGTGATTCAGAAAAGTGTTCATAGGAATTATTATGCTTCCTTAGCACGGTTAGAATTTGAACTTACAACAATATTTTATAAGGTAAACGAAGAATTAGCGAAGGAACATTATAAACGAGGGATTCATCTATTATTAGCATATACCTTGCATAAGGAAATTTCATGGGAAACCATAATGGATGGTTATGAAGTTTTATGGAATAATAATCCAGGCAAGGCGAAAGAGGTTAGAGAAAATATTACGCGACATACATTTGCGTTATTATCCCATACAGATGGAAGGGTAACGAAACGATTTCCAAATCATTGGTTTCGTACACTTCTAGAAACCAATCAAAATTATGCGCTTTCCTTCTTGATACAATTTCAGCAGGAGGCTGGAAGCGGATATATTTTGGAGGATATGATTCTGGATGTAATCAGTAAGCTCAGCAATCAGTCAATGTATGATGAAGAACTTATTTGTCTGATTAAAACGCTTCCGAATAATTACTCGGAGAAGATTATAAATGCCTCTTTAAAAATAATAGAGAGAACACAAATATCAAAGCCCAGCAAAGCCAAGGAATTGATTGTGAATTTATTATCGCGATTGCCTATAAAGGAACAATTGATAAAAGGCGAAATGTACTATTTGGAGGAGCCGCTAGTAAAACTATGTGATTACGCGGAGAATTTATCACTTGAAACAGGTTGCTTTCGCTCTTGGATTGCAAGCCAGCAGGAGAAAAAGGAAACTTATTTCTCATCTGAGAAGGATTGTATACAGTATGACGTAGAATTGGATGAAATGGTAAAACAACTACGAAGAAAGTATCTTTGCCGAGAAGATATTCCAAAAATGAAGGAATATTTGGATGGATGTTCGCAGAAAGACATCATTTGGGATACCATGATAGAGTCTCTGGCTTGCCGAGAAAATAGTTGTCATTATAGAGATTATGTAGTTGAACTTATTGAAGTCTATACGCTTACTACGCAGGAAAAGGTATCACTTTATATCAAATTGTTTATGAATTCGTACTCCTATGGAATGCAGATGGCGGAACCAAAATATTGGGAGATAGCTTGCTCTTTAGATGAAGATTTTGCATGTCATACGTTTTTTGAGCTTATGGAAGAAGCTCACGGATTATTGGGAGTGGGAATTCTAAAAGCGATGCAATTTAATAAAAAGTTAAAGGAAGACACCAATAAGGTATGGGATATTTTATATGAAATAAACGTAGCGCGTATTCCGATTCTTGTAGACGATAGTGCTACATGGAATGGTTTGAGTGTAATAGACGAAGAACTTGAGACGGAACTATTATTACAGCATATCATAAGTGGAAGAATGCTTTCTGAAGAGAAAGAACGTGTAATGTCAGTTCTTGAATATCTTATGAATTTGTTCATCGCAGAAAATGATAATAAGCTGAAAAAAGCATTACAGTATTTTCTTAAGAATTTTTGCTGCTTTGATTATTATTGTCAATATCTTATTCTATGGTTTTTGGAGATGTATTTTAGTAGTTTTTCTTCGGTAGAGGAAATCACAGAGCATATCGATATCCAGCTACTAAAAACTATTTATCCTATGAATGATTATCTGTTAGATTTCCAGCTAGAGGGAATTTTATCTATGGTTGGAATGGAAAATGAGTTAACTAAGGTGGATAATCAGAAGCAATTTTTGAGAAGACTAGAGAAGAATTTGCATCCTGATAATATTATGGAACCATTGCTTTTGTGGGAAAATCATACTTGTAGAAAGAAGGAAACTTTGGATCCTTGGTATATTACTTTAGAAAACTTTGGATTTGATGCGTCCGAGCTATTTGGATATTTATATTATTCTGAGGATGTGAAAGAACATATGAGTGATTTTACGAATAATATGCTAAAGATTCCAGTAGAAAATACATTTTTAAAGTCTTGCATTATGCAGCAGTGTGTCATTGCAGTGCTGCATCGTGCATTAAAAAATGAGCGAATGGATTTATGTATGTTGATTCCTAAATTGCAAATTCCAGTGCGTGAAATGGAGGCCTTTCGTCGAAGTCGTATTTTGTTACCAAAGGATTGTAGGTATGTTACGGCGAAAAAGGAACAGATAGCTTCTCTTAAAATGGATGGAGAATTCTGTGAGATTGCAAGAACGGAGTATATGTTCTTGAAAAAAGATTATAAAGATATAGATATGCAGTGTTACTTTGAGGCATTAGTTCCTAAAAATTGTATGTCATCTATTTGTTCTTCTTGGATGGAAAGTTTTATTAACATGGATACGTGGATATATGCAGATGAAGAGGAGCCATTTTACTTGGAATTATCATATCCAGATACACATTTTCAAAAAGAGAGGTATATATGGCTTAATCCTGTTGTTGCATTTCAGTTGGGGATTACTATGGCGATTGACTATGCTGAAGAAGGAATCATTGGAATGGATGTGAGAGATGAAATTGTTCTTAAGATGAAGAATTGGCGCTGTGCATATTATGGGAATGATGATTATAAAGGACAGGAATTTCCTATGAGTCGAGGTTGTATTTTATATATGAGAGAAGACTATGTTAGGAAAATGAAGGGCATCTTTGGGGAAATGGTGTGGAAAGAAGAAAAACAATGAAATATATTTGCAGCATGGATTTGAGAGAAAAATAATATTGGGGTTTATATTCTTGATGGGTAAAGAGGGGATATGAGTTACCTTTTTGGTATTCATATCCTTTTTCGATTATTATATTAAAAAAGAGAAATAATATAATTGACGTTGTTTGCTTACGACATTATAATAAAGTCGTAAGCAAAGTCGTAAGCAAATCGTAAGAAGTTATGGAGGCATATTATGGCAATTCCAATCACCATAGATAAGCTATTGAATGAAAATATTGTAGAATGGGCGAGAATTGAATTTAAAGAAGGATGGAATCCAAAAACTACATTAAAAACAATTAGTGCATTTGCTAACGATATTGATAATTGGGGTGGGGGATATATTGTTATTGGTGCTGAAGAAAAAGATGGTAAAGTAGTTAGACCAGTAAAAGGTATTGATCCTAATTCTGTTGATAAAATACAAAAAGAGTTGCTTAAATATTGTAAATATTTGAAACCAGTTTATCTTCCACAGACGGAACCGGTATTTTTTGAGGGGAAAATGCTTCTATTGGTTTGGTGTCCGGGGGGATATGAAAGACCATATGCTTGTCCCAAAGCTCCTGACTCAAAAAATAGTGAAAAAATATATTATATTAGAAAATTATCTAGTACGATTGAAGCTACCGATATAGATGTAAAAGAATTGATGTCGTTGACCCATAATATTCCTTTTGATGACAGGATAAACCCAAAGGCTGAGATGAAAGACTTAAAATATCCGATTATAAAAAATTATCTTCAGAATGTGGGAAGTAGCTTACTTGATGATATTGATAATCTGGATACAGATCAGTTAGCAAGGAATTTGCGGATAGCAGATGGTCCTTCAGAATATTATAAACCACTGAATGTTGGACTATTGTTTTTCAATGATCATCCAGAAATGTTCTTTCCATACAGCCAGATTGAGGTTGTCAATATTCCAGATCCAACAGGTCAGGGAATGGAGGAACGCACTTTTACTGGACCAATAGATGAACAATTACAAAATGCTTTGAATTATATAAAAAATAATGTTATTGCAGAAAAAATATTTAAGGTTATTGGACAAGCAGAAGCAATAAGAGTCAAAAACTATAGTTACGAAGCAATAGAAGAATTTCTTTCAAATGCAATATATCATAAATCTTATCAGATTCATGAACCGGTTACTGTGCGAATTGAAGCTGACAAAATAGAAATTACTAGTACACCAGGACCAGATAGATCAATTTCTGATGATGATATAAATAAATATCAGATGAGAACAAGAAGATACAGAAATAGAAGAATCGGAGATTTTCTAAAGGAGCTGCATCTTGTGGAAGGAAGAAACACAGGTATTCCAACTGCAATTAAAGCCATCAAAGAAAATGGTTCTCCTTTACCTACTTTGTTAACAGATGAGGAACGTTCATTTTTTTCTGTTATTATTCCAATTCACGAGGCTTTTCTTGGGAAGGGATTAAGTGGCAATGAAGAAGCAGGTAAAGATGTAAATATATCTAAACGAAGAACTAAAAAGCAGATAAAAGAGTGCATATTAGATTTATTGGAGGAAGAAAGTATTTCGGCAAATGAGTTATACAAAAGATTGGGTTATTCGGGTAATGCATCGAAAACATTTAGAAACTGCGTAGAAGAACTAATTGCAGAAGGACAAATCCATTATGCTTCAGATAATATGCAAGATGCAAATAATGTGTTAGTTAAAAATTAAGATGTAAACAATGTTTATTACTTCAAAGAAGAGGTATTATAGGAACTTTGGAAAGAGTTCTTTCATATCAATTAAAGAATCTTTTATGGTTTATTTGTTGTAATGGTGCTGAAAATATAAAAATTTCAATATATAGAGGTTGTTTATGAATAAGAAATGTCAGGTATTTACACCTGAAAACTATGTCAAAGAATTATTAGATAGTGTGGGATATACGCATGAGCTGTATGGGAAGAAAATTCTGGAAAACTCCTGTGGCGATGGCAATATTTTGGTTGCTGTTGTTCAAAGATATATAGACGATTGTGTAGCAAATGGGTTGTCAAGAACGCGAATAAAAAATGGGTTGGCAAAAGATATTTATGGGGTTGAAATTGATCCAGAACAGTTTCAAAAGTGTATAGAGAATTTAAACAAAGTATTAGAAAAAAATAATATTAAAAAGGTAGAATGGAAAATCTTCAATAATGATTATTTGCGCTGGAATGATGTATCGCAATTTCAATATATCGTAGGAAATCCGCCGTACATAACTTATAGTGAGTTGGCAAAAGACGAACAAAAATATGTTAAGGAGAACTTCAATACTTGTGTAAAAGGAAAATTTGACTATTGCTATGCTTTCATTGAGAAAAGTATTAAGGCATTAGCACAAGATGGCAAAATGGCTTACTTGATACCTAGTAGTATATTTAAAACTGTATTTGGGTTAAACTTAAGAAATTTTATGAAACCATACATAACGGTTATCAAAGACTATACACAGGAAAAAGTATTTGATAATGCATTGGTCAAGTCCTCAATTATGATATTGGATAAGCAAAGACAACAAGGTGTATTACACTATAGGGATATGACTTTAGAAAAAGAAATAAATATTCCGGTAAATCAATTGACAGACAAATGGTTTTTTACAGAGAATTTAGCAAATGGAATGCATCGATTTGGAGACTATTTCAAGGTGTCTCATGTGGTGGCAACATTGTTGAACGAAGCTTATGTAATCAAAGAAGAAGATTATCAAGAAACAGAGCAAGGATTTCTTTGTAAAGGGTATAATATTGAAAGAGACATGGTAAGAGATACAGCAACTCCTAGATCCTTACGGTATCAGAAGAATGAAAAAATCATATTTCCGTATATGTATGATGATGGACATTTAGTAAGATTTGAAGAAGGAGAATTCGAAACAAATTATCCAGAAGCAGCGGCGTATTTGAATGATTATCGAGATGATTTGGATGAGCGTCAAAGTGATACTAGTGCAAAATGGTATGAATATGGGAGGTCACAGGCGCTTGCTGGATTGGACAGTGATAAATTACTTATCTCAACAGTTATCACGGAGAATGTAGCTGTGTATAGACTTACCAGAGAATGTATTCCGTATGCGGGAATGTATATTGTTAGATGTGAAGGCAATAATGAATATACATTGGATGATGCAATACGTATTTTAGAAAGTAGAGATTTTAGGCAATATGTGTTAGATGTAGGAATACATATTAGTGGAAGCTCTTTAAGAATAACATCAAAGGATGTTGAAGAGTACAGGTTTGAGGAGGAATAGTATGGCTAGAATACCATTTAATGTTAGTGCAAAAACTGCTAGGCTTATTGGACGTGAAAATGTATCTAATTTAGAGGGCGCATTAATCGAGTTGATAAAAAATACATATGATGCAGATGCAAAAAAATGTGTAGTTTATTATGAGAGTTCAACAGACAGATTATTCATAATTGATAATGGAATTGGAATGAATAAAGATGTCATTATAAATAATTGGATGACAATCGGTAATTCGACTAAAAAAGAAAGTGTGTTCACAAAGTCAGGGCGAGTAAATACAGGTGAGAAGGGTATTGGAAGATTTGCTTTAGATCGTATATCTGAGAAATGTGCAATGCTAACTGTGAGTAAAGATGAAAGATTTGAATGGTTGGTTAATTGGGAGAACTTTGATTCATCAGAAATGATAACAGACACATATGCTGAGTTAAATGACATTTCGGAGAATATCCCAGAGTTTTTGAGTGACTTAGGTAATGAATTTTTATGTAGGATGCTAAAAAGTGATTTTACAGGAACTGGTACTTGTTTTGTATTAGAAAATCTTAGAGATCAGTGGAATGAAGTAGTAATCGAAAGAATAAAAAGTAGCCTACAAAAGTTGCTTCCGCCTATGGAAAATAATGTTTTTGAATTATTCTTTTTTTTACAAGATACAAAGACAAAAGATGCCCAAATTTTGCCGGATTTACTAAATGAATATGATTACAAATTACATTTTGAAGTTGATGACTTTGGTGAGTGCACTATTCAGATTCATAGAAATGAATTCTTTTTTGGCGCACAGTTTGAAAATATCATTAAAAAAGCAGATTTTTCAGATGAAGATAGGGAATTTTTTAATGACAAGTTAATAATAAAAGAGGGCAGTATTTATGATTTCCTTCCTGGTGTTGAGAAGAAAATAAATATTGGGCCTTTTTCGGGAGATATTTATTTTTATAAGTTGGTATTACAATCAGATAACCAAGAAAAATATTATTATAAAAATTTTGTTACAAAGCGTACAAATTTTAAAGAATTGAGTGGAATAAAAATATATAGGGATGATTTTTTAGTTCGTCCATATGGAATATATGGAACCACAGGGTACGATTGGTTGGATTTATCAACAAGGAAGGCTGAATCGCCAGCAGCAGTGTCACGTAAATCGGGTAGTTGGCGAGTGCAAGCAAATCAAATATGTGGACAAATAAAAATATCTAGATTGAATGATAATTTGCCAGATAAATCGAGTAGAGAAGGTATTGTAGAAACAAAAGAGTTTAAATTATTTAGAGAATTAGTTGTGAATTTCATTGAAAAAATGGAGGAAGATAGACAGTATGTAATAAGAAAATTAGACCAACTATATAAAAGTACAGCAAAAGGCGAACAGGCGTTAAAGATTGCAAAAGAAGAATTATATAAATATAAAAAAGAAGAGGATGAAAAAGAACGTAATAATAACGATAATGAGGCTGATAATGAAAAAAAGCAGAGTTATGAAAATTTTCATAAAGCAATAAGTTATCAAGAAGAGCGTATCCAAGATTTACAAGATGAAATGGGACTTTTGAGAACCTTGGCTACAACTGGAATAGTTGTAAATACTTATATTCATGAAATAAAGGCATTAACAACGCAATTAAATATTGGTGTAAAAGAGGCTTATGCATGTCTTGAAGAGGATAATGATGTCATCTCTGCAAAAGAAGAGTTAAAAAAGTTAAGAGTTTTGAAAGAGAAATTCAATTCATGGTTTAAAGTGACAATAGATGCTGTTGAAATGGACAAGAGAAAAAGAAAGAAAGAAAATATAGGAAATATAATACAAAATAGCATTAGTAAATGGAAAAGTGTTCAAAATAATAAAATAGATTATGTATATATCGAGAACGAGGAAATAGATATACGTTGTTTCCCGTTTGACTTTGAGACAATTATAAGTAATTTAGTAACAAATAGCAGTACAATATTTAAGAATCATAAAGTTGAAAAACCTACGATAAAAATAGAGATAGGTAGGAAGGATGACAAGTTTTATATAAGATATAGTGATAATGGTCCGGGATTGTGTGAGGCTTTTAAAAGGGAACCACAAAAAATTCTTAAGCATGGTGTTACTGATAGAAGAAATGCAAATGGTGAAGTAGTAGGAACAGGAATGGGACTTTGGATTGTTGACAGCATAATTCAGAATTATAAAGGGTATATAGATTTAAGGAAAAACATTGAAAAAGAGAATGGCTTTTTTATGGATTTATTTTTTGAAGGAAGGGAGAATTAAATGATGAGAATTGGTTATTTGGATGATGAATATGATATCTTAAAAAGTGCAATTCGTAGTTTGAAGAAATATGATATAGAAATAGTTGCGTTAAAGAATATTGATGATGTGACAAACATTACTATGTTAACAGATGCCATTATTTCTGATTCATTAGAATGTTTACTGGTAGACTATGATTTAATGACGTTAGAATCTAAAGTGTATGGTACGCAAATTATTAAAGATATTAATGAGATTTTACCAGATTTTACATGTTTTTTGCTAACTAACTATACAGAACAGGGTATAAACGAAAAGATTGTGCAAAAAGTTTTCGTACAAGATAAGGCTATATTTGCGGAAGAGGATGATTCGCAAGAGTTTTGCAGTTTTGTTAATAAAATAAAGAACTGTGTCGAGTGTTTTCGGAAAAGATTAGAGGTGACAAAGTTGGAATATGAGAAGTTGGTTGAAAAGAAAAAAGAAAGGCAAATTTCAGCAAGTGAAGAGGATAGGTTTATTTATCTGTATAAAGTTTTGTCATCATATGATTATGTAGATAAAATGCCTGATATTTTAGTTCGAAACAGTACTCAGGAGACTTTAGAGGATATGTTAGCGACATTAAAAGAGTTTAAGCAGTGTTTACGAAAGGAGTAAAACAGTGTTTAGAGTACATGGTGATAAAGTAATAAGAAGAAGAACGAATTATCGTAAAGAAAACGATATACAGAAATATACAAAGATACTCAAAGAAGATTTTGGAAATATGTGTGGATATTGTGGGAAAGATTTTAATATAATTAAATGCCCGTACCAGAAGGATCATCTAATTCCAGAAGATATTGCAAAAAAGGTTGGAAGATTGGATTTGTTGACCGATTATAATAATCTAGTTTATTCATGTCGTGTTTGCAACAGAAATAAGTGGAATAATTGGCCATTTGATAATGTTGATAAGATACATGATGATAAGGTGGGATTTATTGATCCGGCAACAGATGAATTTGATGAACATATGAGGAGAGATGAAACTGGTAGAATTGTGCCTAAAACCCAAGTGGGAAATTATATGTACAAAATTTTTAATTTTTCTAATCGATTAACAGAGGTATGGTGGAAATTATCAGTCATATCAAAAGAAATAAATGAAATAGATAGTATATTAGAAAAAGAGGAAACTGTAGATGGATTAAAACAGTATTGGAGATTACATAGACAATTTGATAGTTTCATTGAAAGCTTAAAGGAAGCAAATGAAAGTATTTAAATGATATTTTTGAAAATATAGTATAAATAATTGCTCTTTAATAATGCTGTTGGACATAATTTTTAGTAGTGGATATTTAACATGAGGGGGATTAGCAAGGTAAATAAGAAAATATATCAATAAGTCGTGGATGAATGGATAACCATACAGTCTAAAGCGTTATTTTCAGATAAGGAGTTAATTCAAAATGCACTTGCGGAAATCGCGGAGTATGAAAAAAAGAATAATGGAATAAGTAATATGAATACGCCTCAACTTGCTAATGCATTTATTAAGCAACTAGAAGTAGGTGGATTTTCAAGCAAGAATATTGAAGACGCAATGAAAGGTAATAGTACGCAGATTAGAAGTAATAAGGAGATAGTACAAGAGGCAATCCGAATGAGTGGATTGATATGACAGCTACACTTGCTGCTAAGTACAAAGATTTATTAATAGGACTTAAATAGTACCTTTTTAGTACGAAAGGAGTACCTTTATAGTATTTTTTCCTGTTTTTAACCGTGTTATATTTGTAATGCACAAAGGAATGGGGTTTGTCAAAAATATAAGTGGTAGCGACATTGAACCAGGGATGCATCTGAGTTTCTCGATTCGAAATTCCGAACGAAAAAATATTTCATCAAACGCTTAAACTGGCTGCAAAATCAAAGAATTGATTTTGAATCTATGTGATGGAGGACTATATGGCAGAATGGAATAAATCTGGTGTTCCGCATAAGGGTTGGGTGTGTATTGATGTTGTTGATTTAGCGGATTGCTTTAACGATGAGGATGTTGAATATGAGCAATGTGAGATGTGCGGTAACGAAAGAATCCGATACGTGCATATTATGCGACATCAAGAGTATCCAGAAGATTTACATGTGGGATGTGTTTGTGCTGAAAAAATGACAGATGATTACGTAAATCCTCGAAGAGCAGAAAGAGAACTGAGAAATAGAGCCTCGAGACGGACTAACTTTAATAAGATTGAATGGCGCTATAATTCATCAAAGGGAACATATTCAAAAAAATATAAGGGTGAATACATTACCATAGTGAAAAGCAGATATGGAACATATGGTATTTTTTTCGCCGGAAAAAACTTTTGGGATGCAGATGGGGAAAAAATAAGAGACTTTATGCTGGCTGAAAGGGTAGCATTTAATATATTCGAGGAATATCATACGACACAAGATGAACGCGAGTATAACGCTTTTGTAAATGGGTATGATAGATAGGCTTGCTGTGGCGAGGATATAGAAGGTGTGAAGACATATGCGGAGGAAGATTTGAGTTGGAAAAATTTTGTTTTGGCGCTTTGGCAAGAATACTTCATTATTGTTGCAAGATTGGGGTAACACAACATGAACTTGGCGAAGGATTATTAAAAGTATTCGATAAAGTATATGGTGAGACCGTTGGAACGACAAAAATAAGCAGATTGTTTAATTGCGTTGAAGGGTTATCGCCAGATTATACTGTTAAGCCGGCTAGAGAGATGACGATTGAAAATGTTAAAGCGGGCTTTAGTTCGTATGTCCTTCCTCTCATTGACGAGAATAGATATCAGTTAGTTATATTAGCTTCTCGGCAGATAATTCTTTTAGATGCCGATATTAAGGAAGAAACGAATGTTGGAACAATAACAAAAACTGAACTCAGAATAAAGAATAATTATGAATTTGTGGGAACAGTTGCAGGGTTTCTTCAATATTCTTGTTGTTGCATTAGCAATAAGGATGGTAAAACATTTATAGATCAAATAGATCGTGATTTTGTAGATGGATTCGTTAAAGATGTAGATACAATTATAATAGAAAGATCTGTTGTTGTTTCATCTGAAATAATAGAAAAGACTATTGAGCAAAGAATTCAATGTTACCTACAGTTTCATTAATAAAGAGAAGAAGATTACGGAGATTGCGGAAGCCGAAGATAAGGCATGGGACACAAGGATATTCAGACAACGATGGATATCTACGCGGACTGTACCGAGGATAAGAAGAAGGAAGTTATTAAGAATATCGAGGGCGAAATCTTTGTTATTTAGACGTAGTAAGATGCCTGTAAAAGGCAGTATTTTAACAACAGTTTTTTGGCCGGAAACAACAATACGTCCTACGTTCTTAGAAGTCCATCCGAAGGCGGTTTGACACACGCATTACCACACGTTCCTCTCATTAGACGGAACAGGATGTAAAACTTGAAAGAGTCGAAAATGACGTAAGACGGAGACTACGAACGCAAGACGAAGCGGGATGTAAAAAATTGCTTAGTCGGTCCCAACGATGAAATCACTCGATAAATAGACTGAAAATCAGTCCAAATCACACGGAAATGATTCAAAAATACGACGATTCACAAATGGCCTAAATAAAGCTATTTGGACTTCAGTGGACAATAATGCAACTGATTTTTCATTCGATGAAGTCAGTTCCAATCAATTAAAAATCAATCAAAAAGCGAGAAATTCTTTACGACAGTGACCGTCGTAAAATTGTAGTCAAAGCTATTTTTACTACATCGTAGCCTTTTGGTCTTAAACCATCTAAGTACTTCAAACGAAGGAAAGGATGGTTTTTTTATGTCAAAAAATGAAAAGTTACCAGAAAACATTAAGCCGGAAATAATAGGTGAGAAGAGATATGTTCGCATCAATGAAGGTGCTAAACGTTACTCCGTTAGCCCTAATACATTCCGCATGATGGCAGTTGAGGCACATGCCATTATCCATGTGAGAAGAATTGTATTAATCGATACCAAGATGATTGATGAATATCTGGAAGCGTTTAGGGAGGAGTAGAGAATGAAGTTCAATTATATTTATGGGAAACAGTCAGAACAATATGATTATCTCTATATTCCGAAGGCTTTCATGAAAGGCAAGCGTGTTCTATGTGATGAACTTTATATGTGAAGACAAGACCGCAGACGAGAAAGTGTGCGAAGTTTCTGATGAGGAAAGAACTGGAGCTCCATCTGTGGAAGATGACGCTGCAACTGTGGATAACTCTGCTCCTCGTGTTCAGAAAACGAACTCGGAAGAGCCTTACGTGTTTAATAATCGAACTCATGCGTGTCCGAAAAACGAACACGACCGTGTTCAGAATCTGAACCCTAATAAGAATAATATTAATAAGACTAATATGAGTAAAACTAATCCTATCTTATCAATCAATCTTATACCAGAAGATGGGATCGATGAGATGAAAGGTTATAGCGAAATCATCAAGGAGAATATCGATTACGATAGCCTCCTTCTTGCTCATCCTTATGATCAAGAGATGGTAGAGGGAATCTATGAGCTGATTCTGGAGACAGTTTTATCCAAGAATGAGGAAATCACCATCGCAGGAGATGTTTATCCAAAGAATCTTGTGAGAAGCAAATTCCTGAAGCTTAACTATTCTCATGTGGAGTATGTAATTAATTGCCTTCGGAAGAATACTACTAAGGTGCGAAATATTAAGAGTTATTTGCTTGCCAGCTTGTTCAATGCAGGAAGTACCATAAGCAGTTACTATAGGGCTGAAGTGAATCATGATATGCCACAGTTTGTTGGGTGAGATTTGTAACATGTGATGGGTTGAATGTTACAATATCATAACATTTTGATTGGCTTTTCTCAAATCCGTGATAAAATATTAGTACATAGAAATGGAGGGATAATCATGAATGAATTATTAGGAAGCCGTATTAAGGCATTAAGAAGCGCGAATAATTTCACTCAGGAGCAGGTTGCTGATCAGATTGGCATCAGCAGACAGAAATATGCAAGAATTGAGAGTGGAACTAATAGTGTTACACTGGATATCCTTTCTAAAGTTGCAGAGGTTCTTGGTGTTACAGTAGGAGATATCACAAGAGTTCTTGATGAAACTCCTGTTGTTCAGTATAGAGCCGGAGAGGATAATGAGTCTTCTAAAAAGATATTCGATATGCTTGATTTGTTTTATGCGAATAAGCATATGTGTGCAATGCTTAGTGAAATTTATGAGAATACAAAGTTCATTAAAGATATCATAATCAAGCAGAGGGATGGCTTGGAAATTGATGATAAGATCTTTTTAAGATCGATTGCTTTGCTAGCAAAATCAATGATTGATGAAGAAAATCAAGAGATTAGGAAACAGACGGCAGACAAGATTTCTGTTCTTATAGAAGATTTCATTACGAGCGAAAAAGATGAAGAGAACGAAGAAATACCATCATCCTTATTGGGGAATCTTATAACTTGGATGAGAAATAAGGGAATATCTGATGAAGAAATAGTAGAGTGTATGTTGTTCATCAGTAAAGATAATGCATAATTGGTAATGACGATATGGTGCTTAAGTCGGCAAAAATTGAGGAACGTATAGCAGAAGCTTATAAAGGAAAATTCGGATTATATCGACCTTTGATGATGGAGTGAATAAGATATTTTTTAATACTACAGCAGACTTAAGCGTTCTTCCAAAAAGAACCCAGAATATGCTAAAATATATCGAGAGTGGCGAGACTAGTGATGAAGATACAGAGTATATCGATAGTCAGGTGACGGAAGCGCGTACCAAAGAAATTTGGAGGGAAGAATATATGCGTACGTTTGTACATGATAATGATGTGTATATGGATGGGTATGATACAGGGTATGATACAGGGGCCGAAAGGACTACTGTTGAATTTTATCTTTCATCAGATATTACAAAGCAGGCTGCAATGAAAAAACTTAATTATTCAGAAGCTGAATTTGATGAAGTTGTAGCGAAATATCAGAATGAATTAGTGAAGAATTAGTGGTTGAACAAAAATTAGGGATTAGTATTAACGGGCTGGCGTTTTTAACGTACAGCTCGTTTTTTATGCTGAGATAAAGTAAATCTTTAAATGAAAAAGTAAATGTTACCTCATCCCCTATTTTATGACACAAAAGGGTCACACTGACTTTTGCAATAACCTATAATCCAAGTAAGTCGATTACTATCTGCAGTTAGGAGCAGATATGAAAGAATTGGATTATATACCAAACAATAGTCAGTTGACATTAACAGATAGGGTTGCCGTTGAGGTAGGCCTTGCTAGAAAGGAGTCATTTGCAAAGATAGCGAAACAATTGAAAAAACATCCTCATAGTGACTTAAATGTCCATTAATATTCTCAGCTATGATATAATTAGAATGTTGCAGCTGGGCAACCACACCGATAGGGGGATTCTTATTATGTCTTGAGGAACTAATCAGAAATTCAAACTATATCACCTTAAAAATATCATGGTAAATAAGATTGATGATACGCATTCACTCACCATGCCGCAGATTCTTGACAAACTTGAAAAATGTGAGGTTACGGCTGAGAGAAAGAGTATCTACACTGACCTTCGGAGCAAAACTACTGCGCCTGTGCGTTGGTTAAGTTGTAAAAAAGAGGAATGAATATACGTTGTCAGTAATTATAAGCAAAATAAGGAGTAGGATTTTATGAACTTAATTGAATTTTTGATTGTTTTATTTATGATAATTGTAATTATCAATATCTTGAATAATCGAATATTTCATATTCAGAGCGATATAGCACTAGTGCTATTTTCTACGATTACAAGCGTTATTATTCTTATAATTGATTTGCTACTTGGTCAAAAAGGAATTATGGAAAGTATAACTCATAGCTTAGGCAATTTTGATTTTCATGATTACCTGCTTGATTATATGTTAGCACTTATGTTGTTTACTGGTGCCGGACAGATTGATTTAAGAAGATTTGAAAAGAATATAAAAGCAATTACACTACTTTCATTTTTGACTACTATTATTTCATCTGTAGTTTTTGGAGCAGTATTCTACGGGTTATCTATTCTTTTAGGATTTGAACCAGACTTTTTTGTGTGTTTGCTTCTTGGGTGCATTGTATCACCTACTGATCCGATTGCAGCTACAGGAATACTTAATAAAATGGGGCTGTCCAAAGATGTAAGTTCAGTAATCGAAGGAGAGTCACTATTCAATGATGGAATGGGTGTTGCATTGTTCGTATTTGTTAAAGGCCTTGTTACCGGTAAGAGTGGGGAGAATTTCTTTATCGTTATGGGCCGTGAGGTAATGGGAGCCATAATTATTTCACTTATTATTTCATACATAATGGTGAAATTAATGGAGTTCACAGAGAACCCATTTAATCATATTCTTATAGGCTTTTGTTCAGTTGTTTCTATATATCAAATTTGCTTAAGAGTAGGAGCAAGTGGTGCTATAGCAGCAGTGGTATGTGGTATGTATTTTGCAGGTGCAAGACACAAGAAAAGAGAATTTTATGAAAGAGTTGATAAGAATGGAAGGTATGATGCTTTCTTTTCGACAGTTGATGAAATACTTAATTCAATGCTCTTTGTGATGATAGGACTTACAATACTATCAGTGCAGTTAGCAAATAAGTTTTACGACCTCTTAGGGATGGGTATTGTTGCTACTATTGTATCAAGATACATAGGCGTATATGCAAGTACAATTCTTATGGGGAAAAAACAGTTTCCGGGAGGGTACTCAAGAGGTCAGTTTACTAGTATTATGACATGGGCAGCCCTTAAAGGAGGTTTATGTTTAGCCCTTGCAATGGAGACGAGGGCATTCTTGCCAGAAAATCTGTACCTAGGTGTCTTGAACACAACATATATCATTATATTCTTTACAGTTATTGTACAGGGACTGACGGTGAAAAAGGGTTATAAATATATTGAGAATAAAAGAAAAAGCATGCAAGTAAGCGGATAATGAGGTGCCCCCTCAAAGCTAGACTTTTTTACGAAACGACTTCGGTCGTCTCTATGGTGATTTTAAAGGTGGATGGGAATTTCCTGGAGGAAAGATAGAAGAGGGGGAAACTCCCGAGGAAGCTCTAAAACGCGAAATAATGGAAGAACTGGATACGGAAATATCAGTTGGAAGTTTGATTGAAACAATCGAATATGATTATCCAACATTTCATTTGTCAATGGACTGTTTTTGGTGTGAAATAGTAAGTGGAAATCTAGTATTAAAAGAGCATGAAGCAGCCAAATGGCTTGGAATAGATGAACTTGATTCAGTCGAGTGGTTACCAGCAGATATTACGTTGATTAGTAAAATAAAAGCAATATTGTATCATTAAAGATGTAGGAAGGTTTAAAACTATCAAATTCTTAATATTAAGGAGTAAACGAATAACTTTAGAGCATGGCTGCAGTAAGGATATTTTAACATGAATTATTATCTAGTAGATTACGAAAACGTTAAAACTCAGGGACTTAATGGAGTTAATAAACTACCTAAAGAAGATGTAGTGTGTATTTTTTATAGTGAAAATGCAGATAATTTGACATTTGGGCTTCATAGAAGACTAAATGAATCTAAGGCCAATATAATTTTTCAAAAGGTTGAGGTTGGCCATAAGAACGCGCTTGATTTTCAGTTGTCATCCTATTTAGGGTATATTATTCATGAAAATTTTGATACTCCATATGACTACTATATAGTTACTAAGGACAAAGGATATGAGAGCCTTGCCAATTATTGGAAGAAAAGAAAGGTAAATGTATCGTTAGTAGTTGATGTCGCAAAACAGAGCGAACAGTCTGCAAAGAATGCGTTAGAGAAGCAGGTGGCTGAACTTATTATGGATAAGTCAGAGGCAGGCAATATATGTAATATTATTCAGCAATATAAAACTAAGCAGGGAATAAATAATGCTTTGATGAAGAAATATCCAAGCAAAGATAATAAAAAGTCGAGTGAAATTTATACAGCTATTAAACCGTTGCTTGCTGAAAAGAAGGGAAAGTAATTACTATTTGAGTATAGATAATGATTTTTGCGTTTTGCGCATCTTATATATGGTCTCTGGCAGTAGTGCCAGGGACTTTTTTAAGCCTTTTTAATGTACATAATAAGTTTTACGATGAGAATAATTACGAATAGTAATTAAAAAATCAACCCGTGCCATATTATTATTGACACGAAATAGGCATAAGTTGCAACATAAGTAGAGTAAAAGGGTTTTATGGTATTAGAGTTATATGGCGGTATGTGCATATAACTGCAATAGAATCTTTTTATGGGTGTTGCCATGGAGACAAATCTCCATTAAAAAGATGGTAGGCGGACTTAGCCCTCTTCCAGAGGGACTGGACCCTCTGTTTACATAGAAATCCAAAAGGAAATCGAAGGTTAAAGGAGGGATGCAATGATGGTATTAGAGATTATTGGAGCAGCGGCTGCTGTTATCACAATCTTTTCTGCTGGAGTTGCAGAAGGAAAGTATCTTTCTTGCAATCAAAAAGACCGCCAGGCCTAGGAACTTGCGCGATCTTTAAGATTATAATAGTAATGGGCTAAGCCGTCTATCGGCATCACCTTTTCATGTAATTATAGTAACACCAAAGAATGATAATTACAATTGAAATTTTGACAAAAGGTGACGGAAGCGCGTACCAAAGAAATTTGGAGGGAAGAATATATGCGTACGTTTGTACATGATAATGATGTGTATATGGATGGGTATGATACTGGGTATGATACAGGATACAATTCAGGCACTAATGAGGGGACCGAAAGGACTACTGTATCTTTATTCCTCAAGGGGAAACTTACTAAAGGCGATGTACTAGAGGAATTGAATATTACAGAAGCTGAATTTGATGAAGTTGTAGCGAAATATCAGAATGAATTAGTGAAGAATTAGTATTAACGGGCTGGCGTTTTTAACGCACAGCTCGTTTTTTTTCTGCTGGAGTTGCAGTAGGAAAGTATCTTTCTTGCAATCAAAAAGATCGCCACTAGCCTCGGAAATTATTTGGTTCTGATATCTTTCAAAGTATTTTGAACCCAAACCTGCATAGCGTCAGCGGTTAATGATATCTGATTAAGTTTTTCCTGAATAGTAAAGAAGTCTTCGTATTCATCTTCGGTAACCTGACCGTCAGCGGATATTTCTATGAGTCTATCTTTATCCTTATTTAAAGAATTAAGAGTAGCTAACATTTCAAGAACAATATGAGAGAAATCCTTAATGGATACTTCTGGAACATATTCCTGACCTATAGGACATTCATGTGAGCAATAGAAGTTGCATAGCTCGTGATGGCCATAGCATTTAGACATAGCTAATACTTCATCAGGGTGAGGTACTGATTTTTCACTCTCAATCTTTTCTATACGGTCAGCAGATATGAATTCTAATAATTCACTGGCTTTGTCTCTGGTAAATCCGCATTCTTCGCGGTATTCCTGATATATATTTTTGTTTTCTTTCGTTGATTTTCTACCCATGATATCCCCCGAATAATTATGAATAGCAAAATAGAGTGTGCTATTTCGCACTTGTAATCATTTTTTCGAACCAATGAAAATTATAAACTATATTCATAAATTGTTAAAGGAGGCTAAATATGGATCCTAGAGAAAGAGTTCAGATATGTTTAATACTTGAAAAAGCAAGAGAGAATAAAGATTATGCCAAGAAGGTTGGCGTAGAAGATAAGACTAAGAAGGGTGGTAAATAATATGATGACATTAATTTTTTTAATTTTATTTTTTGGTATATTTGGAAAAATCGCAGTCTTTGCAATTAAGGCAGCATGGGGACTGACGAAAGTAGTATTTACACTACTGTTTCTTCCGTTAATTATTATTGGCTTCGCATTATCAGGACTTATATATTTGGCATTCATAGGATTGATTATTGCAGGTGTCGTAATGCTGGTTAAGACTGTGGTGGTATAACTGGTAATTAAAACTCCCAACCTCTATTCGCGAAGACCCATAATTGGTCACTGCGCATCTTATATATATGGTCTCTGGCAAGTAATGCTGGGGACCTTTTTTGAAACAGTACGTATATGCTATAATAAGGTAATTTTGATATAAAAACAAAAATGAATAAACCGTTTGGAAAAAGGTTATTTATTGGATGATGTTATTGCACAGTTCGCAGCAAAGTAGTGAAAGTGCATTAATACCAGATAAGGGGAATTATATTGAATATTACAAATCTTGAAATAACGCAGGCAACAATGGATATGTTCTTTTGCATGTTCTGTATAATAATGATGGTTTCAATTAAAGCGAACAATTCGAAACAGAAGAGCATGAAGGTGTTCTTGAGACTGTTCCTTATAGCAGCAGTTCTGTTTTTAGGAGAGACCCTGGCATATATTTTCAGGGGTAACCTTGGGGCCTTTGATATTATAGTGACCAGAGTTGCTAATCTTATGGTATTCGCCATGAACATAGCAATGGCTAATACCTATGTCAGATATGTATGCTCTGTTTTTAGTGAAAGAGGCGTTGAGGTAAGCGGGAAAAATATAAAAGTAGCCAATATATTTACCGGAATTAATATTCTTATTATTGCAGTAAATCTGTTTTATCCGTGGATGTATTATTTCGATGCGGCGAATTATTATCACAGAAATAATGCATGGTATGTTTATACAGTAATGTCGCTTGTTGTCATATTCACAGGAACCAGACTGGCGATTAAGTATAGAAAATATCTCGAGGTGCGAAGCTACATTTCAATAATGCTGTTTTCGCTCATACCAATAATAGCAACGATCGTGCAGTTCTTTATTTACGGCTTTTCTATAACTAACCTGGGACTGGGTATAGGCTCATTCGTAATGTTCTCTGCATATATGTATGACTGGTCTCATGATTCAGATGATGAGATGAATAGAATTAAAGATAGCAGATTTGATGTTATTCTTCTGTTTTTAATTATGCTTATTAGTATGAGTGGTTCAATCATAGCATGTGGAAATGTGATTCAGAAGGTTACAGGTGAGAACTCCCAGATGCAGAGCCTTACCATTGCACAGATGGTTTCTGCAGAGATAGAAAATGAGTTCATTAAGCCTGTTACGGTTTCTCAGACTATTAGCCGTGATATAGATATCAGATCCCATATAAAGGGAAAAACCAAAGAAGAGGCCGAGAGTGTTCGTGATGATATGACTAATCACTTAATATCTTTTGGCAATGAATTCGGATATAAGATGGTATTCGTTGTTTCTGACGAGACCAGAGCATATTACACATATAATGGAATAAGCAAGTATCTTGATATTGAAAATGATCCTCATGATATATGGTATAAGGAGTATCTTGATTCAGGTAAAAAATATGTAGTTAATGTTGATACAGATGAAGACAATAACTGGAGTCTTTCGGTGTTCGTTAACTACGGTATTTTTGATGATAATGGCGAAATTATGGGAGCATGTGGAGTTGGAGTTGATATGAATGAACTCGTAGACATGCTTTCAGGTTTCGAGGAAAAATACAATATTAAAATAGATTTGGTTAATCATGATGGCCTTATACAGGTTGATACTGATGGAAGTTCTATAGAAACAGCTTATCTGGACAATTCATATTTTGACAAGCTTCCAGACAAGGATTTTTATTATCAGTTATCAGATGAGACCTGTTATATGACCAAGTATCTTGATGAGTTTGATTGGTATATAGTCATAAGGGACGATAATCCGATGAAGCTGGATGCCAATAAGATTATTCTACCAATTGTTTTAATTTTCATTGCAGGTGTAATAATAATGGCAATTTCATTCATTATTATTAGTCTCAGGGAGAAGAAAGCAAAGGACGCATACAAAAGAAGATATGAAGTATCTATCAAGGATGAACTTACAGGTCTATATAACAGACGTGGTTATGAGGTTGACTGTGAAGCAATCCAAAAGAACGGGGATTTAAAAGAATATGTTCTTATTATGATGGATTTGAACGGACTGAAATCAACTAACGATAATATTGGTCATGAGGCAGGGGATGAGTTGATTATTGGTGCTTCAAAATGTATGAATAATGCTTTTTCGGGCCTTGGAAAAGTATATCGAGTAGGCGGAGATGAGTTCGTTGCGCTATTGAAGGGAACAAGGAAAAAGGTTGAAGATGCAGTTAAGACATTTGACTATTTAACTGAGAACTTCCAGGGAAAACTTATATCCGAGCTTAGTGTATCTAAGGGAATGGTGGTTTGTCAGGAGCATACAGTACTAAGTTTTGATGAAATTAAGGCAATGGCTGATAAACTTATGTACGAAGATAAGGATGAATATTATAGACGAACAGGAAAGGACAGAAGACGAGTATGAAGGTATTAATGTTAAATGGCAGTGCGAAGGCGAATGGAAATACTTATACTGCATTAAATGAAATAGGAAAGCAGCTTACGGAAGAAGGTATTGACTATGAAATCTTTCAGTTAGGTGGAAATCCAATTCGTGACTGTGTTGGCTGTGGACAGTGTACTGAGAATGGCTGTGTGTTCACAGATGATGAAGTGAATGCTTTTATTGCGAAGGCGAAGGAAGCTGACGGATTCATTTTCGGAACTCCGGTTTACTATGCTCATCCAAGTGGAAGAATCCTGTCGTTTTTAGACAGAGTATTTTACTCGAGTGGATATGCGTTCAGACATAAGCCGGGGGCAGCAGTTACAGTTGCAAGAAGAGGTGGAAACTCTGCAACATTTGACTGCATGAACAAATATTTCGGAATAACAGAGATGCCAGTTCCAGGCTCAACCTATTGGAATATAACATACGGAAGAACTCCAGGTGAGAACATACAGGATCTTGAGGGTATGCAAACCATGAGAAACCTTGCCAGAAATATGGCATGGATGCTTAAGTGCTTTGAACTTGGAAAGAAAAATGGTATTGAGCTTCCTAAGTCAGAATCTGAAGCCAGAACTCATTTTATTAGATAAAGCTATATTTTTGTACAAGGATTGAATGTATGGGAAATGAAGCTGGCGAATGGATAATGTATGGTGTGGATTGGGATGATCCAGAGTGTATTCATACAGTAGAAGAAGCAATTGAATATATAAATAGTGTAGGCTTTTTGCCGCTATTTAAGAATGAGATTCCAGGTTTTTCACTTGAAGAAAGAACTGTGCCTGAATACTGGTGGAGTGGAGACAAGGAGAAAGACCCGTGGGAATGGCGCCAGATTATTGCAGAACGTGGTGATATTATTTACGGAAAGTTCTTCCGAAAAAAGGCAGGATTCATTACTAAAGAGTGGTTCCCATTTTTTGCTAATTACAGGCGTGATGGATACGATTTTGATGCTCTTTATGAAGATGGAAAAGCATCACACAGACAAAAGAAAATTATGAATCTTTTTCTTGATAAAAATCCACCAGCAAAATTGTTTTCTTTTGAAATAAAAGAGAAGGCTGGATTTGGAAAAGATGGAGAGAAGAATTTTGACGGTACTATCGCCGATCTTGAAATGAAAACATATTTATGTGTACGCGATTTCGCTCAAAAGACGAACAAAAAAGGGGCAAAGTATGGTTGACCAGTGGCGATTTATACCATGCCGGAAACGATATTTGGCTATGACTATGTTACTAAGGCTTATAGTGAGAAGTCGATTGATTCTGCCAGAAAGATTGTTGAGCATATGCAGAGCATTTACCCAGTAGCAACTTCTGATCAAATAAAGAAGATAATAGGAGTACCTGTAGAGCGGAAGACAGGAAAGAACGGTAGTGTAGTTAGCAAATGATTTATAGAAGTAAGTACTGTTTTATTGGAAAATGCATTTTAAAGGTGTTTTTATATGCTGTTAATTATTATACTTATATGTTTTTTGATCTATTGCAAAAAGGCCTCAGAGTATAGAAAGACAACCTACTATAAGGACAAGAAGACCGCACTTAGTAGCCTTTGGACAAATAAAGGAGCTATTGGAGAATATCATACATATAAAAGACTTATGAACTATGAGAGGTTAGGAGCAAAGTTTTTATTTAACTGCTACCTTCCTCAAACTTCAGGGAAGACATCTGAAGTTGATATGATAATGATTTATAAATCTGGGATTTATGTACTTGAGAGTAAGAATTATAGTGGATGGATATTTGGAAATGAAGCTAACAGTATGTGGACGCAAACACTTAATGCAGGGAGGAAGGTTCACAAAGAGCATTTTTACAATCCGATAATGCAGAATCGAACTCATATAAAGTGTTTAGTTAACCTACTGAAGTCAGAATTTAATTATGATTTTACTCCATTTTCATTAATCGTTTTTTCGGATAGATGTGTACTTAAGCAAATATGTAATACGAATCCTCTTGTAAAAGTTATTAATAGGTATGAGGTCGCAAGTGAAATTAGTCTTTATGATAATGCAAAGGGGACTGTTTTTTCGAATGAAACGATTGAGCGGATATATGATTTTTTAAAACCATATACAGAAGTAGATTATGCAACCAAGCAGAAGCATATAGAAAATATAAATAACAGATATAGGGTAAAAGAAGAGGATATATTAACTAAAAGGCGAAACACAGTAGTAAATTCTGATAAGATGTGCCCAAGATGTGGGTCAAAACTTGTATTGAGAGTAGCTCAAAAAGGAAAACATGTTGGTAATGAGTTTTATGGGTGTAGCACATATCCTAAATGCAGATACGTGGAAAATATATAATTTATTTTAGACTTTTATTATACTACAAGTCCAATGACAATATATGAATCCTCTCTTAGTATTATTTATAGAAATAATTCTAAGAGAGGATTTTTTGTTCGAGAATCTTTTAGTAATATAGCATTTTTGATGACGAGTGGGGAGTAATAAATGCCGAAGCATAATAGGGATTATGATACAGTTTTTAAAACACTTAAAAGCAGTCACAAAAGACTGTTTGTGTCTATAATTAACAAAATATTCAACAAACAATATCCATTAAACACAATTCCTACAGTTTTATCTACAGATAACTATATTGAAAATTCTGTTTCGGATGAAATTGAAGAAAGAGACTCGGATTTGTTTATGGAAATATGTGGAGATACATATCTTATTGAATGTCAAAGCTACGAAGATGGCACAATGGCAATTCGAATTGCAGAATATGCCTTTTTGACTGCAAGAAATACTGCCGTTTGGGAAAATGGTAAAGTTGTGCTAAATATGCCACAATATGCTGTTATTTACGTAAAGAGCAATAATAACACTCCGCAATATACAGAAATTACATTTAAATTTCCTAACCACGAATCAATTACATACAATAGCAAAAATATTATTCTAAAAGAGTATAAGAAAGAAGACATAATTAAAGATAGATTAATCCCTTATATTCCGTTTTATATGACGAGATATGAAAAAGAAATGTTATCAGGCGACACTAATGATATATCAGTAGCTTTGTCAGATTTGGAATATTTTAAAGATGCATTGATAGAATTGTATAAAAACAAAGAATTGTCGGCGGATGAGATATTCGATATAATGGGGTATATAAATAGAATTATTAAACATATTACAAATGGAAATGATAATGAAGAAAGGCTGGTGAGTATCATGGGCGGAAAGATTGAAGAAACTCCCTCTCAAGAATTAAAGCGTACAGAACTTGAAAAAACTGCACTAAGTCTTTTTGCCAATGGTGTTTCCTTTGACATAGTAAGAAAAAGTATTTCAATGGACTTGGTTGATAATAATCGGCTGTTGGAAATTCAGAAAATAGCATTTGCGTCAGTATAATAATGAATATCATGTTTCCTACAATAGACAAGCAACGTACCGGGGAACGTCTCCGGGAAATAATGAAACAAAAGAATATATCGGTCAAGCAGATACAAGAATATTTGAATCTATCTTGTGTACAAGGTATCTATCATTGGCTTGATGGAACTAGTATGCCGACTGTAGATAACCTATATGCATTAAGTGAATTATTTAAGGTTCCGATGGACTACATTGTCTGTGGCAGTAGAAAGAATGAAGAAACTAGAAATGTCAGTGATCTCAGCATAAGGCTAAAGGAATATTACATTAGGATAGTAAAAGCTGCTTAGAAATATTTTTATTCGCTAAAGCTATATTCTGGTACAAGGATTGAATGTAAGGGAGTGGATTATCCTCTAAAAAGGATAATCCACTCCTTCGTTAGTAATAAATCTATGACCAGTTTTGTATATACAATAACAGATATATGACAACAAGGATAGTCAGTTGCCTATATTGAGTGGGCCAGAAAAGCGGGTCTATGAGAATTAGACCCGCACGAAGAAAAAGAAGGTGGGTCAGAACGACGAGAGCATGAGAAATAGACCCACGCGAAGAAATCGAAGTTGGGTCAGAACGACGAGAGTATGAGAAATAGACCCACACGAAGAAAAAAAGTTGGGTCAGAACGACGAGAGCATGAGAATTAGACCCGCACGAAGAAATCGAAGGTGGGTCAGAACGACGAGAGCATGAGAATTAAACCAACGCGAAGGGAAAATAGGTGGGTCAGAAAGTCGGGGTCATGAGAAATAGACCCGCACGAAGAAATCGAAGGTGGGTCAGAAAGATGGAACTCTGAAAATAGACACATTAACGAATGATAGGAAACCAAGAGTAATCTCTTGTGAAATATAGTATCCACAATAAAAGCCAACAGACGTGAAATTGATGAATAATGGTGTCGAGAAGCAATGTTAACAAGTTATAAGTTGTCAACTAAAAAAAGTGGTATAATATCATCAGAAAAGATTATTTGGAGATTGAAATGACATTCGAAGAATATTTAGATCATTACCTCGCATGGAAGGATATGCTTTTCTTCTTCCTTCTGGCATTGGCCGGCGCGATAGTATGCATGCTGATAATAGTTTTATACGAAAAGATAGTATCGCTTAAAGTTCCAGAAGTTCATCGAAAAAAGGCTTATAGTAATTCTCTTCATAACACGGTGCAGCGATTCTATGGAATAGTGATGTCAGGAGCATCGATTCTTTCGTTCCTGTCAGTCTATTATCTTCTGGACAGGTTTTTGGTTGAACCTGACTATAGAGCGTTCTGGGACTCGAATAAGGATTTTTTGTTATTGCTAATGATAGTTATTTCAATAGTTATGAATAACTTATTCGATCATTTCATTATTCCGCTTAAGAGAATTAATCATGATGAGCGTGGCGCACTAAGAGTAATCGGAATGATCTATGTAATTATGATTTTTCTGTATATCAAATATATTTATGAAAATCCTAATTACGATGGATTCATAATGTATTTCTTAGGTCTTATGGTTGGCCGATTTATTTATTTCGACGCGTCCTTTAAGGATTTCGTAAGGACTATGAAGAATGCACTAAGGCAGCTTCCTATTATGCTTTTAGGACTTTCATATACTGCACTTATGTGCTATTTTGGTTTTAGATATAAGTATCTTTTAAAATCTAATGGAGTGCTTGTCAGCACCTTTTTCGCACATGTCTATATGGTAGTTGCGATATTTTTAGTGCATCATAGCAGGATACTCCATTTATTTACACCTAAGAAGGTGAAAAGGGACCCGAATATGAGTCAGCTTAAAACAACAAGAAAAGAGATGATAAGAAACAATGAAATTAACAGACCTGTTAAGGGACCAACAGATAATAATTCAACTTATATGGGGTGATCAGAAGATTGAGTTTTCATCAGTCGTTGTCGACTATGATGAATCATCCGCTTATGTGACTCCATACATGCATAATGGAAGCCCGCTTACAATCAATGTCACGAACAAGGTGGATGTGAATTGTAACGTGTTCACGAACAACCAAAGTAAGCAGCGTGTTTCGTGGAAAAATGTAGAACTTACGACAGTCGAAAGAAAAGATAAAACGCTTTACTGTCTTAAAACCAGCGGATATAACCATATCGCCAAGCCAGACGAAAGACGTCTGCACGAGCGTGTAATAATTCAGGTGAAGGCCGAAGTTTTTGATGGCCGGAAAGAAAAAGGTGTAGAGATACTTGTGCACGATATTAGTGATATAGGCATATCTTTTCATGCACCTAAATCATTTGCTCCGACATCCAAGCAGCTCATTGTGACCTTCACAGACAGTATTGATGAAAAGCAGTTTAATATACGTGTTGGCTGTACAATAACCAGAACGACGGAGAGGTCGGGTAATCTTTTCGTTGGCTGCAAGATAATGGAGGAAAATAAAGACTTCCGCCTGTATGGATTCATGAAAAGACTTTACAGTAAGAAAAACCTTTCACTGGATAATCAGTGAAAGGCTTTTTTTATTTAGAATAGAGTTGTCAAAAAAATATGAGATATGTTAAAATTACCTCAAGGAAACTAAAAATTAAAAAATAGTTTCCAACGATGCATAAGGAACATCGCAATAAAATAGGGATTGGTTAAAAATTTGGGGTGCACATGGATATAAAGAGTCAGATTTTAGAAGCAACTATTAAAGTTTTTAAGAACAAGGGAATTAAATTTACTATGGATGATCTTGCGAAGAGCCTTGGAATGAGCAAGAAAACCATCTACACAGTTTTTAATGACAAGAACGAGCTTTTTCTTTCGATGGTTGATTATCTTTTCGACGCTATTAAGGAAAGTGAAGAAAGAATTATTCTTAATGAATCACTTTCGACCATCGAGAAGATAGAGGCTATCCTGGCAGTTATGCCCGACAGTTACAAAGATATAGACTTTGGGCAGCTCTATGTTCTTAAGGACAAGTACCCTAAGATTTATAAGCAGGTCGAAACAAGACTTGAAAATGGATGGGAAGGTACGATGGCATTACTTGAAAAAGGAAAAGAAGAAGGTGTGATACGCGATGTTAATCTTTCTTTAGTCAAGATGATGCTTGAAGCATCCCTGGAGCAATTCTTTCAGCGCGACATATTAAAAAGAAACAGACTTTCGTATCAGGATGCACTTAATGAGGTTGTAAGTATATTAATAATTGGAATTCGAAAATAGGGGGGCGAAGCAATGGACAGAATGTATTTAAACAATGACTGGCAGTTCCTGGATTCATATTGCGATGAACTGCTGACAGAAGAAAAAAGCTGGAAGGAAGCTAAGAAGGTAAGAATTCCTCATACAGTTAAGGAACTTCCGTTTCATTATTTTGATGAGCATGAATATCAGATGATTAGTGCATACAGAAGACGTCTTCATGCGAAGAAAAAATGGGAAGGGAAAAATATATTTCTTACCTTCGAGGGTATTGCTCATGATAGTGAAGTGTTCGTTAATGGTATAAGCGTGGCTACACATCACTGCGGTTATACAGCATTTAAGGTTGATCTTAGCAAAATTCTTAAATTCGGAGAGGATAATGACATTGTTGTCAGAGTAAATAGTGAAGAATCACTCAATATTCCACCTTTCGGTTTTGTTATCGATTACATGACCTATGGTGGAATATATAGAGATGTATATTTGACGGTCAAAGAAGAAAGTTTCATTGATGATGTGTTCGTAACTACTAAGATTTCAAGTGACCATAAGAAAACGGCGACTGTTTCTGAAATCAAGATTGCCAACCCGGACGAAAAACTTGAGGTCAGACAGTATCTTAAAAAATATGGTGAAGAAGAATATGTAATTTTAGATAATACTTCATCCGTATCATCTGAAGTAATCACACTAACTCAGGAAACTGGCGAAGTAGAGCTGTGGGATGTCGATGATCCTAATCTTTATTATATTAAGACAGAACTATTAAAGGATGGAAAAGTAATAGATGAAAATGAGGTGCGATTTGGATACAGAAAAGCCATATTCAAACCAGATGGATTCTATCTGAATGGAAAAAAGACTTTAATAAGAGGTCTTAACAGACATCAGAGCTATGCATATGTTGGATATGCCATGCCAAAATCAATGCAGAGACTTGACGCTGATATTCTAAAAAAAGAGCTTGGTGTTAATGCTGTAAGAACATCCCACTACCCGCAGTCACATCACTTCATTGACAGATGTGATGAGTTAGGCCTTTTGGTATTCACTGAAATACCAGGATGGCAGCATATAGGAGATAGTGAGTGGAAAGATCAGGCAGTTAAGAACGCTGAGGATATGATACTTCAATACAGGAATCATACATCAATTATTCTATGGGGAGTCAGAATCAATGAGTCAGTAGATGATGATGAGTTCTATGAAAGAACTAACAAAGTTGCACACGAGCTTGATCCATCACGTCCAACCGGAGGTGTTCGCTGTTATAAGAAGGGCAGTCTTTTGGAGGATGTCTATACCTATAATGATTTTTCGCATACTGGAAATAATGCAGGCTGTGAAAAGAAGATGGCGGTAACGCCTGATGAAAATAAACCGTATCTTATCAGTGAATATAACGGGCATATGTACCCAACCAAACCTTTCGACTGGGAAGAACATAGAAGAGAACATGCAATAAGACATGCGAATGTTCTAAACAGTGTGGCTGGAACGAGTGGAGTTGCTGGAAGCTTCGGCTGGTGTATGTTTGATTATAATACTCACAAGGATTTTGGTAGTGGTGACAGAATCTGCTATCACGGGGTTATGGATATGTTCAGGAATCCTAAAATGGCAGCGTACGTATATTCATGTGAACAGGAGGATACACCGGTATTGGAGCTTAGTTCCACAATGGATATAGGCGAGCATCCAGGAAGCAATCGTGGTGATATATATATTTTTAGCAATGCTGATTCTGTCAGAATGTTTAAGAATGACACTTTCATAAAAGAATATAAGCCGTCTGATTCTAAATACAAATTTTTAAAGCACGGTCCTATTCTTGTAGATGATTATATAGGCAGTGCACTGGAAGAAAACGAAAATATGCCCCATCAGCAGGCAGAGGCTGTTAAAACACTTCTTAATGAAACTGCAAGAGTTGGTCTTTATGGTCTGTCTGGGAAAATGCGTCTTAAGGCATTCGGACTGATTGCAAGATATCATATGAAAATGTCAGACGCGGTGGAACTTTTCAACCGTTACATTGGCGACTGGGGTGGCAGTTCTACAACGTACCGTTTGGAGGCTTTGAAGGATGGAGAAGTAGTTAAGGAACTTTTCATTAAACCGATGACCAGTTGGAAAATTAAGGCATCTATAGATCATGTATCTTTGGCCGAGGAAGAAAGCTATGATGTGGCTGCAATCAGGTTGCAGGCAGTTGATGACAACGATAACGTATTACCTTTCTTTAATGATCCGGTCGAGATAGAAGCAGATGGATCAGTAGAAATTATCGGACCTAAAACGATCAGTCTTCAGGGTGGTATGGGAGGCTGTTACATAAAAACGACAGGAGTGTCAGGTAATGGTACTGTCGTTATTAAGGCAATGAACGGTTTTACTACCAGGATAAAGGTTACAACAACAGTGTTATCATAATTACTAGGGGGAACGGATATGAAATTGACAGGAAAAGAGAAGGTTTCTTACGGACTTGGAGCAGTCGGAAAAGACATGGTTTATATGCTCTCGGCCAGCTACGTACTTTACTATTATCAGGATATTCTGGGTGTTAGTGCATTCGCTATGGGTGTGATTTTGTTAGTTGCCAGAATTTTTGATGCGTTTAATGATCCTATAATGGGAGTCATAGTTGCGAAGACGAAAACCAGATGGGGAAAATTCAGACCATGGCTTCTTATTGGAACTGTAACGAATGCAGTTATGCTGTACTTGCTATATGCTGCACCACCATCACTTGATGGAAACGGCGTGGTTATCTATGCAGCAGTCTTCTATATTTTGTGGGGCGTAACATATACCATGATGGATATACCTTACTGGTCGATGGTTCCAGCATTCACGAATTCAGGAAAAGAAAGAGAGAATCTTTCAGCGCTTGCAAGATCATGTGCAGGTGTTGGTTCTGCACTTATTTCAATAGTTGCAATCATTACAGTTAAGGCTATTGGTACAGCTATTGAAGGCGCGGATGCATCATCAAAAATTATCGAGCGTACAGGTTTTAAATACCTCGCACTTATTGTTTCAGTTCTTTTCATAATATTTACGATTATTACCTGTGTAACAATTAAGGAAAAATCATCTGTTGATATGAAGACAGCTTCGGTCAAGGATATGTTCCGAGCTCTCATTCAAAACGACCAGGCGATGACTATGGTAATCGCGATAGTACTCGTTAATACGGCTGTTTATATAACTAATAACCTGGTTATTTATTTCTTTAAATATGATATTGCTAACATTTCATGGCAGAATGATTACACATTATTCACAACCTTCAGTGGTGGAATGCAGATTATTGCCATGATGATTCTATTCCCTCTTCTTAGAAGATTCTGGGATACAATTAAAATCTTTTATATCAGTATTTTCAGTGCGCTGACAGGATATCTGGTTCTTCTTGGACTTGCGCTTACCAGAATGAAAAATATATACATTCTTTTCATTCCTGCGTTCTTCATTAACGCAGCAGTTGGAATACTGAATGTACTTGTAACTATATTTTTGGCTAATACTGTGGACTACGGTGAGTGGAAGAACAAAAGACGCGATGAATCAGTAATATTCTCCATGCAGACGTTCGTGGTTAAGCTTGCATCAGGTATTGCGGCACTGGTAGCGTCAATCTGTCTTTCAGTATTCAGTATTGGTGGAGCATCCACAGATGAAGTTGTAACAGAGGTTGTGAAGGCTTCAGATACTGCAGTTATAGGACTAAGAATGACTATGACAATTATACCTATGGTGGTTCTGGTTATTGCGGTTTTGATTTTCAAGAAGAAATACTGCTTAACAGAGAAGAAGCTTGCTGAAATTGGATTAGAACTTGGGAAGGAAAAATAAGCCATATGTCAGGTTACATTACTCACTGGGACAAAGATATATTTTCTCTAAATACAGCTAACACCACATACGCCTTCAGGGTTATGGAGGATTGCAGATACCTTGAGCATCTTTATTACGGAAGAAGGATGAGAATACATGTTGAAGATGGAATGCCTTCTGGTATATATGAGCAGCATGCCTTTGCTCCGGGGAATTCAATTAATTATGACGAAGGAATGGAATCCTACACTCTTGAAAACGTATGCCTTGAGATGTCATCAATAGGTAAGGGTGATATCAGAGAGCCTTTCATAGAAGCGGTTCTTCCAGATGGAAGTACAAGCCTTGATTTTCAATACGTCTCGTATGAAATCAAAGAGGGTAAGCAGTCGTTAAAAACCTTACCTTCTTCATACGATGAAAGTGGTGAGAGCGAAGAACTTTCAATTATGATGAAGGATCGAAATAGTGATCTTGAGCTTATACTTACTTATTCTGTTTTTCCTGAATGTGATGTAATAACTAAAAGCGTCAAGGTCAAAAATACAGGAAGTGAAAAGGTTCGTCTCGTTCGACTTATGTCTAATCAGATTGACTTTTCCGAGGCAGACTATATCTTTAGCACGTTCAACGGTGCCTGGGCCCGTGAAATGGACCGATTCGACACTAAGATAGGTGCTGGTAAATTCGTTAACTCATCATTCACAGGAACTTCCTCTAATCGTGCGAATCCTTTCGTTATGATTTCAAAAGAAAAAACGACGGAAGATTTCGGGGAGTGTCTGGGATTTAATCTGATTTACAGTGGCAATCATTATGAGGCACTCGAAGTTAATGCCTATCAGAAGATGAGATTCGTTCAGGGGATTAACCCACAGAATTTCGAGTTCATTTTGAATGAAGGTGAAGAGTTCGAAGCGCCGGAGGCTGTGATGACATTTTCGAAAGAAGGCTTCGGACAGCTTAGTCATAACATGCATGAATTCATAAGAGAGCACATTGTGCGAGGTGAATTTAAGAAAAAAGAAAGACCTGTATTATTAAACAGCTGGGAGGCTTCGTATTTTAATATTGACAGAAAAGGTCTTTTAAAACTTGCAAAGGAAGGGAAAAAGCTTGGAATAGAATTATTCGTTATGGATGATGGATGGTTCGGTGAAAGGAATGATGACAGTCATTCGCTTGGAGACTGGGAGGTTAACCTTAAGAAAATCCCCGGAGGATTAAAAAGTCTTGCGGATGATATTAATGCCATGGGACTTATGTTCGGGATCTGGGTTGAGCCAGAGATGGTTAATGTTAAAAGCAAACTGTACGAGAAGCATCCGGAGTGGGTTATGGATATTCCAGGTAAGGCGCATTCGGAGGGAAGAAACCAGAGAATTCTGGATTTGTGTAACGAAGAAGTTCAGGATTATATCATTGAATCGATGTCCCAGATTTTTGAAAGTGCCAATATTTCATATGTTAAATGGGATATGAACCGTATTATCTCTGATTATTACAGTAAATCGCTTAACAAAGAGAATCAAGAAGAGGTTGGTCACAGATATGTCATGGGACTGTACCGCTGTATGGATGAACTGACGCGAAGATTCCCTCACATTCTGTTCGAAGGATGTGCTTCAGGTGGTAACAGGTTTGATTTGGGCATTTTGTGCTATTTCCCACAGATATGGGCAAGCGATAATACTGATGCAATATCACGTGCCAAAATACAGACCAATTACAGCTACGGCTATCCACTAAACGTTTTAGGAGCACACGTTTCCGGAGTACCTAATCATCAGACATTAAGAAGAACACCATTGGAAACAAGGTTCAATGTTGCAAGCTTCGGAGTATTAGGATATGAATGCAATTTCTGCGATCTTAAGAAAGAAGAAAAGGATCAAATAGCAAGGGATATTTCCTGGTACAAAAAATATAGAAAAGTTTTTCAGTTCGGAGATTTTTATAGAACAAAGACCTTCAATGATTCAGACAACCAGAATGAAATTCAGTGGACAGTAGTGTCGAAAGACCAGAAGACATTCGTAAGTTTAATGCTACAGAAGCTGGTTACCCCTAACTGGCAGTATGAGTGTCTTAAGCCAAAGGGACTTTTAGCCGATGAAATCTATGAAGTAAATAGCCGGGAGAAAAAAATAAATATAAAGGAATTCGGTGACCTGGTGAATACTGTGGCTCCTATACATATTAAGCAGGACTCTGGTTTGCACAATGTGGTATCGAAATTCGTTAAAATGGACAGCGCTTCTGAAAACCATAGGATGTATGGTGACACACTTATGTATTCAGGACTAAAACTAAAGCAGAGCTATAGTGGTACCGGATACAATGAAGAGGTCCGTTATTATCAGGACTTTTCGTCCGAGCTATTCGTAGGCCAGGTGTAAGGCTGGAAATAAAGCTGGGTGTGAAACCAGATGCAGTATGGCCAGGAATGTCTTTACTCTTGAATGATGAAAATAATGCGAGTATATTATAAAAGGCATTCCAAATTGTAGGTGGAGATAGGTTTTATGACTGAAATGAGGACTGAAAATAATAACAAAGGTATATCTTTGATGGAATTAATCATAGTCATAGCGATTATGGCTGTGCTGGTCGGTATAATATCACCGATGATGGTTAAATACGTCAGTAAGGCAAAACAGGTTCGTGTTGAGAAAGAAGCGACTGAATTCATTAAGGCTGCCAAGGTTGCCTATATAGATGTTTGTGAACAGGGTAAGGAACCGCAGAGTGACACAATCAAACACAAAGCCTCTAAATCAAGTCCATATTATAAAAACGGAACATTGTATGGAAACTATACTAACTGGACGGTTCATAACGGTGTTGTTGCAGGTGCTTCTAATGTTGCATTTGGAGAGGCAATATTTAAGACTCTGGGTATTACGATTGGAAAGGGATGGACGAACGGAGGATCATCAATTCCTATTTCGAAAAATCAGCCCAAGGTTAACCCGGCAGGATCGATGACAGAAGAGTGTATATTCCAGATATTTTATACGAAATCAGGAGACATGGTTGTTGAATACAGCAGAAACGGGTATTTCGTAAGAGTTGAAAACTCAGTACTTGTAGACTCAATTAAAATAGAACGAGCAACAGACAAGCTTTTTACAATATGGCAATAAAGGGGTAGGTATGGAAATAAAGGACAAGAACATTGAGATTAAGGGAAAAGGCATAAAGATACATGTCTTATCAAGTATATTTATCGCGCTTGGTGCGATAATAATGGTGATCCTGATGTTTGCCGTTAAGAATATATATGATAAATATGATGAATCGAGAGAATCATTTCAATACACAGGTATGAAGCTTGATGCTGCTATTAACTTTAGGAGTGCATCTGATTATCTGACAGAGCAGTCAAGAGAGTGTGTCATCACAGGTGACATGCAGTGTGCTGTTAATTATTTTGATGAAAAAAATATCGCCATGACAAGGGAAGCATCTGTTGAAACGATTGGAACAGATGATGAGCTTAAAATGGAAGGAAAGCTTCTGAAGGATGCCATGGAAAAATCTGAGGCTTTGGTTGAATATGAACTTCATGCAATGAAGCTTATAGCCGAAGCAAAGGGAATAGATAGTCAGAATATATCTGACGAGCTTTCTTCATTCAAATTACCTGAAAGTGAAAATGCACTTTCTTTGGATGAAAAGAGAAATCAGGCCATAGAACTTTTATTTGGCAAAGATTATGAGAGTATAAAAGAAAGAATTATCTGGGATATTGAAAATGCAACTGTTTTAATAGAAGAGGAATCGGCTGTTAAATTTAGAGAGAATGAAGATGACCTCATTGTTATACTTAATATAACAACACTGTTTATTTTCATTTTGTTCATCCTTCTTGTTTTGATATTCATTTTCAATGTGCTATTAGTTGTTAAGCCATCAGATAAATTCTTAAAAGCACTTGATGAAAAGGAAAAGCTTCCAGAGATAGGTAGTTTCGAATTCAGAAAATTTGCTAGAAAGTATAACAATATTTATCGTTCTGACAAAAAGAACAAGGAGCTTTTGAAAGAGCAGGGTGAGATAGATGAACTGACAGGTACCCTGAAGGTAGGAACACTGGATTTAGTCAGACATAATCTCTCACAGAGCAATGAACCTTTGGGTATTATGCTGGTTGATATAGACAACTTCAGAACAGTCAAAGAGAAAAAGGGCTTTGATGTTGCTGACAAGGTAGTAAAAAAAGTTGCAGGTTTGTTCTTAACATCATTTAAGAGTAGTGATTACATAATCCGTATAAGCCAGGATGAGTTTGAACTGTTCCTTCTTAGAATGCAGGAAAGTGATGAACAGATGCTGTTAGAAAGAATTGATAAAATCAATGAAAAATTAAAAGACACCTCAGATGATGTACCAGAGGTGTCAGTAAGTGTTGGAGTATCATTCTCTGCCAAAGGATACACTAAGGACGTAGAAAGAAAAGCTGATATGGCCCTAAACTACGTAAAGGAAAATGGCAGAGGCTACTGTAAGGTGAATTAGTTATATTAGTTACCACCAGATGAGTTGCTTGATGCAAGTTGTGTGGTGGTATTTATCATAATGAAAATAATAATTTCTTCAATAATGATATTGGTAAGAGCTGTACTGATTACGGAATTAAGAACAGTTTCGCTTCCAGTAAGGTTCTCAATTGCATAGGCAAGTGATGAATATAATGATCTTTTAGTATTACTCAAATACCATTTAAAGCCTTTCTGTCCTTTTAGGTAATCATAGTTCTCACGAATCTTCGTAGCTTTAATATCAGAATCTTCAATGACCAGACCAAGAGCTGCAGCAACAGGCATAAGCTGGTATTTTAATCCTTTGACATTATATTTTTTGAAGGCATCCATCGTTGCCTTTAGGTCTTCAACTTTAGCGTCAACACTCTTTGGGGACAAAGACATAATCTGTGACACCGTATGCATAGCTTCCTTTGAAAAAGACATCTTCTTGCTGGCGTCATAACATCTTGAGACCTCATCAGCAAGAGCATTGATATTAATGTCTCTGCTGGTCATCAGTGCAACGAAAGGTCTGTCCTCGTCACTTGTAAGCCAAAAGTGCTTGCTCTTTAATTCTTTATATACAGTTTCGAATTTTTCTATATTTTCATCAGCTTTAATAACTCCGCCGGCTTCATAAATATTAATTGCAGCAAGAACCATGTATGGACTGGCTGTGAGCTTATGAATTGCACGAAGCTTTCTATATACAGTATTTACGCCTGTAAGATACTCTTCATAGTTTTCTGAAAGACACATTTTGGTAATAACTATTACACTTGAAATTCCTCTGAGTTCAGAAAAAACACCGATATTCTTTTTTAAATATTTTTTGCACTCGGCATATCTTTCAATATCTGCTTTTCTTCCAGCACTGGCGAAAAGGAATGCTGATAGTGTTGCCATTGCAGGTGAATCAAGCTCCCACATCATCTTACTTTGAAGTAGCTTCTTGTCTTCAACAATCTGATCTAAAAGTTGTTTGGTTGTTGCGTTCATAGGTCCTCCTTTGTGGGGTGTGTTTTTATTCTCCGTGTTGTGTATTTACGTACTATATATCTTTGCCCATGTTGTTGTCGATTTGCTTATTTACTGTATGGAATCGATTGGCTCACTTACTGAATGGAATCGATCGTAAGCTTGACGGGAAGATTTCCTGAATTAAGGTTAGTTGCAATTATGCAGGCTTCCTCATAAGAATAGAGTCCTGAAAGCCATACATTGCCGTCTGTTATTTCGCCATTAACACTTGGGCAGGAAATTATAGTGTCATTACACATGATGGCAATTGTCTCATGATTAATGGAAGCTGCTTTGGTTGCTTTGGCGAATTTTTCGCTTCCCTCAGGATTGAAGGTTATAGCTACTATGAATTCTCTAGTTCCGAAATTATTTTGTTTGGTCTGAGCTTCAGCTTTCTGGATATCCTTTGACTCAACAACGACATCACCAGAAGCTATTAGCTCTTCGATAGTGTGGTTCAACGAATATGAAGCACGGCCGGATTCATCTAAACTTTGAAAATAATAATTCTCTTTTCCGTCGGATGAATACTGGCGTATGAAATATATGTTAGAATCAGCGATTAGTGCCTCTGCTAATGTAACCTTATCTACGTTTTCAACAGGAGGAAGAGCTACCATTATGCTATCATTTCCCTCAATCCAGATATTACCGTCGCTTGTGTAATTTTCAAGTCTTTTCTGGATAATATAAATCGTATCATCAATGTTGCCTGAATCATATTTATAAGTGAACTTCCAGTAATCTTCTGGAATGTTAGAATTTCCGAAGCCACTTGATTCCCCGAAGAAGCCATTAGTTAGAGAGCCACCAAAGCCTTCATTAGTCCCTTCTTCTGCTGATCCGTTATTAGTACCTTCACTCGATTCGGTAGTAGAGGATTCCTCAGATGAACTAGAAGAGCTGCTGTGCGAAGAGCTGTCTGATGATGAACCTGAAGAAATATGTTTGCTACATGCTGTGAATGTGGTGCTGGAAAGTAGTAATACTAAAACGATGCTTATAATTCCTCGTCTTTTAATTAAGCTATGCATGATAGGAAACTCCTTTAATTTGTATTTCTTATGATTATGCTATGTTTTAGATAATAATGCAATTGTTAATGAGTTTTGGATCTTGTGAAAATAGCGTTATATTTATGCGATTTACGTTATCATAATTTTCCTATATATTAGTATCATGAAATATAATTTTTGGAACTGGGAAAATGCTTATGCAACCCCTATTACAACTGAATATGAAGGAATTAACAGTCCGCTGGATTTATATGATGCATTGTCAGAAATTTGGTGCGCCGAAACGTGTGCACCGCGAATGAGAGACGAATGGACGAAGGAGAATATGACTCTGGGACAGTGTTCAATCACCGCATTTTTGGTACAGGATATTTTTGGTGGAAAGGTATATGGAATATTAAGACCAGGTGGAAATTATCACTGCTATAATGTTATAGGTGATTCGAAATTTGATCTTACCAGCGAGCAGTTCGGCGAAGAAGTGCTGGATTATGACAATAATCCCGAGCAGTTTCGAGAGGTCCATTTCGCGAAGGAGGAAAAACGTCTTCGCTATGAGTACTTAAAAGCAAAGCTTGCTGAGTATACACGTATCTCAAGATGAATAATTAGTGATATGTTAAGGTGAAACATCTGTGACATCTTGCTGTTGCTGGCAGAATATAATCATTACTAAGGCAGGTATAAAGATATAATGAAAAGAATAAAACGGTTATCAACTGCAAGTACAATAATTGCCATAATAAGTGTACTGATATACATCGCAATTGCATTACTGCTCTTACCAGAGGCTTCAGATACACTGGTCAATATGACAGGCGAGAGTTTTAATCGAATAGATTCTGTTGATTCCAATAGCCCATCAGCGGGGTTTGAGGTTTTAATATATCTGTTTGGCGGTTTGCTCGGACTTTTTGGAGGACTTTTCCTGTTTTTAATATATGTATTTTTGGCATCTCAAATTTTGTATCAGTTGCCGTCAATTATATCAGGAATTGTGGCAAATATTCGATTGAAGAAGGGGAATAATATTGCCAAGTGCATCAAAACATATAAGGTAGATGGCCTAATTAAAGTCATTATGAGTGGAATCTTTGTTGCGTGGTATGTATTTTTAGTGTTAGGAGAACTGGGAAATGCATCACTATTTGACATCTTGGCGTTGGCTGTTGTTTTTGGAAATTACATAGCTGTTTTTGTGCTAAGCATACTTCAGCTTAAAAATATAAAAGCATATAATAATGATGCAGAGTGAGTGTTTTCAAATTTTAAGTGATGTTTATGAATAGGTCATGAACAACTGTAGTAGAAAATTCAGGTGATGCAATGAGATTAAAGAATGTCTTGATTGTAGTTTCTGATATGGAACGATCAATTAAATTTTACAAAGATATATTTGGACTACATGTGATTTTGGATCAGGATGGAAATGTAATTATGTCTGAAGGCCTGGTGCTGCAGGATGCGAAGATATGGAAGCAGTTTTTGAGTAAAGGGTTAATTCCAAAGAATAACATGACAGAACTCTATTTTGAGGAAAATGATATTGAGGGATTTATTAAGAGACTGGAAGAATCTGATTTTGAAATAGAGTATGTTAATGAACTTACGACTCATAGTTGGGGACAGAAGGTTGTTCGTTTTTATGATCCGGACGGAAATCTGATTGAAGTTGGGACTCCAATGTGAAAATGTAAAACATATTAAAGGTATATTTGTAAATAAAAATGTAAAGGATGAATTTTTATGTCACTTTTAATAAAAGATACAACTAAGGAAGAAAGAGAACGTATTGTTGCGGAATCTGTAGGTAACATAGAGGGTGGATGTGATGGTTGCGCTCCAGGAATACTAGAGATGTATCAGCCGTATATCGATGGCAAGATGGAACTTAGAGAATGTAATATGAAGTTTAGAGCAAGCTATGTGTCTGGAGAAGAGGCTCCAACAAGAAAAAGTTGTGTGATGTAAATATTTAAGAAATCCAGAGTCCCCGGCTAGAATGGCTTTTTGTTATGGACCATTTGGTGAAGAAATCGAATTTTTCAAGAAAAATGATTTAGTTCCGAGTTGATTGCAGGTGTAGAAAAATTTTTCGAAAATAAGTTCGAGACCACAAAATACAGTGGTGTGTTATGAGGTAAGAAAGCACATAACTCATCTGTAAACCACAAAATGATGTATAGTGCATAATGACGAATATAT
>JAKSHY010000011.1 GCA_024399135.1 Lachnospiraceae bacterium | reverse complement strand
TGGCAACACATACGGTGGATACGGGTGGTAGAACATGATGGGTTGTATTGCATTTCCTAGATCAGATGTCAGTACAATCAACGTCTCAACCACAGCCGTGGTTCTTGTTCCAGATGAAACAATGACTCTGGTAGACAAGGAAAAATTCGGTCTTAGGCTGACTACTGCTCCGACAGGTGGTGCGACACTTCCTGTTGCAGCAACCATTAACGGTATCAACGTAAATGTTTTTGACAGATACGGAAATATCGTATATGGAAATCAGCTTAAGGCTGGTCAGGTGATTTACGGATACTTTGGTACTAATGGTTTGGGAACTACTCCAGAACACATTATTGCTACCAAGGTAACCACACCAGGTTGTGCATGATGTTCGCTTGTATTCAGGATTGTTCTGTCTGTCCGTTTCAGTGCCGACCGAGGAGACCAGTCACACCTAGAGTTGAACTGGTCGGAAATTCCGAACAGTTGGAAACTTCAGTTGTAAAAGAAGATTTGACAACTGCCGAGGAATCCTCGGTAACTGAAAACGGACTTGCAGTGATAGAAAATGTACCTGTCTTTGAAGTGAAGAAAAATATCTTCGGCAAAGAAAAGGTAGTAAGGAAACAGTAACTATGGGAAAACTGAAATCTCTCATCAGTTCTATTAGACGTGATAATAAGATTCCAACTGACGATATTATTGTTTGCATGACTGACTCTTTAGTTGCTTGTGGGGAAGACTGTTGTCGTGATGTGTACACTAAACTGTACAAGAAAGCATACGGCAACACTCTGACCCGTGAACTTGCAGAAGAGTGGGTAATGTCTTTCAAAGTTCCTGACAATTCAGGACGTGAACATGGTCAGAAATGGACTATGGAACAGACCACAGATGTAGGCAATAAGTCTAACGTTGATTGGAATGATATCAGCAAGACCGACTGGTACGTGGTAATGAATATGGAGTACGCAAAACATTACAACACAGCCAAAGCATATGGGAACGAAAATGACCCTATATGGTTTGCCCATATCGCAAAGGACGAATGGTATCACAAAGACAAACCATTGTTCGATTATTACGTTGAATACGAACTCTAAAATTAACCCTCGCAGACTTCAAGTGTATATTTGATTCAAAGCGAGGGTTTTCTATGGAAAATATAGCAAAAATCCCAGTTATAGGCTGGATTACGATGTTAACACTTGGAGTACTGCTGATTGCTGCTATAATCACCACAGTTGTACTGGTTACTAAGTTCCTTAAGGGGAAGAATGTGGAAAGCGATGTAATTAAGATTACAGAAGCACAGAAGCAGGAAGTTCAGAAAAAAGAAACTGAACATAAGCAGTCACAACGGGAACTCTATATGTCCGAAGGTAAAGACCAGTTGGATAATCAGTGTCAGGCTGCGAAGAACATACTTAAAGAACTTCGCATCCGTATCTTTGAAATCGGTATAAAGAAATACGGTTTCACGGATAAAAAGGACTACGACTTATTTACACTTATCACAAGGTCGATTTCTGATAGATTGAATTACGAAGTTAAGAATGACCTTACAAGAAATCACATTATTTTCAAATCCGATAAAGAACTTACAGATTATTCAGAAGGAAAGGCACGAGGCTATTACAGCCTTATTAAAGACAGACTTTATACACTTAATGACTGTCTTCCTGATGTGAACCTGCCTGCAATCATGGATGAAATTCCACTTCTCGAACTTGAGAAGTTTTTCAAAGAAGTCTACTTCAGTGCAAGAAAAATTGCCGGAAAATATTTTGAGGATTTAATATGTCAGTAAGGTATCCAGAAAGTTTTTATAAATCGGTAGGTAACTATGCCTGCTACTTCCTGTGTCTTCAGAAAATCGCAGAAAACTATACAGGTTTTGATTATGACACAGAAACACTTATTCAAATCTGTTCTGCTCACTATATGGTGAACGGAAAGCAGTGGCTTACATTCAATTGGGATAACTACGATGATCCTGCAAACTTTGATGTAAATGACCCTGAATCTATTCTTAATATGCTCACAGGAAAGAAGTGGGCTGTATCAATTGAACCATCAACTTACAAACCAAAGAAAAACGAACTTTATATTGAGTGCTGGAAAAATCCAAGAACAGGACTGAAACATTTCAGACTTAGAGACTGGGATCCATTAAGTAATTCTGTAACGGTAAAGGAAGGGAAGTTAGACAGTTACCGTGTATTCAGGTTGATGTCATGGTAATACTTTATTCTTTGCTTGGCTTGGGTTATTTGGTTCTGTTTGTGATGTTGGCATGGGATTGGAAAGATTACGATGAAGAAGAGGACAAACGAGATGACTGATGAAGAAAGAGAAGAAGAAAGAATGAAGAGATTTAAGAAACTCTCTTCACGCAAATTCTTCTGTGTATGTTGGGCTATGTTTATGGGATTTGGATTCCTTGTTCTTACAGGAATTGCAATGTTTATGAAAGTTGAAATTCCGTCATGGTTCGGTGTAACTGTACCTGCAATCTTTACTCTTGTAGGTGAGTACATCCTGGTAAACGGATGGCAGAAAACAACTGAAATCAAAAATCAATTCGAGGGTGAAAAGTGAAAGTAATAATTATTATTGGAATTGTTCTTGTTGCCCTTGAAATCCTTACAATTGTTTACTTTGAAATCAAACAGAAAGTTTTAGTAAAAAAACTTGAAAAAGAAAACTATGACATGTCTGTGAGATATGAAAAGCAAATATCAGAACTGAAACTCATCAATTCTGAGAAAGATAAATTAAAGGTGGAAGCCGATGAAGAGAAACGTAAGATTCGTACTGGCAATAAGTATGATAATTACATTAACGGTGTTAACCAGTTGCGTGAGTACGCAGAAGAATCAGGTACTGACAAGTCTTGATTTATTTCCTAAACCACCAACACCTGTAGATAAGGAAGGTAACCCCGTTTACTTCTTGGCTGCTTCAGGAGTCTTTGACAAAATCATTAATTCAAATGGTGATACTGAAGCAGTTGTTATGGATGACTTTGTGATGGTTGTCCCCGAATGGTACTGGCAATATCTAGAAGATTATATAACCGATACCAAATATGCAGTCAGATGTCTTAGGCTTCAGGCTGAAAGAGATCCATAAAAATGAATTGTCCATTTTACAGAGTTTTTGTTGGTAGGTATGAGAAATCAACAGAGGCAAAATCTACAAGCGAGAAGTTACGAAAATTAGGTCTAACTCCGTCTGTTTTCAAAACTAATGATGGATATTCCTTGCTTATTTCTTCCAGCTTACGTCAGGAATATGCCGAGACTCTGCTTACCAATCTGATTAGAAAAGGTTTTGATGCTTACTTAGAAGCACCTACTAAGGCATGACCTTTTCAATATCTTCCTTATAAATAATTTTATCAAATACGAAAACTCCCTTATGAACTGAATTGTAAGGGAGTTTTTCTAACATCTTCTTGTAAATAGATTTCCCACTTTCATAATAAGGTTGTAAATCATTCCAGTCAAAAACGTATGCCCTTGTGTCACCGTGTCCTGCATATACTCCGAGAATAACAAAACACTTTGCTCCGACTACATCGTTGAATCTTGAAAGATAATAAGCCTGATGGTCTTCAATACGATTCAGATTGAATGATGATAATGTCTTATTGAACTTTGCTTCGATGTAGACAGGATGAAGATGTTCTTTGAATCCGTCAAAATGATGGGCACCCATAATGTCAAAACAACGTTTAATTGTCTTTGCATACATTCCGGTTGGGTCAGGGATTTTATATCCGATGTCTAATGATTTTACGATAACTGAACAAAACTCTGATTCTTTTTTCATTATTCCATTCCAGGTAAAAAGGGAAGGTCATGATAAGGGTCAGGATTCTTTTTCTTCTTCTTTGGTTTCTGGTCTAAGAACAGAGGATCTTTCAGTACGGCTCTATAAACCTGTGATACTGTTTCAACGATTACTTTATTAATTTTAGAAGAACACTCATCCCATTCCTCATCTGTAATTCCATAGACAATGAAATCAGACTCGGAGTAGACGGAGGTTATCTTCGCCTCAACGATTGGGATGAGATTATAGAATTTCTGTTGAATGTGAAATTTCAGTTTGACTTCATCCATATCCTGAACTATCCATGACTGGATAACATTTATCGGGATATTAAACTCTTTACTCGCTTCTGGAACAGAATGACTTTTAGAATAATGGACTACAGTCTGCTGAAGATCTAAGCTGTATCTCACGACTTCTCTTTTTGTACTTGTGCTCTATTTCCCATAGAGTCTCTTTTATAGAGTGTCGCAGTTTGTGGTACTTTTCATGGTAGTACCAGACCAACCAGCAACCGTCGCAGGTCTTACTGATTCGTGCTATTTTTGTATCCCAGATATTTACAACGTAATAAACATTTTTCTGATACAAGTCAGGTTTACAACTTAATACGTCAAACATCCTTTACCTCATTTTAAAATAAAACCGTACATTACTTCAAGTTTGCAAGAAGGATATTTTCAACATCTTCCTTCTTATACACAACTGATTTTCCGATTTTCAAACTTGGAATCTTGAATTTCTTCTCCCACAGATAAACGCACTTATCAGATACATCAAATTTCTTAGCAACTTCTTTCCGTGTTATGAACTTATCTAATGTTTCCATGACCAATAATATACTTACTGTGTCAAGTCTTGTCGTGCAAATCAGAGAATATCTTTAAGAAGATTTTCCTGCCACTCATAAACTTCAGGAAACATCTCTGGCCTCCAGTTTGTATATCTGTCTGTCATTGTTCCTTTACCTTCAGAATGCCCGAGTACACCTCTGACTTTTGTTTCAGGAATATTATGAGCAAGCATGTCTGTGTTTACGAAGTGTCTTAGAGAATGGAACTTAAGGTTTTCTTCTTTGTAGTTTTTTACACCACAGTTCTTATATAAATATTTTCTGTAGTAATTATCATTGTGTTCAAAAGCGAATCCATTTGAAACTCTTGCTTCAAGAAGTTTGTACAGTTCATCAGTTATCGGAACAAACCTCGCTTCTTTTGTCTTCAGAGGTTTAAGCTGATACTTCAATCTCTGATCAAATACATCGATATATTTTGCGTGGAGATTTTCTTTTCGTATTGCAAGAATCTCACTTATTCGCATTCCGGTCAAAGCACCTACAAGTGAGAATAACTTCACTTCATCATCATTCCAATCTTTTCTGAACATAGAAACTATCTGCTCTCTTGTAAATGCGTTTACTTCTTCAGAGTCATCTGTAGGAAGATAGCCGACTGAAAGTAACGGATCAAAATTGATTACACAGTCTGCCATAGCACTTCTTACAATAATTGAGAATACACCAATGATATTGTTTATGGATTTATTTCTGAGACCCTTGCTTGATTCGTATATCCTGTATTTCTTTACAACAGATGGTCTTATATCAGAGAACTTATATTTTCCAAAATAAGGCAGCAGATGAATGTCCAGTGTCTGTTTATTCAGTTCAAGACTTCTGTCAGCAAACGTCTGCTTCCCATTCAGTGTCCTTTCCTGAACCCACTGTGAATCATCATCAAAGAAATGTTCTGCATACTGTCTGAATGTAACTGCTTCACCTGTCCATAACTTACCACAGGCTATAAGTTCCTGACAGTATTGTCTTGCTAATGTCTTGGAAGTCTTTCCAGTAGAACGACCACAACTGCGTTCCCCGGTTGGTGAGTAACATCTGTAATACCAAATATCTGATTTTTTGTTTCTACGTTTGTAGAGAGTAAAAGGTTCTTTGTACCTCGGCATATTTTTCTCCTTTTTGGTTACATATTGGCTACACGTTGTAGCAACCATCAAGAATTAAGTAATATGTCGCAGGTAATTCCTTATATTATAAAGAATTAGAAAATTACTAATTTCTAATAAAATTGGAGATGATCGGACTTGAACCGTAAAAGCATTACCGATTATTACTCATTCTTACTGATTTTTACTGTTTCATTCTATAGTAAGGAGTAAAAATGAGTCAATATCGGTAAAAATCGGTAAAAGATATTGGCTACATATTTGGCTACACGTTTTATCCCATCAGTGTGACAACATCTCGAAGGTCATCTTCTGGTGGAAGAAACTCGAACTCTTCATACATAATTTCTTTGATTTCTTGATTGTTGTCACCGATATCAATTCTTACTTGTGCTGTCTGTGGAAAACGTGAAAGTTTAGATTCTAATTCACCTACTGTCATATTGCCTCAAATAAAAAGAGGGTCTGATGCCAACGACACCAGACCCAATACAAGGAGTTTTTATGATATAAAGTCTTGGGCTTTAGATCAAACCAAAATTAGGATTCCTGAGCTGGAAAGATTTTTGCAAAGCATTCGTTACAAATGTCGTAATGCTTAACTTTCTGATTTATTGTGCTAGGATTACTAATAATTGCAACGTCTGTTTTTTCAGAACGAAGAACGTCTGTTACTTCATGTCGTTCTTCAGTGCTAGGAATGTCTTTTTTACAGATGTCGCAAACACAAAGATTCTGTCTCATATTTTTCCTCCACAACAACTATCGCATAATATTAATTAGTTGTCGTGCTACAAATCAGAATCGAATACCGGGATCCAGTTATTTGGATTCCATACGATTTTGTATCTGAAGTTATCAATATTTTTAGACGGCTTAAGCTGTTCGCTGAAATAAGTAATATCCTGCTTCTGCCCAAGGTAATGTCTTAAGAATTCACCTTCTCCGACCTTTACTACGATTTCAACATCACCGTCTCTATCAATCTGAACGTGACAGTAACCTTCGCAAGCAAATACGATTTCACCAAGACGAACATTATAGAAACTTACACGTCTGTAATTTTTGAAATTACTTTCAGACATTTCCAGCTTGTTTACTGTCTTTGCATATTCGCTCTGATACCTTGCTGCATCAGCCTCTCTTTCCTGATTTGCAGCAGCAATCATGTTTGCACTACAACCTGTCATCACAACCATGATGACAGCCATAAAAACAATCAAAAATTTCTTCATGTTTATTTCTCCTATAATTTTAATCCAAGTCTGTAAAGTTCAGATGCAAGTGTGCTTACCAAAACTTCATCATTGGATTCTTTTGCAAAACTGTGATTATCCAGAATACAGTGAAGAACTTCGTGAATTAAAGTTACCTGTTTCTGCTGTGCAGGCATATCTGCATTCAGAGAGATTTTACAGGCCACAATGTCTGAACGACCCATAAATGTATCATCTCTTGCGTTTGGTGGAAGTTCTTCTACAGTGAAGTCAATTCCACAGATGTTTACTTTCTTTGTATAAGCCACTTTTATTCTCCTAATATAATTCATCAAAGAACTGTTTAATATTTTCAAGATTTTCCACAAGGTCATTTCTGGCAATGTTATAATAGGCATAACCAGCTTCACCACTTGCTATTTTTTTGTCGTTATACATTAGAGCCATGTGAGAAACAAAATCATCTCTATTACTTTCTGTCCAAAGTTTTAACTTAAAAGGATGTCCTTCAACAGTTATTACCACCTCACAACGTTGCGATTCATAGAATTTTCTAAAATCATATTCTTTAAGAGTTTCAATAAAGATATCGAATACAGCCTTATTCATGTTTATTCTCCTTTCTGTGTAAGATAATCAAAGAGTGGGAGAGTGTGGATCCAGTCACAGAATGCACCCCAGTCCTCTTTGAGTTTATGATTTGTTCTCTGTTTGAGAATTGTTTTCAGTTCGAGATAGTTGGTTTCAACTGTCATCCACATCTCATACCCTGACGGAAGATTTGAACGAATCTTCATAAACTTTTCATAAACTTCGTTCTGCTTACTTTTAACAAGCATTTCACATCCAGGTTTTTCCCAGTCTTCACATTCATTAAATTCTTTTTTAATTTCTTTAAGTTCATCGACTGTGTGGTTATAGTCATCAATCATGTTTTTTACGATTGAGATAATGTAACCATCTACATATTTATTGAAGAGCTTAGCAAAGTCTTCTCTCTTTCCGGCATTAGTAAGACAGTGCATTGTAGACTGTGAAGAAACGATTTCTGAGAAGTGGTATCTCTGAAACTCTGGTGACCAATACAAAGGATATTTGATATCGAATGTTACTCCGATTCCACAGAGGTAGTGGTCATGAGACTGATGGTCTTCTGCATTTCTTCCAAGAGATCTCTGATAAGGTTTGATATTATTTTTCAGACGTTCATCTTCATTTATACTTGAAAAGAAATTTTCATGAATCGAATCAATTTCAGTCCAACGTGAATCAATCTCACCAATTGAGAAAGCATTTCCGGCAGCATTCAATGAACGACCAAGATTTGTTACAACCGTATTTTTTACTTCAAGCATTATACTACTCCTTTTAATTTCATAATAAAAACACCCAACCAATAAAGCCCAAATACTAAACAAGGGGCTGCCTTAAATCCAATTTCTGCAACTGTAAACCCAAATGTAATAAGACAGATTAGAGCAAGAAGTAATGATAAATAAAGCATTATTTGTGTCCCTCCAATAAATCTGCAAGTTTATCAAATAGGCTTTCACAACCTATCGCAATTAATAGACACATTGACCTAACAAAAGCCACTGGCCAAATCACCACAATAATCGTAGGGCATGGTTCACCATCTGCATCATTACGCAGAACATCTGAAAGAGCTTCTTTGAAGGTTACGTAATATCTAAGAAAATACACAAATGCAGTGAGTACAATCTCTGCAAAACCTAAAATGATGTAGGCAAGAACAAATAAAAATATTTTCATTATTTATCTCCAATAAGTTCCGGTATCAATCTGTCTGATACATTCCTGTGCGTCATGGATAATCTTTTCATAATCCATACGTCTTGCTTCCATAGGAGTCATTCCAGGTTCTTCTTTTGTTCTTGCGATACGTTTTACAATATCTGCATCCCAAGGATTGAGATGCCATGCAGTCCATACATCCCAAGGCTGAAGCTTCATTTTTGCATAATCTGAATTTCCAACGTTATGGTTTCTTACGTTATCCATACTCACTTCTTTATCCTTATCTACTTTGACAGTGATTAATGAAGTATATGATTTATAACGTGGGATTTCTTCTTTAGTGATAATTTTATACTTAAACTTATCCCAATCGAACTTAAATTCCTGACAATGCTCTCTAGGCATATCCCAATAAATCCAATCCAACGCACCTAAATCTGAATAGATAAGAGGTTCGCCATTACGGTATCGTTCTTCAACTTCCTTTTGCTGATTTCTATATTCTTCAAGAGTCATTATTTATACTCCTCCACACAATCTTCAACCCATTCGATTTTCATTCCAACCTGCTTAAACATCTCAACAGACTCTGCTTCAGAGTGATAATGCTTTTCACAGACAACACGTTTAATACCTGCCTGAATCAAAACCATCGCACAGTTACGGCAAGGAGTCATCTTGCAGTAACAAGTTGCACCTTCAGTCATTACACCATTTTTAGCAGCAAGGGCAATTGCTTCTGTTTCTGCATGAATAGTTCGCATACAATGGTCTGAACCTTCACCGAGTTTTTCTGTCTGACCCATTGCATCTTTTCCAAGTGGCTGAAGTCCGAGAGTAAGAGGGAATACACGTTTCATCAGGTGTCCTGCGTCATTACAACTTGGCACTCCTTTTGGAACTCCTACAACACCTGCTGAAATGATATTATCAAAACTGTCTACGATAATTGCACCTGAGTGCCCACGATTACAGGTTCCTTTTTCTTTTCCGAGATAAACTGCCTGTTTTACAAATTCAAAATCTTTATTTGTCATTTTTATTCCTCAATAAGTTCAAAAAGTTCTGATGCAGGATTGAATAATCCACCACTATCGGTACATATATAAAGTTGGTTATATTTAATATTAAATATAATCTTTCCACGATAAACCTGATAAAGATCATCATTTACATGCTGATACAACGTTACGTTATCCCCGTCATGACACTGCTTACCGTTTTTATCCAGAATGATTCCACCTTTAGTCAGGTAGACTTCCATTTCTTTTAGTTTGGTTTCAAGTTCTTCAAGTTCTTTTATCACTTTTTCTTCAGATACCTGAAAATGAGTAAGTCCAGAATTGACATCTTTTGTTACAACTCTTACAGCAGCTTTACAGTATTCAAATAAGTCTTTAGTTTCTTTTTTCATCATTCACTCACTGCGTATTTTTTCTGGAAATGAATCATCCCTTCTTGGGTAAGCATAAGCTTATCTCGGTTCTTTTTCGTGCCATCAGGAAGTTCAAAAGGAACAGGAATGGATTTGAAATATTTTTCATACGGTGCATATGCCTGATAGAACTTAATACCGTCTACAAACTTTGGCTGAATTACTTTATCTACTGTCAGGACTTTGAAGATGTTCTTTTTACCAACACCTGTCTTTTCACCGAGGAGTTCAATTTCAGAAAGGTTTTCGGAAGAGCAGTAATTGTCATAGAACTCTGCTTTAGGAAGCATTGTCTGATTTAATGCTGTAAGTTCTGCAATACGTCTGTTCTGATACTCTGCAAGTCTCTGACTGATTGCCAACATTTCAACATCATTTGAGATTGTCATAGTAGTGAAGCCATTCTGAGCAACCTTTGAATGATTCTGTAATTCAACTTTGATTGCAGTAGCCTGAATTTCTGTAAAGACCATCGTATGAGACTTTCCTCTTCGTTCGACATTCATGTCGAGTGATTCTACAGTTCTTTGAATAGTCTTAATATCAACACCAAGACTATCAGCTAATTCTTTTGTTGTAATCAGTTTTTCTTCTCTAATCATATCTTTAATTGTGAGTGATTTTTCCATGTATTTATTCCTCTTAATTATTTTCACCTAATATCTTCTTAAGTTCACATTCTTTATTACAATCTTCACACATTACATCAGGGCAATTGTTATTTTCAGATTTCATTTTTTTAATCTGTTTTTTTTAACTATCGTGTCTTTCTGTGTAAAAACTATTCAATGGTATATAGTCCATTGGTGAAGTTTTACCAATAAATTTATAATCGTCTGTTTTTTTTTTTACGTTTATTGCTATCTTCAAACGCTTATCACATTTACTATGTTTCAAATTCAAATTTTTACAATTCTTTATTTTCTTAATCTGCTTTTCTAACTCGGTTACTTTATTTTCTAACTCGGTTTTTGAGTTAGTTAATTCAATCACCGAGTTAGAGAGTCTTGCATTTTCTTCTTCAAGAGAACAGGAACTACAAAAATTAACTCTGCTCAAAATTACTTCTTCTGACATTTCTTCAACCTCGCCTGACATATATTTTTTATAATGACTTCATATCAATAAGTTCTACAATTTTCAAATTCAACTCTCCGATTTCTCTTAGTTTTTCCTGAACTTTCTGATATATCAGTTCTATATTCAATTCCTCATACGATAATTCCAAAATAAAACCACCATCCCGGTAATGACAGCCTTCTTCAAGTTTAATTTTTACAAAATATTTCTTTTTTTCTAATTTTTCTTCGCCTGTCATTTCCACCATCCAAGTTTTCTGTATAGGTTCCATAGCTTTGTTCTTAGCCACTCAATTTCTCTTAATTTTTCTTCTAATTTTTCTTCTTCTGGGCATTTCACCTACCTTTATTACTTTTATTTTCCTAATGACAATCTTTTGCCGTTTTATTGTCACTACATTATCAATTTTTCAATTTCTTCCAACAAAGGTGACAAATTATTTTTCAGGTCCTCTTTTGCTTCCTTTTCTGTCTCGCCAAATCCCTGAATCCCAGGAAGAAAGTAATCATCCCCATCAACTTCTATTCTGGCTGATACTGATTGCCATTTTCCCTTCCCATCATCTTCATACTTAATTCTTACCGTTTCTATTACCATTTCTATTTATCCTCTAAAACTATTTTGACCTTATGGACTGTTCCAGACCCTTTGTATTTTTCTGCCATTTCTTCCGTGGCATACAATCTTGGATGAACATAATAACGATCTAACTTTACATTGCCGTTCTGATTAATAATTATATAAGCTGTTTCAAGTTCTTTATCTGCCATTTCTCAAATCCGGCATAGTGAAGTCTAAAGATATATAGCCATATTCATTAAAATAAGGTTTTGCCTGTTCAACTCTTTCCTGATAGTACATATTCTGTACGGTTGGAGCTTTACGATCCTCCACTTTTCCTGCGTCATAGTTGATTTGTCTTGACTGATAGATAATTGAATTAATTACAGCACACACTGTAAAAACAAGACCTGCTACCAATACCTTTTCAATTTTTCCCACGTTTCAACCCCTTCTTAAGTTCTTTATTTTCTTTTTCCAAGTCTGCAATACGGCTTCTCATAAGAGAGTTATTGTGATTTTTGTTTTCAATCACTTGTAGCAAAGTGTCACCATCTGCCATAAGAGCCTTTAGTTCCTTACTTGCTCTTTTCAAAAGGTCAACAAACCATTCTGCCTGTTCACCTTCACATTCGTAATCTTTCAAAAAACCATCAATTTCTTCAGCTATGCTCATACTCAAATCCTAAATTATTCTTCTTCAGAAGTCGTGCACAAAAAATAATTACTCCAGAACTCTTGTCTCTCTTCGTCTGTAATGACTACAACCGGAATATCAATTTTATGAAGGGCAGTAAGTCCTTCCTTCCAAGCAATATAGTCATCTACTTTTTTTAGTTCATTGATTAACAGGTCTTTATAGGCCGTCTTGATTAATTCGTTTTCCAGCTCGATAGATTTGTATTCTTCTTCAAGGGCCTCATAATCGAGTTGAAGTGATTTCATTTGTCTGTCGTATTCGATAAGTGTCAGGAATGAAGCAATACAAAAACAGAGCAGGACTGCTGACAGTACAATCCAATGTTTCACTTCACATATCCTTGGTTCTTCACATAGTGGTATCCTGCAGAAGCAAACCACTGTCTTACTGCTTCTCTTGTAACTCCGTGTTTATCAGCAACTTTCTGAAGAGATCCAAGTTCGTTGTATTCATCAAGGATTGTTTCAATGTTGTCTGAAACGTGATATGTATGTTTACCGTATGGCTTAATATTGTGTTCAAGACGATACTGAAAAACCTTGTTACGAGAGATTCCAAGTGTTTTTGCAATACTACGGTCTGACATCTTTCCAACGTACTGGGAGATTTTCTCATCACACATACGTTTCTTTTCTTTTTTGTTTTTAAGGTATTTTACTTTGTGGAACAGACACCACAGTCGCAGAGTCTCGTAAGCACATTCGTACTCTTCAAGACAGTCTGCTAAAGTGTGGGTACTGATATATTTCTTGTCGAAGTTATACATGCTTAGATAATATCCTCGATAAGAAAAGTTCTCGTGCTAGGCAGCTTCTTTTTCCTCTTCTGCTTCAGAGAATTTTGTAAACTTAGGGAAGAAGTCAAACTTAATAGTTCCACAACTTCCGTTACGGTTTTTAGCAACAATAATGTCAGTTTTAATTACAGTGTCTTCAGGTGACTGTGCTCTGTCACGATGCAACATCATTACGATATCTGCATTCTCTTCGATTGCTCCTGAGCCTTTGAGATGAGCCAGAGTAGGACGTTCACCTTCTGCTACACGGTTTACCTGTACCAACTGAATGATTGCGATATTGTATTTTCGGCAGAGTTTCTGAAAACGTGCCGAGATATCAGAGATTCTTGCATAGTCAGGAAGTTTTGGATCTTCGTGTTTGATAAGCCCGATGTGGTCTACTACGAAGAATTCAACACCTTCTTTTGCCAACTGTCTGATTTTATTTTCAATCCAAGTCATATCTGTCTTGGCATTAGTAACGTCATAATATTCAAGTGGCAGGTCGAATAATCTCTGCATACCACCCTGTACTCTCTGCATCATAGAGTGAGTTTCAAGTGCAAGACCATGTTTGATGAAGTATGGTGCAATACCTGTCTCGATACAGAGTTCACGCATAAGCAGTGCATCTGATGACATTTCAAACTCAAACACAGCACCTTTATGTCCGTTAGAAGCAAGTCCTGTTGCAATCTGTGAAGCAAAAGATGTTTTACCGATTGAAGGACGAGCTGCAATAACGATATCTCCCTGATCACCCTTTGGAAGTCCATCAAGCATAGAATCAAGTTTGTTGAATCCTGTTTTCATACCAAGGAGTTCTGGTTTTGTCTTCTGTGCTTCCTGCATCATTTCCATGACTCTCATAACAAGTTCTTTCTGAGAAGTAGGTTTTACTGCAGTGTTCTGTGTTGTAATTGTGTTGAGGTTTGAATCCAACTGACTTACAACTTCAACTACGTTTTCATCACAAATCTGTTCTGCTGCGGCAATAAGATTCTTCTTAGTTTCTCTTGCCATGTACATCTTGTTCAGTTTTTCTGCATAGGCTACAGCATTAAATCCGAATGGAAGATTGTCTGTAAGGGCAGCGAGTGTTTTCATCTCAACGTGTGCTTTATCAGATACTGTAAGCATATCAATAGGCTGTCCGTGTGAAGCCAGATCTGTAAGTACTTCGAAAATCTGTTTGTTACGACCAAAAACAAATGCACCTGATGTTACTGTTATCATTACGTCATTAATAACTGACGGATCCAGAATCATCGAACCAAGTAAGCAGTCTTCGTAATTTTTATTTGCAACGTTTGTCATTATTATACCCTCCAAGATTTTCCGTTCAAAATAACTTCTTCTGCTATCTGTCTTAATCTGTCATGAATTCGGTCACCCATGAACTCGCAGAACTGACGTGTTGTCATATTCGATGTTATGATAACTTTTGTATCGTTGTCATAACATGCACTCAGAATATTTGTGACAACCAATCTTTCAATATCTTGATTATCACCCTGTCCAACTTCATCAAGAATCAAGAAGGGCAGATTGTACAGATGTTCAAAAAACTGCCACTCTGTAATTGTCGAAGTAGTCAATCTTGACGAACGATACATCGGACAAAGCTCACGTTTTACATTCAAGTATTCTCCAGCAGTAAGACCTAACTTTGCACGTTCATAAAACGAACAGCAAGCAGTCTCAGTTTTCCCTGTTCCTACTGGACCTACCAACATCAAAACTCCACCACCTTTCTTTGTGCAAAACCTTTTTACACGTTCAGTTGCTTCATTAGGGTGAGTATCAAATGTCACACCACGGAAACGTTTTGGCATTCTAACTCTGTCATAAAATCCTTCATCCACAGTAAATTCTGGTTTTTCAAGTGACTGATTCTGAATATCAGCTTCTGCCATTGCCATTAAGTTTTTCAGTTCGTCATTAAAGTTTTTCATTTCCAAGCTCCTTTTTCGTATGATTCATTTGCATTCAACTGGTCAGGTGATGCAGGTGTATATTTTTTATTGTTGTATCGTTTAGGTTCTTCTACAGGACCGTTTAATGCTATTGGAACCCACCAACTCCCCAACATTGTTCGTAGTGGGTATTTATTTTTTATTAAGATGTACTCCGTAGATTTGAATCCCAAGTCAATTACTTTTTTAATCTCTTCAAGACTCAATCCAGAACTATTTATAAGTCTCTGAATGATAGCGAACGACTGCTTAGGACATTCTGATGTTAGTCTTCCACATCCTCTCATTTGCTCCCAACGCATTGCATAATGAGCAATAACGTCTTTTGCTAATACCTTTTCTTTTTCTTTGGCCGGAACACTTTCTTTTTCTTTTGGTGTTTGAGTGATATCAGCTTCAGAGAAAGTGTTAGAAGTATGTGAGAGAGAATCTTCTGAAGAGGTAAGTGAAGGAGTGTTTTCTGTATCGTCACTAACTTTTTCTTCGTTGCGTAATGATTCTGAAGAAGGAGCGATAGCGACTGATGAAGAATCATTCACTGAAGATGTAGTGTCAGATGTTTCATCACAATGAGATTTAGAATTTAAGTATTTAGTATTTAAGTCTTTAGTATTATAAGTATTTAGTAGTGGTGGATTTTCAGTTAACCGAGAATCAGTTGACCCATTTTCAGTAAGCTGAGGTTCTTCATGAATTGTAAAATGAACTCTACCTTTCAAGTTACCGTTTACTTCTGTAAACTTTTCAAGATACTTATGTTCTGTGAGTTCTTTGAGTGCATTATTAATAGCATCTCTTCCTTCTGTGAAATTTGAAGAGAGTGTGCTGATATGAAGTTCCCAATCTGGTGGGAGAGACATCAAGTAGCAGAACAGCCCTTTTGACCTTGCAGAGATTGTTTTATCTCTGAGAATAGTATTACTGATTGTAGTAAAACCGTTCGGTCTGTTTTCTTTGTGAAATACCATGTTCCCCATGATTACACCTCTAAAAAAATAGGCTTTTTGATCTCAAATACAACTCCGATTTCTCGGTCACTGCTGTTGCACTTGTTCAAAAAGCCTTTTGCTAGTAAATTATTACTAATGTTAGTTACTGCAGTGAGTGTAACTAAAAACAATGTAAATGTCGTGTTCATCACAACAAAATGTTGTGTTTATGCTTAAATAGTACAATATTTTATTGTATAGGTCAATAAAATACACTAAACATTTGTAAAAAAAGAGACGAAAATACAACTATGTGCGAAGAATTTTGGAATCGAGTCAAAGATTTAATTAAAAAAAGTAACCTTACTCAAAAAGAATTCTCTAAAAATTTGGGTTTCCCTGATAGAACTATCGAGACCTGGATAAATAGAAATACGTCTCCGGATGTATTTACAGCTCAAAAGATTGCTATTCATCTTGGTGTCTCTATCGATTATCTCCTTACCGGTGAAGAAGACAATCGATATAAAGACCTTGTAAATAAGATCCAGAAGGATATTATCGACTCTGGCTTACAGCTTGAGGCTTCTTCACAACAATAATCTTTTTCTTCGGTGCAGGAGCAGGTTCAACCTTTTTCTTAGGCTGATTCTTAGCAACGTTCTTTGCTTTCTTTGCTGCCTTTTCTGCACGAGCCTTTTCCAATCTTTCTTCAGTTTCTTTAATGTGTTTATCTCGAATCTCTTTTCTGAAATTCTTTCTGTATTCGTAGAACTGTTTAAGGTCGAAGATTCTCCAACCAAACATATTCAGGAATTTCTTTGGTTCCATAGTGTCGATGAATGCTACAAGGTCATCAGCACGTTCAGGATGTTTCTGTTCTTCTGCGTTTTTCTTCACGAAACCAACCAAATCCTCTTTAGTCAGTTTTCCTTCTTCCATGAGTTCTTTTACTGCAAGAGTCGCAATGAATGACATACGGTTTCTTTCAGTAGACTTTTCAAATTCTTCTTCATATTTTTTCATAAAATAACCTCCAAAATAATCAGACAGTCTAATCGGTGAAGCAAAGAACTAATCTGCCAGATACCCAAGGCAGATATGATTTACGGTTCAAGAGGATTCTTCACTCCATCAATAAGACTGTCTGAGCCGTACTTTCCGGCTGCCATACCCCTTGAGGGGGTCTGAAAGAAAAAATGGTTTTATTAGAAAGTGGTACTTTCCACTAGAAACGAGGAGGAATCGAACCTCAAAACATTCTTACCCCGACCAGGAACTATCAATCTAGTCTAAAGGATTACCAGATCCATACTGGCGTTTCTACAACTCGGTGGTCACTCCGAGTTTATTGAGTAAGACAGGACTCGAACCTGCTGTGTGACCTCGGAAAAATGTCTAAAACCGATACACACTTACTCACCACCGTCTAGTTCCGATGTGCCAATTTTATTAAGGAGGCGATGGAATTGAACCCATAGCTATTAGACTGCCGAGTATCGAAACCCGAACCGAGCTATGAAACACGGTTTCTTCCTGTACAGTCTAGACAAATCCTCGTGCCACAGATGTCTGTTCCATCAGCCAACCAAAATAGGATATAAAAGTAAAACACCAGATTAGAGTCTTACTCTAACCGTATTGGACACTTCAGTATTGAAACTGAACATTCCGAATCTTGCCGAGTGGGAGGGGAAAGACAAGACTTGGAAGCAACCTAGGTATCCAAGGCAATTTGCCAACTAGCATTAGCTAGGGGGAATGATTTATATTATGCAGATTTCTTCAGAGAAGTCGTGCACAACGGATCAACTTTTTCGTAGTATGATTCAGCTTTGTCAATACAAACGAAAAACTGTCTACGATACTTTCTGAGAACCTTAAGATAGGTCTCAGGGAAAGGATTACGTTCAACTACTGTTTCACGTCCTTTAGCATCTTTCACTACTTTTGGTTCCAGTAATGGCTGAACTTTCTGCATGAGTTCAGTTGTATGGAACTTACGACCAGGTTTCCAACCGTCAAAAACATACAGTGTTGCTTCGGAAATAGTCTTAAACTTTTTTGCTTTAGGCATAGAGTTCCTCTCTAATTATGAATATTGAACCGTCATCTTCTTCAGCAACATCAGGATATGCCATAAGTGCATTAAGCACACATACACTTCTGATACCGAAGTATTTGCCGATTTGTGCAGGTTGAGTTGGAGTATTGAGATTTTTAAGGTAGTTGTAGATGATTTGAGCCTGAACAGTTCTGCGTGGATCTCTTTTATGGCAGTTAATAAACTGTTCTTCTGTAGGTAATAAGTTCTGAAGTTTTAATTTGTTCTTGATGTCAGCAATCTGAAATTCATCATAGCTGTCTTCTTCGTAACCAAATCCTTTTGCACAGTCAGTGATACACTTAACTGGCAATCCCATTTCTTTTGCCACTTCTGTAACAGAAGTTGTGCTTCCAAAATGCAGATACAAATCCATCTAATCCTCCATAGTTTTTATTCAAGTTATGTGGTAAAATACCGAATATATAACTAAAGAACTTGTTATTTTACCAACATCTAAATTTAGGTAGTTTCTTAACTACTTTTAAGATGAATATACTGCCGTAATAGCGATACGTCAAGTAAAAATCGGTAAAAATACTAGTTTTTTCGGTAAAAATGAGGAAAAAATGGACGAAATGGAAGAAAGTTACTTTGTACGACTGAAAAGGTTGTTAAAAGACCAAGGAAAGTCGGTTAGTGCTCTACTAAAAGCAGCAGACCTCCCAGAGACTCAATATCATTCACTTGTCAGATATGATAATTATCCAAGAGCAGATATGGCTGTAAAGATTGCTCAATTCTTAGATACATCAGTCGAATATATGGTTACAGGAAGAGGGAAAGAACCATTCCCTCCTGATATCATGGTTCAAGTTCGTCAGTTATTAAAACTTGATAAAACACGAAGAACACCGATACTTGCGAATATCAGTTCACAGGTTGAGTTCTGGAAAGGTGCTTCACCTGATATTATTCCTGAAGTTGAAGACAAGGCTTCTGAAGAAGATGAAGAGTTACTTGAACTTTATCATAATCTTGATGAAAGAGACAAAAGAGCTGTTATGGCAATGATAACGGCTCTCGGATCAACGAATTTGATGTCAGTAGACTAAGTGTTAGTCTACTCCTAATATTTCTTCAATTTCTCTGGTTCTTGCTTTCACCTCACGCATATCTTCGATGTAAGCATTATTGATTGTGAAGGCAACCAGTTTCCAAGTCTCTTTATCATCTGGGAATATGAACTTATCGTTCAATGATTCGTCTTCTAAATCCCATTCTTTGTACGGTTCCATCAACTCCGGTGCAAAGAACATTAGTGCTAATTTCAGATAAGGAACTTCCATATCCACAAATAAAGCAATCTCTGTTATTGTAACTGTATCTTTTTTCATACATTCTGACATAGTTTCTCCTAATACAATTTCACACCTTTTTCATGAAGGATTTTTGTAATTTCTCTTGTGGTTGTAATGTCACCTGCTGCAGAGTGAGATTTGATATTCTCAATTTCTAAGAACTCTGCCACAGTTTCCTGTCTGCAATCTTCAATTCCTCTTAAGATTCCACGAGCCTTGGCTGAATGAACCTGTTTCAGGACATCCAGGTGTCTTGGACTGATGTAGTTATTAAGAGATACTCCGTAATCTTCCAACAGTTTCTTTACATGTCTGTAGTCAAAATCAATGCAGTAGCCTGTAAGGTATGGTTTTTCTTCTGGACATAAACCATAACCTTTTGAACATGACTTAAGAAAAGATTTGATCTGAGGAATTACTGCATTAGCAGGAGGATAACTTCTGATTGTCTCTTCTGTTACTCCGTGCGTAAGACATGCCTGTTCGTGATATTTAATCGTGTCATTAAGAGGGTTTAACCGAAACCCTTTCTTCACTTCATACTTCTGACCGTCTTTTGTTGTGGAAACAAAGATAAAAGCAATTTCGAACGGTGCAGAATCTTTGGGAGAGAAACCTGTAGTTTCTGTATCGCAATATAAAAGACTCATGCGAAAAATATTATTTGTAATCTTGACAAAAGTTAAAACTTTGCACGACAACTTTTTAACTTTGTTGCAGAATAGGTTTTGTTGCAACGCAGTGGAAAGTAGGTCTGGTTTGTCGCAGGATCGGGCTTACTTCCACGTTTGTCAGGAACCACCTCATATTAAGTATGAGATTAAATAGGGGGCAGGGTCGTACGTCGTACATTCTGCCTCCACCTTTGGAGAATTAAATGAGAACATTCACAGAATCAGATTTGAAAAAAGCAGCCAAAGTTGGAAAGCGTTACTGTTCATTTCAGTTCATTGAAGGACAGGGACCTAGAAATCAGATGCTTGCTGATGAAGCTTTTGCAGTAGATTACTGCCTGTCTCTTATTGCAAATACAATGGCGAAATCAAAATTCACAAAATCGCCTGAAGAAATAGTGGAAGGTATGAAGAGAACAATTCTCTCTTACTATAAAAATCTAAAAGGTTCGGAAGAACCTCAAAAAGAAGGAGCCGAATAATGGCAGACAACAGACTTACTACAAACATAAATCAGTTTGTAATCTCAGGGAATCTCACAAGAGATTCAGAACTCAAAACAGTTGGTAATGGATTCAACATCCTCAACTTCACTGTAGCAAATAACTACATTCAGAAGTCAGGTGAATCTTACGAACAGAAAGTAAATTATCTTGACTGTAGGGTTCTTGGTAAACGTGCAGAAAAACTTGTAAATCTTCTGAAGAAAGGTGCAAGTGTAGTATGTTCAGGTGTTACTCGTCAGGAACGTTGGCAGACACAGGATGGAAAAACAGCTTCGAAAGTCACTTTCCAGTGTGAAAATGTAGAAATCACTCGTTATGTAAACAGTGAAAGTTCTAAACCAGAAACAATAGGTCGGGCAGATTATCCAAATTCAGATGGATTCCCAGAGGATATCCCTGGGGGTGATTCAATTCCCTTCTAAGGGTGCATACCAATATGGCGAGGTAGTTGATACCTTGATTGAGGTATTTGGTGGGAGTGTTGTGTGAAGGATAGGAAAAATCCTTTAGCAAATATCATCGAGTTTTGTGGTCCGAAAGGTTGGGTGGCCAAAGTGAATTCAGTTATGAATGAACTACAAGGAAGCCTTTCGGACTATGAGGCTTTTGATGAATGTTACCTCTTGTTTTCACCAAAAGATATTACACCTGCGAATCGTAAAGAATACAAAGAGTTTTTAAGAGCGAAAATTATAGATAAACTTGCTGAGACTCTTGTAATGCTTGAAGGTCTGGGTGTTTTGTTTGGTGAAAAAGAGCTAGATCAGGCAGTCGTGGTGAAGGGTAATGAACTCTTTGCACGATATGAAGAAGAATTGAGTAATTGTATTGCAGTTGCAGATTACATGAAAAACTTAGGAAAAGTACGTGAAGATAATAAGAAACCCAGACAAAAAGAAGTATGACGAAATCACGGCAGCAATTAAGGCTCGTGACGGATACTGCTGTTGTATCATTCAGAAGAACGATGAAACACGATGTATGTGCAAGGATTTCAGAGATAAAGTTTCTAAAGGAATTGCAGGACCGTGTGTTTGTGGAAGATTTATTGCAGTTGAGGATGGATATATTGATTCAGAAGGTATTGATGTAAAGTTCAAACTGATTAATGGTGGAAGAATTCCTGAAAGAAAAACAGCAGGTGCAGCAGGGTTTGATTGTTATGCAAACGAAGATATTACTGTAGAATCTGGCGAAAGAAAACTTGTAAAACTTGGATTTGCTCTTCAAATGCCTTCAGATTTTTGTGCTTATATTCTTCCAAGAAGTGGATTGACTAAAAGTGGAATTGATGTTGCTACAGGTCTTATAGATAGTGATTACAGAGCAGAAGTGAGTGCTAATGTAATCAATAACAGAAAACTGAAAGTGAACTATGACGATGACGGTGACATGAAAGACGAGAGTGCTTTTGTCATTCATAAGGGAGACCGTATCTGTCAGTTGGTTATTCAGAAAATTCCTACTGTAAATGTTTCCATTGTCGATGAACTTGCAAAAACAGAACGAGGCGAAGGTGGCTTCGGTTCAACAGGGGTAAGATAGTGTACTACGGAATGCAAACTTGGAAAATGTTTCATTGCTTTGATGAGAGTAATGATACAAACCGTCAGACTCTTATCTTTGCTAGAGACATTGGTGAAGCAAGGGAACTTGCAGATAAGTCAGAAGTAATGTCTAAGGTTCCGGCAGAACACAGACACTTCACTCATCTGAAGAAACAGATGTGGCTGTACAAATACTCAAAAGGCTGTGCCTGTGTTGTAGACGATGTACCTAAATGTAAATCTTGCGAACAGTTTGTTACATCAGAACTTACTAACGGTTTCTGCGAACACTGTAACAAAGAACTTCAGAATGGGTATATCGGGTAATGTGCAGTGATTGTATTGAATGTTGCCTTGAAGGGGGTAACGGACCTTGTGAGGTTCAGGACTTCAAGGTTGACATAGAATCTAAAGCCGAATACAAAAGTTCGGTGGAAGTAAAGGAGGATACCAAAGATGAAAAGTAAACTCTTTTTCATTATTGGTCTGGTACTGCTTATTGTCGGTGCAGGACTCGGATACTTTGCATCAATTCCTGTTGTGGAAATCACAGGACTTGCTGTAACATCCCTTGGTCTGGCTCTGACTATTGTCAGTATCGTTAAGAAGGCTGAGAAGAAAGACTGGAAACTATACACGTCTATTGTGGGCGTTGTAGTCGGGTCATTTATTCTAGGTCTTATGGGTGTGACTGAAGATAAGATTAAAGCACTTATCGCAGCCGTTATAGGAATTATTGTAATTATTGTGAGTGTGATTCCTCTGGCATTCGTTGTTAAGAAAAAAGATGAAGCCAAAGTGGAAGGTAACACAAAGGTCTAGATTACACGATTCCGTAAGCCTACAGATTCACACGGCTTCATGCCTAGCGTTCAGTTGAACCCTATCTGTGGACTGAGAATGATTGGCATTCTCAAAAATTATTATTTGGCATAAAAAAAAGATGTAGCCTGTGGATCAACGTTGTTGTGAAACAGGCTGTTTTGTTTGCACGACATTTTTTTCAACTAGGTAAATAATACAGTTATGGATAAGACGGTATTCAGAGTTCGAGCATTCAGACCTAATGATAATTATTACTGCTTCATTCCGGCATCACCTGCCGACAAGCGATTTATGAATTCATTCTGTGGTGAAGCAGGAAATCAGATAATCACAGTTACAGCAGAACTCAAAAGAGCAAATAAAACTTACGAACAGATTAAACTTGCCTGGGCACTCATTTCAATTTGTTGTGAAGTAAATAACGGTCATAAGCCAATAGGTGATGAAGCTGAAATAATGTGCAAAGCATTGTATGAAATGTTTGCAGAAGAATATGAATGGCAGAATCCTTTAACAGGTGAAGTGAAGGAGGAAAAAATCACAATGTCCAAAATGAGCAAAGGACAGATGTGTGCTTTCATAAATAATATCATTAATTACCTTGCTCAGGACTGTGACCTTGATACTACTCAGCAGATTGGAGTTAAAGAAATCTTTGAGCAGTATATGAGTTTCAGAAGTGAACTGAAAGAAGATTTTGTAGATATGGATGCAGAGGGAAATTATATTTCCATTGAAGAGTTCAGACGTATCAATACTATTTCTTTTGCTTCAGGAATGGGTGGAGCACTTGAACTTGCTCATATCGTTTCAAGAGGAACTGCACCACAGTTTGAAGAGTGTTCTTGGAATGTAATGATGCTTACACCTGAAGAGCATAAATTTCAACATCAAAAAGGATTTGAAGAATTCCTAAAAGTTTACCCTCATCTTCGTGGTCGTGTAGAACGTGCAAGAAAGATGGCACATAAACTTGGACTGCAACCAATTGAAGAAAAAGTAGTTGATTTTAATGATGTAAAAATAGTAACTCCGTCAGGTAATGAAATAGAAATGAATCCTGAAGATTTTCATATTGCTACAAAAGTCCCAGAGGATGAAAGTATAAAAGACACTGTCATGAGTTTACTTGCAGATGAAGCTCTGGAAAGCGACTGGCAGAATAATAGTTACGGTGGAGGGCTGTTCTGATGTGGGAATTAAATGACGAAGAAAAAGCAACAGAAAATATAAAACCTATCTCTTTTATGGGTTATAACCTTAATGAACTTGGAGAAGTTGAAGGTGCTATTCCAGTATTAAGACATTTCACTGACGAACTTCACGATAGAATTATTCAAGAACATGAAGGCTACGTTTACAAAATGTGTATGCAGCTTGAAATCGATCCAGATGTTCTGAAAAAACAACTCATTGAAATTAGAAGACTCAATACTATTATTAGAGAAAAAGATGAGCAGATTGAGAAAATGAAAAACGTTGGCAACTGTAAGCATTCTATGAACTGTGCAAAGTGGAATGAAAAACAAACTGTATTAGGTCTTATGAAATTTTGTTTAAATTGTAAAGATTGGGAGTTAGCAGAATGAGTTATTGTAATGGTTGTGTATATGCCGGATTGACTAGTCAGGAATGTTATTCGTGTAGTTGTGGGAGTAATTATAGATCTAACGAACTTGAACAATTAAAAAAAGAAAATAAAGAACTAAACAATCAGCTTTATGATCTGAAGGAATCATACAATAAGATTATTGATGAAGTAATCGAAACTGCAAAAAGCTATGGTCTTATTTCTGAAACCTGCTTATGGCAGTATATAAACGAATATGATAACGAGAAAATTACTTACGATGAATTGTATGAAAGATTATTAAGTATTGCAGTTCAAGAACTGGAACTGGCGATTGTGGATATGAAGAAAAGATTGTAAACGTAATGACAATAAAAAGGCAAAAGATTGTCATTAGGAGAAATATTTTGATAAATAAAGGGAAGTGAAACATGATTAACAGAGATTTACAATTAAAGTGGTTGGAAAGACAAAAGAATAGAATTGATGTTCTTAAAAAGGATTTGAAAGCTCTAACAGATAGTCCTTATTTTGGGGATGATTTTGGGGGGTTTCGCAAAGAAAAAGTTGAAGGAATTAAATTCAAAGTAACATATTCGAAACCAAAAGTGCATTGGTATAACTGGCACTACGAAAAAAGTATTGACGTTGAACTTAAAACAGATATTGCAATAAACACAATTAAAGAAAATCTGGAAAAGGAAATTGCTAAAGAGGAAGCTCTTTATGACAAATGTCAGGATTCAGATTTTCAGGAAGAAAATTGTGTTCGTTACGGACACTTTGATAATGATATTTTGAGTGGGGACTTACATCCTGGATGTAAGAAATGTGCTTATCAGAATCATTGTGAAAATCATTTTGACTTGAAAAATAAAGGGGAAATTTTAGCCAGACTTGGTATTGGATTTTAAGAAGGATGAACAAGAAATTCCCTTGCTTTAGTTGGGGGATGAATTGTTTTTTTTTCTTGACTAATAATATTAGGAACGCTTATGAATTATGTAAATAATCAAAGAATGGGAATGTAAATGGGATTTAGAGCATATAAATATAGAATCTATCCAACAACTCAGCAGCTTGAACTGATTGATAAAACAATCGGCTCAAGTAGATTCGTATATAATATGCTTTTATCTGACTGTAAGAAACAGTATGAAGAAACAGGTCATTCGGTTGTAAAATCTCCTGCTTATCTTAAAACAGAATATGAATGGTTAAAGGAAGTAGACTCTCTTGCATTATGTAACGCACAGATGAATTTGAAGACTGCTTATAATAAGTTCTTCAAAAAAGAAACTAATTTTCCAGTTTTCCACTCTAAGAAGAATTCTCGTCAATCATACACAACTAACAATGTGAATAATTCTATAAGAATTGAAAATGGAAAACTAAAACTCCCTAAACTTGGATTGGTAAAAACAGTTTTTCACAGATATTGTTATGGAAAAATTAAATCAGCAACAATATCTAAGACAAAATCAGGTAAATATTATGTTTCAATTCTTACAGAACAGAGTAGACCTAAAATAATTGAATCAGAAATGACTGGCAAAACTCTTGGTGTAGACATGAGTTTTCACGGTGATTTTGCAGTATATAGTGATGGAAAGATAACCAATTTCCCTAACTATTATCTGAAAGCACAGAGAGAACTTGCAAGACTTAATCGAAAGTTTGCCAGAACAAAACCTGATTCAAAAAATCATTATAAACTCAAGCTTCGTATAGCGAGATATTATGAAAAGTTATCTAATCAACTGAAAGACTGGCACGAGAAGGAATCGTTAAGAATTGCCAAAGAATTTGATGTCATTACATTTGAAGATATAAACCTGAAAATTATGGCTCAGATGGGACACGGCAAGAAAGTTTTTAATAACGGATTTGGTCGGTTCAGGGGTTTAGTTGAAAGAAAATCAAATGAGCATCTTAGAGAGTTTATAAAAGCAAATAAGTGGTTTCCAAGTTCACAGATTTGTAATGTATGTGGATTTAGAAATCCAATTACAAAAAACTTGCAAGTTCTCAATTATGACTGTCCTAAATGTGGTACACGTCATAATCGTGATATAAACGCAAGTAAAAATTTGAGATTATATGGTGAAATCGTTTCTGTAACGGAAGTTCTCACACCTAAAAAGAGTGCTTGTGGATGGGATTGTAAGACCTGTAAAAAAGAATTCTGTTCTTTGATACAGGCAGGCTCGTGTGAAACAAGTAAAATTGTAACCAGTAATAATTTAGTTATTCAAGTTACAAGCCCCTGCCTTCAGGTAGAGGGTAGTTAACCCACCGTTAATACCTATGGTATTCTCTTTTTCAAGAGGTAAACCATGGGTATCTGTGTCAAATGTAAATACTATGAAGAAATCGAAAGAGAGTTTCAGTGTGTTCTGCCTGAATATCCTGTGAACGAAAAATCTCTTATCAACAAAACTATCGTCAGTAAGATGCACTACGATAACAAAGAAATCGTAGGTGTCTGCAATAATCCTAAACATACAAAAACAGATTTCATTTCAGGTGAATCACTCGAAAAAGACGTTGAACTGTTCAATGAATTCGGACAGTGTGAACTCTTTGTAGATATTGACGGTAAAGAACCTCTTGATGTACCTGAATACCCAAAACTCCAGCTCGTAGCAGAAAAGACTGAAATTGAAATTGAAGAAGAACTTGAAGTCAAATGTTACGCAAGTACTAAAAAGGACGGAAACCTTTCTTATAAGTGGTCTATTGATGAAGAACCTTTTGAAGAAGAAAGTTACTGTCTTACATTCTCATCACTTACTGCAGGTGAATACACACTTAAATGTGAAGTAAAAAATACTGATGAATCTTGCAAAGACCGTCAGACGTCTACCTCTTATCTTGAATTAAAAATCGTTGTAAAAGAACCTGAAGAAGAACCGGGCGAAGAAGAACCAGAAAGTCCTACAGAGCCGGAAGAACCTTCAGAAGATGAAACAGAAAATACAGAGCCTGAGGGTTCTGAATATTTTTAGACTAGGGGATTACTATGGATATTATCAACGGAAAATCAGTTAGTTGGGAAGATGAACTCGAAGCAACTACAAGTATTCGTTTTGTCGGAACTGGTGCTAAAGACAGTATCAGAAACTATGAAGGGCTTTCAAAAGATATAGCAAAGCTGCCTAAGGCTGATGAACTTGCTACAGGCTCAAGTTTTCTTGCACTTGATACAGCAGAAGTTTACAAATACGAACAGACAACCAAGACTTGGTTTCTTCTGTAAGGAGTAGAAAATGGATGTTACTTCATATGCACTTTCTAAAAAGTACACACAGGAAACTTCATCTGAATTTGGTGCTGTAAAAGGTGCTAACTGTCAGATCAGCAATACTGAAATTGATTCCGATGGAAATACAGTCATCACTTTCAAGTGGGTAAATACTGCAGGTCAGGAAAGAACAAGCACTGCTACTATCCTTAAAGGTGCCGTTGGTGAAAAGGGTGTTTCTGTTTCTTCCGTTGTAATCAATTCTGAAGGTCATTTGATTTGTATTCTTTCAGACGGAACGGAAGTTGATGCTGGAGAAATTAAAACTGAAGAAATTGCAATTTCATCAACTGATATTACTATTTACATAGATTATATAAATGGAAGTGATGACAATGACGGTCTCTCTGAAGAAACTCCATTGAAAACATTTGACTTTCAGAAAATAGCAAGTAAATACAATAAATACACTCGGTTTGGATTTAATCTTATGTCTGATTATCCATCACCTGTTGTTATAAACAATGCGAGTATCGTTGTAATTAAATCTAATGGTGCCAGTGCTAGTACGCCTTCTGAAAGTCGTTTCAATTTGAAAGGTGGAATTTCTTTTGGTAATGTAGCAGAAGCCTTTATTCAGTTTGTGAACATAACCTCAGACTCGAATGAAAGTGGAGTATTGGTAGACTTTCAGAATTGTGGGGTAGCCTATTTAGGATATTCTTCTATTTTTTATAATAGAAATTCAAATGGTAGAGCTATTAGGGTGTTGAAGTGCTCAGGAGCAACTTTTAATGCTATTGAAATTAAGAACCTTACAAATAAAGCTCTTTATGGCATTACAGTGGGAACTTCTTGTGTTTATATGTTACAGGGCACAAAAACATCAACAATTGACGAATCTGTAGATTATGGTTTTGCATTCACTGACGGTGGTGGACTTGTTTATATGTCCAATGATACTTATAAACAGATTACTTCTAAAACCTTTCAGGATGGTATAGGTGCAATTTTTGTAGATGGTCAGATAATCTCAACTAAATATGAAAATACTTATGAGGGAGAAAGGATTGATCTTCAAAATAAACCCACTGTAAAAAGTTCGACTCCAAGTGGTGGTGCTTATACAAAACCTTCTGGAGTAACCACAGCTGTGCAAGGTGGATGTGCTTATGGTGATAAGTATATTCAGCTGTTTAACACCGGTTTCTTTGGTATCTATTCCTTGAAAGATTTTGATAAAGGAACTAATGCAAAGACTCCGTTGGCTTCTGGAAAGTTGGGAAGTTATGATGTTAATAATCACGCCAACTCTCTTACATTGGGTAAAAAATATTCAGAAATTGATGACTTTCCTCTTTTGTATTTGACTGGATATAGAGATCCGATTGATTCTGTAGAGCAGCTTGGTAGTTGTTGTTATGTAGATAGATTGATAAGTGATGAAAACGGTGGTTATACATCAGAACACATACAGACAATTTATATCGATTATTCGACCTACTCTGGAAGTAAATATGTTGAAACTTTCCATTATCACAATTACTTAGTAGATGCTGATAATGGATATTTATATACATTTGCTCCTAAATGGAGAAGTAATGGTTCTCAGAGCGAACACGATAATGAAAACAGATACTATCTTACTAGATTTAAAATCCCTGATATTACAAATTCTAATGTAATTCTTACAGCTGATGATATTTTATCTCAGTGGGAATTACCCTATGACGCAACCTTTACTCAGGGAGCAACAATTTATAATGGATTCTTATATCATGTATTCGGAATGGGTGGTAGTGTTGACCATCCTAACTGTATTAGGGTTTATAACTTAATGACTGGAAAAGAATCAGCAAAAATTGATTGTTCAAACTTCAACTGGAAGACAAGAGAACCTGAATCACTTACAGTTTATAACAATAAACTTCTTGTTATGGTACAGAATATGTATATTCATTATTTACGGTTTGCATAATCTTATGAACTAGAGTACAAAAAATTTCTGGCCACGTTTACTTCGGTAGGCGTGGCTTGTTTTATTTACGATTAGCGAAAGTTAGGGGAAATTAAGGGAAAATTTCCTCTAATTAACACGACTTCAGATTACTTCAACACTATATTTGAATTATGTTTGAAGTAGTAAATGTATTTTTAGCAGACGAGAAAGTCCTTAAATCGAAGATTCGTGAAAAGAAAATTAAAGACACTTGTCCTGATGCAGAAGTAAGATTTGCAAATAATACTGGCAGATATTACATCTGTTTGGGCGAGTATCAGACGTTGGATTTAGCACAGAGAAAGGCTAAAGAGTTCAGAAAGAAAGGAATTATTGCAGGAATAAGAAATGACGAGAAGTGAGTTCGCAGATTATTTTAATATCACACAACAAAGAGCCTGTTACTTCTTCAACTGTGCAGCCTTAAAGAGTGAAGAAATCAAGAAGAAGAATAAATGGCACTCATACAAAGGTCATATGACTGATTATACTCTTGAAGAGATTATATTGGTTATTGAATGCTCGGAAGGAAATCTTCCAATGATAAAGGGAGAGATTCTTAGAGAAGAGTTTGATAAGTACGATCATGGTGGAAGTGTTTGGGATGAAAAGGAAGAGAATAAATATCTTGATGGTATGCAGAAATTCCTTGATTCAAAACAGGATCAGCCGTGCTGTGAAACCTGTCAGTATCTTACAGGAACAAGGATGCAAGGGAAAGGAAGTCGTATTTTTCCATTCTGTAATTTCTATAACAGATATGTAGGACTGCCAAATAATGCAGTAAAGAATATCTTTGAAGATTATTGTCAGACTTATGTAAGATGTGACCCTCCATACCGTATCTGGTATAAAGGGCCTACACCTGCTAAAGTTGAATCATCTGTTCGAGTACGTCCTTTATCTCCTGAGAATGAGTAATAAGAATTGTCTTATTAGAGTTTCCAAGAGAGTTCACAGTATTAATCATTTTCAGATATTTACTGCGTTCTTCAGAATCCAACGACCCATCAGTCTCATCCATAAATCTTGTCTTGAAACTGAAGCCAGTTGAATTGATACGGACGATGGAGAATGCATTGTAGATAGCCTGTTTGAGCCATATACGTTCACCACTTGATACCCATTTGAGAGGGTATGTTTCATCTGTTTCGTTGTTATGAACGATGATCTGAAATACTGCTCTCTTTGCTTCAGGATCATCAGTCTTGAAGTCGATATCAAATCTGTCACCGAATGATTCGTGAAGAATTGAGTTTGCATAGTCCTTAATCTGAGGAATGTTTGCTTCAAGTTCAAGAGCCTGAATACCAGTAGTTGAGAATGCCTTGATAAGGATTTCATATTCATCAATATCAAGTCTGAGGTTGTTGATACCTTTTTCGTATTCACGAATCTTCTTTAATTCTTCCTTTGCATAAGCGATATTGTCGTTTGCAGAGTTAATATTTGCTACTATCTGAGAATAAGACTGCATAAGGTCTTCACGTTTTCTCTTAGCAATAGCAAGGTCTTCTCCTACATCTTTCACAATTTCAACACCGTTAGTTTTGTTACTGATATCGGTTTCGAGCTGAATGATTTCCTGTCTCATTCTCTTGAGGATTGCATCGTGGTCTTTATACTTCGGAGTGAATCCTTCAAGTTCGGCATACTGTTTGTACTGATTTACAGATTCAAGAGTAAGGTCTTTTGCTTCGTTGAGAGAATTGATGTCATCACGGATACTTAAAAGTTCACTGTCATATTCATCAATTTTATTTGAAACAGCAGTGTAATCCTCATTCAATGGAACAAGGCTTTCTTCTTCTTTCTTGATATCAGAATCAAGGTTTTTAATCTTCTCCTTTACTTCGGCTTTCTTTTCATCTGACAGAATTGCTCCACAGAAAGGACAGTTATCTTCGTGACCATCTTCCTGTTTATAATGTTCCAGGTCTGTTTCGAGGTTACTGATTTTATTCTTAATGTTGAGAATATCGAAATTGAGTTTAGCGAGATTTTCACGTTCTGCTTCTCTAACTTTTTCTAACTTATCCTCTTCATCATCTTTTGCCTTGATTTCAGCCATCTGTTCTTCAAGTCTTTTAGAGAACGAATGATATAAGGAGATATCACGTTTGTGTAGTTCAACTTCATCAGCTTTACGTTTATCTTCTTCAATATCTGCTACAGTCTCTTTCTTGAGAGCAATAGCATCTTTAAGGGATTTAATGACAGAGTTGAGGGAACGCATTTCATTCTGATGTGCAAGGAACTTTCCGTATTCCTGCTGCAGTGACTCAACTTCTTTGTCGGCTTCTTCGTAGGCAGTTTTCTGTTCTTCAAGTTTTGATTTGTATTCTTCAAGGTTTTCTGTGAATCCCTGAATACGTGATTCATACAGTCCTTTATCCTTGATGAGAACGGACTGAACTTTGAGTTCAGAATCCAGCTGTTTTTTAAGTTCTTTTGCCATTTCTTCAAGTGTCTTGTAATAAGACAGCCCGAGGAGTTTAGCGAAGAGATCCATGTTTTCAGTTGGAGTTGCTTCTGAAATATCCTTACAGCCTACAGTTGCTTCTTTTGCCGTGAAGCAGGTGGAAAGGAATAGTTCTTTACTGCCGAAGGTTTCTTCAACCCAAGTTTCATAACACTTGAGGTTTCCGTTACATTCAGATACAGGAATCCAAGTCTCTCTATCTTTTGAAGTGTATACAAGATATTCAACAGAACCAGTTTTAATTGCACCGTTGATATTCATAATAATCTTGTAATAAGTTCCTTCTTCATCACGATAAATGAGCTCACGGAGGGAATCACGGAGATAGTAATGGTCTGTAAGTTTACCATCTCTTGTGAGAAGACAAGGGTAAGGCTGACAATTTTCGATGGTTAACGTTTTGCCACTTCCGATCGCAGCACACAAACCAATAACTCCGTCATTGAAGTTTTCAAAATCAATTTCAAGTTCCTCTCTTTTTAAGCCTTTAGCACCACGAATCTTTGCGTAAACAAGTTCAAATGAGTGTTTAGGGAAAGTAAATGAAGTAAGCATTGACTCTTCAAGAGCCTTAAGTTTGTCCAGAAGTGTATGCTGATAATTGATGTGGTTTACTTCTGCATAGGCACGGAACTTATCTTCGGTTGTCTTCTGTTCTACGATTTCCTTACAACGGACATTCGTAGTTCTTTCTTCAGAAATCTGTGCACGAACCGACAGAGCATTTGTTGCCTTGTGGAGTTTAAGTGCATAGTTCTTGTAGAGAGATGTATCGTGACAAGTAAATCTTACTTTGACATGAGTATTTGTATAGTCCTTCTTCATCAGAAGTGGAGCCATATCTTCTTCAATATCGAGAGTAAGATAGCGAGGGAATCCGAATGAAACACGTTCTACAGATGTCTTACCACCTTCGATTGTTACGATATTGAAACAACCATCGTGATTCTCACCGTAGTTCTTCGGAGCAGGAGTTCCAGAATACCAGCAGTTTACGAATACTTCCTGTGGCTGATGAATATGTCCGAGAGCATAGTAGTCTGCATTACACATACGGAGTTCGTCTTTTGTCAGAGCGATATTCGACTGTGCTTCCATACCGTTCTGATAGCGACTACCTTTTATTTCTCCGTGATACATAACTACCATTGGAGTGCCGTTCTTTTCTTTACGGTTCTTAAGAACTTCAAGCATTTCTTCTCTGATTTTCTTCACCTTTGCGAGAGGTGCGAGGTCAGGGTAGTGTGAACTTCTTGGTTCCGGCAGAGCGATAATATCAAGAGCAGGTTCAGAACAACACAACATTCCGAACGAATCAACGACTTTACAGCCAACTTTTTTGAAGATTTCAAGTGATCCGTCAGGTTCGTGTTCAGGTGTCCCATAAATCATAATCACTTCTGTAATCGCAGTAAGTCCTGCCATAGCATCCAAGATTTCAGTGAATCCTGAAGCAGAAGTATTTGTTACTGTACAATCCCAGAAGTCTCCTGATATGAGAACGTAATCAATGTCACGTTCATCACATTCTTTGTAGAGACGATTGAGCATTTGGATTGTAACATCTTTACGGTTCTTGTTTGCATGAACGTCAGCGATATGAATTAATTTCATTTGTTCTCCTCAATAATTTCATTGATTTTTCTTAGTAACTTCCGGTCTTTATTGTTTTCCTTATATTTATTCAGGTCTACAACAATTTCTTTTACACAGTCAGAACACAAGTCATATTCTCCAGAGACGGTTCGCATAGAAAGACCTTTGTCAGTCTGTACTGAATATCTTGCATTTATAAGTGACAAGTGTGGAATATCGTCTTCATTTCCATAGATTTCTTTTCCACATCTATCACAGGTAAACGTTACATGTTTCATTTAATTCTCCTCATCACTCCAAATACACACTTTATTCCAATCATCAGAGTGTTCTTCTCGAATGAATGGAACAGTGCAAGTTGTATTATTTACAGTTAAACGAATTAATTTTGTTCTGAAGTCAATCTGAAATTCATTAACTCTTATTACATGAGTCAGTTCTGAATGAAAATCAGATGTTTGTTTGTAAACTTCGATTGTGTTCATTTGTTTCTCCTTAAAATAAAAAAGGCTGTTAGCATTACATGACTGATTGTGGCGAGAAAGCTGCCGTACCTTTAGGTCGGCTGATGAATTGCCACATCTCCTTTCAGATTTTGTAATATTTCTTACATAGAAAAACTTTCTTTTAAGTAAGAAATAACTTGACAATTAGAACCTTTGATATTAATTTTTTTATGATGACAAAGAACGAACAAATCAAACAGACATTGATTGAAACTTCTCTAAGACGAAAAACTCAAATGCTTAAAGTGTTCGAGTTGAAAGTGAATTGTCATCATACTTCAAAAGATAATTTTAAAAAATTATCTAATCTTTTTCGTGAAGCCAAATGGATTCAAAACGATGTAATTGCAAGTGATGATATTTTTCATTACGAGTACAAAGAACATCGTATAATTAAGAATTTTGATAAAGACCATAATATCGTTGAAAGAAATCTAACGATTCAAACAGGTGTTCATCAGAATATCATTAGACATATTCAGCAGGATATTATTAATCTTTCAAAGTCAAAGCAAAAAGGTAATCAAGTTGGAAAATTGAAGTTCAGAAGAGAATGTAACTGTATTCCACTTAAAACCGGAATGTTAAGAGTAACATCTTCAAAAACAGTTTCAATTCCACAATAATTGTATTTACTTAGAACTTCTTTGTAATCTGAAGCACCTTGTTCCCAATTACTTCTAATCCTGAATGTCATTTATTCCTCCTACGCAATAAATCCACCTTCAAACTTGTAGTAATAGTCTGAATGTGCATACCAACAAGAATTACCACTTGCAAACTCAAACATGAAGCAGTCCTGTTTCTTTTCTTCAGTATTTGTATGTTTCATAATGTGTTCTGTTATTTTGTCAGGAACACAATGAAATTCATCAGCAATATGGTTGTTTGATTTGAGATAAACAATTGTATGTGTCATATCTACTCCTCAAACTTCGGAAGTTCACACCAAGCGATAACCCCATTAGATATAAATTCATCAAAATGCCATTCTTTATCTTCCTTTGCGTAATGACCAACAAAATAGCATTCTGATATAAAACATAAACAATCTTCATCTCCCTTAGGTAAATCATTCGGGTCTTTTCTCAGGTCGTGCCATTTAGGTTTACCTTCTGCAAGTCCGTCAAGATAACACAATTTTGCAAAATCCACTGGGCTTCCACTGTTTTCCTCAAAAAGAAAATGATAATGTTCGTGTGCTTTCCCTTTTGCATATTCTTCTGCTTTTTCTTCTTCTGTCATTTATCGCTCCTTTCCATTACTGAATTCAATTTCAATGTCACCACTCTGATAATAAATATCATCAATTTTTGAGAAATGATATTCAACATAATCATTCTCTTCGTCTGCACAAAACTTGTATGTACTGTAACAGTGAGCAATAACGCTAGTATCGCCGTGACCCATCTGTTCATACTTTTCAAGTTCACGTTTAAGTTCTGATACTGTCATTCTTTACACTTCCAATGTAGATAGGTCTTTTTATTGATTTGAAAGTCTTCTTTACTTTCATACGTCCAGCAACCTTCACATTTTTCTTCATGACCACCGTTACGAAAAGAATATTTACAGTTATGACAGCATTTCAGTTTTTCATAGTGTTTCTCAATCATACTGATGAGTTCATCTCTTTCACTTCTTGTAAGTGCCACACAGCCATTAGGTGATGAATGACTGTAGATGAAGTTTTTAATCTCTTCCATAATTTCTCCTTGGTGGGTAATAGACTATGCAGTTATCAAAAGTTTCTCTTACTAAACGTCTTGCTTCTTCATCAGGAACGTAAGAACAGATTGCAATTACATTCTCAAGATTCATTTTTGGTAATTCATTTTTGATAAAGTTTTGGATAGACATTTCAAAATAAACACTATTATTAGTCTCATATTTTGGGTGTAGACTAATATCAACACCTATATATTTATCAAAAACTTTCGTATCTGTGAATAATGCTGACTGAAAACCATAAGCACAGCCTAAGTCTATGATTGTAGTTTTGCTATAAACGTTAGACATTTCTGCATAACAACGAGCACAGTATTCTGCAACTCCGAAATAGATATTTTCAAAGCAGAGAAAAGAGTAGTCAACATCAATTGGATATTCACTTTTCATCATCTCATTCAACTGAGCTTTGTCTATATATTCCCAAAGTCTACAATAATCCATTATTCGGCCTCCTGTATTGCTTTTTCGATTTTCTTAAGCATAAATTTAGGTAGGAATGTTTTTGAAACTTCTACAAACTTTTCGTTATATCTTCTCTGCTTGTATTCGTCCAGATAGTTTTCTTTCTTAATTGAACCAATCCATTTCTGTGCATAGTGCATCATGTTCAGTTTTTTATGAAGACAATTCTTCTGATATGTAGCAACACTTGTATTATCGTCTCCAATATTGACTAATGCATCTTTTGCAGAAGTAATTTCAATCTCCAGTTCTGACTGAAGATTTCCAATTTCAATCAGACTCATTTTCTTTACGTCCGATTCTGTATAAGTTTTGTGATTGATTTTTAATGTATTCATTTGTTTATTCCTTTGATTAATATTAAGTTTGTTTTGTTCTGAAGTCGTGCAAATAAGAAGGGCCCACCCTTAAAGGTGAGCCCAAATTACTGAGGTATATATTATTAAGCAGTCTTCTTTTGACCGTCATAATAACTGATTATTTTCTGAAGCCCATCTACATCATTTGCGTTGATGTAAGACTGTGCTTTTGCAACGTAGCCAGGGTCGGTGATTGTCTTGTCCTTAATCATGTTTTCGACTTTTGACTTAAGTGACTTCACCTCCTCAGATTCAATAACTGGAAGATCTTCACCTGCATAGATGTTAAGCCCCAGTCCGAACATTGCAAGATTTTTTACCAAACATCTCATAATTGTCTTGTTGACGTCAAACATTGATGCTGCCGGAACTGCATATTCGCTGTATTTTGTCTTCACTGTATAACCAACATTTTTCATTGCTGCATTGTGAGAGTCCATAACAGGAAGCCACATTTCATGTGTGAGACCGTTGATTGTTACTTCTGTTGCTACCATGTAACCAGTGTTAGGGTCAAACATATAAGGAAGTTCTATTTCACGGACTACATCACCGACACGTTCAACCTGTTTGAATTTCTTTACAGTGTATGTCATATCAGGGAAGTTTTTCTTTACTTCTTCAACTGCGAATGTCCAGCTCAGATATTTGAGTTCTGTGTTTCCTGTTTTCTTTACTTCTACGTTCTTTGAAGTATCAATACTTCCAAGCTTGTTGAATACATCACCGTTTGTAATTTTTGTTTCTGCCATTTTATTTCTCCTTAGAATAACGAATCCGATTTCTTTTTACCAACAGCCTTTGATTCAATGTAATCATCGACTTCCGACTTCTTGTAGATGTAACCTCTGGACCAGACTGCTCTGTATTTAGTCATCTTTGGTATTTCATCTACTGTGCATTTCATATAATCTGCTACCTGCTCTTCAGTCATGTAGTAGTTACCATCTGAAAATCTTTTTGCAAGATACTGAATATCTCCAAGTGCTGTCTGAACTAATGATGTACATCTTGCAATTCCATCAAGAAAATCTTCCTGAGTAGGGTATTGTTTAAGTTCAATCATTTGATACCTCGTGTTAATTGAAGCTCCCCATAGCTAAAGCAAGGGGTTTTACGCTCGTGTTAAATAATAAACCCGGCAGAACTTAATGTCGTGCCGGGTTAGTTGATAATGAATTGTAAATATTAGATGTCTACATCGTGTGGAGTTAGAGCATGTTTTGTAGATTTCTTTATTGTCTTTAGACTTGAAATACCTGCTCCTATTGCAACACCCATTTCGATTCGAGATTCCATGCGTAGTAAATCTGAATTTACATTATATATATCTCTTAGTTTGTTATTGTCATAAATCTGCCATGCATTTATAAAGAAGCATATTGGGGCACTTATAACGAAACTAATCATTGCTATGATAAGATCATATGAGCAAAAACTATCCACTGCCCAGACAATTATATTGGTTATAATATTTATAAATACCCATGGCTTCCATAATTTATGGCAATTTTGACAATATAATTTTGTATTCATACGCCATTCAATTTCCTCATCTGACAAGTGGTCAGTATCATGAATCAAGAAATTATATTCTCGATTAGGACTTGGTGGTTCCATCTGTACACCCATTATTTACCTCCTGTGGTAACTTTATTTTTAGTTGGAATAATATCTAGTCTGTTACATTCTCTGTATGAATAGTAATTATTATTATCTTTCATAACAATGATACTATCATAAAAGATGATGTTTCTTTTTTCACACTCATTTTTTATCCAATAAAGAGTTTCGTCATCGACATCACTCGGTCTTGCAATGTTTGTAACATGATTGTGTGCCCAGACAACTGCATGTGGTTTTATTTCATTAATAAACTCTATCACCCTATTGGGATAAAAATAAGCAACATATTTATTATACCCGACTGATACAATTTTTTTATAAAAGATATTCCCTTTTTCGTCTAAGAAAATAAGAAGTAATCTTTCTGTCTTCCATCTTTGAATTTCGCTCTGGATTTCTTTTACCAGAGTTTTCATTAATTCTTTCTCGTCCTTAATTTCCATTGTTTACCTCAATTATACTGTAATTTATTCGAAATTAGTGAAGAAAATTTAAGTATTTTTCTTCTATTATATAAGCTCATAGTTCATAATTTTTATCACCCCCTTATTATGAATCTTATTTGGACTTCCACCGAGCCACTTCTCAAACTGAGAACAACTACTAAAAACCAATGTTATAAATTTCCCACCCACAAATACTCTAACTCTAACCATCGACATCCTCCTGGTTAGCTTGGTTTACTGAAAAACCCTCGTGTACCTGTGTTTACTTTTTGTGTGTTTACTTTTGAGAATAAAAAAAGGATAGGTTGTACTGAACCTATCCTTATAACTTTTCGATATTTTTTAATCTAAAGCCTATTCGTATATACTCATCGTATACGGGCTTCCATATAATATTTGCTCGTTTATATTCGTCTGGAACTAACACCTTTAGAATATCTAAACTTTCTTGTAGTTTCTTATTAAAGGGGCATCCAACGCAACCAGTTCTTTGAAAGTTGAATGGTTCGTAGTATAAATCGCATAGCTTGACGTTATTAGCCTTTATAAACTCATCCATCCATTCTTCATTAACAACTGTCAGAGGGTGAAACTTTTTCAATGAATCGTTCTTGGTTGTGACAATACAGTTCAATGTTCTTCTATTTCCACCTTCTTCAGCTCTCATCCCGGTTATACAAACGGATCTTTTATTTTCTTTTGACCACTTTGAGGCTGGATCTTTCTTCATTTTATTACAACATAAATCTGATATTTTCATATTAAAATCAGGTTCGAATTGGTATTTAAGTTTCTTTGGACAGGAAATAAATTTTTCGCCATTGATATATCTTTTTAGATAATCGCCACGGCATCCGTTCTGCCATTCTTTTAATCTTTGACTGTGTTCTTTACTTTTGAAAGGATAGCCGAATTCTTCCAGAGTTTCTTTTATGTTTCTGGAAGGAGCAACTATAACAAATCTGTCATCAGTTTTTGCCATACCTTTTACGAATTCAACTATTTTTTTGTACTCAATTCCAGTGTTGATAAACACACGAGGAATTTTATTTCCAGGGAGTGCAATATCCAGTAAGTAGTGAAGAACAGTAGAATCCCTACCACCACTAAATGATAAATAAGCATTATCAAGTAGGTTATATTTATCATTTATCTGTTGTATTTTTTGAATTCTGTCAGATAATGTAAAATTAAAATCTGTCATTTAATGCTCCTTAAAATCCCTGATCGGGGTCACCTTTGCTTATGCCACAGCAGTCATAATCGATATACTTTGAACATATCTTTATTGGATATTTCAATGCAGCGTTCTGATTATCATAGCAAGCAATACCAATTCCTAACAATCTTTTCCAATCATCAGGATTTCCATATCCAAACCCAATCTTTCTTGAAAGAGCTGTCATTTTTTTATCTGACAATCCTTTACAGTATGATTTTATCATTATCATAAATGATTGGTTGTTGTCAGTTAATTCATCTACGTTGATGTACTTTCTGTTCCATTCAAGTACAAGTTCATATACATCATAGCTACCCATTCTTCCATATCCATCATAACATGTTTCTTTAATAAACTTTCCATATTTTTTATGAAATTCAGGAGGAACGAGTAAATAACTGTCTTTGCTTTTGTTCATCTTCATATTTTCATTAATATCTGCGTACATCCAACTAAAACATCCCATAATAATCTCCTTGTTATTCTGTAATTGCTATGTTGTATTCTTTCTTTCGCTGTTCCCAGAGTTTTGAGTATTTCTCATACTCCGGCAATTCCAATACTTTCAGCACCTTGAAGCTCCCCACAGCTAAAGCAGGGGGATTCTGAAAGTTCTCACGAAATCTTTCTTTCTGTTTCATCGAATGCTCCAGTTGCAGTTAATGCAAGATTAACTAAACCTTCCACACTCTCCACAGACTTAAATTCCTCAGCTTCCCTGAGTATATTTATTGCGTTATTTTTCAGATTTATCGCAGCATTCATATCTCTGCTGTGTTCTGTTTTACAACAAGGACACTGCCAGTGACGAATTGCTAAAGTTAAATCTGTTTTCTTATATCCACAAACATGACACAGTTTTGAACTTGCGAAGAATCTATCAGCCTTTACTACATTGCAATCATATCTCTTAGACTTATTGATTAAAGTTGTTGTAAAAGTTCCCCAGGTTGTATCAACATAGTTTCTAGCATTTTTAGAAGCTCTTAATAACCCTTTAATTGTCAAATCTTCAATTCCGATTACATTGTAATTTCTTACAAGTCTTAAAGTTTCTTTCTCAATCCAGTCTTTTCGTGAATTGGCAATATGCTGTTCTAAACGAGCAACTTTAATTCTTGCCTTTTCTCTATTTCTTGAACCTTTCTGCTTTCTAGCCAATCTACGTTCAAGTTTTCTTAGCTGTTTGAGATGTACCTGTTTCTGTGAGATATATCCAAAATCCTTGCCAGAACAACCATTGCTATCGATATATTCATCAGCAGGAGAAAAGTCTAAACCTATAGCTTGGTTTTCGCTTTTAAGTTTAGGCATTTCTGCTACTTCAAAAAGAATGCTTGCGTAATATTGTCCTGAAGGATTTTTGCTTACTGTTATGTTACAGACTTTATCTTCAATATGAAGCCACTTAGGAAGCTCTCTGTTTTTGAATCTAACCTCACCCAACTTAGGTAACTGTATAGTCCTTTTATTCCAGAAAAACTTAACACTCATCACTTCACGGTACGAATTCTTATTCTTCTTTGAATGAAATCTAGGAAATTTACTTTTACCTTTATAGAAATTACCAAAGGCAGTTTCCATATCTCTTCTTGATTGCTGTAAACTTACAGAACTTACATCTTTCATATATTCATATTCAGCCTTATATTCTTTTTCAGTCTTAGGTTTATATGATTTATAGATTTCAGTTTTCTGTTGTTTAGTTAGATCTTTACCCCTAATGTTTTCATCATAGAAGCTTAATCTTTCTGCTAACGTTAAGTTATAGATTTGTCTGCAACAGCCGAGTGTCATATTGATTAAAGTTTGTTGTTCTGAAGTCGGATATAACCGAACTTTCAGTGCCAGATTCATATCCGACCTCCTTTGTATTAAATTTTGTCGCTTATATCCCCATAGCTAAAGCAAGGGGTTTTACGCTCATTTTTATAAGAGTTTATTTCAGTTCTGTATCCACCACACGGACCGTAAGCTTCATCGCTGTTATCTGTTTCATTCAGGCAGTATTCCAAGTCATAGATAAGGCCTCTTTTAATTACTTCAATCTGAGTATCAGTAACTGTTATTTCTTTTGCATACTTACTCATTACAAGCTCCTATTCGATATAGATAACCATTATAGTCCAGTACCCTTCGCTTTCTGAAAGTTTGACATCCTGAACTTCAACTGTCTTCATGAATTCGTTTACATCTTCTTCAAGTGCATCTGTTTCTTTACCTGTAAAAATCTTAATCTGTTTCATTTTATTCTCCTTATATTATTCTTTCTTCAAGCCAGAATCTTCCGATTCCGTCAGGGCACATTGCATAATTTGAATTGTTTTCATCGAGCTCTGCATTGTAATCTTCAACGTACTGCTTAAAGTGTTCGACTGCTTCATTGTAATCTCTGAACAGTTCTACTTCCCAAACACCGACTTCTTTTGTGTAACCTGTGATTAAATAAATTGTCATCATTTTCTCCTTATGCCGAATACTTCTTCTTTGCATATCCTGTGATTCCATACACTTCATTATCAGTGAAGTGAGCCATTGCTTTTGCCAGTTCCTGACTGTCTTTAATTCTTTGTGTTTCAGTAGCATTTTCTGGAGTTTCATACATCATGTAAATTGTGCACCAGTTCTGCCAAGCCTTTTCCATTAAATCCTCTCTGTCTTTCAGGAGAGCATTATAGAAATACATTTTTGTTTCTGTAATAAGGTCTTCGACCACTTCTTGTTTAGTCATTGTTTGATTCCTTGCCACCCAAAGGTGGCTTGTTTGTTATACGTGAAGAGTAACGAGACAGAAGTGAAGATCTTCGATATCTTCAGGACAGCCTGTTATTTCCCATTCGTCTTTGTTGTAGAAGACTGCATGTTCACACAGTTTTCTTTTTGCAAGACATCCGGCATTGAAGAGGGCATTTTTACCACTCCAAGAATTTGGATCTTTTTTGTATTTTCTCAATAGGTCAAAGATTTCAGCTTCTACATCGAAGTCACTGTATTGTTTAAATAGTTCATCACACTCATTGAAAGGTTCATAATTATCAAGGAATTTGTAACGAATCCAGTTATCAAGACTGCAGATTTCGAAGTCTTTCTTATCAAAGGTACCTTCTTCAAGACATTCAGTATCATTCCATACTTCATATTTTGTTTTGTCCGGCATTTCATAAATAAACATATCGAGTTCATAGCTCTTGAAATGTCTCCAACCGGAGGCAACTTCATGACTTTTGACATGTCCCCAACCAGGGATAACTCCAAATCCACCCATAACTTCTTCAATCTTTGGTTTGTTCCAGTTGTGAAGTTCTGACTGTTCAACTGATATTGCTTTATCCACATAATTAGGACCGAGACAATTGTTCTCTTTCTTAATTACATCTTCATCTTCATGATACTGACCTTCTTCTTTTGTGTACCAAATCTGAGATACCCACATAGTTTAATTCCTCCTATATTTCTACATTTCCGACAAATTCAATCGGTGTATCAAAATCCATATCCATCATTTCCTGTATGACCATTCTTACAGCGAACTCCATACTTCTGTATCGAGTATCTTCGTTATTGAACATATACATACCACCGTCACCAACTGTTTCGTCATAGTATTCATCTTCTTCGAAAGCAGAAGGCTCAACTCTTCCTGGCATTACGGAATAGTTCACATAGTCATTAAGTCCCTGTTCTCTGTCTTCTTCTAACAGATTGTCACCACTTCCTTCATAGCAGTAGATTGTCTGATTAGTTGAAGGAATGTAATACAATACGTAATCGTTATCCATTGTTTAGTTCTCCTTTGTGTAAACAGTGAAATGCTTAAGATCAACACTGCACTCAATTTTTTCAAATGGAATATGTTGCCAATCAACACTATTACTTCCGTCTGTTGAAACATTGATGTAATTTCTTTCGAAGTTGATATAAGCAAAGCCACCAACATACAACTCAGACCTTATCCAGTTTGAGCCGTTCTTTTTGTATACTACAATAATTACATCCATTGTTTAGTTCTCCTTTGGAATTTCAGGGAAGTACATTCGAAGTACACTTAAGTCAGTTGTTCCGATACATTCACCTGTATATTTATTGATTACAGCAATCTGCTTCTTCGTTTCTCCGTCAATTTCGCAATATTCGTTTCTGAAGAAACAGTCGTTTTTGTTTACATAGACGGTAGTAGTAAGGTCGTTCCCTGAGATGCAGAGTAGGTTATCGTCTTTCTCTTTAGAAATCTTCTTGAGAGATTCATTAATCTCGTTCAATGAATTGACTGCCTGAGCAATCTGTTCATAACAAAATTGATCCATCATTGTTTTTCTCCTTATTTGAAATCACTTGGATATTCGACTGTTGTAAGAGGGTACATATCAGAGCCCCAATCCCAATTGTTTGTTTCTTCTTCAATAGCTCCGTCTTCTCCAACCTGAATACATTTATAGCCATAGCCATCTTCTTCTTCATGTTCGTTACAGAGTTCACGAAGAACATTGGTTACTGACTGTACATCTTTAAAACCTGTGCACCACTTTACTCCTGACCATTTAATGATGTGTTCACCGTCAGGATTTGAAAGGTCTTCGTATGGTACAAATCTGTGACCATTAGTCTGTTTGTTGTTATATTCATTGATTGAATCCATTACCATTTTGTATGCTTTCGGCTGAAGCATAATTGTTACATCGCTTGTGTATCCCATTGTTTTACTCCTTTTAATTTACTCCTGTATCTAAGTATTCCTGATAGTGAAATTCTGAAGGGTCAGGTCTTTCATAATCGTGTTTAATAATTGGTTTAGGTTTTTCTGTTGGAAGTCCTATGCTTACAACTTCTTTCAGTTTCTGATTTGTTTTACTGATGATTGGTTTATCCATTTGTTTCATTCCTTTATACGCATTTTTTATAAACGGCATTTACAACTTCCCACATCATGCAAGAAGTTGATTCGCAATTTACATTTACTGACATAAAGTCTTCCTTTACGAATTCATGTTCAGTTCCTCTGTTATAGAGATAGTTAAATGTGATATATCCTGTTTCGTAGTTTATTTCCTGAATGGAAATACTTTCATCAAATTCCTTACATACTGTTTCTAGTAATACACGCTGTCCTACTGAAAGGACGTCCATCGCATGGCGTTCGTTGTTTTCACCGATAATATTCATTGTTTAATCTCCTAAGATTTCTTCCATTTCGGAAGTTTCATATTCTTCTTCACACCATTCACATTTGACGGTATCTTCGTATTCTGTGTAATCAATATGTCTATGAAACACAGGTCCTTCATGACTTTCGATAGCTATTAGACAGCTTTTACAAACAATCATTTGGCTCTCCAATCTTCTTCGGTGTCACATCCTGTTTAGTTTCCAACCAACTTATAACCCATGTTTTATCAAATTTACTTGGTAAGATATCTGTAATAATTATTTTCCCATTAGATAAAAGTCCTGAAGCAAGAAGTTCCGTTTTTTCTGTTTCATTACAAATCGCTTCCTTACAATAATATTGATATCCCCAAGGTTCCGGTTTTCTTATAAATTTCATTATTTCTCCTTGTTTACATATTCAGATAATTTATTTCTAACTTTATCCAAGGTACTTGATGCAACGTGGTAGTTACATCTGCTGAAGTCAACATGACGCAGTACAAGTTCTTTATCAAATACATATATCTGATTTCCAACATACACTGTGTATCCTGTCAGTCCCAATGAACCAACTCTTTCCGTTATGTGTATCTTTTTCATTGTTTGGCTCTCCTATAAGATATATTCTGCAGCCTTTTTTCTGATTTAGCGTGTTAGATATGAAATTCGGCGAATGCCTGATCACGGGTGAATACTCCCGTGATCAGGAGTAATGCTCCGAATTTGATTGTTGTCTGCAGATTACATTACGTTTGTACTCATTCTTCAACTTAAATACAGTAGATATTAGAGGCGTTCGGTTACTGGTTTCCTGAAACTCTATCAGGACACCAGTAGTCTAGAACGCCTTCTATTGGTGAAGTACAAACTTCAATCAATCAATCAATTCATATTCTTTGGTCTTCTTTAGATTTGTAGATGTACGACGGAATCTTATACCTGTTTACTGCGTACTCGAGCAGTTCACAGGTATTAAGTGCCGTCTTACTGTCGGATATGAATTTCAAATATGTCTACTATTTGTAGTTCTCTTTATAACCACAACGTTCCAGACCAACTTTGCCACAAACGATTACATAAGGCCAGTCGAAGAAAGGGTAAGGTGCATTAAGCATATCTCTTTCAGTTGCAGCATTGTGTAAATCATTCTTCACTTTATAAACAACTTCTTTTGTTTTCGTGTTAGCAACGTAGTAATACATATAATCTCCTAGTGCTGACCGAATACAACTGATTCGCCAGACTTCATTTTCCAACAGTTACCTGTAACGTTTACACAGTTTGAGCAAGTATATTTATGGCCAGGAACTACTTCTTTACCACCTTCACAGATATGAGCATCTGCCGGAATAACACTGTTGTTTTCGATACCATTCTCTTTCCTAAATCTGATATGTGCTTCAGGAAGTTCGTAAGGATTTGGAACAGGATATTCTCCCCAACGACTGAATACCATATGAAGATTTTTTGGGAACTCTTTATGAAGGTCGAGGTATGAGTTTACAATTTCGTACTTCTTTGTGAAGCAAAGAAACTGAACTTCTGGAAGAGCATTGGCAACGTGAATCATTCCTACGAGATAATCGTAGTTAGGAATATCACCTGATGAGTGCCAACGGAACCAACGGTAACCTGACATCTTCATTTCAATGATTATTTTCTCAAAGAAGTATTCAGGGTTGTCGAGATAAGCTTTAAGATTATTCATCAGTGCATTTTTAATATTCTTGAACATATTGAATCGTCCGTGACATGCATAGCAGGTTTTCATGCAAGGTGCGTCTGGACGGCAAGTAGTAAGAGCAGGGAGATTGAGACCTGCAACCAATTTACCAAGTTTTGAATTGTTTTCTGAAAGGTGTGGATAAGCGTTCATGCTTTTCTCCTGAAATAAAAATAGCCACCTCATACGAAGTGGCTTGTTAAAGAAAAAAGGCGAGATACCGAAGTACTCGCCCTTAATTATTTGATGTGTTCATATTCGACATTTGAGTGGTAGAACCCTTCTATTAGGTCTTCCATGATGTTTTCCCTGACTTCATCAAGAAACTTCACCATATCATCGACCGACTTAAACTCATATTCGAACTGGTCAGTCTCCCACTCCCAGTCTATATCATACACGTCAAATGTTGCTTCACTGTAGACTGGTGTATAATCACACGGTTCTGCATCATCTGCCGAACAATTTCTTCTGCCCAGACTGTATTTTGTTACAGGGGCTTCCATTGTTGCCATTGCTGTGCAGTAAAGGTTGTATTCATGACCGTTTACTGTGACCTTTGTTTTTGCTTTCGCAGTTACTTTCCCTGTTGCTTCCATTTATTCCTCCTCGAACTTCGGAAGTTCTGTCCAGGCGATAACATCACCATCGTCAAGCCAATTAAGATCATAACAAGTCACACACATTATGGTTCTCCACTTTCTATGAAAATTATCGTAGACACATTCGCCATCATCAGTTAAATAATGTCCTGTTTCTTTTGGCAAATCATCAGGGTCTTCTCTAAGGTTGTGCCATTTAGGCTTTCCTTCTGCAAGTCCATCAAGATAGGCTTGTTTGCAAAGTGTATAACAATATTTACCACCTACTTCCCAATTTTCATTATTACTGATTTTGTTTTTTCTAAGATATTCTTCTGTTTTTGCTTCGTTTGTCATTCTGCTAACTCCCATTTATCACAATGAACACTGTCGATAACATTCATTTCACACTGGATTATTTTAAGACAGTTTCGACAACATTTCATTTTCTCAATCTGTGCTTTCAGTTCTGCATTTTCTTTTTCAAGTTCTTTCCTTCCTTCTGAAAGTCCGTCAAGATATGCTCGTTTAACTTCGTCTTCGAATGAAACTGTCTGCCAACCATAACCGTTATCAACGGGAACTCTGTCATTTTCTGTGACAACATCTTCACGACTTATGTATTCTTCTGCTTTTTCTTCGTTTGTCATTATGCGATTTCCTCCCATGAGTTATCTTCACCCATATATCTGTTCATGATCTCACGGCTAACCTTAAAGCAGATTTCTTTATCCACGAAGATAAGGACTGTAGTGTGGAATAATTCTTCTACCTTAATATTTTTAATTTCTACATCACCGTATTCTTTTACAATACGTGAGTGCCATTCACTGTCTTTTTCAAATGCTTCTGTACAGAAATTTGAACCATCTTCATAAGCGAGTGCTAATACTACGCTGTCATCAAATACATTGATTTCATTTAATTTCATTTTTTTGTTTCTCCTATGCAAGAGTTTAGTTTGATTGTGACTAGAAGTCGTGCTCAGTTCTTTTTACTTCTTTAGATTGATAGATGTACTCCTGTCGATTCAGGAGGGATAGCAGCTAGATCAAGCTGACGATCCCTCCTGTAATTGCAGGATTACTGTCCAACTGAACATTCAATACACAATTCTCTTTGTTCTGCTTTAAGCAAGTAGATGTACTAGATGATTCTAGAAGCACTAACCCAGGACTGTTAATCCGGGTTAGGGCTTATTGGCGTCATCTAGTACTGTCTTGAATTGTGTTCATAGATTTACCGACTATAGTCTTCTTTAATTAGTTAGATGTTCTGATCTGGTTGAGTGCCAGAAGCTGGCCTGTTAAGGCTTTGCTTCTGGAAGTCAAACAGGAGGCGAGAAACGCTGGACTTGCTTCAGCGTTTCTCGCCTCCTGTTTGATGGTAGACCTACCAGATCAGAAATGGTCTTCGGTAAAATTGCATCTTCAGTAACTCTTCGGTCTTCTTAATACCAGTAGATAGTCCTCTGGATATAAGCTGTATGACATCCTTATTAGGATGTAAGTACAGCTTTCATCTCCAGAAGAATTGGTACGGTCACTGATTCGTGTATTACACTGGTCTTCGTTCATCTTTAATCAGTTAGATGCATTCCAGCATCGACCTGAGATGCAGCTATAGGAAATATTCGATTGCTGCATCTCCTAGTTGAGCTGGAATCTGATGTACTAGTGTATTCAAAGGAGTGTTTTAGTTACGACCGTTTTTTGCAGAGTAACCAAGTGCTACTTTGTAAATCTTGTAGATTTTATGGGCTTCAAGGTTGATGATTGAATGAATGTAGTAGTTTGCTTCACGACCTTTGAATCCATTCACTGAAAGATCGTGGAAGAGAATGTCATCCTGCATTGTGTAGAATGCACCTGCCTTTTTGTAGTTCTCGATGAATATAGACGAAAGGGTGTTGTCTTCATACCCTTTGTTGCTCTTAAGTTCATAAGCAGATGTGATATTCTTCCATGTCTTGATATATGCCGGCTGAAGTTTCACGAGTTTCTGCATAGACATAATCTTGTAGAGGTCTTCATAAGAAGTTGCTTCCTGAATCTGACGTATTGCATGTTCGATATCGCCAGGAAGTTTCCAGTCTTTTGGAGTGATAACAAGTTTTGGTCTTGCATAGACTGTATTCTTGTTTTCAGTATCGATTGAAATAGTCACAGGAATCTTCTTGTTGTGGAACTTGATGTAAGCAAGTTTGTTATTTCCGTTGTAGAATTTTTCACCGTCTTCAAAAGACTGTTTGATTTCATCCTGAACTTTTCTGAAGTACTGAACAAAGATGGCTTTCATATCATTTACGGGCCAGAACAGACGGCGTTCTTCGTATGCAATAGGGTCAGTCTTCTGCATTTCTACAAGATTTTCACATTCTTCGATACAGAACTTGATTGATTCCATAATGGTGATTTCATTCTTGATTGCACAGTCGATGTTCAGTTCATACTTCTTCATCCATTCTCTGAACTTATGAGGAAGCCAGCGGCGAACAAGATAAGGACTGTAAGCATAGCCACAGAGTTCCTGACCGTAGAACTTTGAGTTCTTTCCAGCTTTTCCACCCTTTGTTGATGAAGACACAGGCACAGAAGCAACATTCTCCCCATTTGCTACTTTCTGTACTACGAGATCCATCATTTTTTTCTGAGTCTCCATGATTTCTTTTACCCATTCTTCTGTTGAGATTCCTTTGTTTTCTGCCATTTTTACTTCTCCTTTATTGGCTGTTTTGTTTGATTGTTTTTCCGAAGGAATTAATGTTCCTACACACATATCCATATCTGGAATTGATGCACCACAATTGTGATAGCCGTTCCATTCTTTTTCATTCTGAATATCAAATTCAGTTCCACATGCCGGACACTTGATTCTATTTGACACTTTCTTATTCTCCTATTGGTAAAATTGATTCAACACACATATAGTGAGTTCCGTATTTAAGCGAGAGATTACAGGCAATTCTCTGAGCTGTATCTTTCTTAAAGGCAATTGGCTTTTCATCAACTCCAAACTGATAGTTGCCATTAATATCTCCATAACACCATTTCACTTCACCTCTCTCGAAGCTCATGACATAGTAGGTGTATGGTTGTGTCGTAGTATCTAATCTAGACATCCTTTTCTCCTTTGACCCACTCTCTGTACAAGGTGAGTCCATTGTTTGATTTCCAATAATGGTGTTTTTCATTTGTGAAGAAACCTGAGAAGTCATGAAACATCACATAACTCTCAAGTCTCACTCTTGCAGGTTGTCTGTCTTCTGCATTTTCGAACTGTTCTCTAGTCAGTTTGTCGTTATCACTTACTGCTACGAAGTTCTCTCTTGCATACTTTGCATAAGGTTCGAGTTTTGAATACTTGAACTTCTCATACAACTGTTCCAGCTCTTCAACTGAAGCAGGACCACCTTCAATCTCCATATCCTTGGTTATTTTTACCTCCATACCACCAAGGTGAAGTGTCTGTTCAATAATTCCATGGTCATAAAGAACTATGGAGCCGTTGCTGATTTTCCGATTCTTAAAGTCGAAACTTATCAAATCGGAAAAGCATTTATTTCCTTTCATTGTCATGTGGTGCATGGCAAGTCCGTTTAAGATTTCATTGAATGTCATGCTGTTTCTCCTACCATAAGTGCTTCAATAAAACCGAGATACATCTGTTTGTCGTTTTCAATTTTCTGACGTGCTTCAAGATGTCTTTTGGTTGCTCCGTCATACATTGTCTGTGCCATTGAAAATAAAGGACCTTCTTTATTGAGCTTGTTAAAAGCTTCTGTGACTTCCTGAAAATTTTCTGCTTCTTCTTCGAGTGTATGGTCAGCTGCTACAATGAGTTCTCTAAACTCCTTACACATTTTGTCTGCTGTTTTTTCTGTAATACTAATCATTCTTTTCTCCTTCAAAACATTCACCATTTCTCATTCTCAGAACTTCTGCTTTGTACACATCAGTTCCCGAATGGAACTTCTTGTACATGTGAATTAATGAATACCAACCAAGTCTTTCGGGAAGTCCTTCAGTCTTGAGTTTATTCATTCCAACATTACGTCCTGGGTGGAACACACCTTTCTTGTCGTTACCACCTGCCATAATTCCGTGTTCTTTACGAATCGGAACTAACCCATAGATGTCACATTTGTTTGTTGCAGCAGCTCTGATACAGTCCTTTGCATAAGTGTCTATAAGACCAAGGTCATGCATATCGTTGATAGCACCGTACAGATAGGCACCCATACCTGCTTCTGTGTCTCTCGTTCCAACGAAGAGCCAGTACTGAATGTTATCAATGGCTCTTCTCAGTTCATTCTCAGTAAGTGCTCTGCGTAACTGTTTACTTCTGCAGACTGTTTCTTCTTTGATTTTGTGAGTAACGTTCTTGAGAGTATCGCCACTGATAGTTATCTGATCTTTTTTGATTTTGAATCCTAGGAAAGTAACCCAAGTGTTTTCACTGATTTTCTCAGTCTTGTCAGGATTAAATCTAAGACCTTTCTCTTTGAGCATCTGACTCATTCTGTACTTTGCCTTACTTGCAGATGTGCCTTTGCCTACAATGATGCAGTCATCGGAATATCTATAATAAGTAACCGGCTGAGTACTCATGAATTCGTCAACATCTCTAAGCACAATGTCTGCATAGAACGCAGCCATTGCACAACCCTGTTTGAGAGAGCAGAACTTACGAATCATTGGAACTTCTTTTTTTAGTTCATTGTCGTAGAACATTTCATACTTGTTGTTCTTTACAAAGTCTGGATCTTTCAATGCTTCTTCACTGATAATAATTCGGTCATCGTGAAACAGTTCGTCCAAGAGATAACGGAATGCACTAGGGCAGAGTGAATCAAAAAATTCTGTTGTAGCATCAATTACCGGAAGAGCTACTGAATCAAAGAACTTTACGATATCTTCCTTGAATCCCCGATAGAACATCATTTCTGAAAAGTCTCTTGCTACACGGTTTACAACCTTTCTTGTACTTTCATCTTTCTTGTATGAGCAACACAACGGATGTATAAGGTATGAGAACTTTCTGTAGAATACCTGATAGATTGCATTGATAATGACAGAATCTACCTTTCGTGATTTGTAGTACTTTCTGACATTCTCGAAGTTCCTTGCCTTAGCCTGTTTGTATGTCATACGTTTATCTGTTTTTTTATCCAAGTAACATTCATACATTGGTGCAAGGTGAAATTCCTTATTCAGAATCTTTTGAGTAGCTGAATCCCAAAACTCTGGCTGAAAGAACAACCGGCATTCTGCTTTTGTAAAGTGTTTGTCCCATGCATGTTTGATTGCATCTGCATGGATTTCAGTATCCATGTGGAACATTTCTAATAATTCGTCCATACGAACTCCTAATAAAAAAGCCACCCTTTACAGAGTGGCTTGTAGTTTAATTTATGATGTATATGAAGTCGTGTTATCCGAGAGAAAGAATTGCTTCCAGTTCATCAGATGACATACTTCCTACTTCTTTGTAGAACTCTTCTTCCGGCATTGTCATGAGTTCGTTCCTTTTATTTGAAATCATTTCTGTTTTCAATTCTTCCTGTGTCATGGGTGGTAACACCTTTGCTTCACCACCTGTGAAGTCTACGCAAGTGATACCCATTGCTCTTGCGAATGATGTTGCTTTTGCTGCGTAAGTTGCCATTATGCTATCTCCCTAATTTCATATTCCATGCGAGTATCACCATTGATGTGGTCATCGCGAATATATTTTGGATCACCTTTTGCTTTACGATTACAGTCGAGTATCATGCCACGTTCTTCGTCATTACCCATAAGATAAAGCATTCCTTTATCTTCAAAGAAATGTTTTTGTTCCCAATAAGTGATAGCCATATCCTGCATTGCGTCACACCACTGTTTCTGTTTAAATTCTTCAGTAGACGCATGGTCATGCCATTCATCAAGGACTTTCTGTTCTTCGGGTGTTGGTTCACGATATCCAGGAAAGAAGTCTCTCCAAAATTTTCCGTCACATTCAAAGTTCCTTGCTTTTGGTAAATCACATCTTGAACCGTTAGAGAAGTAAAGGTATGAACCTTTTACTGTAACTCCACGCCAATTTGACATTACTTCCGGCATATTTGTAGTTCCCATACGAAGTGTGCAACGCATTTCATATTTTCCTGTTCCAATCATTCTTACAAATTCTGAAAGTTTCATTGTTTAATCTCCTATACAAGAATTAAAAAGGGCTCCCATAACGAGAGCCCTGTTAGTTTATAAACCTACGATGTCCATTCCTTTAATGGTCATCATACCAATTGCTGTATCGACACATTCGTACATAACGTTTCCGTCATACCAAATGTCTGCGATAGTCTGTGAGAGTTTCACTAAAGATGCTCTACGTCTTGCACTTAAATCATGCTTTTCAGAAATCTTATCCATGTAATCTCTGATATGTTGTGCACAATTACTGAGCAGAGTTTGAACCTGTTCAGGTGTTGCATCTTCATTGTAGAAACCACGTTCTCTCTGTCTGTCTACACCAACAGAAATCATTTCACGGAGTTGATAAACATCAAAGTTAGATTTCTGAGCATCATCTTCAAAGAGCACTCTGATAGGAACTCTATCGAGAAGTGGAGCAGAGAACTTCTTCCAATACATATCAATAGACCTTGCAGAACACAGACAGATTTTGTTTCCAACTCCATAATTTCCACAAGGACAAGGATTTGTTGTAAGTGCAAGCTGGAAGTGAGCAGGGTAGGTGGTTGAACGGCCTGCACGACTGAGAGTAACTGAATTACTTTCCAATGGAACTCTCAAAAGCTGTAAAACAGAACTTCTAAACTCTGCAGCTTCGTCAAGGAATAACAGTCCGTTATGAGCAAGACTAATTTCTCCCGGTCTACAGTTTGGACCACCACCACAAATTCCTTCGACAGATGCTGTCTGATGTGGCATACGGAACGGCTTCTTTCTGATAAGTCCTTCGTTAGGTTTGAGAAGTCCAGCAAGTGAATGAATACGAGTTACACTCTGTGATTCTTCAACTGTGTTACAAGGCATCAGATACTCTGCATACTGTGTGAGCATTGTCTTTCCACAGCCTGGAGCACCCACAAACAGGAAACTGTGATGTCCAGTAATTGCCACAGTTAATGCTTCAAGACCCTTTGAATTGACAGGTGCAAACTCTGGAACTTCTTCAAGTTTCGGAAACTCAACTCCATTGATTTTCACAAAGTTCTTATCTGATTCTTCAACTTCATAGTGATACAGTGCAAGTGTGTCTTTATCATCTGTCTCAAGTCCACGAAGTATCAAATATGCTTCAGTAAGTGTTTCAACTCCATAAACTGTCATTCCCGGAATTGATGCTTCAGGAACATTTGACTTTGGAACTATACAAGATTTGATACCACTTGCAATTGCACTTGATACGGCTGCATGAATACCACGAACACATCTGACAGTTCCCGAAAGTTCAAGTTCTCCCATTACCAAAACTTCCTTGCTCGTATGTTCTGTATCACTTGCATGAAGTACAGACAGAGCAAGTGGCAGATCAAATCCAGTTCCTTCTTTTTTCAAGTCGGCAGGTGAGAGAGCGATTAATACTCTTTCACTTGGGAAGTCCATTCCCTGATTTTTGATAGCACATCTTATACGTTCACGGGCTTCTGCTACAGAAAAGTCTGCAAGTCCGACAATATCAACTGCAGGAATTCCACGTCTTAAATCTGTCTCTACAGACACGATTGCACCTTCATATCCGAAAGGTGAGAATGTAAAAATGTTCATTGTTTTATCTCCTAATAATTTGTTAGACATAATTTGAGTTTAGTGTTCAAGCATTTTCTGTTTTCTGTACAAAAAAGTCGTGTATTTGCTCTTGAACGAAAGGGAGCAGTCGCTAATAAAAGTTCTGCCCCTTGTTTTGAAAGACTAGGAAGTGAATGCCACTGACCGTCAACTTTCTGAATCTGAACATCATAAGTATCAGGTTTGGAACATTTCACTTTGACCTTACCTTCGATTAAGTTTGCTGTATTACTGACTAGCACGTTTCCTCCAATAAAAAACGGCACCCTTTCGAGTACCGTTGTCAAGTTTTGGTATAAAATCTGACATTATTTGACAGATTCTGACACAGGAATGATGCCCATTTCTTTCATAACGTTGTTAGAAGATGAGAGCATTGTTGTTTGAATCTTCTCGACTTCCTGTTTATGTTCTTCAAGATTAAAAACTTCTCCAGGTTCGAGTTCTACTGTTCTTTCAACTGTGATATCGGGAGTACCGACATTCTTTGTTGAAACTGAAATGTTTGAGCGAGTTCTGATAGTTACTTTCATTTGTATCTCCTTAAAATTGTGGTTCTTCTTCTACCGGAATTTGAGCAGGTTTTGGTTTGTATTCGATATGTTCTGCAATGATAAATACTCTTGAATGGTATTCGTCATTATCCTTCCAACGATTCTGTTTAAGTCTTCCGACTATACGAATACCACGACCTTTACAGATTTTCTTTACGGCTCTATCTGCCATTTGGTTATAACATTCGATGTCAAAATAACTGACTTCTTCTATTGAGTCTCCGTTGTTACTCTCGTAATAATGATTTACACCAATAGTGAATGATGCAACTCTGAAACCAGGGATAGGTTCTTTGACTGTTGGTTTTTTTACGGCATTGCCTTCAAGAATGATTTGATTTAATTGATTCATTTGAATCTCCTTATAAATAAAATAGGCTCTCATACGAGAGCCCTTATTTCCACCAAGTAAGTGTCATAACTTGACCGTAACTATTTACGGTCTTCCAACTGTTACCGTCACCACATTTGACTGCACTTCTAGGCAATGGCTTTTTCCCAAAATCAGGAGAGCGAATAGATTCTTCGTAGGCTCTTTGTCTGTCGTTCCATGCCTTGATTTCCTTCTCTGTGGATTTGCTATAGATAATCATAAAATCTCCTTTACTGAATCCTAATTAATCTAATGTTTTCTCCACCTGCATTTGCATCGTTGACATAAGTCCACATAGAGCCGTAGATTGAAATTTCGCAGAACTGAGTACTGAAGAAAAACTGAACTCCGTTTTTACAGTCTGATGCTTCGATCTTCTGTTCTAACCAGTCATAAGTGATTTCTACTTCCGGCTCTTCAACTGAATACTTTCCTGAGATGTACGAGAGAATTTGAACTGTCTTATGATCTTCGGGTTTGCAGTGTCTTTCGACCCAATCGTAGAGCATTTCGAAGCCGTCTGTACTTTCGATCTTTTCGTTATATCTAATCATTTAGAACTCCTTGACGATGAGAATCTCATCGTCTTCGATTTCTGATGTGTTCTTTGTGTTGAACACAACTTCTACACTTGTGCCTTTTGGGATTTCTGAATCATAATTCCAAAGGTGACCGTCATCTGTAGCAATGATTAATTCGTTTACAACGTAACCCGTAATAACACGGAATCCTGTTGAGTGAATCTTCTGCATACAGGCTGGAAACAAAAAAGGGACTGCAAGTGCAGCCCCAAAAATAATTGCAAGAGTCTTTTTCATTTTATTTCTCCATAACATAGATACTGTGAGTAACTTTTATTTCACCTGTTTTCTTGTGACGATAGTGATTTTCCCACATTGGAACTCCACCAATATTTACAACTTCTTTTTTTACCAATTCCCATTGTTTATGCATATTTAAATTCTCCTTCTGCGTTTTTCTTTGCCATTTCCGAAATTCTATTCAGAACTACAGAACACATTTGTGTAAAATCAAGACCATTGTCTAAAGTTTCCACAATAACAGCTTTTTCGCATCCTTTGTATTCGACTCTTGAAACACCGTAAGTATTAGTGTCGGAACTTTTCCAAATTAATAAATCATTGTAGCCATCATTAGATATGCCAATAAGGTCAAGTCCTAAATAGTTACAATGTAAATAACAGAGTTTCTCTGCGTTTTCAGGTCTTTTCATTTTACCCTCCTAATTATAATTTTGAGATTGTCAGAAGTCGTGATTTCTTTAATTACTCTTCCTGAAACTTTAGGAGCAGAAACTTTCATTTTCTTCTGTTCCATTTCTGAGCAACGGGCACAGATTTCTTCCCATTTTGCGTCTAAATACTTCTGCTTTTCTGCAGCCAATGTAATTGAATCCATACGAATTCCCCCTTTGAAAATATAGAACTTCATGCAAAGTCCTTAATAAAAAAGCCGATAGGGGAAATCCTATCGGCTCAAATATTAAAGGCTCTAATATCTGTGTTTATGTTTTCTAGACTGTGTAGAACCTTGTTTCCTCAATGCGTCATATCTTCTGTTCACTTCGTCATAGGGCAGATTAGTGGCACATTCCACCACGTAATAACCCCGTTTTTCTGCATTGTAAATATTACGCATAAGCATTTCATTCTGAAGTTTCTTTTCAACATCACTCATAATGACTCCTTGACTTTATACAAAGTCGATACAATGCACTTGTAAAAATGCACTCTATCGAATCGGGATAAAAAAAATCCCCGACTCTCCAAACATGGAAAATCGGGGATATAAAATTCGGGAATGTGATATATGCAATTTTTCACACACTCCCATTTTGGACCGGCTACTCAAGATACTCTATGTTGTAGCCGAAAACGTCAGACACCTAACCGACACTTGTTTTCTCAACTCTCATTTTCTCGAATGTTTTAATACACTCTAAATGCATACTCCCAAAACCTGGGTGCAAATACTTGAGAATTGGGATAGTGTCGGCTTCAACTTTTCAAGCCGTGTGCTGCGTGGATTTTGTTTCACAATTCAATCTGTTGTCGGACTTATACTCAGACTCAAAACAGACAGTGCACGATTAGGGCATCTATCGACCACGAACGGAGATACTAGGTATTGCTCCACGTTGGTTTAAGTTGAGACAGTTTCCGATGTTTGGGATTGAAAAAACCACGCATTAAGATTTTACCTAGGCGAGAATATGCCGGATTTCGATAGACTATAAGAAGTCTGCAACTGTAGCAACGTGCACACAGCTGAATCGTGACGGGTAAAATGTTCACACTTAGCACTTGCGAATTCAGAACATACGGAAAAGAACTTTCTAAAAATTGGAAAATCAACGGACTAGAAACAGTATGTCTCATTCCCAGGAAAAAGAAAAATCTAATAATGCATATTCTGAAATTTCAAGCACTCGAAAATCTGGTTTCTAAAAACTTAATAATCAGATTTTTGAAGGCTCAAAAAATCAAAATAAAGAAAAAGAAAAAATGCGATTTTGCAGCACGTCACACCAGGACAAAAAAAATAAACACAAATACCCTATCTTGCGATAGGGTATAAGGTTTGAATGTCGCTTTGCTTATTGAATGTCGGCAAGTGCTTTGCCTACTATTTCAACTGCTTTTTCTCGGTCAAGTGACTTAAGGAATTCTTTTTGCTTTTCAGTAAAGGCGAATTCGTACTCTTTAGGAGATTTTCCACCTTTGGCAACGTCATCAACATATTCCATTGTCACACCCTTTCCATTGTCAAGGCAGAAGGCATTTTTACGAATAACAAAGAAAGAAGCATTTTTTGAAGGTGAAAATTCACAGTCCACAGTAAAGAAAAAGTCTGGTGTTGATTTTTCACCAATTGCCATACCATTCAAGCAAGACACAATTGAATTCAGTGTTTTTTCCGTAATTGTTGCCCATTTTGAGCCGTCAATTGTGTACTTAAAGAATGGGATTTTTGCTGTACTCTGCCCGTTGCGGAGTTTTTCAAGTTTTTCCATAGAGAATTCAGAACAAAATGACATAATGTCAACTACAGTTTTTACACTTGAGTTAAAGTCTACACCTACTTTACGGATAGATTTTGTATCACCTACTTTGGAAGTGATTTTGATAATTTTGTTAGTCATACTAGGACTCCTTGAGAACCTATACAAGTTCTATTTAGTTTAATTGTTTGACTATCGGGCAAAGGTTTGAAGTCTGCCGTCAAGACTTATTAGATACAACGTATCTTTATTTATATAATACCACACACGTTCCCCGGGGGAGTGTGAGGAGAGATCAGGGCTCATTCTTGTCTCTCCCATAAATTTTCCCAATTTTTCCAAAGGACTATTCCAAAACCCCAATCTATCCTGATATTGGTGTACCCTATATAGAAATAACCTACTAAAGATGTAGGAATAATATATAGTCATACTGATATGCGATATGACGTAACCCTAAAGTATTGGTTGACGTAACCCGATAATTAAGGTAACGTAAACTAGAAATGCAGGGTGACGTAAACTAATTTGTGAGGTGACGTAAACTTATAAATGTAGGTGACGTAACCGTGTAAGGTAGGTTACTATGAGAAAGTATAAAGAAGCATTAGAGAAGAAAGGGATTACTGCATATAAGGCTGCAGAGATGTTGGGATGCACAAGGCAGTACTTAGGACGTGTACTTACAGGTAAGGTTGGAGCTGGAAGTAATTTTGAAGAGAGGTGGATAAAGGCTTATGGTGAACTACCTGAGGATGATGGAATTGTGCGTGAGCGTTCGGCTTCGCCGAAGATAATAAGAGAGAAGGTGCCGACGAAGATTCTGTCGTATGAGGAAGTGATGAATCAGCTTCAGAAAGGGGTAGAGGATAGGATCAGGAAGTTTGCTGACAGTACTTCATTACCTGGAAGTTCAGATGAATTGTTTAAGATGGCAATGGGAATATGGGCTACCGGTGTAAAGGATGCTGTAAAAATTTTTGCGTCTGCTAACGCAGGGGAAGATTAATGATAACGTTCAGTCCGTTGTATAAGACATTGGCAAGGAAAGGTATGAAGTTGAAAGATCTGGCTGAGAAGATGGGAATCACATATATCGGTCTGCATCAACTTCTTACGTATCCTAATACTAAAGTTAGTCAGGTTGAGAGAATTTGCAATGTACTTAAATGTGGGATAGAAGAGGTTATAGAGGACGATGGACAATACGAAACTGGTTGGGAAAGTATACTTGATGGGATTGCAGAGCGAAGATGTTCAGACGATCATGCAGTCGAGCCGTACATACAGACGCACCCTTGGCTCAAGGGAATTGACGCTAAGTCAGCTCGGAAGATTCTGTTCCCTTCTTAAGTGTCAGCCGTCTGATTTGCTTACACTCGGAGAAAGTGAATGTGAAAGGTTTCTTCACAGTAAAAAGGACTTTTCAAAACTATGGGCTATGCAGGATTGTAGTATCAGCGAGTTTTCAAAAAAAACAGGAATACCATACCAATATGTAAAGGAGCGAATGGACCTTACACTGTTATTTACCTGTGTAGCTGCATGTAAATTAGGTTGTAAGATTTCTGACCTTGTGGACATGGAGGAAATATGCGAGTAAGTATGGGGCCGTTCAAGGCTTATATGAAACAGCATAGGCTCACTCATAATGATGTGGCGATGGCTACAGGACTTTCAAAGAAAACTATCGACGCCTTTATGCAGAAGCAGTTTTCGTATGAGACACTTAAAAAAATATGTCAGGCTTATCGTCTTCAATTAAGCGATATAATTGAAATGTGCCACGACCAGTTTGAGGATAATTCGATCGAACTGGACGAGACTCTGGCTGATAAATTGCAGACTGTATTTATATTGTGCGAAGCAAAGAGAAAAGATTATCTAAGAAGTCATGATGGTACTGCTCCTGTTGCAGAAATCTATCGTGATGCCTTTCTAGATTGTCTTGATCTTTGTTATGAATATTTGAAATAAGGAGATTTTTATGAAAAAGATTATTTTTGTAATATTTCTTTGTCTATGTTGTTTTTCTGCTTTTGCAGAATACAAAGAAACATTAAGGATTGGTGATAGTGGTTTACTAGGATATAGTGAATACGGAAGTGACACCAAGACCATTACCGGAATAAGAAAAGAGGATAATTTAATATTTCTTGAAATCGCTATCAATAAATATAAAAATGATAATTATCTATACCTGAAATATGTATTTGAAGACGGAGAGCTTACTCCGTTCTATTTTTTCTTCTACAATCCAGTGACAAAATCTGGTGTTACTAAAAGAGTAAAAATATATTCCGAAAATAAAAACGAAATAACGTTCGTAAGTGTTGATTAAAAAAAATTACCCCAGAGTCTTTCTCTGGGGTGTTATTCGGAGACATAGTTATGATAGCTGCAATTACAATATAGCATGTTTAATCTTTTGTCGTGCGAAATGTATCTTTCTTCGCATGAAAGTATATGTTGCAGGAAAAATCACAGGTACATCAGACTATGAAAAGAAGTTCGCTGATCGTGCCTTTCAGCTCAAAAGAATGGGTTACGATGTTGTAAATCCAGTCCCACTTATCAAGTTCCGTACAGAAGTTGCAGGAAGGGAATTGAGTCATGATGAATGTATGAAGTTCTGTCTTGACTGGCTTAATGATTGTGACGGAATCAATCTCTTGCCTGACTGGAAAGATTCTGAAGGTGCAAGGGAAGAGTATGACTTTGCTGTTTCTCACGGAAAGAGTATTGTCGATATAAAATTCTTCAAATGATTAGGGCCACCCCTGTTTCCATACAGTGAGGTGGCCTTCAAAATTTTTACGGATCAGAATTTTTCAAGGGTACTATTCCTTAAATGCTCCTAATGTTGCGTATTTATTTACATCTATGGTTTTCATCATGCAGTAGTCCTCATTCCATTCCATATCCCATACATACCAGCATGTAACAAGGCATCCGACATGAAAATGACCGTCGTCTCGTTTCGGTGTTCTGTATTCAACCTGTCTGTCAAAAACAAAGCAGTATTTCAGATGTTCCCAGGTTTTATTCTTTGTCCTTGAATGAGCACCAAGAAAGTTTGTTTTTCCAATCATAAATATCTTTGGTGCAAACTGTTTTGCCTGTTCAACAAATTTGTCCATACAACTAAATGGGGGATTGGTGATAATAGCATCAAAAGGATAGTCAGGTCCTGTATTCATAAATGAAAAGAAGTCTTCACCTGTTGTTATAAGGTCAGATTCCTTTACATTCATTCCAAACTTCTTAAGCTCTTCTGATATGGCTCCTTCGCCACATGCAGGTTCCCACACATCTTTTATTCCTTCAAGAAGTCCTGTTTTCTGTAATTCCCATACAAGACTCTTAGGTGTCGGATAATAATCTGCAGGATTTCTTTCTGCTTCCGGTTTTCTGTTTGCGTATGCTTTACCCATTATTTACCTCCTAAGTTTTTCATTTCGTTGAAACTAATATCTGGTGGTGTAAACATACCAAAGCCACCAGACTTAAAATCTTTTTTTATTAAATCTTTTACACTCAACTTTTCTACATCAATAAGAGGTGTTCTTTCATCCTGTCTGAAAACTCTGTCTTTTTCTTTTGACGCAGGGTCTATTGTTGGTGAGAGAGTACATTTATTCATTATCTCTTTCACATCACTGACCAACGCTTCAACGTCTTTTATATGCATTTGAATCTGACACAATTTGTATTCAAGTGCGTTTCTAATCTCATTACTCATACACAAATTCTATAACTTAATTTCATAGAAGTCGTGCAATTTTAACCTTACTTAAATCAACCTTTAATCTTCTGATTATGGGTTTAATTCAACAGCAATCAAGAATAAATAGTAATTCCTCACTTATTCCTGCAGATGATATTTCAGGAATTATGCACGATGTCTCTAAAAAAAAGATGCGAGAACGCATTTTAGTGACTGACAGGAACACTGGTGAATCTTATTACACAACAAAGGGTGATGCTCTGTTCGACAGACTTATAGATATAGGCCTTTATTCTGAAAACGAAAAGAATGCAATCACTGCTGCAAAAGCAGCATTGGATTATGGATTTGGAAAACCTGGAATTCGAAAAGAAGAAGAAAAACAGGAATTTCCTGAAATTGTATTCAAACTCACTCCTACACAGAACAAAGAACTTTTACGCAGAAGTGCTCTACCAGTTCCTGCTTCTGATGAGGATGAAGAAGATGCCGGAAAGATCATTGTAGAAGTTGAAGGCGAAGAAGGAGTTCTGAAGTATGACTGAGGAAATCATTCTTTCTGAAGCACAGTCTATTATCGCCTCATGTAATACAAGAAATATCGTTGCCTGTTGTGGAAGACGTTTCGGAAAAACATATGTTGCTCTTGCAAAAATCTGTACAAAGGCAACTTCAAAAAGAGCAACACAGCGTGGTGATTACGAGATTTGGTATGTAGCACCTACTAAAGATCAGGCCCGTAACATTTTCTGGGATAAACTCAAAAGATTTATGCCTCGTCAGTACGTTGAAGGAAAACCAAATGAGTCCCGAATGGTAATGAAACTTATCAACGGATGTCAGATTAAGGTTTTTTCGGCAGAGGAACCTGACCACTTGGTTGGTACTGGTATTGATTTTCTGGTAATGGATGAAGCAGCACTCTGCAGTAAGGAAGCATACGACTATATTGCTCCTGCTCTTGCTGATAAACATCACGATGGAGAGACACTCTTTATTTCAACACCTCGTGGTTACAACTGGTTTTATGACCTTGCAATGAACTATCAGAAAATGCCTGATCAGTGGGCTTTCTTTGAATACGTTTCAAGAGAAGGTGGTCAGATTACTGATGAAGAACTTGAACAGAAACGCAAGGAAATGCCACCTAAAAAGTTCAAGCAGGAATTTGAAGCAAGTTTTGAATCTCTTTCTAACAGAGTTTATGAAAGTTTTGATAAAGAACTTAACTCTTGTGAAAAAGACCCGAAATGGGGCCTTAGTGAAATCCACGTTGGTATGGACTTCAACGTAAATCCTATGACAGCAGCTATCGCAGTTATGGAATACGACCCTGACAATAAAGACCTTGGAAAATGTGCTTACTTCTTTGATGAGTTCGTACTTCCAAACTCAAATACACAGTACATGGCAGACATGATTAAGGAAAAGTATCCTGCTGCAGAAGTTTGGGTTTATCCAGACCCTACAGGAAAGAAACGTCAGAGTTCTGCTCCAATTGGTGTAACTGATCTCACAATTCTTGCAGATGCAGGATTCCACGTTATGGCTCCTTATGCACCTTACAAGATCAGAGATAAATTCAACTCTGTAAACAATGCTTTCTGTAACGCATTAGGTCAGAGACGTGCATATATCGCAAAAGGAACCTGTCCAGAGCTTAGAAAAGCCTTTGACGGTTACTCATATAAAGACAACAACTCTAGTGACACCGACAAATCAGGTGGGCTGGACCATATTAGTGACGCTGCGGCTTATTTCTTGACTTATCGCTATCCGGTAAAAGGAAGCAGTTCAAGAGTTTACCGTCCAGATGTCATGGGAGTATAAAATGGCAGGACGTGTTATCGAGGGAACTCTTACAAATCAGAACAAATACAAATTTGCTTTTCAGGAAGAACATCCTGAGTATCGCAAACGTAAGGCACAGTGGAAACTTATTCGTGACTGTGTAGAAGGTGGCGATGCCATTAAGGCTGCAGGAGAAACATATCTTCCTAGAGCAATTGGGATGACTGACGAACGTTATAAGTCATATATTTCAAGACCTGCTTTTGTAAATTATGTTGACCAGACTCTTGAAGGCACTCACGGTATGATTTTCAGACGTGCTCCTGTTGCAACAATTCCAGAGAAACTTGTTGAATTCATGGAAAACGTAAATCGTGAAGGTGACAATATGTATCAGTTCGCTTCTGATACAGTTTACGATATCATGCAGACCAATTTCGGTGGTTATCTTGTAGATTATCCACCAGCTTCTGATAATTTGAACGTTGCAGGTGCTGAAAAACTCGGTGTTAGACCTTATGTAACTTTCTACAAAGCAGAAAATATTATCAACTGGCGTTTTGAACTTATAAAAGGGACTAAAGTTCCGACAATGATTGTTCTTCGTGAACAGGTTGAAATGAACGTAAAGGACAATCCTTTTGCTCATACACTTGCATATCAGTATCGAGTTCTGCTTATTGAAGACGGAATTTATAAACAGCGTCTTTATAAACCTGATACTGAAAAGACTTTCATCGAATATGAAATTCCAATCAAAGTAAATCACGGCAAAATTCATTACATTCCTTTTGTATTTGCTCCTGGAAATACTCCTGACAAACCAATGCTCAAGGATATTGCAGATGTAAACATTTCACACTTCAAGAAAACTGCAGACTATGAAAATGGTGTACACCTTACAACAATTCCAACTGGTGTTGTTACTGGTGAAGAACCTGAAGTAGATAAAAACAAGAATATTCAGCCTATTTACCTTGGTGCTGATAACTTCCTGATGTTCCCTAATGAAAATGCAAAAGTATTTACACTGTGTTATGCCGGAGAAGGTCTTACACACGTTGAAACTGCACTTGATAAATCAGAACTTCAGATGGTTGTTCTTGGATCCAGAATCATCACTCCTGAAAAAGGTATTTCTGAAACTGCAGAATCAGCAAATATTCACCGTGCAGGTGAAAATGCCAAGCTGGCTACATTTGCTCACAATATGAGCAACTGTCTGGCTAAAGTTCTCGGTATTGTTGCTGAGTTTATGGGAGTGAAAGCAGTTTGTAAGTATGAACTGAATACTGATTACGAAACTCAGGGATTCGATGCTAATGCTCTTAATGCTATGGTTAATCTGTTCTCTATCGGTAAAGTTCCACTTATCGTTCTTTACAGAATGATGATGAGAGGTGAACTTATTGATCCAAACATGAGTTATGAAGATATCGTTTATCTGCTTGATCTCGAAAATGCTGGTCTTACACCTTCAGAAGTAAATGAAGCCTATGCAAAATTCAAGGCTGATAACAAAGTGAAGAAAGTAAGAGGTAAGAAACTCCCTACAAACAAAGAGGTTGAAGATAAACAGCTTTTAGATCCTGAAACTCATAAACTTGAATTCAAAGAATCAAAAAACGGTGAAAAAAACAAGGTGTAGTGAATGGATTACTTTGACGAACTTCTTCTTCATCAAATAAAGTCTATCTTTTACTCAAATTACGAGTCTGAGATTGCAATCTCAGACCTCGAAGAGTTGATAATTGAAATCGAAGAACGATTAAAGTCGATTAAAAGCATTCATTCTGTCAGAAATGCTAATGAATACCTTGCAGAACTTGAGGAATTGATTGCAGATTACATTGATGAATACGAAACTCATATGAAAATGGTGGCAACGTCAATTTCTGAAAAAGAAAGCAATTGGTATGCTGCTTTAATTTTAGGTGTCTATGCACTAAATGTGGTTATTCCAGAGAAATTGGATAAAAATATATCTCTTATTCCGTATTCCACTACCAATACAATTAAATCTTTTGCTTCAAGTATGAAACAAAAATTAAACAACACCGTAAAAAATAGCCTTAACACCGGAGTTTTCTGGGGATATGGTGGAGATCAGTTAGTTGAAAATATTGAAAAGCCACTTGATTCAATAAAACGGTCAATTTCTACTGAAACACAAGAAATGGTTCAGTCATTTGTAAAAGTAGCCCAAAGACAGATATAGAAAGAAAATAAGAAAATCTTTACAGGTTATAAGTGGTGTTCAATTCTTGACTCAAGAACCTGTGAATTATGTGCAGAACTCAATGGAACTGTATACAAAGATATTTCAACAGTTCCTTTTATTCCGGTTCATTATAAATGCCGTTGTTCAACAATAAGTTTTATCCAGGAAGAAGCAGAGCCTGATTGGGATTCTTTTAGTAGTTGGGTTGAGAACCTAGATGAAGAAGACCAGTTGGATGTTCTTGGTAGAAAACGTTTTGATTTATGGAAATCAGGAGAACTGGAAATTACAGATTTTGTGAATGACGGAAGAAAAATCAAATTAAAAGACTTATATGAATAAATTAGACGGCTTTCGGGCCGTCTTTTTTTTTATCAGTTTAACCTATTTTTTCTCAAGTTTTATTTTGGTCATTAAGAAAATGGGTTTCTAGCCTACAGAAGTAGACCAACAGAAGTTGAACCCAAAGGAAGTATTAATGGCTATCACAAAAGAACAGCTCGATGGTCTCAAACCAGAAGGTTTTGATGAGACACAGTGGAGTGAAGTTAGCTCTAAGTTTATGGCTCTTCACGATTCAGATGTAAACGGTCTTGTTACAAATGAGGCAAACCTTAAGGCAGAAAAAGTTGCCATCAAGGAAAAGTATGACTCTTTGAACAACAGTTTTACAGCAGAAAAGAACGCATGGGCAGAAAAAGAAAAAGCCCTGAATGCAAACCTCGAAGAACTTAACAAAAAAATCAATGACGGTTCTTCAAATGCACAGGCTCTTGAACTGGCTTTCCAGCAGAAAGAGAAAATTTTAACTGACGCTTATGCACAGCAGAAAGGTGAACTTGAAAAGAAGATTCAGAAACTCACAGGTCAGGTGACAACACTTGAGAAGAGTGCTTTTGAAAACGAATGCAAAGATGCTTTCAGCAAAGCAATCGTAGGAAAGAATCTCGATTCAAACAATCTTGAAGCAATTAAAACGCTGGCTCTTGGTGAAAACTTCTCCAAGTTTTCTAAGAAATCTATCGGAGATGGAAAGTTCATTATTACTCGTGATGACGGAAAAGACATTGCGGCTTCTGTTGATGAGTTTATTTCCAGCTCGGCCGGAAAACTGTTCGTATTGAACGGAAATTCTGGTGGTGGAGCAGACGGTGGAAATGATAACCCACCTCCAGCAACCACAATGAAATGGGCTGACTTCCAGCGACTGTCACCTAGTGAACAGGCTGAGGCAGCACTCAAATATACATTGGTCGATTAGACCAAATAAGAGGTGAATAACATGGCTCTTTTGAAAGATTTGATTAATCCAATCTACAAGGCTTTCCCTTATGCCAACCGTGAAATGACAGGTTTCCTTTCAGCAGTAAATCTGAACGGAGATATTTCTGCAGCATCAATTCATGATGAAATCAAAGTTCCACTCGCACAGGCTGGTGCCGTTCAGGATTATCAGACTGGTTGGAATATTGACACTGCAGCTCCTGCTGAAGGTGATATTCCTTACGTTACTGTAAAAATGCAGTATCGTCGCAAGATTGATATCCCACTCGATGGTGAACTTGAAGCTGCTGCAAGAGGCAAAGGTTTCGGTATGTGGGAAAAAATTATGGAACAGCGTATTGCTGATGCATTCCGTAAACTCACAAACCAGATGGAAGCAGACCTCGCTGCAGAAATCGTAAAAGGTGCAAACCGTGCTTACGGTACAGTAGGTACAGTTCCTTTCGGAGTTGCAGGAAACCTTGATGACATCGCACAGCTCAACCTTATTCTGGACGAAAACGGATGTCCTATGGATGACCGTCAGCTCGTTCTGAACCAGGTAGCCCTCGCAAATATGCGTGGTAAAATGTCGAACCTCTTCAAAGTAAATGAAGCAGGTACAGAAGCATTCCTCCGTGAAGGATACACAGGAAACCTTCAGGGAATGTACATCCGTTCTTCAGCAGGACTGAAATCACACGTAAAAGGTGAAGGTACAGGTTACCTCGTAAACGGTGCTGTTGCAGAAAGAGATCGTACTGTAAATGTTGACACTGGTTCAGGAAAAGTTCTTGAAGGTGACATCGTAACATTTGCAGGTGATGCAAACAAATACGTTGTAACAAAGGGTGTTGATGCTCCTGGTGCTCTCGAACTCGGAAAACCTGGTGCAATGGCTGCTATTGCTGACAACACAGCAATGACAATTGGTGCATCATACATGCCATCAGTTGCATTCCAGCGTGGTGCAGTTGTTATGGGATGTCGTTCTCCATACCTCCCATCTGTTGGCGATTCAGCAAGAGAAACATACGTTGCAGTTGATCCATTCACAGGAATTCCTTACATGTTTGCAATCTACACTGGACACGGTGTAGCAAAACTGGAAATCTCTGTTGTTTATGGTGCAAAAGTAATCAACTCTGACAACGTTGCTCTGCTCATCCAGTAGTCTTGAATGGTAGGGGTAGGAATGCCCCTACCTAAAGGAGAAGTACATGGTACGTATGACAAGAAGTGTGCCGGAAATTGCTAATGGAGCAACTGTAATTGATGTTCAGGAACAGGATGTAAAAATCCTTGAAGGACGTGGATGGGTTGTTTCAAAATCTGCTCTGGTAAAAGAAGAAAAGAAACCTGAACCTGTGAAAGAAGAAGTAGCAGAAGAAAAGGTTGAAGAAAAACCTGCTGAATCTAAAAAGAAAAGCAAGTTTTAATTGAGAGGTGTTTCAAATGTCAGACATTATTGATGAAGAAGTAATTCCAGGTGATACTCCAATTGAGGATACTCCTATTGAAAATGTTCCAACAGAACCTTCAGTAGATGATCCAGTTGTTGATGAACCGGAGGAACCAACAGTTCCAGAAGATACTCCTGTTGAATCAGATGGTAAGACAGGAGAAACACCTTTTATTGATTTGATTGTTGAGACTGGAAAATGTCTTGATGATGCAAACTCGTATGCATCTTTAGAGTTTGCAAGACAGTATTCTATCGCACGTGGTTACGAAGATATTCTTGCACTTTCAGATGATGAACTTAAAAAGATGCTTATTCGTGGTACTGATTATGTAGACCACATTTATAAATATCGTGGAACTAAATGTACTCCACAACAGGCCCTTTCATTCCCAAGAAAAGATTTAGTTGATGATGATGGATATACCATTGAGGGTATTCCTCTCAACCTTAAAAAAGCAGTAGTTGAGGCTGCTAAACTCATAAGAACTCAGGACACTCTCTTTATTACAAAAAATAAAGATGGTGCTATTAAACGTAAAAAAGTTGATGTTCTTGAAACTGAGTTTTTTGAAAACAAAGATTCAACTCTTGAATACTCAACGATTTATGAAGTTCTGAATAGCCTTCTTGATGGACTTTACAGAACTGATTCTGAAAAACTGACATACAATGTCGGTGCAATATGGATTGACGATTAATTATGGCATATACAGACGAATATAACACAGCAAAAGAACTTCTCACTGAATTTGGTGCTCCTCTCAAACTTCATAAACTTATTGATGATGAATACGATGAGAAATCATTTAGTCAGAAAAAGATTTATAAAGATTATAATGGTGTTGGAGTAAAACTCAATTATTCAGAAGAAGTAATCGGTGAAGGTGATAACATCATTAAAGCTGGTGATGTGAAATTTATTTGTCAGTTACCAGAAGATCCAACAGAAGATAAAGACCAGATTATATTTGGCAGACATATCTATAACATCATAACAGTCGAAGATGTATCTCCTGATGATGAAATTGTAATCATCTATAAACTTCAGTGTAGGAAAGCTTCCTAAGGCAGGTGATATATGCCTGTTTCATTTACCTTTGTAACCCCTACTGGAAAATTAGAAAAAAAGAAATTTAGTAAAGGACTCTTAAATAAAAAAAGTATAAAAGACCCTCTTGATAATGTTATTAAAAACGCTGAGGGTAAATATGCTTATATGGAATCCGTAGATCTTCTTACAAGATCACTTGTAACAAAAGGTGCATCGGAAATCTTAGGTGTAATAAATTGTGCATCGATTGTCTTTCAAAGATTGGTGGCACGAACTCCTCTTGATGAAGAATATGATTATGTAAATATAAATAAACTTAGGGATATGATTCAGTCGGCTAGTGGAAATGAATCATTTGACATGAGTGAAGTTACTGAACATCACGTTCCTGATAATAACCGAATTAGAGATCATTGGCGATTAACAATAAATATTAATAGTCAGATTGCTGCAGATGTTTTTGCAAAAGAATTCGATGACAAAATATTTGATGAAGTAAATGATATTAATGGGATAAATGCGATTGCTTCGAAAATTTCATCACAGTTCGATACTCATTTTCGGGGAAGAGATAAAGGAATGTCTTTTGATTATAATATCGTATTTACAAACAATTCTGACCACTTTGCACAACTAGAATACGGAAGATATAAGAAAAGTAAAAATGGAATAAAGCAAGGTGAAAAATACCAACATGGTGTTGATGGAACAGGTTATGTAATTCAAGCTCCTAATGGTTTTTATAGAAAGTCTCTTCTTGAATTAAATGCGATGCTTAATAAAAAACAATCAAGAGATGTTTCCAGAAAACTTATGAAATATTATGTAGGGAAAAATCCTGACCTTAAGAAAAATATTGAAAGGTGGTTTAAAAAATTTGAGGGAACCGAATTTTTAAAAGGTAAAGGAATTGATATAAAATTTGACGATTTAAGATTAGGCGAAATAATATCTGATATCGTAAACATGACAGCAAAAGATAATGACCTTAAACGTCAAATACAGTTAAATCTTATGAGTTTCAATGCTGAATACCCTAAGCATGTAAATAATTTTGAAGAGTTAATTTCAAAAGCAGATTTTACACCGGGAGAAAGTACAGAAGAATATATAAAACGAGTGAAAAATGCACTTGGAGACCAGTATGATGTAAATATTGGTGCAATTACTTTTTATGGAACAAATCCTAAAGAAAAAAATGGACGAACTTATTTAAATAAAAGAGAGGTTGGTAAACAACAGAAAGAATTTATTGCAGGTATGGGAGCATTGTTTCGTGAAAGAGCAACAAAAAAAGGAATTAGTAGTTTAGGTAAAAATAAAAAATCAGAAGGTGATTTTGTCAAATATAATAAGTTATATTCAAAGTATTCAAGAAAATATCCAGCCCAACATATCCATTCAAGAAAAGAAATAAATACTCCTAATGTTGCTGTAAATGATTATATCAACGAAAGAGATAGATTCGGAAGGCTAGAAGATCCGTTTACTGGAAAATCTTACAAAGTACGATATTTAAGTCCTAGTGGTTATAACAAGATGAGAGCAGACCTTATTTTGAAATTAAATAAACCTATATTTAAAAAACGCAAAAATATTATTACTTCTGAACAAAATAAAATTTATAGAAAAAGAAAGAATAAGAGGAATAAAAGATGACAGACTATGAGGTAGAACAATACTTTATTAAAAAGATTGAAAATCTTGGAGCTCCACTAATTGAATCAAAATTCCTTGGTGGAAAAGTTAGCTATACAAATATTAAATATGAAAATAAATCATTTACACGTCCTGCCAATGGATATTGGTTTGAATTGTATTATGACACAAATCCTCCTGTTCAAGCTGTAGGTGGAAGTGCCGGAAGAAATCTCTGGTCAGGTTATTTTCAGATTAATATCTGTGTACCTAAAGATTCTGGAAAGAAAGCTGCAATGAAACGGTACGAGAAAATATTCGAAGAATTTCCTATTGGATTTGTAGGTAATAACTTTCCTGGATTAAGAATCCTTTCCGTAGGACGAGCACCTATGCAGTATTACGATGATTTTTCTTTATTACCGATGTCGATTATTTTTGAAGCTTATCTAGAACGCTAATTTTTAACCTTTTTTTCTTCTCTAAATAAACTCTGACTAAAAAGGACTTATACCGTCTGTAAGTCTGAAACATTTAGAGGAGAATAACATGGCAGATCCATCATTCAACCTGAAGACAGGTGCCGATGCTCCGATGTATTATGCCCGTGAAGTTACTCAGAAAGGTGCAGATAAGGATAAGATTAAAACATCTGACGGTGTTTATAACTATCCAACTCTGACTCGTCAGACTGGTAACTCAATCCGTGGTACAACAGAATCTATTGAATCTAATGAACTTCGTAAAGGACGTACTCGTTCTGCACCTCGTAAAGGTAACAGTTCTGCTGAAGGTTCTCTGGATTTTGAACTTTCCCCACAGACATACGATGACTTCTTTGAAGCTGCTCTCCGTGGAGAATGGACACAATGGGATGGTGACTTTAATACAACAAACGAAGCTCTTAAAGAAGCAATTACAAAATCAAACCTTCAGTTCGTAGCTGGTGATAAATGTATTGCAACTCGTTGTGCTCACACAATCGATGAACAGAAAGGTGTAGGTTTTGGTAGAAAATTGCTCATTGGAAATGGTGATACAGGATATATCGAAGCTTCAAAATCTTGGAGCGATTCAGATACATCGAAAGGTCTTTTCAAAGTACCTGCAAATCCTGTAATTCACGAACTGAACTGTGGTACAAAAGATATTAAATATATGCTTTTGCGTGAGTTCGGTGGTGTAGAAGGTGAAGACCTCTATCAGAAATTCGAACACATGGCTGTTTCTTCAATCAGCAACGACATTTCTGTTGGTTCTATCATCACAGGTTCTGTTGGCTTCATGGGTGCAAACGACCCTAAAATGCTTGATACGGAAAATATTGTTGGTGAATTCGATGCCAAAGGATATGCTGGAACAAAAGGTGAAGATACATCAATGTTCGTTGATGGTGTTACCAATGGTAAAACTCTGATTGCAAATCTTCCAAAGACTGCAACTCAGACAGACCAGTTCACAGCTCGTGAAGGGTTCCTTTACCTTAACGGTAAAAACATTGAATTTGCAAATGCAATGGACTGGAACCTTGATAACGGACTTGAAAGAAACTTTGCTATCTTCGTAAGAAATGCAATTTCAACATCTCCACTGTCACTTGATATTACAGGTAACATCACAACTTATCTTATTCAGGGACATTCAGATGATATCTATAATGCAGCCGTAGATGATTTCGACAATGAAATCATGTGGTGTATTACAGATAATGAAGATGATCCAAAATATCTGTACATCTTCCAGATTTTCAAAGCCAAGTTCACAGATCATGATGCTTCAGTAAATGGTGCAGATGTTCTTAATATCTCATTCCCATTCCAGTCGTTCGGTGAAATGGCAATTCGTGTTCTTCGCATTACTTCAGCCGATGTTGCTTCAAACTACATCAAAGATGTAAGTCTTTCAGGTAACACTCTTTCAGTAACTGCAGATACTGACCTTGCTGATGCAGGTGATATCACAGTATCTCTTTCTGGTTCAACAGGTGGAGTTACAGCAGGTGCAGGTGTTCTTCAGGCTGATAACAAAACTGTAAACTTCACACTTACAGGCATTGAAGCTGGTGAACACATCAACGTTGTTGCAAAACTTGGAGATACAACTTACACAGCAGGATTTATTGGTCCAGTAACATTCTCAGATGCTTCGCTCTCTGGAAATAAAGTTACATTGACTTCTGACTCTGTTGAAAAACTTGATCCTGCACTTCTTAGTGTAGTAATCAGTGCTCCAACAGGAGTAACAGTAGGTTCTGTAGCAGTTGATTCAACTGACAAAACAAAACTGGTTGTAACTCTTAACGGTTATACAACTGGAGATATCTCTGGTACTGCATCTTATAATGGTGGAAGTTCATACTCAATCAGTATTTCGTAACTTTAACCTAGAAGCCTAATCTAGAGTATAAAAGATGTGATGGAGAAATCTGTCACATCTTTTTTTTATGCCTATAAAGGAGAAATTAAATGGCAGAAACAAAAACTCTTGATATTTCAAGATTTTTTACAAGAAAAAATGAAGAAGAAGGTTCTTGGGTGGAACCTGTTGTATTTGGTGAACTTGTCGGCTTGGAATTCCAGGTCCTTGGTGCTAACTCAACAAAACTTGCACTTGTAGTTGAAGATTTTAAAAAGAAATCTGCTGAAATTGAAAAACTTAAAGATGTTGAAGAACGTGCAAAACGTAGTCAGGCTCTTTACGCAGAATCTGCTGCAAAACGTGTTGTTGGCGTTCGTGCTGCAAGAGGACTGAATATCACTGTAGAAGGAGAACCAATCGAATACAGTGAAGCACTTATCAAGCATATCTTTGAAGAATCTCCTGAAATTGCAAACTTCATTATTCGTTATTCAGTTGATACTTCAAATTTTATGACGAAGAAGAACGCTTAAAAGAAGCTGTTCAGCGTTACTTCTTCTTATATTCTCCTTTTCGCAAAAAGGTTGTGGTTCAGAAAAAAAAGAAGAGTAAATCAGGAGACAATACTCCTGAAACTACATATGAAACCGTGCGACACTGCGAAGAGAGAGATAAGTTTATTGAACAGTTTGGAATTGAAAGGTTCGATAAAGAAGCTCAACCTGGGGGGACGTTTGAGAAATATGTCGATATTCCGATTCCAGAACAATATCAGTATGTATGGGAACACTTCATATATATGTGGTCTCAGAGTGAAATAGATATAAACGGTAATAGAATATTTTCATTTGGTACCGTGAAAGAATATCAAGATTTGTTTGGATATGATTTTTCAATTGCTGATAAAAAAATGTTTTTCAAAATGAAAAACTGGGCAACTGAAATTGTTTGTGAACTAGACAGCAACTAGGGGGATATTATGGCTGGAAATGACAGTGAAGGCAAAGTTAGTGTTCAGGGTGAATTAGATTTCAAGGATAATGCCTCTAAACAGATTGATAAAGTAACAGCCAGTCTTGAAAAACTTGGTTCTGAAACTATATCAGTAGAAGATCTTCTTAAAAATCTCGCTAAAACAGTAAAAACCTCTTTCGATGAAGTAAAAGCTTCTGTTTCTGAAATTGATAATAAAACGATTGAAGCAATGAAAGAACTTCGTGCAAGCGAGATGATTGATGTAAATAAAACTCGCTCAAGAGCGAAATCTAAACTCGATAATGCAAAAGCCAGTGAAATCAAATCAAGACAAAAGGCAGGATATTATGAAGCTGAGACAGCAGTAAAAAATGCAATAGCTCAGCATGATGATAAAGCCATTCAGTTAGCAATTGAAAAGAATACCAATGCTCAGATAAAACTTGCAGCCGTTATGGAAAAAACCAAACAGTCAGAAAATAAAATTCTGACAGCAGAAAAACAACTTGAAAACACTTTAGTTAAAAAACCATATTGGGATGCAACTGCAGCCTGGAAATCATCATCTCTTTTTTACGATAATCAACGTTCTATGATGATTGCTCGTGATTTACGAAATGAGAAGATGCGTAGAATGTTAGATGGTGAATCATCAGGTAATAATTTCGCTCTTAAAAAAAATTGGGGACAAGGACTTTCTGAAATTGGTGGTGCTGTTGCTGGAATAAAAGACCCTGCTGGAATTGCAAAAACCGTGGGTGGTGTTGCACAGTCATTCGGAAAAGTTCTCTCTGCATCTACAAAACTTGCAACAGGGATAACTGCGGCTGCAGAACTTATAAAGACTGCTAGTAAATTATTAAATGAAGGAATTGAGGCCTTTCAGAATGTTGAAGTAATTAAAACTAACCTTGGTGTTATTTCAGGAAGTAACATCGAAGGTGAAAAATTATTTGGTGATATTGCTCAGTATGCAATTAAATCTCCTTTTGGTGTTCAGCAGACAGCAGAACAAGCTACTCTTCTTAGACAGTCAGGTGTATACGCAGAAGACTTAATGAATACACTTAAAATGGTTGGAGATTTGGCTGGTGGAAATGCTGACAAAATGAGACGTATCTCAAATGACTATGCTCAGATTGTTTCTAATGGTAAAGCAAATATGCTTCAGTTACGTCAGTTTGCTAATGCAGGTGTACCAATTTACAAGGAACTTTCTAAAGAACTTGGTGTAACTAATGAAACCGTTCGTAAGATGGTAAAGAACGGAGAAATTGGTGCAAATACAATTGAAAAAGTTCTTACAAATCTGACATCAGAAGGTGGCGTATTCTATGAGGCAGTAGAAAAGGGATCTAAAACATTAAAAGCAAGAACTACAAACCTTGCAGATGCCAGAACTCTTGCATTTTCTGAGCTTGGAAGGCGTTTTGTAAATGCAGGTAAAGGTACTGGTGAAGAATCTATTCTCATGAAGATGCTTGGTATTCAAGAGAAATTCTTCGGTTGGTATTATGAAAACGAAAAAAGACGTAACGATGAAGATGAATTAAAAAGACTTGATAATAAAGAAAAAGCATACAATAAAGCTACGGAAGATTTAAATAAAGCTCTTACTGGAAAGCAAAATAACAGAAACACTTATCTTGATGAACTGAATGCAAGAAATAAGTTAAACGAATTAAATTACTCAATTCGTTCTGAGGATTCACAGAGAATTCTTTATAATGCTTATCAGAATGAAATGAAAGATGTTTTTGAAAAACAAGAGTTCATTAAAGAAGTTCAGAGTCAGATTGATGATGTTACAGAACGTCTTAAAGGTCCTCTGAATGACATAACAAGGATGTATCTTGAAGATACACTACATCAGCTTCAAGAAGACTATCAACAATATCTTCAGGAAATGCTTTCTGAACGGGGGGATATTAGAGGTACATATGCTCAGGCTGCCTCAAGAGCATACTTTAACAGTATGTATACTTCGTCTTCTGAAATTCTTGAAAAAGGTGGAAATAAAGATAAATCTCTATTGAAGACAACAAATGACATGTTAAATCTTCAAAAACAGACAACTGAATGGAAACAGAAAGAAGTAGAAGAGCAGCGTAAGCTTTTCGAAAGTGTAAAACTTACTGCAATTGAACTTTCGAGACTTACTAATAAAGTTGGAGATGAGGACGTTCTTGATCTTTCAAAAATCACTGATGTTGCTCAGTTCAAAAAATATTCTGAATTACTTTCTCAGGGTGATAGATTTGAAATCGATCCATTTTTGTATAATGTAAATAATTCATCAGATAAAGCCAGAGCAAATGAGGTAAATACTCAATTTCAAAATGCACTTGCAAATGCTCTTAGAATTGCTCTTACTGCAGAATCTGATATTAAAAACACTAGAGAATTTAATAATCTGTTTAATCAGTTATCAAGTCTTACTGATAAACATTTTCTTGACCAGGAAAAACAGTTTAGAACTGTTTTTAACGGATATACCGAACTTCTTAAAAGTTATGCTAATGGTTCTTCTCAAGAGCGACAAGTAGCACAATTGTTTAAATCAATTATCAATCCAATGATCTCCGGTTCAATTATTGGTAATACATCAGCATCAAATATTGATGTTAGTGATATCTTAAAAACTGAAGCACCTCTTTGGGCAAGAATTATTGGTTCTGGATTAGGTCTTGATGCCAATCGTGTAAAAGGTTTAGGTGGTGGAGCATCAATCAAGCTTCATGAAGATGAACAGTTTACTCGTAACATTACAAAATCTATTCTTGGGACAAGTGCAAAGAATGGAATGAATACCTATGCACTTATGGGAATGATTCAAAGAACTCCTGGAGTGTATAAATCAGATTTAGACGGAACCAGAAACCTTCAGATTAACTGGAAATTAACAAGTCAGAATTTCAAAAAATTTGCACTTGAATTAGGAACTGCAGCAAATGTAACATCGGCATATCGAGAAAACGTAGAGAATGAAATGAATTCTCTTGCAAATTTACTTGCAAGTATGCCAACAACATTTGAAGATGTGAAGAACTCAAAATCGTTTACAGATCAGTTCCTTAATGTATTTACAGGTGAACTTAAATGGAATGGACAGACTGCATACTATGATTCTCAGACTAAGATGATAACTTCAATGGATGGACAGACAAGAGCTATCTACGATGTTATAAACCAGATTGAATTTGCAGAAACAACAATGCAGGAACTTACACGTCAATTAGAAGACAGAAGAAAGGACCTCATTGAAGCGAAACGTGCAGAAGCAACAAATTCTGTATTTGAAGAGAGTAAAAACTCTTTCAGAGAAGGAGCTTATGGATTTATTGCAGAGGCAATGGGCTTTAAGTCTGGCTCATCTCAGTATAAAAACTTTGTAAAACAAGGTTCTATATCTGATGTAAATCAAACTTGGGATAGTTATAGTAGTTGGACAGAATCTGAAAGGGAAGCTGTTAGGGAAGCTGAAAGAAAAGATGCTGAAAGTGCAGTAGCTAAGCAAACAGCATTACAGAAATTTTTAAATACTCAGGCTTTAGCCAATACAAGTGAAAGTGCAATAAAGAAAGCCTTAAACGACGATATAATAAATCTTGCAAAGAAGATAATTGGACCAGAATTTGTTGCGTTTATTAAAGATGGTGAAATACAAAATATAAACGCAGAGAAACTTGAAGGTTATCAAGAATTAAAACATAAAAATGATATATATCGTAAAAGTATTGAAGATGCAAAGAAAAGCCTTGCAGAACTTCGAGAAGAATATGATAAGATTGAAGTTACTACAACTGCGGCTACAGTGAAACAACAACAGCTTGCAGATAAACTTCTCAATAATTCTACAAGCCTTCAAGACGTCTTACGGCTTTCAATGCAGATTTATAATGATCCAGCTCTCATAAAACAGGATAGAGATATTAATGATTTTCAAAGATATCTTGATGTGAAAGATATTACTTCATCCCTTGCTTTTAATAATTACGGAAAGAGAAATGAAAGACGAACAGGATTCTTTACAGACAGATTCTATAACGATGCTTATGGATATTCAAAATACGATTTCGACAGTATTAAGTTTGGTAGAGACCTTGCAATACAAGTTCTTTTAAGTGGTGATAAAGGATATCTTGGTGCCCAACAAATCAACAAAGTAATGGGCAATGAAACTGGATCTCAATTGAGAAATCTTCTTCTTACTGGTCAGGTTGGTGGTGAAGAATGGAATTCTATTATTGAATCTCTTACAAAGGACCAGCTTAGAAGTATTAAGAAAGAGGGTATCATTGATGACCTTCAGGAATCACTTAGTTCTGCTTTTGATTCTTTCGTTTTGGATAACTTTAATAATTCTCTTGTAACCATAGGCGAGTCATTGAGAGAAATAATGGACGGTGTAGGAGATGGTTCTAGTGCATGGAAAGCCTTCGGTAATTCCTTTGTAGACATGACTAAACAGCTCACAGGAAATATGGGCTCTCTCATGACTTCTGCCGGATTGAAGATGCTTATTGATAATGGCAACGATCCAAAAGCTTGGGCTCTTCTTGCAGTAGGTGGTTTGAGTTCAGTTCTTTCAGGTGCTCTCAATCAATCTAATAGTGATACTGAAGAGCAGAGAAAGAAACTTGAAGCACTTAAATCTGACCTCAAAGACCTTCTTGCTCAAGCAAAAGCAGATGCAATCTACTATGAAAACGAATCACTTCATAAGAAAGCACTGACTACAACAAGCAAAGTATCTTCTCGTAATGTAAACGATGCAATTATTACTCCATCAGGAAATGTTATTAATACACATCCTGATGACTGGCTTATTGCAACAAAGACACCACAGACACTTGCTTCACAAGGTACAGTAACTCCAATCATCAACATGAATATCACAAATAACAGTGGTCAGAAACTTGATATCAGACAGACAACGACAACTAAGAACGGTGAAATCAACATTGAAGCCGTAATTGAAGGAGTTGTAAACAAAGGTCTTGCTGATGGTAAATTCGAAACTGGTATGACAGCCAGAGAGAATAAGATGGCTGGAAAGCACGTTTATATGTAATTTTAACCTAGCAGTCCAAACTGTATAGACTACGATTCAGAGGTAGTCTATGCAGTTTACTGGTTGGCCTAGTTATGTAAACAGAAGAATTATAGACAGTACGAATGTTACTGTAGGTGAAGGTGGAGTAATAGCCGAAGCCATAGAAGGTTCTTCTAAAACAAAAAGACGTGTAACAGAATTCAATACTCCTGACAAATATTCAGTAACAATGCATTTTAACTGTTATCAGAAACTCTATGTTTATGAAGACGGTTCACCAATCCCAAACACAAACCCTCTCTATGGAACAACTGAAAAAGAACGTTTCTTCAACTGGTTCAAAGGTGTTCATAAATACGGAACAGTTCCATTTGATTTTCCTGCCATTCTCTGGAACTCCAATGCACAGGAATCTTTCAATGAAGATGAAGTAGCGAGAGGAGCAATTCCAACAAACGAATATTACATCATTGAATCGGCTGCAGAAGGAACCAAGCATGGTGACATGATTGCAGTAACAATGACTTGGAAAACATTCTCAACAAATGAGTATGAAGTTGAAGAAGAGATTGCCTATGTAAACTCAATTGATATCCATGACGGATATGCAATCGTTCATCTTGATGGAACTCCTGTAACAACACCAAGCAGTGCTAATTTCTCTGTAACAATCGGGTCATCTAGTTCCGGTATTTCTATATATCCAATGACAGGTGATTCTTCTTCATTCTTCCTTGTATATAGCAAAGTTGCTTCTGACGGACAGACAGTAACTATAACCCTTCATGAACTTGACGGTTCATCACCTTCATTCAGTAAAAACGTAAACAAAGGAGAATAACTTGATTACAAAACAGATAGATGCAGTTACAGCAAATGAACTCTGGTCTGAAACTACAGACGGACACATTCCTGGTCTTCTTGAAATCTATAATCCTGATATTCATTGGGGTGATGGAAGTTTTGAGCAGGAAGATATGTATCTCCGTGTAATCAATGATACCAATGCTGTCAGATACAAAGGTAAAAAATATATTCCATGTGGATTCAGTTTCAAGCCACCTGCAGAAGACGGGTCTAAAGTTGGAGCTGGAACTATAACAATTTCCAACCTTGATTCTCGTGTACAGCAGATGATTGGGTCTATCAAGATACCAAGCGATGTTAAGGTTGTTGCCATGTTTGCAAAACCTAACGGGAATAAATATGTATTCCGTGAGATTTCTACATGGAACTTTGGAATGGAAAATGCAAATGCAAACCGTAGTACTGCAACATTCAATCTTATTGTAGATGATGTCTATCAGTTGAATGTACCTAGAGACACTATGGATAAGAATCAGTTGAACTCTATTGTTGAGGATTAGTATGAGTATTGAAGAATATATCGGCATTCCTTTTAAGAATCATGGAAGAGACCTTGATGGTTTTGATTGCTGGGGATTCTGTATTCATTACTGTAAAGGACTGAATCGTGAACTTCCTGATTTTCAGTATGAGAAATCAGATGACGAAACAATGAGTGAGAATTATGAAAAGATTCTTATGGAACTTGGAAATAAGGTTACTAAAGTGAGTGAACCAGAGAAAGATGATTTCATCCTGTTTAAGAACAGCAGAGGTCTTTTTTCTCATATTGGAATATCACTTGGTAACGGAAGATTTATACATTGCGATTTACTTGGTGTAAGGGTTCTTACACTTGAGCATTATAACAGACAGTACGAGGCTTACAGATGGCAACAGTAAAATTTTTTAAGAACATTCTCGAAGATAGTTTTGAAACAATCACAGTAAAAGATGGAACATCAATTGAATCTGTAATCAGAGATTACGGAGACGATGATGTTTATATCTCAAACTTCGTTGAATGTTACGATGCTGATACTGATACAACAAGTTTCGTGCCTCTGTCTGATGATGAAGGATTTGGATTCGTATGTTCTGTTAATGGCGAAGATAAACCTAAAGAATATGAACTTCAGGAAAATGACCAGTGTCTGATTATTGTTACACCTATGTCTTCATCTAATGAAAACTGGTCATGGCCTGGAGCATGGGGTGGACTTGTAGCAGGTGCTGTTCTCGGTATGTTTACAGGTGGAGCAGTATTTGGTATTGAAGCAAGTATTCTTGCAACAGGTGGAATATTCGGTGGTCTTGTAGGATTCGTTGCAGGTGGTATTTCATTCAGAGACCAGCAGTTAGATCCAGTAGAATTCCATAACAATCCTGAAAATGCAGGTTCAACCAATCAGCTTATTACAGGAAATCAGGTACCTCTTCTTATTGGTAAAATGGAAGTTGCACCAATGGTCAGTGGTTCTCCTTGGGTAGAATACAGAGGTATCGGTGGTAAAGATACTTATGTTCATGCTCTGTATGAAGTTGCCTATGCACCTATCAGAGTAAGTGATTTTAAGATTGACGGATTAAGACTTACTAAAGGTGAGAGAAACGGAAAATATCTCTATGCCGGAAAACTTAAAGATTCTGAAATTGAAGGTGGAGACTTCCTTTCAAAATGGAACTTCAATGAACCTGAAATTGAAATCATTCAGCAGAATGAAGGACAGCCGTTATATTATGGTGATATCTATCCTTGGGCAAAGAAACAGCATAAGGTAGATGCTACTGCTTCATTCATTAAAGACTCTGCTATTTCTGACCTTGAAGAACAGTCAGATAAAGTAAGGGCAATTGTAAACTATCACAATAAAGACTTCGATGATGGATTCAGAACTAATACTGTGAAGTTCTCTGATCAGTATGCAAAGAATCTCGAAGTATTCATTTCTCTTCCTGATGCTCTCTATGCCGAAAGAAGTGCCAACAGTACAACTGATAGAAAAGACATTCCTCTTCATATTGCAGTTCAGTGGAGACCATACAGTCAGGCAAGAGCAGACTCTGAAGACATGACCGTAAAACAGCAGGGTGATTCTCAGCATTATAATTATGAATACTCTGATGATAACCCTTTTGGTTGGCACACATTCGATACAATCAGAGTTGATGATGAGTATTTACTCAGTCATAAGACATTCACAAATGAACTGATGATGGCTGATGTTGATGCTCATGAAGGAAACAATCTTAAACAGACTGTTACAAAAGATGAGCCTCATTCAAATGAAAGTGTTATCGGTTGGCTTAATATTGAAGTAGGTCCTAAAGGTGCTATCGGAACACCTGCAAAGGCTCCTATTCTTATCGCAAGTAGAGAAGATGCCAAGACAGTTAAGTTTACAAATACAAATGTAGATGACAGTTATCACTTTGAGTTCATTGAATATACAGAAGCAACAGGATACAAGAAACTCTATGTTCCTGGCGATATGTGGAAATACTGTCAGTTCACAAAAGATGAATACGCAGCACTGCCAACTGATGAAAATGGTAAATACTGTTTCTGTAAGAACTGGCCTAAAGCAAGTTCATCAACTGAAACTGTATATTTCGGAAATGACGGTTGGATTGGTGCACAGGTATTCAACCTTCAGGAAGCACAGGCTTATGTAACTGCAAACAGAAAAACTCCAGAAGGCAAGGATAATTTCAATGTAAGTGAAATCAGACTTGTAGCAAATATGGATCTCGATAAATGGTGTGAAGATAACGATAAAGACCCTATGTCATACCTTTACTCTGATGACAACACTACAAAAGCAATTGAAGTTCGTGTTATCCGTGTTTCACCAAACTATCTCGACCAGATTAAGACAGATAATAATTCTAAGATTGGTCCATGGACTTATCATGATGAAGTAAAATGGACCGTTCTTGGAAATGAAATGTACCACATTGAAGATGATGCTATTGCAGGTACAGAAAGACCACATCCAGACAGAAAGTATACAGACACATGTTTTATTGCTTTCAAATGCAAACTTGATAATGTAGGAAACATTCAGAATCAGATTGGAAAGTTCTCTTGTATGGCTAATGCCTTTGCTCCTAGATGGGACAGAGAGCAGAGAAAGTGGCTTCCTGAAAATATTGTAAGTTCATATAAATACTTTGACGGTAAGGAAGAGATTACTAAAGAAGAGTATGAACACAGAAGACAGACTGCAGTTATCAATGGTACTTCAAGTAATGCAGAAAGAGTAAAGGGTGGAACAAACTGGCTTTCTTCTATTACTTCTGAAATCTTCGGACAGACTGCAGGAGATTATACAAATCCTCTTTATGCTTCTTCTGACGGTCCTGTTTACATCACAAACTCGGCAAGTAAATATATTGAAAACTGGGAATCAGATGATATGGGTTCAGACAGTCCGACTGCACCATTGCTTGGAAAGACAGTTTATAACAACTCTTCTGCTTCTGGATTCATGCTTGCATGTGTCGGAAGACATATGGGTAAAGATGCTCTTGGTTATGATAAAGTACATCTGCTTTCAACCGGTGAATGGTTTGAAGACTGTCAGGCAGTAGATGACGGTGCAGTAGATAAGAATACAAATCAGCCTATCATTAAGTTCATGGCTTGTAATGCCTATATCTATCAGGCTGTAAAATTTGAAAATCTTCTTTCAAGTATTGCTACATCAGGTCGTGCAGGATACACAATTGATGATAACGGAAGACTCGTTACTGTTATGGATAAACCTGTTCCATATCCTGTAGGAATCTTCAATAATCAGAATGCTCTCTCAGTCAGTGTTGCTTATGACTTCAAAGCTCCTCCTTCTGGAATTATGCTTAGTTTCAAGAATGAAGCAAACAGAAACATCGACCAGAATCTTCCTGTCATGATGGATGATGAAGATCCAAAAAATCCAAAGAGAGAAATAGAACAGGGCAGTCTTAATTATGTAACCAATATAGACCAAGTTCACAGTCTTGGTCGTTACATGCTTGCTACTAAGATTTTCGGTAAACGTGCTATCACTTGGAAGTGTGGTATTGAAGGATTTGATATTCAGTATGGTAATGTAGTTAAGGTTGCAAGTGACCAGCTTCTTATTGGTCAGGGGTGTGGTAGAATCGCAGAACTCATTGAAGATGATGAGTTTATCTACGGTATGATTCTGACTGAATCTTATCAATGGCCGGGAGATGGTAAAGATTATGCTGTAGAAATTATGCAACCTCTTCAGTACGGTGTAGACAGAGTTATTATTGTCAGTGTTCTTGGTAGTGGTTCAGTTGAAACTAAAGACGGCAAGAAAATCAGATGTCAGAAAAAAGGTATTACTAACAAGGTTGTATTTGCTAACAGAATCAAGAAGGGAAGTACAATGCCTGACCCTTCTCAGGAATCCAAGAGTTATTACTTCGACCCACAGGTTGGCGATAACGTAAACTTTGGTATCAAAGGTAAGCAGTCAGAACTCTATCGTGTTAAGTCAAAGACACCTGATACTAACTTCACTTTCACTTTCCTTTTAATATCTTATGACCCAAGTTTCTATAATTATGGCTCTAAGATGCCTGTATTGAATAACAATATGACAATTCCTAGTCGTGTTGATATGGAGATTTCAGGACAGGTCTCAAGAACAGAATTGAATAGTAGAGTAAACGGTGCTTTGAATGAAGCAATCGGATATACAGATGAAGTCTCAAAACTGTTTAAGCCAACTCCAACTTATAGAATTGAAACATCACAGTCTGTTCTTCAGAAAAAAGTTTCAGGAAATTATTACGATTCAGAAGTGACATTAAAGGCTTCTGTTACACTTGGTGATACACCTACAACAGAGTATTCAGGTATTTTTAAGGTTTACTCAGTTATTGACGAAAATGTCAGAACATTAATTCATACAAGTCCTGTAGGTTCATCATATACATTTAATGCACCTACAGACGCAACTTATTTCTCGATTGAACTTTACACTCCTGAAGGCAGATATCTTACTCTTACCACAATTGGAATTGTAAAAGACGGTGAGACAACTCCGTTAGATGAGATGATAACAGATTTCTCGGTAATTAAACGAATGACAAACAATCGTTATTACCCAGAAAAACTAACTGTATATAAACAGCATTATGATGAAGTCGGAAATATAACAAAACAACCTGCTCATTTTCAGTTATATATTAATGGTGTTTATAAAGAAACCATAATAACATCAGAAGAAAACTTCAATGCTGAGTTTGATTATCTTTCTCATCTTCATCCTAATGAGAGACTTAATTATGTAAGAATTCAGATGTATGACATTGGAGAAGATGGTGAACCTGGACCATTCAGAGACCTTTATACTTATACAGTAATTAGTGATGGAAAAAACTTCAGTGTCAAATTAAAGAATCCATTCCAGCAGTATGAATCAGACCAGAATGGATGGATGCCTGAACGTGTAATCAAGACTTCAGTTGAAGTATATAACGGACTTGAAGAAGTAAAGAACTGGAAGTTCATTGATCTTCCTTATGAAGAAGCAAGAGAAAAAGGTTTCGAACTCGAAGTAGATAGAGATACTCTTACTATTATTGCTAAAGCCGGAACTGCTATGCCTGACCAAGGTTCTTTTGATATTCCAATTTTCATTATTACTGAAGATGATTCTGCAAGACTTTTAGGTGATAATGGAGAAGAAGTTATTGCCGGAAGTTCAAATGATGAAGGTGTTCTTGGTGAAGTTTCTCCTAGTCCTGCAACTTTCATATATAAGACTGCTTTCTCTTGGGTAAAAGTAAAACTTGGGCAGGAAATTGTACAACCTGCATTACCAACTGCAATAGGGGTCTTTGATGATCCATTGAAGTTTCCTACTGACGCAAAACTTGGAGACTATATTCTCTATGTAGGTGAAAATAAAGGTACTTTCAAGAAGCTGTTTGTATATCAGTGGGATGGTATTCAGTGGGCAGAAGATAATAGTGGCGAGCATAAGATGGCTTATATGACAGAAGCCATTAAAAGACTTTCTGCAGAAACTGGTATAGATCCTAATGCTCCTGCATTTGAGTTTATTAAAACTCTTTATGCAAGCGAAGTATTTACAAACTTTTTAGGTGCTACAAAAATTATGCTTAATAATGGTGGTTACCTCCAAAGTACTTCCACTACTGCCTCTGGAACACCTAAAGCAAAAATTCAAGATGACGGTGAATCATGGTTTGAGAATGCTCATATTAGAGGTGAAGTACATGCTACTTCAGGCTCATTTAATAACGTAACTATTTCAGGCTCTACTGTTGATGGTTACGCAACTACTGGTGATTTAAATGCATTAAGTAATACTTTAAATTCAGTAATAGATACTTCTATTCAGAGAGTTGATGTTGAATATGCTCTAAGTGATAGCCCATCTGTAGCACCTACAAGTGGTTGGACTACAACTGCACCAGCTTGGGTTAATGGTAAGTATATGTGGCAGAGAACTGCTATAACAAAGAACGGATCAACTTCATATTCTGCAGTTACCTGTATTGCTGGTGCTCAAGGAAATAGAGGTGCAACAGGTAGGGGGGTTTCTGCTATTCAGGAAGAGTATGCATTAAGCACTACAAATGCTTATGCTCCTGCAGATGGGTGGTCAGAATCTTGTCCTGCTATTCCTGATAATTATTTTTTATGGGTAAGAAGTAGAATCTCTTGGGATGATGGCACTGTAAGTTATTCTACGGCAACAGTTTCAAATGCCCTTACAGAAAATGGGAGAAGTATAACACTCGTTAAAAATGAATTGGGTGAAGTTACTGTAGTAGAAAATAATGCTGTAAAAATAAATGGTGGAAAAATTGTTGCAGGTTCTGTTGCTACTGCTTCACTTGCTGCAGGTTGTGTCACTGCTGAAAAGATACAGGCAGGTGCTATTACTGCTGACAAGATACAAGCAGACACTGTACTCACTCAAAAATTATCTGCAACAGATTTACATGTATCTGGAACGTCTGAATTTTCAGGTGCTTCAATGACTGTTTCAGATGTAATGCAATCAAGTAATTTCGAATTTAATACTGGAGGTATATGGGGTTTTCGTTTTTATGCAGGTTCAGGTCAAGTAGGATCATTAAACAAAGGTGTATTTTACGTACAGACAATTATGACAAATGAAATTCATAGTTCAAGCAGTTTGTTATCAGTTAAACAAGGTCTCGAGGTAATTAATGAGACTTATCTTAGAGATAAAATTTATAAAGGCAAATGGGAATTTATATCAAGTAAAGATTCTGATGTAAATTCCGTATTAAGAACTATAGGCAATATGCTAACTCCTATGAACTGGTTGGAAGTTAGAGGAAGTATGAACTACGAACGTATTGGACAAAGTTCAACTAAAAATAAAATTACTATATCAAGTATACGTTTTGTTATTTTTGAAGGATTAGAAATCATGTCTATTGAAGGAAATGTTACTTCAGGAATTACTAGTGACCATTTCTCTTCAGGTGGTGATAATTATTTAATTACAGATATTAGTTTATATTATTGATATTTAATCCGATACCACATCTACATCTATAATACTAGCGAGGTAATATATGCCAATTCCATATGATTATAAAGTCTTAGATATTTACAATGCAGACAAAGAAAACTCTCTTCCAGATCTTCCTTCAGTAGACAGAGAGGATAGACTCCCTGTTTATGACTCAACTGATGCGAAACTTAAGAATGCAAAAGTAAAAGACATAACAGCATGTATTGACCCTGGTGTTGTAGCAGAAAAACTTATTGAATCTTCTACTTCTGTAAATGCCGTAGTGAACTCTGATAGAATGCCATTCTTTCGTGGAGAAGGCGATAAAAAGGCTTTATATAATATTTCATATGAAAACTTAAAACCTCTTATTAAAGGTGATAAAGGAGACAAAGGAGATCCAACTGGATTTGGCGTATGGGATATAGTAGAGCAGTCTGCTGAAATCGCAACTCCTGATTACTGGAATCAGATTATACATTTAGATTTAACTAAAACAGGGTATGTAAAGTTCTCAGGAAATGATAAAAATCTTTATATTGACCTCACCATAACAAAGATTAGTGTTGCTGATGAAAACCGTGATTTCAGAATTGGATTAATGAATCGAACTGTAGGTATGGGAGAGGAATATATAAGAGGTTGTTACTTTAAGTTTGAAGAACGAGATCTAATTGCTGTCTATCATGAAGACGGACATTATGAAGAAACTCATAATTTTGGTGATACATGGGGATATTATAGTTCTACTTATGGTATACGTCTTTCTATTAAAATAGATAATGAATATATCAGTTTTTATTGTAGTGATCCACGTAGTACTGATGAAAGATATTCATCAGTATGGAAAGTAAAACGAAAATTAAACAGCGAGCATCGGTATTCCATTTATAGTTTGATGGTTCATAATGTTACAGAATCCTCAAGATATAAAACACCTCATATCTTTAATATTACATATAGACCATTTGAAAAAGGAGATAAAGGAGATTCTGTCTTACTTTTTCAAAACGATTATGTAAAAGATATTAACTATTATAGATCTGATGGGAGTGATTTCCGATTCCCTATTTCAGGTTTTAATAGACTGCCCAATATTGAAGAAAAATTTACTGTTTTCGATATAGAGACTAACAGTTATTATACTTTTCGAATATATGATGTGAATGAAGAAATTGACTTAGTTCTTACAGAGTTTGATAGTGATTGTTCTTTAAATGATAACAGATATGGTTTAGGTTCCATGAAATTTGATTTACCATGGCAACCTATAAAAGATGGTTTTATTTCTCATGAGACAACAGACTTTCCTTATGATGAAAGAGCCCCTGTTGTTGTATCCAATGAATCTTATGATTATTTTCACTTCCAATGTAAAGTAACATTAAATGACTTTCATTATGAACATGACTTTGAAATTGGTGCTCAAATGAGTAAGAATGCAGATGGATTAATGAGTGGTTTTGGTTATTGGAATCGATTTCAACAGTACTACAACGAGGACTTGGATCTGGGTTTTAGATTTGATCAAGAAAAATGTAATGTTATTGTAAAAGGAGAAGTTGTAGGTTTTTTTAATATTTATAGTAATGAAATAAGTCTGACAATGGATTTTGATGGGGAATTCCTCACAACTTATGTAGGTGGTGTTGATGCTGATCGTGAGAAACAAAAATTTAAAATAAACACGTTTTTATGGGAACGTTTCCATTTTGCAGCTAGAAGTATAAGTAGAACAGGTCACAATAAAATACAAAATATTTCTTTCTATGGAATTCAAGCAAGGTCTCCTTCTTTTAAATTAATTCAATCAGGATATAACGTACCAGAATCACAGGTTGAAGCATGGGCAATTCCAGGTGTAGATGCAGGTCGATGGGTAGTTCAATCTACAAAAGGAGTTGTAAAAGGAGATTCTGTAGGAATTACAGTTCATAATGCTACAAAAAACTGTGATGTAACAGTTCTTGGAACCGTAACCAATATTCAGAGTGAAACAGAATTATTCATGATTTCTGCAGGACTTATGGGGAATAAGGGAGAGAAAGGTGACCAAGGTTTAGCAGGTACAATTTCATACGGTTCATGGACTCCATATAAAACAACCAATTTATCAATCTCAACTGAAAATGGTATTTATAAAGCAACTAAGGTAAGTGGTAATGATGACTGGGATACATCTCTAGCCTCTATGACACCTTATGCCAATGCTTCATGTGGTGCAGTAGTAAATAGTGATTCTTATACCATGGTAGGTTTGTCACTTAATAACACCGATGACAGTTACACAAGTCTTCGATATGCACTTTATATGACTGCAGGTACAGTTCAGGTTTACGAAGATGCACAGTGGATTGTAACTATAGGTGAAGGGTATTCCGGCGATGTAAGGTTTGATGTTTCATTTGATGGTGCTTATGTTAAGTACTATGTTAATAGTCAGTTAGTATATTCACACGAAACATCTTCACCTTCGGATTTATATTTTAAGACATGTATTTACAGAGTAAACACTTATATTTTGTCTCCAACATTTTCAAGTGCAGGTGGAAATGGTGGTGGAGGTGGAGGCAGTAAATACTTTCAATACAATGAATCCACACATTCACTTGATTTCATGATTCCATAAGGTTGGTATATGTCGCTTTTAGTAAAAACTTATATTACAGAAACAGATTCTGGAACCAGAGTACTTTCAAATGCAGGTGACGCTTACATGAGTTTCAATACTCAAAGTGGGTCTGGTTATGGAGTATTAGAAAATGGTTTACAGGCGATTCACAACAACGGATGGGCATATGGAATTGTATCTAATGAACCTGTTGTAATTAGAGGTGAACAGTCAATGTTTGCTTGGGTTCGTTTTACAGCACTTAATGACGAGGCTTATTTAAGTGGTGTTGGTGGACTTCATGATTACTCACGAAATATGGGAATGGGTATCACAATCAGAACTGCAGACACTTATCATGGATATGTCTCTGTTAATACAGGAACTGGGTCTGACAGAACATATAATACTTATTATGGAAACACTCTTCTTGAAGCAGGGAATATTTACCATATTGGATTTGTTTATCGTAAAGACGGAACTCTTGAATTGTATGTAAACGGAAAAATTGATGCCATTCACAATATCGGATATATTGCACCAACTTCAAATACAGTAGTAATAGGTTCGTGGTCTAATAGTAACGGTAGTTTATATCCAGGTTACGGTCTTTACGGTGATGTCAGTGATTTTAGAATTTATGATCATGCCGTATCGCCTGCAGAAATCAAAGAGATGTGTTCTGGTCTAATATCTCATCATACATTAGATAATCCTTTATTAAATAGAAATCATTATTTGACGAATGCTACTGATTATCCTATTCCTGGCATCAGTCAGCCGTTTATGGCAGAAATTGTTGGCAAGACTATTACTATATCATTTGAAGCAATACAGACTTCAGCATTTGCAGAATATGCGTTTATATATCTTGATTTAGTAGGAACAGGAAATAACCGAACTTACAGAGATTTTATTTGGAATGCACCTGATAAAGGTTTGAGTATGTATGAATGGCAAAGGTATTTTTTCCATTTGAAATTTATTTCAACAACAGAACTTGAAATAGATGGAGTTGTGTATCCGTTCCAATTATCAGGAGATCAAGTATATGCAAATCTCGCAGCGTGTTATGTAACTTTTGGATTCTATAACACTGCTTCAGTTTCCTTTAGGAATGTAAAACTCGAAATAAGTTGGAATGACCATCCGTTTTATACACCTTATTGGGAAGATATAAAATCCATACCTGAGCCAGACTGTTCTTTGAATGAAATGAAAGAAGTACGTCATGGGCCGTCTGCTTCAACTCCTCGTGCAGTTGCTGATACAGGAGCAAGACATAACTTGGTATATGAGATGAACAAAGGACAGTTCTTTGAATGTCCTGTTTCAATAGCAGGACACCCTTCTGTATGTACGATTACCTTCTGGCTTAAAGTAACTCAGTTTGGTGATGCAGGATTAGTAGTTTTAGTGAATCCTGATAATTACGGTTATTATATTGATGCTGATACAGGTGCAAGTTCTTGGCCGGGAGAAAATACTGTTTACAGATATTATAAAGACGGAGTTGAATATCCTACCAACAGTTCCATTATCTCACCAGACTGGCAGTGGCATTTTTATTGTTACGTTGCTGACTTACAGAATTTTCCTAAAATTGCACTTAATGGTTACTTACATCCTGCATGGTATTCAAATTGCTTTGCATCAGATTTTAGAATCTATAATAGAGAATTGTCTTTAGCAGAGATAAATGAACTTTATAAAAAAACTGCTTCTATTGATAATCACGGCAATGTTTTCTGTCATGAGTTTATTGAGGAGGGTGCATGAAAATAAAACATAACAGTGTAATAACTGCAGGGCAGATTGATGAACACGAAACAGTTTATCATTTAGATGAAGATACTTGGCCTTATGCACAGAATGATTGGTATTATCATTTATATCAGTACAATCCTATTCCAGGAGAAACTTATACAATTTATGGTTGGGTTACTTCTCAAATAAATTCTTCAACTTTTACAATCTTTGGTTGCTATCCTCATAACAGAATTGAAATTACAGTTCAAGAAAATGGTTACTTCGAATACACATATACAGTAATTGATACTAGTGGAAATAGTAATGGTTATCCAATTAATGGTGCCTGTCTTATTTATGCAGGTATTGCCGGTGCAACAGAACCAAAACAAATGACCATAAACAATCTTAATATTATAAGAAGAACTGGAACTAACGGCAGATTAAACTTAAGAGAAAATAAAAGAACTCTTATTCCTAAGTTTGAACTTATTAATATTGGTGCTGTATCTAGTGAATATGGTTTTGCATATTATGGATTTGGTCCGGGAACATTTCAAACAGGGAAAACATATATTGCATATATGAACGGAAAAACAAATCCAGTTTCAGGATCTACAGGATATCTTGCAGTGTATTTTTTTGAGGTAAACTGGGCTTGGGGATTTTCAGTAACTTTTCCAGAAACTGATTCTATAACAAAAGGATATGAATTTCAGATACCTGCAGGTTGGGATGGACATAATTTTGCATTTTGTTCTTATTATTTCCCTTACGGTTCTGCTTCTGATGGTGGCAGTTGTTCTGTAAATGAATACCGTATTTATGAAGTTGTAGATGATGAGATATCTGGGAATAACCTCATAGAAGTTTAACTTGTACAGGGCAATAAAAATATAATAGGTGATGTTATGGGTATTTTTAATAATTTGATAGTAAGAGGTGTAGCAAACTTCGCACACACTATTATTGGTAAAATCACAAATGCTGAAAAAACAGATTTACTCGAATGGCATAATAAACCTGCAACAGGAATTACAGGTAGAAGTAGTTGGAGACATCTTGTAACTGATGGAGAAGTTGTTTGGGGACAAGGTTGGAGTGACTCTGCAATGGATTCAGATTCAGGAGACCTTTCTTTATGGCTTAGAAAAATTCCTGGAGGTACTGATTCAGGTACTACAACTATTAACATGACACTTGATGGACAGATAGAAGCACTTCAAGGATTTGTTGGTACAGCTTCAAATGCTAATGCTCTTCAAGGATTAGTCCCTAACGATGGTTCTTATAGAAATAATACAGTTCCGGCTAATTCTATTATTCGTGCAGACCAACATGGATATGTTAATGTAGGGTACATTAACACAGGAATCGGTGTAGATGATAGTTTTGATGTAGCTAGTATTTATGCAACACTTCCTAATGATTCTTATATTAGAAAAGTATCACTTAACCATTTTAGAGATTCTCTAGGCTGGGTTGCTAATGCTAACACTGTTGGTGGTTTAGGCGTAAATAATGCAGAAAAAAATAACTCGGCTAATGCATTGGTCAGGACAGATGGAACTGGTTACTTACACCTTGAAAATGTGTCTCTTAATACAGATGGATTAAATAACGGTGAAATCACACATATTATTGCTTCAGGATACAATGGAGCAGATGATAATTTTATAAGAAGATATGATGTAAATTATTACTTACAAAAAATGTGTGGCTATTTCAAGTTTGAAAATATTGAAGCATTTTTTAATTGGCTTGAAATACTTAGAGGTCATTTTAACGATGGTGATTCGACATTTTGTGGATTTATAGGAAATATATTTAAAAGAGGGCATATTTGTGGACAAACTAAAAATCAAGGTTCATTTCTTAGTTCAGTAAATCATATAATATCTGTAAATAGTATACAAATATATTCTACAGGTTTAGAAATTAAATTTTTAGATCTTGGTGAAACTCTTTTTGAGATAAAAGCATATAATGCTTATAACTTCAATTATGGTCCTATAGAAGTTGTTTCTAATGAATTAAAATTTTATATAAGATCAGGAGATTTATTTAGCTTCAATGGATCTGAACCTTGGTAAAAAAATGGGTGAAGCCGTAACACGCACTTCACCCTCATAACAAAAAGTTTAAAAGTATCATTTAATATATCGTCATATACAAATTAAACTTGAGAGGTTTTTATGAAAAATCTTCTATTATATATACATCAGCTTCCACAAAATCTTATCGGACTTCTTGTAATTTTATTTACAGGGGCAAAAAAGAATAATTGTGATGGTATTACATACTACAAACCTAAGCAATTCTTTGGCGTTTCTTTAGGCAACTACATCATTCTCAGGGTAACAAGTATTAATGACATCCATCATGAACATGGACATCAGATACAGAGTAGAAGATTAGGCTGGCTCTATTTACTGATTATTGGACTTCCTTCAATTACGTTCAATATCTGGGATATAATTGCTCATAGGAAGTGGAGTATAAACGACAGGATAAAATGGTATTACTCACTTCCTTGGGAAGCAGATGCTGATAAACTCGGAGGAGTCCACAGATAAATTACACGATGCAGTTCCAAACTGCATCTTTTTTTTGTCAAGTTAAGGTGACTGTCAACAATTACGAGATGATTCTTTGGTGACTATTTGCGACTGTATTTATTTGTAATTATATCATCAAGGTTAACACCCATAACATTTAACGCACGCAGATATTTTTAGGATTTTCCCCTTACAAATCTCATCACGCATCAATTTCAAAATAAAACTATTATTACTTTACGAAACAAAACAAGGTGTTATAATTTTAATATGAAAAACAATTTACAAGATAAAAAAGTTTTATGCACTTTAGGAATTGCCGTTTTATTAGTTGGGCTTCATCTCTGGCAGTTTATCAAATCAGAATATGAAATCAGAGCATTAGTGAATCTGATTATGACAGTAGTTTATATTCCTGTTATTATTCTCTGGGGATTTGAGGGTGTTCCTTATTTCTTAGTTGCTTATGCTGCAATCTATCTACCACTTGAAGAATTTGATAATTACACATCACTCTTTCTCTTATTCTCTGCAACCAGTCTGAAACGCAAACTTAAGTATTTATTTATTCCTTATATTATTGAAACAATTGTCTGCTATATGATTAACGGATATGAGATTTCACATCTATGTATCTCATGCCTTTTCATTTTATTCTTTTACGAAATATTTCTTCATATTCAGGATAAACATGCTGATGTTCAGTATCTGGAACTTACTATTGATGAAGAAAAGATTCTTGAACAATTGTGCAGAGGTCGTGAAGTCAAAGAACTTGAATGGTCAGAGAATACAGTTTATAAAAAACTTCGTGAGGCAAGACACAGAAACAACTGCCTTACTAATGATGAATTAAAAACTCGCTTTAAATTCCGTAAGATAATCTAGTTGTAGAAACTATCGCATAACTTGTAGTTATTTCAACTTTCTAACTTACTTCCACGTGAAATATAATTTCTCTTATACCACAGGAGGAATTGCATGAGAAGTAAGTTCCAAGAAACAAAAGACCTCATTCATTCATTAAGTCGTTCTATCGCTATCAGTCTGATTAAAGAATCAGATCTCACTGCAAGAGAACGTGATATTCTTATTAATCACGAACTCGAAAAAAACACATCAATTAAAGAGTTAGCAGTGAAGTATAGTGTTGAAGAACGCACAATTCTTAAGGCTAAACAGAAAGCCTTTTCCAGACTTTGCTACTGGCTCAATAACGGAACCGTAGCATAAAAAAAGAGGCCCACACTCTGCAACAAATGTAGACCTTCTGGTTAAGATTTTAGTTGATACACAGAGAATATATCTTTATTTCATATCCGTTAAATAAAAAAGGGCTCACAACGTAGCGATTGCAAGCCCGTGACAAGTTCTTGTGATAACTTGCTAGTAGCAATTATTATCATATCACATTTCACATATTTGTCGTGTAAAGTTCACTTTCTTTTCATATTCCTTACATTCTTAATTTTCTTTTCTCAAAGTACCTTTTACGCAAGAGGTATGTCATGGACTATTTCAACAACAGATTTATGAACCCGATGAATCTCGGTCAGTTATCAAACCCTTGTCCTTTTATCTATGTTTCCAATCTTGAAGAAGCAAAGAACTATCCTGTGGTTCCGAATAATACCTGCATTCTTTTCAAACATGATTTTTCCGAGTTCTTTATCAAGAAAGTCGATTCAATGGGTATTCCTGAAATCTCAATGTTCAAAACAGAACGTGTTCCTATCGAACCGTCTCCAGTTCAAGCAGACATTAAGTCTGAAGAAATAGATGCCTTAAAACGTGAAATAAGCGAATTAAAAGCACTTGTTTGTCAGAAAGTGACAACAAAGGAGGGTAACGATGAATTCAAACTTACTCCAGTTGATTCAGCAGTTTAATCAATTCAAGCAACAGATAAGAGGACAGGATCCTCAAAAGATGTTGAATGACCTTTTATCCAGTGGGCGATACTCGCAGTCACAAGTGGACGAAGCAAAACGTATGGCCCAGCAGTTACAGCAATTCTTGAAATAACGGCGTCTCTGGACACCGGGGAGAAATATATGGAAAACAACGAATCATTTCTTGAGGGCAATGGGATAATTATATTGATCCTCTTTTTCCTCATGTGTGGTGGTGGTTTCGGTGGTTTCGGAGGATGGGGTGGAGGTAATGCAGCAATGCAGGGCTCACTCACTCGTGCCGAACTCACTGACGGTCTGAATTTCCAGAATCTGAACAACGACATGAGAAGTATGCAGGCTCAGAACTATGAAGCCACAAATTGTCTCGGTCAGGCGATTCTCAGAAATCAGTATGAAGCTGCAAATGGCTTCTGTGGTGTAAACAGAAACATCGATTCTGCAAAATACGATGCTCTTCTGAATACAAACCGGCTGGAAAATGCGATCCACTGTGACGGTGAAGCTACTCGTGCTCTGATTACTCAGAACACAATCCAACAGCTTCGTGATGAAAAACAGGCTCTCAACAATGAACTGCAGTCTGCTCAGCTTGCTCTTGCAAACGGAGTTCAGACACAGA
>JAKSHY010000010.1 GCA_024399135.1 Lachnospiraceae bacterium | reverse complement strand
TGACCTGTTTTTGGAATCTTCAGGGTTGCATTGCTGTTTTACTGTCAAGGTTCTGTGTTCTTATTCGAACACCCTGTATTAATTACGATTAAGTTCAACTTCTTCGTTAACCAATCCAGGTTAACGCAGAGGGTGGGATTCGAACCCACGTGCCGTTGCCGACAAACGGTTTTCAAGACCGCCTCGTTATGACCTCTTCGATACCTCTGCTTAGCGTCTCGTCATCACCAGACGCAATCGTTATTCTAACAAACCAAATTAGTGATGTCAACAAGATTTTTTAAAAAATTTGCATTTTTTATTTTTTGTAATTCTTTAAACTAACTGCAACAAATGTTGCATTAAGTTTGACAGGAGTAGAGTGTTGCATTTACTTTGAAGAATTCTTAAGTTTTGAACGCAAAAAAAAGAAGCCACAAAACTGTGACTTCTTCGTGATTTAACTACCATATTTTAATTCCTGACAGATTCGATGCTATCTGCCTTGCTGCATGGTCATCTCCGACATGTGTTTTGAAGGAAAGTTTTGGATGTTTATCGCAATACCCAATTACTGCATTTTTTACAGTTTCGTAGGGCAAGTCTTTATTACCTTCGGTTTTAGAGTACATCATGACGCTATCTATTAACCTATACATCCTCATTGTTTTGCTCATATAGCATCCTCCCTTCTATTAAATCTATTACCGATGTTATGTTTTTAACAGTACATAACCCTTGCTTTTTAAAAACATACTGTTTCATTTTAAAATATTGGGGTTTTAAATAATTAAAATAACACACCCATTTTCTAAAAATAGTTTGTTTTTCTTTATAGTAACGCATAACATTGTTCACGTTACCATCGGCTAATGGAGCTATTACAAAATCGGCAAACAAAACAGAGCTTCCACTATTGTACCTGTTATTAAAAATACATTTTGCAAAAGACAAAGATTTTCTCTTAAAAAGTAGACATTTATCTAAACCTATAGTTTTAACTATATTGTCAATATCAATCTCAAATTCTAAAAGTACAGGAATACCTGAATGCTCATCTTTGTTTCCTAACGCAGCTTTTTCATTGGCCACATCTTTTGCGTACTCACGTTCCCCCAAATAAAAACCATACCCAAAATCAAGTTCTCGGTTGTTATTTATAAAAACGTCAATGTCGTATTTCTGGATATTTTCCCACGCATCCAAAGTGGTTCCATGATATAATACCATCTCCTCGTACCTCTCTTTCTATTATATCACAAATAAAGGAGAGGCTCTACAGTCTCTCCTAAGTTACATATATGTAAAAAGCTCTTAGGGAGCTGTAGTTTTCTATTTAGTTAAATCAAGTTACTCCTCTAAATTATCAATACATTAATTATGTATGACAATCATCTAAATAATAGTCGATTATTATATATACTATAATTATCGGCTACAGAACTGATTCAAACAATCTGTTCCACCATACTCTTTTCCTAACAACTGGAAGTCAGTTGCTATAAATACGTACTAACTAAAGATACGATTTTACTAAAATTTTTAAATAAAATTTTTGGGACTATTGTTAATTAACTATATTAATATACTATCATTAAACGATATCCTTGGAAAGGTCTTTCTTTTGAGAAATCATTCTCGATAACTCCTTGCAGTACTTCTCTATTATAACCAAAGAGGCTCCATTACGAGTTTCGTTACATTCTATTACGATATCTTCTAACACTAAATTTATACCGTTATTAATTACCTGCTCATCTTTAAAGTTCTCAGACAGCCATTCTACATGGTCTATATCTTCATTAACCTTAACGCAGTCATAAATGTTATTATCAAGACTACTAGTTAGATTTGCCATGCTTTTCAGGAATTCTGCGTTATAAACCATTCCGAGATTATTTGCTATTCTTTCCAATGTTTCATATGGATTCTTTTTGCTATGAAAATAATGAATCGGACTAAATCCACACTCATCGCTTATTATTTCCAAACTTGATGCTGGTATTTCTATTTTACCATCCTCATATCTTGATAATGATGACCTGTTGATTTCTAAAATATCTGCAAGTTGTTGTTGAGTGATATTTTTAGATTCACGTTTTTCTTTTATTATCTTTCCTATATGTTTACGATTTTCTTCTAATCGTGCTTTTATAGACATAACCGCTAATGCATGTGCATACAGTGCACATAATTTCTCCGTATTTTTTCTGAATTGTATTGTAAAATTGAAATAAGAGCATACAAAAAGCATCAATCCTCCACGACCAAATTTTGGATTGATGCCTTTCCACAAAGGTGTCAAAAACACCATCAATTCTTAATAATTACATTAGCATAACTGCTAGAGATATTCAAGCGATTAGAGGTGTTTTTGTCCATATTTTGTATGCCTTTTGTACATCAAGGAGGGCATTTTTATGAAAAATCAAAAACACTTAACACTGACAGACCGAGCCAGAATTCAAAATTATCTAGAGGAAGGTTATTCTATCAGATACATAGCTGGCAGACTGGACCGTTCCCCGTCTACTATTTCCAGAGAAATAAAAAATCATCTTATTATCAAAAGTCCACGAATATGTGACTGCACGTTTTTATCTACATGCACACAACGTCATGTATGTGGGAGTCAATCATGTAACAAAAAGTGCAAACAATGTTCAAAAGCTAAGAAAAAATGCCAGGATTATACAAAATCATTCTGTGATATCTTAATCGAAAACAAAAACCACCTATGTAATAACTGCAAAAAGAAACCATACTGTAATTACGAGCAGCAAATATATAATGCTGAAAAATCTCAAATCATATATATCGATACGTTAACAAATTCACGCAATGGATTCGATTGTACTGGTGAAGAACTAAAAGCTATTAACGATATAGTATCTCCTTTAATAAAACAGGGACAGTCCTTATATCATATAGTTCAATCTCATAAAGAAGAACTTCCTGTAAGTGAATCAACTTTAAGAAGATTAATACATTCATCGGAGCTTGATGCTAGAAATATTGATATGCGAAGTGTAGTACAAAGGAAGTTAAAACCACGTAAAAGAATAGACAGAGAAAAACACAATAAATATCGATTAAGCAAAATTGGACATTCGTATACAGATTTTTTGAAATACAAATCTGAAAATAATGACATTTTTATAGTTCAAATGGATTGTGTGGAAGGATGTAAAGACAGCCATACTGTTTTACTAACTCTACACTTTCCATTATTTCATATGCAGTTAGCATTAATACTTGAAGAACATACATCCGCTTGCGTAGTAAATGCACTGGACAAAATAGAATGGTCTTTAGGAGGAGAGTTATTTAAGAAATGTTTTCCAGTAATACTTACCGACAATGGACATGAGTTTGCTGATATAGATGCTATAGAAAAATCTGTATTTGGAGGGAAAAGAACCAAAGTTTTTTATTGTGAACCAATGCGTTCCAACGAAAAAGGGGCCTGTGAAAACAATCATAAGTATATACGATATGTTATTCCTAAAGGAATCAGTATGGATGGATACAGCCAGTCACAAATATCATTAATGATGAATCATATCAATAGTACTAAACGTCCGTCCTTATTAGATAAAACACCTTATGATTTAGCAATGAATGTTTTACCTGAAGATTTCTTTATACTTTTAGGCTTGGAAAAGATACCTGCTGATAAGGTAATTTTAAAACCATCACTATTCTATCTTTCAAAGTAAATGCAACATTAATTTCGTTGCATTTAGTCTGAAAAGTCTCATTACGAGGCTTATTCATGCTGTATAAAAACGTTCTAGTGCAGTGATTATTTAATGATTAACATTAAAAATACGCCATTCTGACTGAAATTTATCAGCTAGAAATGGCGTATTTATTTACATTTCTTCAAGTGTTGCATTTACCTTGAAAGTTTTGCCATTTTTTATTTTTACTTTTTTTAATTTGATAATTTTCGTCCAAAACACTACGTTTTTCAATGTTTTGAGCACTTCAACACTCTATTTCTTTACCAGAGTAAACTCATAGTCTGTGTCGTATGTCCTTACATAAAGTGTACCCTCTTTTTCATATATGAACGACGGGCCTGTCTTTAGCTTGACCTTGTCCATAACCTCACCCGTGAATCTGTTAAGTGCATAAAGATAATCATCTTCGTCGGTGAAACCGTATCCACAGAAGATTGTATCACCTACTATTGCAAAGTTATGTGCATTAGAAACAAGATTTTCCGACTTCCAGATAACCTGCATGGTGTCCATATCAATAGCAACAATATATGCGTTCTCTGAATTAAAGGAAGCATACGTATTATGAGAAATTGATACATAAAGAGTCTTGCCATCATCCTCAAGCTTAACTCCTTTAATCCCCCTAGGGCAGAATGGCCAGCCATCTATCGTAGCTATATCAGCATTAATAAATTTCGAAAGATCAACAGTTCCTACATAATCCATTTCCTCGGTGTTGAATTCTAAAACCTCAGGATAATACTTTTCAGCTCCACCTCGAAAAATGTAATATCCTGAATCTTCCAGGAAATACCCTTCCTGTGTCTGAACTCTGCAGTCTGCAAATCCATTATTAGAAAGCCACTCTTCCTCATCAATAATATTATTCTTGCTACTGGTTTTGTCCTGATACCAGTAATACTCGCCTTCATTATTAATAGAAGCATCTGGCGAAATATAGTATCCCTTTCCTGGATTCTCAATCACTTCATAAAAAGCATCAAGGTTACCACCATCTTGCATCTGTCTATCAATAAGCTGATCGCGAACTTCATTAATCCACGCAGTCGGAATGTTTTGAATAATGGTACTGTATCTATCTAAAAATTCCTCATTAGTTGGTTCATAGCATCCTATCTTTGAAACACTACCGTCCTGATTGAAAAAGTTAATATAATATGAAGAGCCATCGCATACGTCTCCATCACCTTTTAAGTCAAGGTTCTTTAACAGATCATAGTCTGCTGCCTTTTCTATATTCATATACTGTTCCTTTGAAAGAGTCGTTATTCCTAAAATCTCATCTTCATATTCAACAGTTATTGTATGATCATAATGAATAGCAACCAGAACATCACGGCAGTCATACACATCTCCATATGATGCACCGCCAAAATCTATTCCTATGAATTTGTCAGTAATATTCGCGCCCTGTGCTTGCGCACGCATGTCGCCCTTTTCACCATTCTTCGATTCTTCAGCTTCAGAGGATGAATTCAATTCATCGCTTTGAGATTCCGAACTGTCATTAGAAGAAAACGATGCATCAGTTGATGAGCTTGAAGAGCTGTCTTCATTACACCCTCCAAGCACTAAAGCCATCGCAATGCCGATTAATGCTAATTTAATCCTCTTCATATATCTTTCTCCTTAAGAACTCCTCTGCAAGAACGAGATCATCCTTAGTTGTAACCTTAATATTTTCATATGCTCCCACAATAAGTTTAACAGGATGGTGTGAGTACTCCTCTAAAACCATCGCATCATCCGTTATATTAACACCGTTAGCCCTAAGCTCCACCTCACGCGAAACAACATTATTATAAGCTTCCTTGATTAACTGAAAATCAAACACCTGAGGTGTCTGAATATTCCACACAAGATTCCTGTTAGGAGTTGATGCTACCATACCGCTTTCATTAGCTATCTTAATCGTATCTTTGGATGGAACACCGACAACACATGCCTTATATTTGCTAACACCCTCCAGAGCTCTTTCCAGAATATCTTTGTCAACTAAAGGCCTTGCTCCATCATGTACAAAGATATAGTCTGCTGAATCAATCGAATTCAGTCCATTAAGCACTGAGTGGTATCTTTCTTTTCCACCTTCGACAATTTTAGTAACTTTAGTGAAATTATACTTTTCAACAATTTCTTCCTTAACATACTGCTTGTCTTCCGGTGAGGTCACCAGAATAATTTCATCTATGAAGCTTTCTTCAAACGCCTTTAGGGAATAAAAAAGGATAGGCTTGTCCAAAAGAAGTAAAAACTGCTTTTTGGTGGAAGTTCCCATCCTCTTTCCGCTCCCTGCTGCCAATATAATTGCAACAGTTTTCATATCTTTATCTTTCTCCTAATTTAAGCTGAGGTACTGCATTAAGATCATATCCACTTCGTACCCCCTTAATATATTCATAATACCCTGCAACTCCTATCATCGCTGCATTATCTGTGCAGTAAACAGGCGAAGGGTGGAAGAATTCTATTCCTTCTTTTTTACATCTGTCTTCAAAGGCTTCACGTAATGATGAATTAGAAGCAACGCCTCCTGCAATAGCGAACTTTCTAAGACCATACTTATTAACTGCTGCTATTGAATGATCAACCAAAACATCAACAACAGCCTTTTGGAATGAAGCTGCGACATCCTCTACAACAATCTTTTCGCCCTTCATCTCACACTGATTAATATAGTTTAAAACCGCCGACTTAAGTCCGCTAAAGCTAAAATCATACTCGCTTTCATCAACCTTGGCACGAGGAAATTTAATCGCATCAGGATTTCCCTCTTTCGAAACCTTATCAATCTTAGGACCACCCGGGTAGCCTAAGCCTATTGCTCTCGCAACCTTGTCAAAGGCTTCTCCAGCGGCATCATCTCTCGTTCTTCCAAGGATTTCATATTCACCATAGTCCTTAACAACGACCAGATGAGAATGTCCCCCTGATACAACAAGGCACACGAATGGCGGCTCTAAATCAAGATTTTCAATATAATTGGCACTGATATGTCCTTCAATATGATGAACACCTACAAGTGGCTTATTTTTAGCAAAAGCGATAGCCTTAGCTGCAGACACTCCTACTAAAAGCGCACCTACAAGTCCAGGCCCATAGGTTACTGCTATAGCATCAATATCATCCAGTGTACATTCAGCTTTTGAAAGCGCAGAATCGATGACCTGGTTAATTTTCTCTATATGCTTTCTCGATGCAATTTCAGGTACAACACCACCATATTCAGTATGCAGTGCTATCTGTGTATATATTTCATTTGAAAGAATCGTTCTGCCATTTTCAACTACTGAAGCTGCTGTTTCATCACATGAGCTTTCTATGGCAAGAATCTTAATTTTCTGATCCATCTTCCTTATTTTCATCCTCAATCAACTGCCATCCATATATTTTCCAATGGCCGTCTTTATCTTTTCTTAATAAGAATCTTTCCTTCGAAAGACCTATATTAGTGCCATTCTTTAATGTGAACGACACCTTAAGGCGAGCGAACTTAAATCCCTTAACCGTGTAGTAATCTACATCCGTACTCGTAGAGGTTGAGTAGCTGGAAACGACTGTACCATCATTTTTTCTGCTCTCAATCTCATGCTTTAGGGTACTTAGATGATTCTCCTCCGGATTAGATAAAAGAAGCTCATCATCGAAAAGCTGTCTCATCTTGCGAACAAGTTTTTCGAATTCCTCATCTGTATACTCTTCTGTATACATAGCAACCGTCAACTCAGAGTAAAACTTAACCACCTCTTTTGGGGTCGGTGGATAATCCTCTAATATGTCATGCATCAGAAGTTCTGTTACTTTCGATACTTTAGTTGTATTATCTTCATCCTTCGCAGGTTTTCTATAGTTAGCAACATAGTAGTAATAGCCTACTACCAATATAACCATCAAAAGCCCACCTATGATGAATTTAAGATTTTTCTTCACCCTTTGGTGTTTCTCCTTCAAACAATAACTCTATACTTTGGCCATCCTTGGCTGCCACCGTATTAGGGAAGATACGTTTTGCTGCCTTTATATATTCGCTTGGATAATTAAGCGATGGACTGTAATGTGTAAGCCACAGTTCCTTGACATCAGCCTCCTTGGCAAGTGTTGCTGCCTCTGGAAATGTCATATGCTTTTTATCCTTAGCCTTGGAGAACTGTTCTGGATCTCCATACATTCCTTCACAAATAAACAGGTCTGCTCCCTTCGCATGCTGTGAAATACTTTCAACAGGACGAGAATCAGTACAATAAGTAAGCTTGAGCCCCTTACGGTCTTCTCCCATAACCATATCCGGAGTGTATTCCTTCCCATCAACAGTTATGGTTTCACCCTTTTGAAGCCTGTTCCAGTACTTAACATCAAGTCCCAATGCCTTGGCATTTTCAACATTGAACTTTCCTGCTCTTTCTATAATAATGCTGTAACCATAACAGGTAACATTATGATTAACTCTGAATGCCTCTATTTTAAATCCGTCTAAATGGATTATATGTTCCTTTTCATTAAGTTCGATGCAGTCTATAACGAAAGGAAGCTCTGGTGCTATTACTCGAAGAGAAGCGACCACTCTTGATAATCCCTTAGGTCCTATCATCAGCAACGGCTCTGTCCTATCAGCGTTTCCCATACTAAGCAAAAGTCCTGGCAATCCGCTAATATGATCTGCGTGAAAGTGTGTAAAGCACATAACGTCTATAGGTTTAGGTGACCACCCTTTTTCTTTCATTGCAATCTGGGTACCTTCGCCACAGTCGATTAATATGCTGCTTCCATTGTATCTGGCCATCAAAGAGGTGAGCCATCTATATGGAAGTGGCATCATCCCTCCTGTACCTAATAAACATACATCTAACATTTTCTTAATCCATCAATAATTCACCATGCATGTGGTTTGAGTTCTTTAAGTAAGCATCTCATTATTCGCCGCTTTCACGTCTCCACATTATCATGGCATCTTCTTTAGGGTTTTCATAAAATGAAGGTCTTATCCCCTCACTTCTGAATCCGAATTTTTCATATAAACCAATTGCAGGCTCGTTAGAAACTCGAACCTCAAGTGTAATATTTTTAATCTCTAATTGACCGCACTGGTCTATGGCTTTTTGAAGCAATTTCGATGCAATACCACGTCGCTTATACGACTCATCAACTGCCACATTGGTAATCTCGCCTTCTCCAGCTATGTCTCTTAATCCTATAGTGCCCACCAGTTTTCCACCAAGTCTGGCTACAAAGAAATAGGCATATGGAGCCCTTACCATTTCCCAGAAATCAGAAGGCTTCCATGGCATGCTGAATGTCTTTTCTTCTAATAACGAAGCTTCCTCTACATCATTTTCAGTCATCAGACTAATAATTAGATCCTTTGTTTCTGATTCCTTCATTTCTCTCCCGTTCAGCCTGAGATAGCCTTAGATAATCTGGTGCATGATCTTCACACTTCACATATTCACCATTGTTAAATTTCTCAATTGCAAGATATGAAAAGGCCGCTGCCCTTTGTCTGTTCATGTGAGAAGGAGCCTTAATATAATTGGCACTGACATAAGTGTCAATCTCGTTTTCGTAGACTGGAAGCCCATCTCCGAGGAATATGACCTCCATGTCATTTTCTTTCGAAATTTCATTGACTCTGTCGGTCAGTTCTTTTACATCAATTGCACACTCATCAAGATATCTTTTTAAGACATATTTTCCATTCTCATATTCATATCCAAATATAGCTGTATAGACCTGTGATCTTCTGGCATCCATCATAGGAACAATTAACCTGTTGCTTCCATATAAATTGCATGCCATCCCCTCTAATGTGCCAATTTCAACTATTGGAATATTTAATGCCTGTGAAAGTCCCTTAGCAGTAGCTGATCCTATTCTTAAGCCTGTAAAAGAACCTGGTCCTTTTGATATAGCTATAGCATCAACACTCTCCAAATCAAGCTCCACCATCTTCTTAAGCTCATCAAGCATTGGAAGCAGTGTCTGAGAATGAGTTTTCTTGTACTGCACATTATATTCTGCTATTAAATTGTCATCCTCTGTAATTGCTACAGAAGCAACCAATCCTGAACTATCTATCGCAATTAATTTCATCTATTATGATTTTTCGATAATCGAAACCTTTCTCTAAATCCTTTTGGATAGTGATACGTGTATATTGGTCTGGAAGGATCTCTTCAATAAGATTCGCCCATTCTATAAGGCTTACTCCATCTGAGTACACATAATCATCGAATCCTATCTCATCCATTTCAGAAACATCGCCTATCCTGTATACATCGAAATGATTAAGTGAAAGTCTTCCCTCATCGTATACCTGCAATATAGTGAAGGTTGGACTGTTAACGTACTCTGTAATACCCAGTCCTTTGGCGAAGCCCTGCGTGAAGACTGTTTTTCCAACGCCAAGGTCACCTATAAGAGTGTAGACATCACCCTTTTTCGCCTTCTCACCCATCATATATCCGATTTTATATGTATCTTCCTGACTATTCGAGTCGTATATCTTTGTACTAGTTTCCACGAATATTCACCTTCTTCGGAGGCATATGAGTTGAAATCATTTTAACTAAAAGAGCTTTCTGGTCGCCTAAATCCTTCTTAGGGAAAATGGAGGCGTTATACCTTGCTGTATATAGAACTATGCTTCCCGGTGTTGAAACAGCCTTGTACATAGCTTCCCATTCCAATGTTTCACTGTTCTCCCCCTGAGAAACTGTCATTCCTTCATCATCAAAGGAATAATGAAGCGGTTCCTTAAATGAAGGGTTAGTCAAAAACTGTTGCTTTGATCTCATGAAAAGACTGATTGGAAGATAGGATACTACAACAAGTCCAGCCACAAGATAAATGATTGACTGTCCCATGAAATAAAGCGCCATGAGAAGTAATCCTGAAATAGTTCCTATAATTCCCTGCATTCCTGTGTATGTGTGATAAAGCATGTAATCATACAATGCTTTAGATGTCATTTTTATATCAAATTCAAGCTTCATTCTTTCGTACCTTTACCGCGTAGTTATATCAACCGCCCTTTGCGTCCTACTTTTAGTTATGTCAACCAGTTATTGTATCTTCATTGTCAAAGATATTCTTTTCTTTTCAAGATCAACACCCATAACCTGAACATCTACAACGTCTCCTACTGAGACCTTCTCAAGCGGATGTTTAATGTATTCATTACAAATCTGCGAAATATGGACAAGTCCATCCTGATGCACTCCTATGTCAACGAATACACCAAAATCTATAACATTGCGAACTGTTCCCTTTAATATCATACCTTCCTTCAAATCTTCCATGTTCATAACGTCTGACTTAAGGATAGGAGAAGGCATATCTTCTCTTGGATCACGCGATGGTTTTTCGAGCTCTTTGATAATGTCGGCCAATGTAATCTCACCAACATTAAGTTCTTTCGCAATCTTCTTAATATCATTAAGCTTATCGCCTGCTTCTTTCATTTTGCTAAGGATCTTGGCAACCTCATAAGACTCTGGATGAACCGCAGTTCTGTCAAGCGGATTGTTTCCATCTAATATTCTAAGGAATCCAGCACACTGTTCGAATGCTTTAGGTCCAAGCTTAGGTACTTTAAGAAGCTCAGCTCTATTCTTAAACCTTCCGTTTTCCTCTCTATAGGTAACAATACTCTTCGCTATAGGCTTGGAAATACCAGAAATATATTCAAGCAACGATGCTGATGCTGTATTTAAATCAACACCCACTCTGTTAACGCAGTCTTCAACCACACCGCCTAAAGCGTCTGAAAGCTTCTTTTGGTTCATATCATGCTGATACTGACCTACACCAATAGACTTAGGATCAATCTTAACCAATTCAGCCAGCGGATCCTGCAGTCTTCTGGCGATAGATGCTGCAGATCTTTGACCTACATCAAAATTAGGGAATTCCTCTGTTGCAAGCTTACTTGCTGAATATACAGACGCTCCCGCCTCGTTAACAATTACATATTGAAGTGGTGTATCTACCTCACGAATAAGTTCAACAATAACCTGCTCAGACTCTCTTGATGCAGTTCCGTTACCAACACTTATCAGTGACACACCATACTTTTTAATAAGTTTCTTCAGCTCTGCCTTAGCCTCATCCACCTTGTTCTGAGGTGCAGTTGGATATATAACCTTAGTATCTAATACCTTACCTGTTTCATCTACTACTGCAAGCTTACACCCTGTTCTGAACGCCGGATCCCATCCAAGAACTACCTTTCCTGTAATTGGTGGCTGCATAAGTAACTGATTCAGGTTCTTTCCGAATACATTAATTGCGCCATCTTCAGCATTTTCAGTAAGCTCATTTCTTATTTCTCTTTCAATTGAAGGTGCAATTAGTCTGTCATATGCATCCTTAACTGTTTCCTTAAGCAAAGGGGTCGTGTACTGATTATCCTTAAGGATAATCTGCTTTTCCAAATATATTAAAATCTTATCTTCCGGAGCATTAACCTTAACGCTTAAAACTTTCTCAGCCTCACCTCTGTTAAGTGCTAAAACTCTGTGTCCGGCGATCTTCTTTACTGGTTCTTCGAAAGAATAGTACATTTCATATACACTCTTTAGCTCTTTGTCTTTAGTAGAGCTTGAAATGATACCTTCTTCAAAAGTAAGCTTTCTTATATATGTTCTATAATCTGCCTCATCCGAAACTGACTCAGCAATAATATCCATAGCACCCTGAAGCGCAGCCTTTTCATCTAGTACATCTTTAGATGAATCAACATACTTTTTCGCTTCTTCCTCGAGGGGTTCTTTAGCATTCTGTAGACGTATATACATAGCTAAAGGTTCAAGTCCTCTTTCTTTTGCAACTGATGCTCTTGTTTTCTTTTTAGGTCTATAAGGTCTATAAAGATCATCCACTGCAACCTGCGTAGCTGCCGCAATAATCTTTTCCTTTAACTCATCTGTAAGAAGTCCCTGCTCTTCAATACTTGAAAGAACCTGCTCCTTCTTTTCTTCTAATGCTCTTAAATAAAGAAGTCTCTCATGAAGATTTCTAAGTACCTCATCATTTAATGAACCTGTTGCTTCTTTTCTGTATCTTGCAATGAATGGAATCGTATTTCCCTCATCAATAAGCTTAACCGCAGACTCGGTTTGACTTCTTTTAATATTAAGTTCTTCCGTTATTTTCGCAATTATATCCATCTAATGTCCTATATATTTGTACTGAGTAAGTTTAATTATTGCTGTTTTCCTGACTGCATATCCTTACAGTTTATTTAACCATTCTGATTCTTGACCACATGCCATTAAAATTTAACCATTCTGATTCTTGACCACATACCATTAAAATCTAACCATTCTGATTCTTGACTAAATCAAGATAGAACGACGCCATAACCTGATCTCTGTATACCACCAGCCAGATTAGACTGATTCCACAGCTGAATGGTGCAAGCAATATCCATGGTATGAACGATAATGTAGTATAAATATATCGTCCGAAGCTTCCCTTAATTATTTTGAATGAATGTCTGATTGTCTCTGTAACATCCAATTCAGGGTAATCGAGCATTACATAATGGGTCTGTGAGAATAAGGCTGAAACAATGAGCTGAACCAGAAGTCTTAATACGAATGCAACTACCATCATGGTCATTACTGGAACTGCAGGCTCAATAACCTTCATTATCGCATCAATTTTCGCTGGATCCATAGTTGTTAAGGCATCCATATATGACTGCATGAAGCTTTCTGGATCTTTAATCTGTGTAAGTAAAATTTCGCTGTAAGCATTTCCAATAAGAATGACAGGAATTCCTGCAACAGAATAAATCAAAGAAGGAATAAGTCTTACCGAAAATACCTTCTGAACTAGTCCTTTAAATCCATAGAAGACATCGCCGACGCCTATTTCCTGGCCTGATGCATTCTTTAAATACATGAAACATTCACCAAGATTAAACACCGCGCCGATAAGACTAATAACTACGGTAACAATAGTATATATCAGTATCTGGTACCATGTTGAAAGTCCAATTCTGTCGGTAAGTGTTGTTATGAGCATGATACATACAGCATGCACTAAGAAGGCACCGATAACGGTGCCTAGTTTTCCATATAGTAACGTCCTGGCATTTCTCTTTAATTCTGAGGAAGTCGAGAATCTATTCATGTTATTTTCCACCTTTTATAGTATATTAAACTGCCAGATCAACATTGGCTCCAACAAGTGCCTGTCTGTTGGCTGATTTTTGATTCTGAGAATATTTATCTCCAGAATACTGTATCTTAGTGGTAGTTTCACCACCTGCACAATAGCTTGTTCCACATTCCGGACAGACTGCCATTTTTAATCTGACTGATGCCTGAAGAACTTTTCCATTTCCATTCGCCGCCTTAGAATAAGCATTAGCTACGTGCTCCATCTCATGAGACATAGCCTTCGCGGTAGAAGTAGCGGGCGAAATATGAGTAGGTGCTTTGTAAGAAACATCCCCCTCATCCGAACCATCCTGATACTTTCTGTTCTTACAGGTTTCGCACTCAGCAGGAGACGACTTCTTTCCTGGCTGAACCTTGGTAGATGCTCCAGGATTAACTATGGGCTTAGGACCTTCTGTCTCACCGACTTTACCAGTCTTGGACTCAACACCAGTAATACCTGCATTCTCCGCAGCAGTACCAGTATTTCCATATCCAGCATTTCCTGTGCCTACACCACTGAACCCTGCATTAGCATTGCCAACAGTTGCCATATATCTGTCATATGCATTCATTGCATTTCCAATTCCAAGAAAATCAATACCCATACGTCTCTCCTTTCTACCTTATTAACTATATGATACGTAACTAGTTTTCACTTCAACTTTTAGACGCAGTTTACCTACCTATAGTTACGAATATACTACCATATTTTTGTCAAATAATAAAGAAAAAGAAAAGAAAAAGCTTCGATGTCTCCACCGAAGCTTTTAAATCAATTCCCTTCTTTTATCTTCCCATCTTCACTGCAAACTTCTTAAGCTCCTCTGGGATATGAATCGCCTGAGGACATACCTTTTCACAGCTATGACAATTTATACAACACTCTGGCTGTCTATCTTCGTCTATTGATGCCAGCGCCATAGGCGCAATAAAATCACCAGCTCCTGCAACCATAGCTTCGTTATAAAGCTTGAGCAAAAATGGAATATCAAGTTTCTTAGGACACTTACTTACGCAATAATGACAACCAGTGCAAGGAACTGTAGTTTTAGCAATCATGTCATCTGCAATATCAAGAATAAGATCCATCTCCGTCTCATTTAATGGCTTGTTTTCTTCATACGTTTTGATATTTGCCTGAAGCTGCTCCATATTTGACATTCCCGAAAGTGTCATCACCACACTTGGAATAGTCTGTAAAAATCTAAATGACCAAGCAGGTACATCCTCATCAGGTCTTGCAGCCTTAAGCTTAGCTGTTGCCTCATCAGAAAGTGTTGCAAGCTGTCCACCTCTTACCGGCTCCATAACCCATACAGGAATGTTCCATTTGTCAAGAAGTTCAACCTTGCCTTTAGCATCCTGGAACTTATAATCAAAATAGTTAAGTTCAATCTGACAAAACTCCATGTCTTTTCCATAATTTTCCAGAAATCTCGTCATACATGCAATATCGCCATGTGCAGAGAAACCAAGATGTTTAATGCGACCATTTTTCTTCTGTTCCATAAGGTATTCGAAAATACCAAACTTAGGATCCAGGTAAGCATCAATGTTCATTTCACAGACATTGTGGAACATATAAAAATCAAAGTATTCTACCTGACACTTTTTTAACTGCTCCTCGAAAATTTCCTTAACTTTCGGCATGTTTGTAAGGTCATATCCAGGGAACTTTGAAGCAAGATAAAAACTATTTCTGTCATAGTCCTTAAGAATTTCGCCAACCACAATTTCGGACTGACCACCGTGATAACCATATGCTGTATCGTAATAATTGATACCCGATTCCATACAATATGCAATCATCTTCTTCGAAAGCTCTTTATCAATTTTGCTATCATTCCCTTCAAGAACAGGAAGTCTCATATTTCCCATACCGAGTGCCGAAAGCTTAATTCCGTTATAATCATTATAAATCATTCTGAATATCTCCTTTTTTATATACGCTCTACTTTTCGCTTGAATTATAATATCTTTCAAGTTCTTCTTCACTAACTGATTTCTTCCTGCTATCTATACTATCTTTTCTTTGTCCTTAGGATTCACTCCTAGGATTACAGATTTTACTTATTTTCCCTTATTTCTGTAGCTTGTGTCCTTAGGATTCACTCCTAGGATTACAGATTTTACTTATTTTCCCTTATTTCTGTAGCTTGTGTCCTTAGGATTCACTCCTAGGATTACAGATTTTACTTATTACATGCCATTTCTGTAAATTCAATCTCATACAATTGAACTTACGGCCAAACTTGATTTCTCGTTCTAAAGAGCTCGGTCAATTCAATTTCAATCCGATTTCAATTAATCACAATCCAATCAATTCAACCTTGTTTAAATTCCCAAAATTCGAATTATAGTACTATGTTACCACCATAACACCATCATTATGCTTTTTTATTTTATTGTATAACATATCCTATAAGCCATTATATTTTATCAGATTCATACTAATTATGATATAATATGCGCATGGAAAAAAGATTAAAAAATTACATAAAATATGTAACTGAATATGTAGAAAAATATAAGGTTTCAGATTTCTCAGATAAAGAAGATTTCCTCAAAGATCTTCTAATCCAGATATCATTCTTCCAGCACGAACGTCTTATACATCTTATTGTCACAGTTGCTTTTGCATTCTTTACTATAATAAGCATAGTGGCATGTCTGTTCACAACGTCCATGCCACTACTCATATTAACCCTTTTATTTGTAGTTTTGCTTATACCTTATATAAGACATTATTACATTTTGGAAAATGGTGTGCAGAAGTTATATACACTATACGACGAAATTTGTCAGCTCACCCTCTAATATTCTTTGCAGGTTATTAGTATATATGCATGCCAAGTGGGCATTTCTTTCATTCTTTACCGTCCTCCACCCTCTAATATTCTTTGTATGCTTTTAGTATATGTGCATGCCAAATGGGCATTTCTTTCATTCTTTACCGTCCTCCACCCTCTAATATTCTTTGTATGCTTTTAGTATATGTGCATACCAAATGGACGACTTTCAATTGAGTCGTTGTAACACTTTTTAGAAAATAAAAAAACGAGATGCAAATTCGCCCGGACGGCGAATTTAGCTTCAACGCACATGGATGTGCGGTTTGAAGCGGCATTTCGTTTTCTTATTTTATAAATCTAGTGTTACAGGCGAGATTGACGAAGACCATTTGGCATGCACATACCTAAATCACGCAACCCCCATACCAAATCACTTCTACTCAGCACCTTTATCACTACTATTAATCCACTTTAAATATGCATTAATAAACACATCAATATCTCCATCCAAAACTGCATCAGCATTAGATGTCTCTGCATCAGTTCTTAAATCCTTAACCAGCTTATATGGTTGAAGAAAATATGAACGTATCTGATTTCCCCAGGCTATATCTTTGACCTCTCCTCGAATATCAGAAAGTTTTTCAGCATTAGCTTCCTGCTTTAATAATAAAAGCTTAGCCTTCAACATCTGCATAGCTTTATTCTTATTCTGAAGCTGGCTTCTTTCATTCTGACACTGTACTACAATTCCTGTAGGCTGATGCGTAATTCTGATAGCAGAAGATGTTTTATTAATGTGCTGACCACCAGCACCACTTGATCGGTAGGTATCAATTCTTAAATCATCTTCATTGATATCGATATCAATATCCTCTTCTATATCCGGCATTACATCTAAAGATACGAAGGATGTCTGACGTTTTCCCTGAGCATTAAAAGGTGAGATTCTGACAAGTCTGTGAACACCCTTTTCTGACTTAAGATATCCATAGGCATTAGTTCCATTAACCTGAAATGTAATTGACTTAATTCCAGCCTCGTCACCATCAAGAAAATCAAGAACCTCCAGCGAAAAGCCTTTCGATTCAGCCCATTTAGAATACATTCTATATAACATCGAAGCCCAGTCACAGCTTTCTGTTCCACCGGCCCCTGCGTTCAGCTTAAGAATCGCATTATCCTTGTCATATTCGCCAGAGAGTAGTGTGTTAATTCTGATATCATCTAACTTTTGCTTGAAATCCTCGAATTCACTAACTACCTCATCAGCCATTGATTCATCATCTTCAGCCATCATAATTAGAGTTTCGATATCTTCATACTGAGTATCCAGCGCATCTATTGACTGAACCATTGACTGAAGGTCTTTTAATTCCTTCATTTTCTTGTTGGAAACATCCGGATTATCCCAAAATCCCGGAGCCTCCATTTCCATCTGAAGTTCTTCGATTTTCGACTTCTTATCTTCTATTCCAAGAGAGCCCCTAACTTCTGCTAGAGGCTCCTTAAATGTAGTTAATTCATTTTTTAAATTATCTAAAATAATCATATTTTACTTTCTTCCATGACACTGCTTATATTTTTTGCCCGAACCACATGGACATGGATCATTAGGATATACCTTGGCTTCAATACGCTTGGTAGGTGCCTTCTGTACGCTATCATCCTTATTAGTTCCTGTCACCTTCGCAACCTGTTCACGCTCAACCTTCTGCTCAACATGTATATGGTAGAGAATTTTAATTGTCTCTTCCTTAATATTAGCAGTCATCTCATCGAACATATTATAACCAGACATCTTATATTCAACGAGTGGATCTCTCTGGCCATATGCCTGAAGTCCAACACCCTGGCGAAGCTGATCCATATCGTCAATATGATCCATCCACTTGCGGTCGATAGATTTTAACAATACAACTCGCTCAACCTCTCTGATAGCCTCTGGCTCTGGGAACTCTGCTTCCTTAGCTTCATATAATTTAACTGCTTCTTCCTTCAACTGCTGCTTAAGAGCATTCTTCTTAAGAGTATCGATTCTTCCTCTCGAAATAGGCTTAAGTGGAATAGTTGGAAGAAGAATTTCATTTAATTCTTCAATATTCCAATCATCTGATGGAGTATCATCACCAATAACCATATCAACAGCTGAATCAACAGTATCTGTAATCATCTTGTAGATAGGCTCTCTCATGCTCTCGCCATCAAGAACTCTTCTTCTTTCATCATAGATAATTTCTCTTTGCTCATTCATTACCTGGTCATACTCAAGAAGATTCTTTCTGATACCAAAGTTATTAGACTCTATCTTCTTCTGCGCTGATTCAATTGACTTAGTCAAAGCTGCATGCTGAATCTCCTGGTATTCAGGAATACCAAGTGCATTAAACGCACCAATAAGTCTGTCTGAACCGAACAGTCTCATCAAATCATCTTCAAGTGAAATATAGAATCTTGATTCACCAGGATCTCCCTGACGACCAGATCTACCTCGAAGCTGATTATCAATACGTCTTGATTCATGTCTTTCAGTACCAATAATTAAAAGACCACCTGCTGCCTTAGACTCATCATCAAGCTTAATATCTGTACCACGACCAGCCATGTTAGTTGCTATCGTAACGCTTCCGTGAATACCTGCATCTGCAACAATTTCAGCTTCCATTTCATGGAATTTCGCATTCAAAACCTTATGCTTAACACCTTCCTTGGTAAGGAGGCGAGACAATTCTTCTGAAGCCTCAATGGTGATGGTGCCAACCAGTACTGGCTGTCCCTTCATATTAGCTTCCTTAACAGCTTCTACTATACAGTGAAGCTTTTCTCTTCTGGTTTTATATACAGCATCCTGATGATCAATTCTGGCAACTGGTCTGTTGGTTGGAATTTCAATAACATCCATACCATAGATATCCCTGAATTCCTTTTCCTCAGTAAGAGCTGTACCTGTCATACCTGCTTTCTTTTCGAACTTGTTGAAGAAGTTCTGGAAGGTAATGGTAGCAAGTGTCTTGGATTCACGCTTAACCTTAACATGTTCCTTAGCCTCAATCGCCTGATGCAGACCATCTGAATATCTTCTTCCTGGCATGATACGTCCGGTGAACTCATCAACAATAAGAATCTGTTCATCTTTAACAACATAATCCTGATCCTTGAACATTAAGTTATGTGCCCTTAATGCAAGAATAACATTATGCTGAATTTCTATATTATCTGGATCTGCTAGGTTATCAATCTGGAAGAATTTTTCAACCTTCTCAATACCTCTGGCTGTGAGATTAACTATCTTGTCTTTTTCATTAACTATGAAGTCTCCGGATTCTTCCCTTTCAACTCCCATGATGGCATCCATCTTGGAAAGCTCTTCCATATCCTCACCACGCTCCATCTGGCGAGCAAGGATATCGCAGACTTCATATAATTTAGTAGATTTTCCGGACTGACCAGAAATGATAAGTGGTGTTCTAGCCTCATCAATTAATACAGAGTCAACCTCATCGATGATGGCATAATTAAGCGAACGAAGAACCAGCTGATTCTTATATACAACCATGTTGTCTCTTAAGTAATCAAAACCAAGCTCATTATTCGTTACATATGTAATATCACAGTTATAAGCGTCTCTTCTTTCTTCAGCAGTCATGGAATTAAGGACATATCCAACTGTAAGTCCTAAGAACTTATGAATCTCGCCCATCCATTCAGCGTCACGCTTAACAAGATAGTCATTAACTGAAACAATATGAACTCCCTTACCCTCAAGAGCATTAAGATATGCAGGAAGTGTCGAAACAAGTGTCTTACCTTCACCAGTTTTCATCTCGGCAATACGACCCTGATGAAGTATAATTCCACCAATAAGCTGAACCTTATAGTGTTCCATATTAAGAACACGTCTTCCGGCTTCTCTTACAGTTGCAAAAGCTTCTGGAAGAATGTCATCAAGTGTTTCACCCTTTGAAAGTCTGTCCTTGAATTCGTTAGTTTTATTTTTAAGTTCATCATCAGAAAGCTCCATCATTGATGGACGAAGGCTTTCGATTTTCTCAACTATTGGCTCTATTCTCTTTAATTCTCTTTTCGAATGTGTTCCGAAAATCATTGAAGCTAAACTCATATTGTCTTCCTCAATTCCTTATTTTCTCATGTACAAATATACATGTATTTCACATCAGCAATGTTCATTTTCCCATGTACAAAGATATATGCACATCACATCAGCGATGCTCATTTTCCCATGTTCAAATATACATGCTCATCACATCAGCGATGCTCATTTTTCTCGCGTACAAATATATTTGTCATCATACGCAAACATAGTTATAATATCAGATTTTACACTTTGATTCAACTACCGTGCTGTGGTATATTATTATAGATTAAGCTTGTTCGGGAGGACAATACATGAGTAAGCTAAAATTCTTATTAGGTCTGTGGGCAGGAAAGCTTTCAGTCCCTGCATTAAAAATCACACATCACAACGGAACTGACTATCCAGGACAGCTCGCAGTTAAATTCTGTCCGGATTTTCTAAAATACATAGGCAGGCCAAAGAAGCTTGTTATCATCACTGGAACTAACGGAAAAACTACTGTCAACAATATGTTAATTGACATTTTGGAGGACAATGGTCTCAAGGTTTTTAACAACCGTGCAGGTTCTAATATTACAACAGGAATTTCTACTGTATTCATTAAAGGAAGTAATATCTTTGGTAAATTAAAGAAATTAGATCTGGCCGTTTTAGAGGTTGATGAGCGTTCAGCACCTAAAATCTATCCATATCTTAATCCTGATTATGTAGTCATCACTAATCTTTCCAGGGATTCAATATTAAGAAACGCTCACCCTCAGTACATAGCAGATGTATTGACCAAAGCAATTCCAGAAAATACCAAGATGATTCTCAACGCAGATGATCTAATTTCTGGAAATGTTGCACTTAATAACAAACGAGCATACTTCGGAATCAACAAGCTTCCTGAAGACGAAAACAACACATACGACGGTCTTTTAAACGATATGCAGATTTGTCCTAAATGTGCTGGAAAGCTTAAGTATAATTACATCAGATATAATCATATTGGAAATGCAGTGTGCGAAGACTGCGGTTTTAATTCTCCAATAGCAGATTATGCAATAACAGCCATAGATTATGAAAATGAAAAGATGACTGTAGAGGAAAATGGTGAAAAATATATTTATCCTCTAATAACAGATAGTATGTTCAATATATATAATCTGATTACTGTCATCTCGATTGGAAGAGAGCTTGGACTTACACATGAAGAGCTCATTAAATCTATGTCCAAAACAAAAATTCCAGGTTCGAGACATTCAGAGGATAAGGCTGGAAGCATCAGACTGATTACCCAGATGGCAAAAGAGAAGAATGCCTCAGCCACAACTCGTGCCTTTGACTATGTATCCAAAATTGACGGGCCACGAGAGGTTCTTCTTATGATGAACTGTCTAAATGATACCAAGCACTGGTCCGAAAATCCTTGTTGGATGTACGACACTGATTTCGAATTATTAGCACAGGATGGAATCAAAAAAATAATATGTGCAGGAGCCAGAAACACTGACTACAGATTAAGACTGTTAATGGCTGGTGTTCCTGATTCTAAAATAGTTTGCTGCGAATCAGAAATGGAAGCAGCAACCAAGCTATCCTACGACAAGAACGATATCATATGTCTTTTCCATGGAGTTGATTCAACCAAACTTGCCATGGAGGTTAAGGCTAAAATTTTGGAGCTTGCCAGTTCTAAGGAGGGTAAGTCATGATAATAGAAATTTTGTTTCCAGAGGTTTGCAATCTGTATGGTGATTTAGCCAACATTAAGTATCTTAAGGAATGCGTACCTACTGCAACCATAATAGAGACTTCACTTAAAACAACACCTCATTTCGTAGATTCAAAGGTTGATCTTATTTATATGGGAACAACTACTGAAGCAGGAATTAAGCTTTCTGTTGAAGCATTATCCCCATATAAGGATAAGCTAAAAGCACTGATTGATGACGGTCAGTTCATTCTTTTAACTGGAAATGCACTTGATGTATTCGGAAATTATATAGATATTAAGGATGACGATACGAAAATTGACTGTCTTGGAATAATCAATACACATTCCGAATATCACATGATGAAACGTCACAACAGCTTCTATATTGGTGAGTTCAAAGATATGGAGATTGTCGGCTTTAAGAGTATCTTCGGTCATACATACGAAGACGGCAATGATCAGGAAGGCTGGTTTAAGACCACTAAAGGTTTCGGCCAGAATCCCGATAAAAATATGGAGGGCTTCAAGCTTAACAACCTGTATGCCACATATCTGATTGGACCACTTCTTCCTCTTAACCCTCCACTTACTAAGTGGTTACTGGAGGAATTAGGCGAGGCCAAAGATATAGCATTCGAAGAAGCCGCAGTTAATGCTTACAAGCAAAGACTTATCGAGTTTAAAAACGAACATTTCGACGCCGCTTACTAAATTGTAAGCAAATATGTTTAGCAATAATTATGTACGTAAATTGCTAATATTAAAGCAATATTGATTAATATTAAAGCAATAAGGATATATAGAATTATTTATAGAAATAAGGAGCGTAGAATTTTATGAAAAACTTCATGAAAGAATTTAAAGAATTCATCAGCAAAGGTAGTGTAATGGATATGGCTGTTGGTATCATCATTGGTGGTGCTTTCACAGCAATCGTAACATCACTTGTTAATGATGTAGTTACACCATTATTATCACTCATTACCGGAGGATTTGACTTCTCTTCTCTTGCAATCACATTCGGAGAAGGTGAAGGAGCAGCTTCTCTTTGCTATGGTTCGTTCATCCAGGCAATTATCAATTTCCTCTTAACAGCACTTGTCATCTTCATCCTGATTAAGTCAATCAACAAGTTCCGTAAGAAGAAAGAAGAAGCAGCACCTACTACTAAAGAATGTCCTTTCTGTAAAGAACAGATTGCTATTGAAGCAACCAGATGTCCTCACTGTACTTCTGAATTAAACTAAAAGACATGAACTAAACATTATTTACATGGATTCATAATTGAAGGCAGATTTTTTCTGCCAACTTCACAATAAAAGGCTGGCACCTTGATTGATGCCAGCCTTTTTATTAATATTCAATACTAAGTATCTTAGTACTTCATTGCTTCTTCTTCTCCATTGAGTACTCTTAATGCACCCTGAGCCAAAGCTAAAAGCTCGTCTTCTCCTGGATATACAGTGAATGGAGCAATAAATCCTGCACGCTCCTTGATCTTATCAACAACAACAGCGTTATATGCGATACCACCTGTAACAATGATCTGATCAACCTTACCATTAAGTACGCAGGCCATAGAACCTATATCTTTGGCAACCTGCATAATGAAAGCTTCGCGAACCTCAGCTGCATGAGCATCACCCTCATCAACCATCTTACCAACATTTCTCATATCATTAGTTCCAAGGTATGCGTTGAATCCACCGTTACCAACTATCTTCTTATATACTTCCTTCTGTGTATATTTACCAGAGAAGCACATTTCGATAAGAGCACCTGAAGGAACTCCACCGGCACGCTCTGGAGAGAATGCTCCGTCTCCATCAAGAGCATTAAAGATATCTACTACACGACCATTCTGGTGAGCACCGACTGAAACGCCGCCACCCATATGAACTACAATCAAGTTAAGATCTGTATATTTCTTACCAGTTTCCTTAGCATATCTTTTTGCTACAGCCTTCTGATTTAATGCATGGAAAACTGACTTACGAGGAAGCTCTGGAACTCCGGAATATCTTGCGATAGGCATAAGTTCGTCAACAACTACTGGATCTACGATGAAAGAAGGAACACCAATTGTGTCACCAATTTCACGAGCAAGAATACCACCTAAGTTAGATGCATGCTGACCCTGCTTACCAATCTTTAAGTCCTCTAAAAGATCATCTGTAACTGCATATGTACCACCAGGAATTGGCTTAAGCATTCCACCACGGCCAACAATTACATTAAACGAATTAATATCAACACCCTTTTCCTTAAGGAATGTTAAAATAATATCTTTTCTAAAATCCTTCTGTGCGAAGATTGAATCATACTGAGCAATCTCTTCTGTTGAGTGACGAAGAGTCTCCTCAAATAATAAAGTCTCATCTTCGAACACACCAAGCTTGGTTGATGTAGAACCCGGGTTAATAATCAAACTCTTAACTGACATAGTAAACTCCCTTCCATTTTTAGTTGTTCTTAAAATATTCTGAAACAAGTGATGCAACAGCTAACGAATTAAGTTTTACATCCATAGTATCAGAACGTGATGTCAAAACAACTGGAGCTGCTGTACCTGTCAAAATGTTTCCGTTAACGCAATCAGCCATATGAACCATTGCCTTATATGTAATATTACCAGTATGAATATCTGGGAATAAAAGGATATCAGCATCACCCTGAACTGGTCTGTCTGTTGCACCCTTGTGCTTAGCAGCTTCAGGATCAATTGCCAAATCCATTGAAAGAGGTCCATCAACTATACATCTTTCGATTTCACCTCTTAAATTCATCTGATGTAACTCTTCAGCATCAACTGTAGCAGGCATTTTAGGATTAACAACTTCTACTGCTGCCAAAGGAGCAACCTTAGGATTCATAACTCCGCATGCCTCACAAATTTCAACTGTATTCTTAATAATGTTAGCTTTATCTTCTAATGATGGGTATGGTAAGAATGCAACGTCTGTTAAGAACATCAAACGATCATAACCCTTAACATCAAATACACATACATGTGAAAGTGTCTTGCCTGTACGAAGACCAACTTCCTTATCAAGTACACTCTTTAAGAATCCCTTAGTATCAATAAGACCCTTCATGTATAAATCAGCTTTTCCATCATGAACAAGCTTAACTGCTGTTAATGAAGCTTCTGTAGTATCTTCAACATTAATCATTTCAAAATCAGAAATATCAATTCCTAACTCATCTGCAATTGCCTTAGTCTTAGCTGCATCACCAACTAAAATTGCATCTGCGATTTTTCTGTCCTTAGCTGCTCTTACAGCTTCAACTACTGCTGAATCCTGTGAAACACACACTGCCACTTTCTTCATTGGAATAGCAGCCACTCTAGCAATTAACTCTTCAAAATTTTTAGCCATTTTCCCTACCTCTAATTCATAATAATTCTAATTATGTCATGAGTACTTGAAAATACCCACAACGCTTAAATTTTAGCACTAATAAATAAGATATGCAATATTGTAGCGACATTGAAACATAGGATACGATGGCATTAATCACCGGATACATTATTTAACAATATAACAAATACAAGAACGAAGCACCCATCTGTTGATTCAACGGACGGGTGCTTCTAGACTATACTATCCAATGGACTTTACCTCTTTTCTTTAGTTTAAGTATTAGTTCTTATTCAATTGTTCTACCTGCTTCGCGTCTTCCTCACTACCATTCATGCTAAACATCTGTAACGGTTAATTATCTGGTTATCATCTTCGATACTTAATTATTAAATTCTAGGATAATAATGTCTCACGTTAATTATGAAATGTTCGACTCCAAATATTAATATCTTCGTTACTTTTAATACGTAGCTCCTGCGATCTGGTTTTCAAAATATATTGATTATTAGGTATTGCTACTAATAATCTTAGTTACTTTCTGGTGGACTGTACCTCCTGTTCTTAGAATAATATGTTTGGTAAAGATTAATTAATTTGTTTATATGTTCATTATATCATCGAGTTTTTATTTGTCAACACAATTTTAAAATATTTTTAAAGTTTTTTTATTATAATAATTTTATAATGCTATTGTCTGAATATTCTGTCTTTTTATTAATAGTATGTATCATTACAGCTGATGGAACACTCTATGTGAATTTTATCAGCTAATTAACAGTTACCAAATGTACATTCATGCAAGCATGATGCACATTTGGCTCGTTGCTATAAAAAATAAGGAGTGCTGCTTTTGCAACACTCCTTAAAAATTATCAAGAATCAATATACTCAAGTACAAGCTTCTTTATATAAGTAAATTATATAAGTGGATACTTATCTGTTAACTTCTGAACGATTGCTCTTGCTTCTGCAACACCATCAGCGCCCTTCTTAACAACTAATGAAATTGCCTCTGCAATCTGATCCATATCCTCTGTATTCATTCCACGAGAAGTAACTGCTGGAGTTCCAAGTCTTACACCTGAAGTAACGAATGGCTTCTGAGGATCGTTAGGAACTGTATTTTTGTTAGCAGTAATATGAGCCTCATCAAGAAGCTTTTCGATTTCCTTTCCTGTTAAGCCCTGTGGACGAAGATCTAAAAGCATTAAGTGATTATCTGTACCACCAGATACAATACTTAATCCTCTTGATAACAAGCCCTTAGCAAGAGCCTGTGCGTTATCAATAATGTTCTTTCCGTACTCCTTGAATTCTGGTGACAAAGCTTCCTTGAAGCATACAGCCTTACCTGCAATTACATGCATTAATGGTCCACCCTGAATTCCTGGGAAAATTGCCTTATTAAAATTATACTTATCAGCAGCTTCCTGATTGCACATAATCATACCACCACGTGGTCCACGAAGCGTCTTATGTGTTGTTGTTGTAACAACATCTGCATATGGGAATGGGCTCTCATGATATCCTGTAGCAACTAAACCTGCGATATGAGCAATATCAACCATCATAACTGCTCCAACTTCATCACAGATTTCACGGAATTTCTTGAAATCTATCTTTCTTGCATATGCACTTGCGCCAGCTACAATCATCTTAGGCTTGCATTCAAGAGCTATACGTCTTACTTCATCATAATCTATAAAACCATCATCATTAACTCCGTAAGGAACACAGTTAAAATACTTACCTGACATATTTACTGGTGAACCATGAGAAAGATGTCCGCCATGGTCAAGGTTCATGCCCATAAATGTATCACCTGGCTCCATAACTGCGAAGAATACAGCCATATTAGCCTGAGCTCCTGAATGAGGCTGAACATTAACATAGTCACAGTTAAATAATTTTTTAGCACGCTCTCTTGCTAAATCTTCAACTACGTCAACGCAATCACATCCACCATAGTATCTTTTTCCTGGATAACCTTCTGCATACTTATTAGTTAATGGGCTACCCATTGCTGCCATAACAGCCTTTGAAACCCAGTTCTCAGATGCGATCAATTCAATATGAGAATTCTGGCGCTGCTGCTCAGCAACTATTGCCTCAGCAATTTCAGGATCAACATTTCTTACTTCGTCTAATGAATACATGTTACCTCTAATCTCCTTTATACATTTTTTGCTAAATATAAAACCTAACGGCTAAAAGTATAGCACAAAGTTTAATTCTTTACTATAATAAAGTGAAAATAAGTGATTGGAACAATTATAGTAACGAGCAATCGGATTAAATCAAAAATAGAAATGGGGATAAAGGAGATTTAAGGGATGTATCATATAATAGTCAATCCAGCATCAAGAACTGGTAAGGGCAAAGATATATGGGCCGATTTAGAGCCTGTACTTGTTGACCGTGGTGTGGATTATAAGGTTGTTTTTTCAAAAAAGCCAGGACACGTTATTGAATTAGTAAAAGATCTATCAGGATATACATTAGCGTCAAGTCCTAATTCCAAGCTAAAGCTTATCGTTCTTGGAGGAGATGGCACCATGAACGAAGCACTTCAGGGAGTATCTGATTTTGACAGAGTTGAAATCGGTTATATTCCAACAGGTTCAAGTAACGATTTCGCACGAGATTTGAAGCTTCCTAACGATCCTGTTAAATGTCTTAACAATATTCTGGACTGTAAAGAACCTGTAACCATGGATCTTGGAATTATGAATTTTGATTCAACATCCAAGCAGCTTTCGCGCATGCATGAAGATAAGCTGATAAAGCATCGCTATTTTGATGTAAGCTGTGGAATCGGCTATGATGCTGCAATATGTGAAGAGGCTTTAGTATCTCCTATCAAGAAAGTATTAAATAAGGTTGGGCTTGGAAAACTTGTATATCTTTGTATTGCCTTAAAGCAGTTATTCACCACTAAATTGCATAACTGTACCATGACAATAGATGATGAGACTACTATCAGGTTACCTAACTTCTTATTCGCTGCATGCATGATTCATCAGTATGAAGGTGGCGGTTTCATGTTCAGTCCTAATGCCAACTACCACGATGGAATCATTGATGTATGTTCTGTATCTAATGTTTCTAAATTAACTGTACTGAAAGCTCTTCCAAAAGCTATGAAGGGTCAACACTTTAAATATAAGGGTGTCGACAAATACTCTGGAAAGAAAATCCATATTGAAACCGAAGAGCCTCTATGGGTACATACTGACGGAGAAGTAACCATGAAAAGCAGTTCAATCACTGTAACTTGCGAGCAGGAAAAATTGCAATTACTTATGTAAACCACTCCGGCTATTATTTCACATTTTTATACAATTTTTCACATCTTATATAATATGCCACAGTGTCATTAATGACTCTGTGGCATAATTTTATGGTGAACGTTTTTTATATGGAACTCTCGCAGATGGAACAAGCTTGGATGCCGGTTCAGTATGTACAACCTGGTCATCAAAAAATATGTGAGCTCCGAATGCTTTTAAAACCTGCGATTTAGTAACACCTCCCAGGAAGAACGCCTCATCAATACGAACATTCCATGCGCGAAGTGTTCTGATGACTCTTTCATGCGAAGGCGCAGATCTTGCTGTAACTAATGCAGTTCTTATCGGAGCATCGTTCTGCGGAAGTTCTTTTTGCAAATCAGAAATAGTTTTTAGGAATTTAGCGAACGGACCTGCTTTCATAGGATCTTTCGCCAGACGCCTTTCATTCTCTTCGAAAGCTTCTAATCCCTGCTCCTGAAATATCTTTTCTGAATCATCCGAAAATAAGACTGCATCTCCATCAAATGCGATTCTAATCTGTGAGATATCGTCACTACTCTTAGGCGTACTAATAGTATCACAGCATATAATACCAGCAGCAATTCCACAGTCTATGGCAGACTGTACATCATCTTCATCTGCAGAAAGATATAAATCTGTTTGAAATGCTTCAAGATATGGAGTAAGTGGAGCCCCAGAAGCCAAAACTGCTCTGGTTATATCAAGTCCATAATGCTCTATTGCATTAAATACCCGAAGAGAAGTATCTGGGCTGTTATGTGACATAACAATAACCTCTACCCTGCCTTCCTGTCCCGGAATCTTATTAATATTTAATAAGGCCTTAACAAGAGGGAATCCGTTTCCTGGCATTAAAAGGTCATTCTCATGCTCAACCTGATACTGGCAATAAGCATCAACACCTTCCGTTTCGAATATCTCATTTTCAGTTGTTAAATCAAACAAGGCTCTGGATGAAACCCCAATAACCAGTCTGTTCTCTAAATCATAAGCCATAACGAACCTTCCATTTCCGATCCCATTATCAGCATACATTATCGAACATATGTTTGTCAACGCCCTGTTTTTATTTTCACAAATTAAGTAATAACCTGGATTTTAGGCGGTTAAACTCTTCTTCCGCTTTCGAATTTAGCTCTTAGAGAAACACATCCAATTAACTCTTCAAGTCTTTGTTCTGCGCTTCCATCATTAAGCTCTGTATCTATTGAGAAGGCCATTGTATTAACCATATCGTTAGTAACATTTCCCTTCATATCGATCAGAATACGAAGCTTGTCATTAAACTCATCTGCGTCTAAAAATGCTAAAACTCTGGGATTAATATTCATTTCTTCTTCACGAACTGGTGTGAATCTAAATTCAGCATCCACTTCTGGATACTTTGCCTTGTCGACCATAGATACGAACATTTCATATGGTCTGGCATACACTTTGCTTTCATCATAAAGTGCCTGATAAACAACCAGTTTCTCACCTGTTTCAGAGTGCACAGCCTCTGTGATTACTCTATAAAGATCTCCTTTAAAATGTTGATAAATCTGTCCAACTATCACTTCCATTAAGATAGCTCCTTTCAGTTTTTAGCTACCTTAAATTATAATTCAAAACCAAGCTTTATTCCATTGAATAATGCTATTTTTAACCATACTTATAACTTACACAGCCTTAAAGCTAAGGTCAGCATTATCTATTGGCCATTCAACAGAATTAAGTAGTTTTTCCATTTCCTCATCTGTTTCTATTTTCTTATGATTAACAGTCAATGTATAAAGTCTGCTTCCATCCGAATACGATACATTAGTTAACATAACTCCGGTGTTTAAATATCCATTTTTCATAAGTTCAGATTTTACATGTGAAATATATTCTTTCTCCATAGCCTGATAATATCCCTTCATGTTGTCTGTATTATCCTTTTCCATACTATGAGCAGTCATTTTAAAGCAGAATGCAATCATCAAAATCCATGCCAAAGTCACCATTCCAACTACCAGCCTTCTAATTCCTGATTTTCTTTTTATATTTCTTTCCTTTTTCATAGTAATTATCCTCCACGTATTTAAATTTCCTTAAGCACCATTTATCTTATGGCAAAAATATACCCCATATACAGTCCAAATTTTAGGTCTGTATATGGGGTGTGTTTATTTTTCTTATGTTTTTATTTATAACTATATCTTTGTCAAACGCATCTTAATGGAATATCTAAAACTTAACCTCTTCACCACGTTTCATCTTGTCGTGAAATTCTGCTGTTGCAGCGAACATTACATCGCCACTTGAATTGAGTGCTGTCTCAACAGAATCCTGAATAACTCCGATTATGAAACCAACTGCAACTGCCTGCATTGCAACATCTCCACCAATGCCAAATAAAGAACATGCCATTGGAATCAAAAGTAATGAACCTCCGGCCACGCCTGATGCACCACATGCAGCAAGTGTAGATAAAAAGCTAAGAATAATTGCTGTAGGAATATCAACAGTAATTCCAAGTGTATGGCATACTGCAAGAGTCATTACATTTATAGTAATTGCAGCGCCGTCCATATTTATAGTAGCGCCAAGTGGAATAGATACAGAATAGAAATCTTCATCAAGTCCGAGTTTCTTACAAAGCTCCATGTTAACAGGAATATTGGCAGCTGAACTTCTTGTGAAGAATGCTGTCAGTCCGCTCTCTTTTAGGCACTTAAATACTAATGGATATGGATTTTTCTTAAGGAAAATCCATGCAACCAGAGGATCTACTATTAACGCCACCACAAGCATACAACCAACGAGCAGGGCGATAAGCTTTCCATATATAGTAAAAATTCCAATACCACTTTCTGAAACTGACTCATATACAAGTCCCATAATACCAAATGGAGCAAACTGGATTACCCATCTTACAGCTGTTGATGTAATTTCAGAAAGATCAGAAATAACATCAATTGTCGATTTGCTTCCAAGCTTTTTAAGTGCCAGTCCAAGCACTACCGCCCAGAACAAAACACCCATATAGTTAGCACTTGAAATAGCATTAATCGGGTTCGTAACCATATTGGTAAAAAGATTGCTAAGGACTTCAGCTATACCACTTGGTGGCTGTGTTTCGGCTGCCTCTGTAAGTACCATATCAACAGGAAACAAAAAGCTTCCTGCAACTGCTACAACAGCAGCCAACAAAGTACTAAGCATATAAAGAATAATAACGGTTCTAAATCTCGAGCCAATGCCACTATGCGCTTTGGATATTGCACTCATAACAAGTACGAATACCAAAACTGGTGCAATTGCCTTTAGGGCTCCAACAAATACTTTACCAAAAACCGCTACTGCTTCAGCCTCTGGAAATAAAATTCCTACAGCTGCACCTACTAAAAGTCCGATGATAATTCTAATAACAAGACTCATATCTGTATATTTTTTTACTATTTTTCCCATCACTCTTTCACTTTCTTACTTTCACAATTATTCTATATTTTTCTACTCTTCTTCAACTCTTGGAATTCGACCATAGGTTTCAGCAAGGCCTCTTATACTGATTGCCAACTCTCTTGAAAGAAAGTTTGGACGAAGCCTGAACTGCCAGTTTCCGTCAGGCGTTCCCGGTGCATTGATTCGACACTCTTTTCCCATAACAAGATAATCCTGAAGCGGAATAATACATAATGCCGCCACTGATCTATATGCTTCGCGAATGAAATCCCATACGAAAGCACCATAATCCGTGTTCATGGAATTGATATATCGTCTTACGAAATCTCTGTCTCCATCTCCAATTTCTTCTATCCATGCCCTGGAAGGAGTATTATCATGAGTTCCTGTGTACACTACGCAATGTGAATCATGTCTATGAGTAATATAAACACTGTCCCAGCTGGTAAATGCATACTGAAGTACCTTCATTCCCGGAATTTTACTGTCCTCAAGAAGCTTCTGATTTTCTTTAGTAACAGTACCTAAGTCCTCTGCTATCATCTTAAAGTCAGACAGATCTCCGAACTTCTTCTCAACTGCCTTAAAGAAATCCATTCCAGGACCTTTATTCTTCTTTCCCTTCTCGGCTGTTTCATCACCATATGGAATAGCATAGTAGTCAGAAAATCCATGAAAATGATCTATACGCACCACATCATAAAGCTCATAGCTTCTCTCAAGGCGCTTCATCCACCATTCATATCCACCAGCTTTCCTGTTTTCCCAGTCGTAGATAGGATTACCCCATAATTGTCCGGTTGCTGAAAATGCATCTGGCGGGCATCCGGCTACTACTGTAGGAACCGCGTTTTCATCCATTTGGAAGGCTTCTGGATGCGACCATGCATCTGCGCCATCCAAAGATACATAAAAAGGAATATCTCCTATTAATTTAATGTTATTTTTCTTGGCATACGCTCTTAAATTCTTCCATTCACAATCAAATTCATACTGCTGGAAGCGGAAGAAATTTATCTCATCTTCAAGCTCCGACTTGGCCTTTTTAACAGCGGTATCCTTTTTCAGGCGATCCTCATCCTCAAAGGTCAGCCAGGAAGCTCCCTGATATTTGTTTTTAAGAGCCATAAATATACAGTAATCCTCAAGCCAGAAATCTTCTTTTTTAAGAAAGTCCTTGTAAGCCTTTTCTTCCTGTCCACCCTTTTCTTTAAAACGATTAAAGGCAACTCTCAACAATTCAAATCTATTGTTATATAAAGCACCATAATCAACATGTGTCTCATCCTGGCCAAAGTCATAAGAATTGGCCTCATCCCATGTCAGATATCCTTTTTCAATAAGAACCTCAGGAGATATGAAATAAGGATTTCCTGCAAATGCTGAGAAAGGCTGGTATGGTGAATCTCCAAATCCCGTAGGTCCGATTGGAAGAATCTGCCAGTATCCTTGTCCTGCCTCCTTCAAAAAATCTATGAATTCATATGCTTCCCTTGAAATACATCCAATACCAAACTTAGATGGTAATGAAAAGATTGGAAACAAAATACCACTTTCACGCATCAATAATCCCTCACTTTTAATCAGTTACTGCACGTCTCTACAATTCTAACAAACCAATTCCGTGCATATATCTTTCACTAACTAGCCCTGGAGTACTCAACTATCAAAAGTTCAACCGCCATTCTGTCCTGCATTTTTCCAGTTTTTATGTCTTCATCAGCCTGGGCACAAGCTTCAATTGCTGATACAAGTGTTTTCATATCGTACATTCTCGCCTGCTGAATATATTTCCTTACCGTAAATGGCGGAACCTTAACCTTCGATGCAATCTCGCTCTCCTGGCTTCTAATTCCAATAAGTTCTTTAGTTTGAAGAAGTATATTGAACTGTCTTCCAATCAAAGCAAGAATCTTGAAAGGAGCCTCACGTCTCGCCAAAAGATCATAATAATACTCTAACGCTTTCGTCTGCTTTCTATTGCCCATAGCCTCAACAAGGTCAAAAATACAGTCTCCAATCTGTCGAATTACGATTTCATCAATGTCATTTCTGGTGATGACATCTCGTTCTCCAGTGAAGTTAATTAGCTTTTCCAATTCGCTTCTTATATTGACCATATCATCTCCTGTCTTTTGAAGAAGATATTCAACATCACTTTCTGTCATTTTCTTGGAATTTTGCTTGAGAACACTTCCTATCCACTGCTTCATCTTACCTTCTTTATAAGGTTCCATTAAAACAGCACTGCCAGCCGAAGTACAAGCTTTGAAAAATTTACTTCTTTTATCAACCTCAGCCTCAACAATTATTATATAAAGATATTCTGGAATTTCCTTAATATAATCAGCCAAGGCTTCGCCACCAGAATTCTTTAAAAAGCCAGAATCTTCTATCAGAATAAGTCTTTTATCACCAAAAAAAGGCATAGTTTCAGCCTGATCAATCAAGGCTCCAACATTTATATCTTTGCCTATATATGAGGACTGATTCATAGTATCATCCCCCATAATAGCCTTAATCAGCGCCTTCTTATAATTCTGTCTAAGATAAGCCTCCTCACCATATAATAGGTACAGATGCTGAAAATTCTTGTTTTTTAAATCCTGATCTAATCTTTCCATGTACAAAAATATATATCATTGACTCATTTAGTCATTTATGAAAGTTTCAGTCGTTTTACATGCATTTGCTATAACATAAAATCAACTGCCCGCAAATTAATCGTTCAAAGAATGAATAAACATTCCAGAAAGAAGTTTTGGTTCAAACCATGTTGATTTAGGTGGCATTAATAATCCAGCATCAGCAACCTCAAGCAATTCTGCAATCGAAGTTGGATACATTGAAAATGCAAGCAGCATATCACTATCACATCTTCTCTCGAGTTCACTAAGTCCTCTTATTCCACCAACGAAATCAATTCTCTTATCTGTTCTTGGATCAGCTATTCCAAGAATTGGTCCCAATACATAATCCTGCAGAATTGACACATCGAGTCCTTTAACCGGATCCTTCGAAATGAGCTTCTCATCAGCTGTCAATAAATACCATTTTCCTTCAACTAACATACCAAACGTTGCTTTAGAAGAAGGGGCAACCTGTCCATCCTTTTCTTCTATACTAAATCCTGCTTCTTTTACTTTAGTGAAAAATTCATCTTTGGTAAGTCCGTTTAAATCCTTAACAACTCTGTTATATGGCATTATATAAAGTTCGTCCTCCGGGAATAAAACGGACAAAAATCTATTAAATCCTTCCTCTCCAGTATATGAAGGATTAGCCTCTCTTCTTTTTAATCCCACCTTAACTGCAGAAGCACATCTGTGATGGCCATCAGCAATATAAGTACATGGAATTGTTGAAAAAATATTTTCGATTGTAGCAACCATCTTCTCATCGTCAATAATGAAAGCACGATGTCTTATTCCATCCTCATGAGAAAAATCATAAAGAAGCTTGGTTGCATCACTCTTAACATCACTAACTATCTTCTTAAGCTCTTCCTTTGCTCTGAAAACTAAGAAAATTGGACCGGTATGAGCATTCGTAGTATCTACATGCTTAATTCTGTCTATTTCTTTATCTTCTCTGGTGTTTTCATGCTTCTTAATAACAGAATTCACATAATCATCCACAGAAGAACATGCAACAATACCAGTCTGTGCCCTTCCATCCATAGTAAGTTCATATACATAAAAACATGGCTTTTCGTCCTGAATCAATGTACCATCATTAATTCTAGACTCCAAAAGTTCCTTAGCCTTTTGATACACTCTCTCATCATATGTATCAACATCATCAGAAAATGAAGTTTCTGCTCTATCTATTGCCAGGAAGCTAAGAGAATTTTTCTTAACTATTTCAACCGACTCTTTTCTATTGTAAACATCATATGGAAGTGCAGCGAATTTCTCCGAAACCTCCTTAGTTGGTCTGATTGCTTTAAATGCTGTTACTTTTGGCATGTTTTTCTCCTTTATTATCCAATGTAGCTAAAAAAACAGTTTCTATACCTTTATGTATTAACGCCAGTCTTGAAAAACAGTTCCTATATCTTATGCATCAATTCTAGCCTTGAATACAGTTCCTATATCTTTATGCATCAATTCTAGCCTTGAATACAGTTCCTATATTTTTGCCGTCAAGGATTCTCGATACATCTACAACATCCTGACCGTTACAGATAATCATATCAATTCCAGCTTTTGTTGCTATTTTAGCAGCTTCAATTTTGGTAACCATTCCTCCAGTTCCCCACGTTGTGCTTGCACCTTTTGCAAAATCTGAAGTTTCCTCAAGAGAATCTGCTTCAACACATTCTATGAACTTGGCATCCGTATTCACCTTAGGATTATCAGTATAAAGACCATCAATATCTGAAAGCAGAATAAGAAGGTCTGCGTCTACAAGTTCTGCAACAATCGCAGAAAGTGTATCATTATCCCCAAAGACCTCATTCAAAATCTGATCTGTAGATACTGGGTCGTTTTCATTAAGAATAGGGATAACTCCCATATCAAATAACTCTCTTAAAGTGTTCTGAGCGTTCTGTCTACTAATATCATTCGTCAAAGTATGCTTAGTAACCATAAGCTGAGCTATCATCTGGTTGTACTCTGAGAACATCTTCTGATAAATATTCATAAGCCTTGCCTGACCAACCGCAGCGCAGGCCTGCTTAATTGGAAGTTCTGTAGGCTTTTCCTTTATTCCAAGTGCAGTTCTTCCAGCACCGATGGCACCAGATGAAACCAAAAGAACATCTTTTCCTCTCTTCCTTATATCAGAAAGAACCATTGCAAGCTTATCAAGCTTTAAAAGGTTAATTTCTCCAGTTTCTTCATGAGTAACATTAGAAGTTCCTATTTTAACGACAATTCTCTTCTTGTCCTTCAAAAAATCTCTGTTCATTCTTTACCTCTATATACTTTATTTCATGGTCATACACCTAATTTTATGTATAGTAAATATTTCACATTTATATGCATACAAACAGGATGTGACACACCCATAAAATTATATATTTTTTCATGTTATATTGCCAGCATTTCTAATTGAAAAACTATCTGCTTGTGAAAGACATATATTTAACAAATTCATTCTGAAAGCTTTCTTCTCTATCGAGCGATACGGTCAATGTATTATTTTTGATGCCGATAGCACGTGTTATTTCTTCGTTATTCATCAGCATCTGATATGCTCCAACTCCAGCAAGATTGCCACTTTGAACTATTTTATCCTTTTCTAATTCTGGAACCATTCCTATAGTAATAATATCATCTATATCAATTTTGTTTCCGAATGCTCCAGCAAGGTATATTTTATCTATGACTGATTCGGTCAACTTTTTCTTCGAAATTAGAATTTCAATTCCGGATCTTATAGCTGATTTTGCTAATTGAACATTTCTAATATCTTCCTGAGATATAAAAACTGTTTCAGTCAATCTAAACAATCTACCATATCTAGTATGTTCATTTTGGGCGATATCACTCGTTATTGTTTCTATTCTGGATGCAATTCTTCCAGGTACATTATTGGCTAAAGCCTCTTCTTTGCTAAGCATGTACCCATTTTCGTCAACTACTCCAGCCTTTAGAAGAATGCTTATAACTGACAGCAATCCCGAACCACAAATACCAACAGCCGTTACTCCACCCATCGTGTGAAGTATGATATCAGAATTTACGTTGACTTCATTAGTCAAGAGCGCGTAATCTATCGCACCTTCCTGTGCGCTCATTCCACACTCTATATTTCCACCTTCGAATGCAGGTCCAGCTGCTGCAGACGTGGCAATATTTCCCTCATCTGTCATAATTGCCATCTCAGTATTGGTTCCTATATCTATCATGATGACATTCTCGCCTGATTTTCTTTCATGTTCAACCATAGTCATCACCGAAAGTGCATCGGCGCCTACATAATTCCCTATACCCGGGATCTTTATGGTTTCAATTTCAATTGAAGAATACTCGTTTTCTTCACATTTTATATCTAAACAATTTTCATTTACATTTTCTTGGTTTTTCTTCCAGAGACTTTCAAAATTGATATCTGCCACACTTCCCATAATTACTGGATTTCCAACCAATAATAGTGGCATTTTCCATATCATGTCAGTTGAAGTTGCAACATTTCTTGCATTTTTAGTTATGTCAACCAGTTTTTCAGATATTTCTATGATGGCAACAGCTAACGTATTACCTACTTCATCTTTATATGCTTTTCCCTCGGACATATATGTTACTCTACTAACAACATCTTTTCCGAACTTAACCTGTGGATTAACGCAAGAGATTGTCTCTATAACTTCTTTATTCTCCAAGTCACAAAGATATCCAACTAATGTAGTTGTTCCTAAATCAAAGGCTATTCCATACTTTTTATAACATGCGTTATTGGTATTATTTCCTTGTTTTACTGCATTATTCCCTTGCATTTCCATACTATTTCTTTGTTTATTCATACTATTTCGTGGTTTATTCATACCATTTCTTGGTTTATTCATGTCAGTTAATTGCATTGCTTGCCACTATTATTTCCTTCGCTTACTAATACTCCAATATTACGTATTACACAATTTAGAATACCACAATTTACATATCTTTCGTATTCCATAATTATTCCACACATATACTAACTATTCTATCTTGCCAGTAAGAAGTACGCATTTTACAGGAATCGTGCATAAATGCTCAAATATGTAACCCATAGACCGTATTCCAAGTACACGAGCTACAGAAATCATGCATAAATCCTCAAATATGTAACCCACGCACCAAATTCCAAGTACACGAGCTACAGGAATCAAGCATAAATACTCAAATATGTAACCCACGCGCCAGATTCCAAATACACGAGCTACAGGAATCAAGCATAAATCCTCAAATATGTAACCCTCGCGCCAGATTCCCAATACACGGACTGTAGGAAGCTTATACGTCATAATAGCAACCGCAAATCCGACATTCAATTTAAGTCGTCGTAACACTTGAAGAAAATATAGGAAAAAGGTCGCAAATTTGTCTGGATGACAAATTTAGCTTCACGCGTACATGGATGTACGCCATGAAGCGGCGTCATTTTTCCTATATTCTCTTCATATTAGTGTTACAGACGCAAATTAAGGAGGATTTGCGGTTGCTATTATGGTATATATTCCCTTGTTTTTCTTGTATTTTACTTCAATTTCTTTTATCATAAAAAGGATTGTATTAACAATATAGTATTAAGGAAGTATTGTACATGTGGATTGCAGATAATTGGCAGGACTATGAAGTAATCGATACATCCGAAGGAGAAAAACTGGAACGTTGGGGAAAATACATCCTCCTGCGTCCAGATCCTCAGGTTATATGGTCTACGCCAAAGAATAATTCTCAATGGAAAAAGCTTAATGGTCATTACCACAGAAGTTCAAAAGGTGGTGGTGAATGGGAATTCTTTAATCTTCCCGAAGAGTGGTCAATTAATTATAAGAATCTGACCTTTAACCTTAAGCCATTCAGCTTCAAGCATACAGGTTTATTTCCTGAACAGGCTGTTAACTGGGACTGGTTTTCATCTGTAATCAGAAAAAGCATTCAGGATACCAATTCACCTTATAGCGAAGAAAGACCTTTCAAGGTATTAAATTTATTCGCTTACACAGGTGGTGCTACATTAGCTGCTGCCAGCGCAGGAGCAAGTGTCACACATGTTGATGCATCTAAAGGAATGGTTAACTGGGCGAAGGAAAATGCTAATTCTTCCGGATTATCCGGAGCTCCTATTAGATGGCTAGTTGATGATTGTGTCAAGTTCGTTGAGCGAGAAATAAGACGTGGCAATAAATATGATGGAATAATTATGGATCCTCCGTCATATGGACGTGGTCCTAAAGGCGAGATATGGAAAATCGAAGAAAGTATCTATCCATTCGTCGAATTATGCACCAACATTTTGTCCGAGGATGCCAAGTTCTTCCTTATTAACTCATATACAACAGGTCTTCAGCCTGCTGTATTAAGCTATATGCTTAATACACTTCTCGTTCCAAGATTTAAAGGGCACGTAGAAGCTAACGAAATCGGACTTCCTGTTTCATCAAATGGGCTAGTTCTCCCATGTGGAGCATCTGGTAGATGGTGCAGTCAGTAATATGCACTGTCTATTACTGATAGACGTTGTATTTGATAACACATGCTTTCATTGCAAATACATATGTACATAATCAAAACCCCGATGTATCTGTGCAACACAAAAAGTTGCATTCGAGTATGTATACAGAAGTTAAAAAGCAGCTAAAATCGGCAGTGTGCAAGGTAAAAATTATATCACGATTAAATAACCTATAAGGAGATTATGATAAAATGAGCAAGATTATATTAACTGGAGATAGACCTACTGGACGTTTACACGTTGGTCATTATGTAGGTTCACTTAGAAGAAGAGTTGAACTTCAGAATTCTGGTGAATTCGAAAAGATATTCATTATGATAGCTGATGCCCAGGCTCTTACTGATAACGCTGAAAATCCTGGCAAGGTAAGAGATAATATCATAGAGGTTGCACTCGATTATTTATCATGTGGCCTGGATCCTGAAAAATCAACAATACTTATTCAGTCACATATTTCAGAATTAACAGAACTTTCTTTTTATTATATGAATTTAGTTACTGTTTCAAGATTGGAACGTAATCCTACTATCAAGTCTGAAATTCAGATGAGAAACTTCCAGACAAGTATTCCTGTAGGTTTTTACACATATCCTATTTCACAGGCTGCTGATATCACAGCATTCAAGGCAACAACAGTTCCTGCCGGCGAGGATCAGATGCCTATGCTCGAGCAGACCCAGGAAATAGTACATAAATTTAATTCAGTTTATGGCGAAACACTCGTTGAACCTAAAATACTTCTTCCTGATAACCAGGCATGCTTAAGACTTCCTGGAACTGATGGAATGGCCAAGATGAGCAAATCGCTTGGTAACTGTATCTACTTATCTGATACAGAAGATGAAGTTAAGAAGAAGGTTATGTCTATGTTCACAGACCCTACTCACCTTCAGGTTTCTGATCCTGGTCATGTAGAAGGAAACCCTGTATTCATTTATCTTGATGCATTTTCTAAGGATGAGATGTTTGCTGAATACTGCCCTGATTATTCATGTCTTCAGGAAATGAAGGATCACTATACACGTGGAGGACTTGGAGATGTTAAGGTTAAGAAGTTCTTAAACTCAGTTCTTCAGGAAACATTAGCACCTATTAGAGCTTCACGTGCAGAATGGGAAAAAGATATACCTGCAATATATGAGATTCTTCATAAGGGTTCTGAGAAAGCGAAGGAAGAAGCAGCTAAAACTCTTTCAGAAGTTAAGAGTGCTATGAAAATTAACTACTTCGATGACAAAGAACTAATTAATGCGCAGTCATTAAAATACCAGAAGCAAGTATAAACTTGGCAGGCTGCGTTAGCAGCCGCAAATAACTGTAATTACAAATATATAGTATAGATACAGCTTATTATTATGAAAGCATTTTCAGTTGAGAGTACTAAGAACTTCATGAAAGAGCTTCTTGTTGGAGAAAAGTTTGATGATTTTCTCCTCGAGGAGGCTACGATTAAAACTTATAACACCTTCAAAATAGATGGAAGGATTCTTCCTGAATTCTATGAGGACTATGAGTTTGGTTATGAGTTTTCTTTGTGGAAAAATATGAAAGGAATCTGTTTCGACCTTATAAAGGGGAAACAGGTTCCTGTTGGTTTTCATTTCGTACTTCAGCTAGCACCTGAAAAGGTACAGCAGATATTACGTCTTGGTGGATCTACCACTCCTGCTGATATGGTCAAAAGCTTTACTCTTAATATCAAGTATCAAAACAATGAGATAACTCTGGTTACCGCAACAGCATTCAATACCTTCATTATGGACAAAACTCCTGATGCCTTGTGGGATAATTATATAGAGCAGTTCTTACAATCTACTGCAAATCTTTGATGTAAGCTCCTTAATTTCTTCTAATGCTACATCTCTTACTAATGTATCAAGTTTACCAAAATCTTCCTTAATATCATCTGATGGCATCTTATATCCACTTAACTTCGCCATAATTTCATCAATTGCATCCATATCAAAATCATATGCTGCAACGTTCATTTTAGACAATTCATCCTTGAGAGTTTCCTTATCAATAACCTCAAGATTAGAATCATCACCTCCGTCAAAATAAGAAAGTGTATCTTTGTACGCACGATACATATCCATTAATATTGGAGTCTTTTCATTAATTGCATCAACGTTTTCTGCGTTTCCTGCCTGCTCCATCTCGAATGCGAGCTCTGAAAGCTTAGTAGCTCCTATCATCCTGGCTGTGCTTTTGAGCGCATGAACTTCAATTGTGTAGTTTCTATAATCGCCCGCAGCCTTGAGCTCTTCAATCTTAGCAGCCTTAGAATCAATTAACTTGTAAAAATCCTCTAATACGGATTCGTACAGGTCCTCTGTTCCACAATACTGCAATCCTATTGAACGATCTAATTCACCATACATTACTCTATCCTCCACTTTTCCATTTACTTTTTCTTCCAAATTACCTGTGACATCTCCAGTAGCATTAACACCGCTGAATCCAACAATTGCATTTTCGCCTGCAACCTCGAATTCATCTTCTGCCCCCTTCTCAATGCTCTGTATCAGTTCAGAAGGAAGCCATTTGTGAATCACCGCGCTTATCTCCATTAATGAAATAGGCTTACCAACGAAATCATTCATTCCTGCGTTAATGAACTGCTCTTTAGCACCTGCTATAGCATTAGCAGTTAATGCAATGATAGGAACTCGCTTGAAATATTCTCCATCGAATCCTCTTATCCTCTTAGTCGCCTCGATACCATCCATAACAGGCATTAAATGATCCATAAGTACGAGATCATATGTGTTTTCCGAAATTTTCTTTAATGCAGAAAGGCCATTGTCCGCCACATCGATTTTAAACTGATATGGTGCCAGAAGTCCTTCAGCAACCTTCACATTAATCTCATTATCTTCTACCAGAAGAATTCTCGCCTCTGGAGCTATATAAGTCATCTGATTCTCAGTCTTATTACTGTATTTTGCTTCAGTCGCAGGGGTTGAATCCACTACTTTCTGTGGAATGGTCAGAGTAAAGGTACTTCCTTTTCCATATTCTGAAGAAACCTCTATCTTTCCCTTCATAAGACCTAGAAGCTGCTTGGTAATGGCGAGGCCAAGTCCTGTACCTTCCTTACCATGATTGCGCTTAACATCAGCCTGTCCGAACGACTCGAATAATTTAGGTAACTCGTCCTCTTTTATACCAGATCCAGTATCTGTAACTATAATCTTAAGCTTTATGGTATCTCCATCACGAATAGTGCCGGTTTCGCTACTATTTGTGAATAAGCCATTAAAGTCATCCCTTAATACCTTTATCTCCACCTTAACATAACCAACATCAGTAAATTTGATTGAATTATTAACTATATTAGTGAGGCACTGTCTGATTCGAACCACATCTCCATACAATTTTGCCGGAAGATTTTCGTCAATTTCATATATAATTCGAATTGGTTTGTCTCCAATACGAGTCTGGAACATCATTTTAAGATCATTCAAAAGAGGAAGAGGTTCATAATCATCCTCAATTATGCTCATTCTTCCGGATTCAATCTTTGAGAAATCAAGAAGATCATTAATTATGTCAAGAAGTGCAAGTCCAGACGACCTGATATTCTGAAGATAACTCTTCTCCTCTTCGCCGAAATTCTGTCTAAGAAGGATATCTGTCATGCCTACAATGCCATTCATAGGAGTTCTGATTTCATGCGACATATTTGAAAGGAAAATTGATTTCGCTGCATTCGCATCATCTGCTCTATCCCTTTCGACCTCTATTTGACGAGAATAATTAACATTTTCTGTAATATCATCCATAATGTAGAGCTTACCGCGATAGATATTACCCTGATATATATCTTCATAGTACAAAGCATACACTTTGTCATTAACCGTAAGTCTTTCTCCATTCTTAGCTCTTAGATCAAGATCTGAAAATATGGACGATTCTGTAGCAATTTTTTCGATATTAACTCCTGGAAGAATTGTTTTCGCAGTTTCATTTAGATAAGATACTCTGTTGTACGCATCAACTACCACAATTCCATCCTTTAGAGAATCAACAAGGCTATCCTTAACCATATCCTCAGTGTCTATGAGGTTATACTTAAACATAGCTATAATCATGAATACCGAACTTAATGCAATTCCAATATTCGTGGTATCAAAGCCCATTGTTATTCCACTTAGGAACAGAAGAATTCCCATTAGTGATAACCCAGGTGCGAACAATAGATAGAATAACTGTTTTTTCTCCTCCACTGTCTGCATTTTGGGTACAGTTCTTGCAACTATGGCGAATGTAATTATCGTATAAATAAAAGGAATAGCCTGGAACGCAAAATATAAAGGTCCGTGTCCATAAACATTATGAGGGAAAAGTCCATCCTCAACAAAAGTTGCTGAAGAATAGAAAAGATGGTGCATATCATTCGTTGCAATGAAAAGCCACATCAAAAAGTGAACTCCTATAAGACCACCTGACAAAAATTTATTAATTTTCAGATGACAGAATTTAATTACGAATAAAAGTAAAGTCAAAGGAATGAAGCATTTTCCAAGATACAGCATCTGTGTTGCTGACATGGCAGCTCCTGTATCTTTGGCCCTCATTTCCAAAAGATATCCAGCATTATTAATTAAGCAAACTAACAAGTAGAAAAATATGTATGCATGCATATTGGTTTTTATTTTGCTAAAAACATATACAGCTTCAAAAAACAGTAATACTACTGATAATGTAAGAATCGAAAATAAAAAGTAATACATAGTTCTCCCCAATAAAATATACTAATACAATAATTCTAGCACAAATATCGCCTCGAAACCACATGATTTGTCTATGATTCAAACACATTTTCAGCTTATACTTTCACTAATATATGCTGAATTTATTGACAGTTTCCTTGAATAATATTCCTATTTGATAGATAATATCAAAAGACGTAACAAGCAATTAGTCAATTGGACTTTTACCAGGAGGATAGGACCTCATGTTCAACCGTAAAACCCTCAAGCAAAAAGCCAGAGAATCACTAAAAAAGCACTTCTGGCTATATGTTTGTCTATGTATTTTCGCGGGCATTTTGGGTACAGACTACAGTGAAACTCTGCAGTTTATCAAATATGACTCAACAGCTATCGAAACCTCTAATGTCAACCATTATTCAGAGCTCATTACAGATTTCGTTAATGGTGACTTAACCGCTGGCCAAAAACTGGTTAATTCAAGAGTCAAAGATTCACTCGATATTCCTATAACTATCGGCGGATTTGAATTAGGGCACGTCAAGGGCATTCTTTCTATTCTTGCCAACAACCTCTTCACAGGTTCATTCGTAGTTGCTCTCTTTAATACAGTCGTTAATGTAATTCGTTCAACTACATATTCAAGTGTGATTTCAATAATAGCCGCTGCTCTTTTAATCTATGCCGCTATTATTTTCTTTAGCAGTGTATATAAATTAGTCTATGCAAGAATCTTCTTAGAAGGCAGAACCTATGAATCAATACACCCCTCGTCACTGCTCTTTTTATTTCACGTTAAGCGCTGGATTCGTGTATCTTTGGCACTATTTTTGCGATACCTTCTTTTAATGCTGTGGTTCCCTACAGTTATCGGCTTCATAGTAAAAAGATATTCCTACTATCTGGTTCCTTATATTCTGGCCGAAAACCCTACATTATCAGGTAAGGAAGCTATTAAACTGTCTGAAAAGATGATGTATGGACATAAGTGGGAATGCTTTTTATTAGAGCTTTCACTTATTCCAATAAGCCTTTTAGGAATGCTTACCATGGGAATTGGAAGCATATTGTTCGTTAATCCATATAAAGAATGTATCAATGCAGAATATTATGCATATATCAGACTTCTTTCGCACGAAAACAACATAGAAAATTCCGAGAAGCTTAATGATGTATACCTTTTCGAAATTCCAACTAAGGAGATTGTCTCATCTGTTTATCCTGATATAGCAGATCTTCCAGAAGTTAAGGCAGTAACCTATTCAACCAATAACCCTACCTGGGATTTTCTGGCTGATATGTTCGGAGTAATCAAAAAATATGATGACAACGAAACCGAATACCGAGAATCCATTTCAAATAATATTAAAATCATCAATGCCAAAAATACCATAGAAGGAAAATCATATCCTCATAGATTATGTCCTATTCCCGAAAAGGACCGTAAGATGCACCTTGAGCACACGCTGTATCTTCGTCACTACTCTATCAGCACTTTGATTTTAATGTTCTTCATTTTCGCTTTCGTTGGCTGGTTATGGGAGGTTAGTATCCACCTCGTAGAAGATCATCTTTTCGTAAATCGTGGTGTTCTTCACGGTCCATGGCTTCCAATATACGGAGCTGGCGGTCTGATGATACTTATTTTACTTAACAAATTTAGGAATAAACCCGCTATGGAATTTCTATCCACTGTATTTTTGTGCGGGGTAGTTGAATATATTACCTCATGGTACCTGCAGTTCGCACACGGTGGTGAAAAATGGTGGGATTATTCTGGATATATAATCAACCTCAACGGAAGAATATGCGCAGAAGGTCTTCTGATATTCGGACTCGGAGGACTCGCTGCTGTATATTTCGCAGCTCCATTGCTTGACAACCTGCTATCGAAAATCAAATTAAAAGTCGCTGTTCTTTTTTCAGTGATTTTGCTCTCAATATTCATAGCAGATTTAATATACTCACACGAAAATCCTAACACAGGAAAGGGAATCACAGATTATGCTGTTTCTGATACTGTCACCACTATACCTGTTGGTGAATCTGTTCTTCATACACGAAATATTTAAATGGATCAACTCACTCCATTCCATTATCGGAAGAGGCCAGAGGCTTTTTAAAGTAACTAAAATACTTTTAGGTACTATTTTAATTGTCGTAACTCTTTCGATCTACATTGCTTTTCTTATTCCATCTGGAATAACTATTGAAAGTAATCCTGTCCTTTACAGAACAAGAAGAATTTTAAAGCTAATAGCCAATTATCACCTTGGTGTTTTCATATATGAAAGTATTGCATTCGCATTCATTCTGTCCGGAAGACTTTTCGAGCGAATGAAATGGAAAAAACAGGGACTTACTAAAGAAGAATTAAAAGCTAAGATATACAATAAACGTCGTTGCATGTTGGGACTTCTTAATATTATTTTCATTATTTTCATTGTTTTGTATGGCTCATACAAGGCTTCGAATATTGAAATCACATCCTATGACGTTTCCGTGGACAAAGATATAGAATCTCTAGATTCTCTCAATATTGTACTTATTTCAGACCTTCATATGGGCTATAATATAGGTGTTGACCAGATAAGTCAAATGGTAGAGAAAGTCAATTCACTTAACCCTGATCTGGTCATTCTTGCTGGAGATATCTTTGATAATGAGTATGAAGCATTAGAAAATCCTGATGAATTAAAAAGACTATTATCTAATATTAAATCAAAATATGGTTGCTACGGAGTCTGGGGAAATCATGATATTGAAGAAAAAATCATAGGCGGATTCACTTTTACGAAAGAAGGAATGCTTAAAACACATTCTGATAAGATGGCCCAGTTAATAGAAGACGCTAATATCACCATGCTGCAAGAAGAAGGCATTCTGATTGCGGATAGTATATATTTGTACGGAAGACCCGACTATTCAAGGCCTGGAAACGCCGAAAATTCAAGACTCTCTCCAGAAGAAATAGCTAAAACTATTGACCCCCAAAAGCTGTTAATCGTCATCGATCACCAGCCAAGAGAACTTGATGAGTTAGCTTTGGCAGGATTTGATCTTGATCTTGGAGGCCATACCCATGACGGACAGTTCTTTCCTATGAACCTGACCTCAAGGTATATAACCTGGAGAAATTCCCGTGGAGTTTTGAAGGTAGGAAATATGTACAGCATCGTAACCTCTGGAGTTGGATTATTCGGACCTAATATGCGAATTGGAACCATTGCCGAGATTACCCAAATCCGCATCAGGGACGGTTCTTTTGTCACAAGCACTGTCCCTATGGCACGTTCTTGATACAGAGTGACAGTCCTTGTGACAAAAGAACCGTCCCTACAGCAGAAGCTGGGAGAAGAAATCATCTTCCCCTTCTTTTATATTCTTAGAACATTTAATTAGATATGATCGTATATTAGCCTTGTCAGCACTAATATCCTTAATCATTTTTTCTATTGAATCTTTAGATGGGCTCACTATTTCAATATATTTTTCAAAGAAATCAAGATTCTCTCCCGCGTCCTCTTTAAGCATTTTCCAAGCGAATGCGCGATCCGAATCAAAGCTTCTTGAAATAATATATTTTTCCAGTTTTAATCTCATATCTTCTTCTAAAAATGAGTCATGAATCATTCTTAGAACACATAAAAAGCACTTGTTCTTACCAACCTCATTAAGATAAATTCCAGAATCCCCCAAAAGTTCACCATCCACAGAGGCTATACCATCATAGGAAATATCTTCCTCTCCACAAAGAGCCCTGTCATCATATCCATCAATATCGTCCGCCGTAAGATACGAATTAAGAGCAAGATCCCACCTCTTAAACCATTCCCTGGTGCCAATATCATCATCCCTCAAAAGATAACCCGCTTCGAACTTATTAACAACTGAAGCAAGAAGACATGCTATATCCTCATTTAATTTCGAAATATCCATACCTTCTGTATTAACGTCGGATGATAGATTATCGATTGCTTTCGCCGCAACATAGATTTTCTCCAGGCGTTCACACCCCTCGAACACAGTTCTTCCGAATACAGGCTGTGAATAAAACCTAATTTCCTTTAAATTCGAGCATTTTGAAAAAGCCCAGTCTCCAACCTCGGCTATACTTTCTGGGAGTGTGATACTTTTAAGGCCCTTTACTCCGAGAAAAGCCTTCTTCTCAACTCTGGTCACTGTATATGAAGTATTATCAGCATCCCTTAAATAAGACTTTGGTATTGCTATTTCTATAGCACTTCCCTTAAAGCCTGTTACACTGGCTTCATTATTGTTTACGGCATATTCAATCAAATTTCTCATAGCATACTTATTATCTCACTCTGAAGCTCTGCATTACGATTAGTAACCTTCAAAAGTTCGCTGTATTTGTCATACTCAGGAGAGCCGAACGTAACCATGAAAGCTGCTGCCTGATCAGACATAGTTAACTCAGTTGTCAGAACAAGCATTTCATTACTCTCATCCCCGAATGCTTCGGCTGTGAATCCATATAGATGACTTATTGCAGATTTAACTTCTGAAACCTCTTCTTTAAGTGTACTAACATGGCTATTATATATACTGCTAACTACATTTTTAAGGCTTACATTATCACTCGTTTCGGTGTTACCCTTAATACTGCTGTCACCAGTGAATTCTGCATTTTCGAAAGAGTTAAGAATTTCTTCGTAAACTGCCTTCATCTTCCTTCGCTTATTTTTCTCATCCTTAGTCAGCGAACCAGCACGTTTTTTACTTGCCATAATCGATTCCTGAGCATCAATTAGGGATTTGATTGTCTCCTGATTTTGGGCATTCTTAAGACTCGGCATTATTTCCTTTAAAACATCAGCCTCACCCATCACATGGCGAATCAGTCCCTTCGTTTTATCTATCAAAATTCCCATTACTGTTAATTTTTCGTCTATACCTGTCGTTTTAAGCTTCTCTATATGCTGAGCATACGGCTCTCCCCTTAAAATTCCCTCTAATCTGTATATACCCATATATTTGACATACAGATCATAATATGCTGAAAATTCTTTAACAATTCTTTCATTTCGAAGATATTGTCCTATCAAAGCTCCTGTAACCTTAAGGCCTTCCTCCTCGTACAAAGATATAATATCCGAAAGGTCCTCCCAGCCTCTGGCCGTGACGTAGCTTCTTCCTTCAACCGTTGTCTCAATATGATAAAAATAATCCTTGTGTATATCTAAAAATCCAAGAACAGATCCGTGTATTCCTTTTTCTTTCGCGTACTTATTCCAGGTCGTATAATCTGCTTCAACCTCTAAGACCTTCAGTCTGTCCATTGTAACAACATCAAACTCCCTGACTGATTTATTAAATTCAGGTGGATTTCCTGCCGTCACTATTACCCAGCCCTCTGGAACCTTATGCTTTCCAAAAACCTTGTATTGAAGAAACTGTAGCATTGATGGTGCCAAAGTCTCTGACACACAGTTAATTTCGTCCAAAAAGAGAATTCCCTCTTTCACACCGCTTTCTTCCATCGTTTCATATATTGATGAGATTATTTCACTCATTGTATATTCAGAGACGCTATATCTATCACCGTCATATTCTTTTTCTTTAATAACAGGAAGCCCCAGTGCTGACTGTCTTGTATGATGAGTCATGGAATATGATACGAGCGCAATTCCAAGCTCCGCTGCAATCTGCTCCATGATAGCTGTCTTTCCAATTCCAGGTGCTCCTAACAAAAATACCGGGCGCTGGCTCACGACGGGAATTCTATAGTCACCGAATTCATCCTTTTTCAAATATATAGTTACTGTATCTTTAATGTATTCCTTAGCATTTTGAATATTCATATTTTTCTCCTTTGGGGACGGTTCTTTTGTCACAAGGAGTGTCCCTCTGTCACCTTCCCTGTCTCCATAGTATACCAAAGGGACACTCCTTGTGACAAAAGAACCGTCCCTATATCTCCACCGTAATTGCCCAGTATGGTGCCGGCGGCCTCATCTCATCATGATTATTATATACGAACATACTATCATATTTTGGTGCCCTGGAAGGATATATTCCTCTTCCGTCTGTCAAATATATAAGTCCCTTTAAATTATCGAACTCTTTATTTTCAATCAGTTCATCAACATAATCGAATACTGGTCTAAAGTCTGTTGCACCAAAGCCCGAAATTGTAAAATCATCAGCAATTTCATCAAGTTCCCTTGGGTTAGCTATTTTAATATCAGACTGTATCTTTGAATCGCACTGAATAATATGTATATTAACCTTCTCAAAAAAAGCATTCGAGGTGTTTAAGATATCATAGGTCTTATGAAGAAATTGTCGAACTATATCTTTGCCACATGAAGCACTGGTATCTATGGCAATAACGAAATCCTTGATACGCTTTTCCTCTGAATATTCAAGTGGCTCAATAAGTGGAATATTTTCATAGAGATTCAATCCATATGTGTAATAAATATAATCAAATTCATCCGGATTAATCTTAATTTCCTCTCCTCGGACAGCAAATTTTTGAAGAATTGCATCATAGTCAAAGCGCTTTCTGGTTGATTCTTTAAGATTGAGTCTAAGGGATTCTTTTCCCATTCCGTTTTCATCAAAGGAATCAAGTTCTGCCTTAACCTGTTCACTGATTCTCTCCCAGTCCTCTTTCGAGAGTATAACTTCAGGCTCGTTTTCCATTGAAACCATACGTGGATGATCATCCATATGAAAAAGCCTTTGATATGATGCATACGCATCATTCGAAATGCCAGCCACCGCGAATTCTCTGTACATTATATCTGCAGTTATGAGAGGATTCCACTTCCTGATTTTGGATAGAACCATTCTTGCTTCATCATCCTTCGTAAGCGAAAAACCCGGAATATCCATATCGAGAATCACGGACTCAACGGCTATATCTGTTGCCAAATTCCAAAAATCCTCATTTTCAATATCAAATCTGAACCGGTGCAAAAATATACTATGCAGAATCACATGCAAATACAACCTAACCGCAAAGTTAGGCTCATTCGCATAATTGTTCAATAATTTAAGGGGATCATAATTGATAGTAACCTTAGACAGTGCACTATCAAAAAATCTGAAACGAACTGTAATTGTATCCTTTGCTAATGCCAAAACTTTAGATGCAAGTTCTGTTGCTTTTGACTCATCTATCATGCTTAATCAAAACGTACTTCTTAAAATGTTAATCTTCCAACAATCTCATCCGATAATATTATAGAATAATTTTGTTTAATATAAAACAGTTTGAAAGGAAGTATATTATGGCATTCGATATTAAAAAAACAGTTGATGAAATCGTAAACAAGGCAAAATCAGATCCTGAGTTTATGGATAAGCTTCAAAAGGATCCAGAGAAGACTATCGAGTCTTTAACCGGATTTGATATTCCAGATGGAATGGCAGACCAGGTTTTAACTGCAGTAAAGGCAAAAGTCGGAGCTGGAAAGCTTTCAGGAATTCTTGATATGTTTAAATAATGCTTCTACCTCTTCTTTTTCCGGCATTGATTTTATTGCACCTTTTTTAGTAGTTACCAAAGATGCTGCCGCATTAGCGAAAGTAAGCATTTCCTTTAGATTATCCTCATTAAGGCTATCTAATCCATTTTCGCTAACATAATTTAATACGCATCCGCAGAACGTATCACCTGCGCCTGTTGTATCCACAACATTTTCCTGTTTAAATCCGGTAACTTCTACGCGCATATCTTTATAATATGCACGGCTTCCGTCCTTTCCCATGGTAAGGCAGACAAGTGGAATATCATACTCACTTCTTAGCTTTGATATTCCTTTATCATAATCTTCTTCACCTGTAAGAAACTGGATTTCATTATCTGATATTTTCAAAATATCACAGTAGGAGATAGCCTTTTTAATCTGCTCCCTGGCATTATCAAGGCTATCCCACAATGGTTCTCTAAGATTAGGATCAAGTGAAATAATAGCACCATTTTTCTTGGCAGTTTCAATTGCCCGAATAGTAGCTTTCCTTACACCTTCATGTGTCATAGATAGTGTTCCATAATGAAAAATCTTAGTATTATCAACCATTTCATCAATGATTTCATTCTCACTAAGCATCATATCTGCGCCAGGGTTTCTATAGAACGAGAATTCTCTATCCCCATCCGGGAAGGTATGAACGAACGCAAGCGTTGTATGTACAACATCATCTTCAAGAAGATATTTGCTATCAATCCCACACTCATCTATTGTTTTTCTAAGCTGAGCACCGAACTGATCCTTTCCAACCTTTCCTATGAAAGCAGTTTTCTTTCCAAGCTTGCTTAACATCGAAAGAACATTACAAGGTGCCCCACCAGGATTCGCCTCGAACATCGGGTTACCCTGATTGCTATTTCCATTTAATGTAAAATCAATCAATAACTCTCCTAAAGCTACAACATCATATTTTTTCATTTCATTACTCCCATAGACTTATCACACACTGCGCTTATACATATAACGCATGAATCACATTACAAATATACACTAACTGCCATACGCCACTTTACAATTACCGATTACTTATCGAAACTGCAATTGAAAGATTGACATCACTATAAGGAATAAGTGTTGCCTGAAGCGCATGATATATATCTGATTTTCCAGGCCATACCGTTCCAATTACCTCATTATTCCTGTCGAGCTGATGGAACCATGAACCATTGACCTTATCGTGAACCTTTTCCTCTAAATATTGGAGAAATTCTGCATAGTCATCTGCATATTTCTTATTACCGGTAACTCTATATAGGACACTGGATGTATTAATTGCCTCCGCAAGTGTCCAGTGCATCCTGTCATGAACAACAGGTTTTCCTTCCCAGTCTGTTGTGTAAGCAATACCAGGATTTCCATCACTATTCCAGGCATCCTCGATGGCACGATTATATAACTTTTGAGCAATACCTATATATTTGTCCAACTCGGCCTCTGAATTTTCATAGGTCGATGTAGCCCACTGCGTTATAAGTCTGGCCCATTCTATTCCATGTCCCGGAGTCGCACCATATGGCTTAAAAGGATCATCAGGCTTTTCCTTATTACACTCTAAGTCTGGCATCCAGTTTTTGGTGAAATGCTCTGGAATTCTATAATTATTATTCTCTGCCCAGACTAATACTCTGTCGATAATTCTTCCTGCACGCTTTCTGTACTCTTCATTATTAAGAACATCCGCAGCAGCCAAAAATGCCTCCACAGTATGCATATTGGCATTAAGGCCTCTATAGTCATCAAGCACATCAAAGTCTGTATTCCATGTGTCTACAGATAATCCTTCCACATCATCCCAGAATTTTTCATCATAAACCTTAAGTGCTTCGTCCAATAACTCCTTGGCTCCAGGAATCCCCGCAAGAACGCCTGAGGTTCCAGCCAAAATAACAAAAGCATGAGCATAGCACTGCTTATTAGGAAGTACATCATTATCCTTAGTAAGACCTGCATACCAGCCACCTGATTTCTTATCATTCAGTTCGCCAAGTAATCCCTTTATTCCAGCAGCAGCAAGGTCTTTTGCGCCCTCATGTCCAAGCATCGTTCCAATACTATAGACATGAACCATTCTACATGTTATCCATGTTTCTCTTGGTCTTTCCACCCATGGTGTTCCATCATCTCCCAGGTAATACGAACCACCACCTGCAGATGGAAACTTATGACCAAAATTAAGAAGTTCATCTGTAAGAGACTTCATATATTCTTTATTTTCGTCTGCATCTATTAAATACATATTTTTCATTTAAATTATTCTCCCTAATTAATATCGTATACACTCTTTAATTTGATACCCTTGATATCACCCGAAATAACTTCTACAGTTCTGGAATCTCCGTTCAAATCAAAGTAGTTATCAGAAAGAATCAAATCCTCATTCTCATTAAGGATTTCAACACTCTTGGCATACGAAGAGGCACTGACAGTAATTTTATTACCATTAACCTCATACTTAAGCTCAGGATTCTGATATCTAAAATATTTAGGATAAGAAAAGATAACTGTTCCCTCAGAAAGAACTTCACCTTCCTTACATACATTAAAGCTGACATACTCGTCATAAATTTTAATATCAGGAAGCTCAACCTTGTCGAGCCATACGCTTGAAAGACTAGGAACTGTAACTGTCTTGGATTCGTATCTTAACACCTCACCACTTGAATTTCTTATTTCCCAGTTAACAACCAAATCCTCGTCGAACAATGTTTCATTGGTTACATTAAGGTGAATCGATTTATTAAATTCAAATGGAAGTCGAACCAATTCCTGTCCACTTCCCATCATTCCCTCTTCTTCACATGAAATCATGATTGGGTTGAAGAATCTTCTTGCATAATAGTGAAGCGCCTTAAGTCTTTGACAATAATCTACACTCGACCATGATGCAACAGGCCAGCAGTCATTAAACTGCCAGTAAACGGCACCCATACAACGACTGTCATTTCTGTTTCTTCTAAAATGCTCTACACCGTATCTTATTGCATCTGCCTGAAGAAGCTGGGATGCATAAATAACATTTTCAAAGCTTGATGGATATCTATATGTTTGCTGCATATAATTCATTATCTTTCCATTCGCAGCTCCATTTCTCTGATGTTTCTCCATAATATATGAGAAGATATTCATATCATGCTCATCATCTGTAAATGTCTCAACAGTCTTCTTGGATGGGAATGACTGAAAACCAAACTCTGAAAGATATCTAAAATAGAACTTTCTGTATTCAGAAAATGGCTTATTTCCATGCCAGACATCCCAATAATGAACATCACCTCTGTTCTCATCTCTTGGATCATCAAACGAACCGCCAGATGAAGGACTCGCTGGCCAATAATATACCTGAGGCGCATACTTCTTCATCATCATTGGCATAATTCTCTCATACATAATAATGTAGTCTCTAACCTCACTGTCCTTGCTTACCCATGTACGTTCCTTAACGAACTGCTCCATCTCGTTGTTACCACACATAAGTCCCAGTGAAGCATGATGTCTCATTCTCTTCAGATTATCTTCAATTTCAGCCTTAATATTTTCTTCAAATTCTGGAGTTAAATCATATACCGCGCAAGCGAACATGAAATCTTCCCATACGATAAGTCCCATTTCATCGCATAGATCAAAGAACCAGTCCTCTGGATAATGTCCACCACCCCACACTCTTATGGAGTTAAAATTAGCGAAGACTGCCTTTTCCAGAAGAGTTTTAGTCGTTTCCTTATTAACTCTTCCAAGAAGATGATCCTCTGGAATGTAGTCTGCTCCCATTGCAAATATATTTACACCATTAACACATGTTGCGAATCTTTCTCCCCATTCATCCTTGGATCTATCCATAGTGATGGTTCTAAGTCCAATTCTGCGCTCCCATACATCAAGAACCTTATCGTTCTCATCCTTAATCTTCACGATTACAGTATAAAGATATTGTTTTCCGAAACCGTTAGGCCACCAAAGCATAGGATTTTTGATAACTATATCTTTGCCACCGGCGTTTTGATTGTCGGAATTACTACTTGTAAGCTCGTAAGCTCCTTCAATTATCAATTCTCCGTCAGGGTTCTTGATTTCATATGCAACAGCAAGCTTTTTGCTAGCTATTCCGCTTAATGTACTTTCCTTATCTAATGTGACAGTTTTCTGACACCCAACATCAAAAAGTGTTATTTCTGGTTCAAGTTCAAGTCTGACCTCATCATTTTCATGGAACTGCAGAACACTTACAGTCTCTATCTTGGCGCTGTCAATTCCTAACAAATATACCGGTCTCCAAATTCCGGCATCAGGAAGATGAGCACCCCAGTCCCAGCCGAACATGTAGTGTGCCTTACGAATATGAACGAAACCGTTCATCGCATCCTCTGTTCCAAGTGTTGGTGCCTTCTTGAATGCCTCATCAATGTACTTCGTTGGTGATCTGAATATTACAGTTAATTTATTATCCTTCTCCCTAAGAATATCCTTAACAGGATACTTATACGTGCGATGCATATTCTCAGTATGATCAATATTCTGATCATTTAAGATTATGTCAGCTATCGTATCCAAGCCCTCGAATACAAGCTCAACTTCTGACATTTCAAGAACATCCTTTTCGACATCGAATACAGTAGTGTATTCATAGTCGTAATCCATGAGTTTTAATACCTCATCTTCATTGTCCTTCCAGTATGGATCTTCCATCTTCCCATTATTTAAAAGATCACAATACACAGATCCCGGAACCTTGGCATCAAGCATTTCATCCTGATCTGTTCTTCTTAATTTCCAGTTGTCCTCAAGCAATATTTTTTTCATTTTCTTCTCCCTGTTATCCCATAATATGAACTGTTCTTCCGTAATATGCATCACATATTGCACTGTCGCCAATACCTTGGCTGTGCTTTCTTAAGCATGCATTACACGTTGCACTGTCACCAATACCTTGGCTGTGCTTTCTTAAGCATGCATTACATGTTGCACTATCACCAATACCTTGACTGTGCTTTGTGAATATAATAATTATATCAGTTGGATTTAGTGAATTGCTAGATACTTCAGCATAATGAGAACGATTGTGACAAAACTGAACAAGATTTTATGAATCATACATTTTCATATATTTTTGTCATATTTATTATTTGCTTCCAATTCCTGTCAATTTCGCAATAATTCGGAGTATTATGTCCCTTATTATATGTCTTACCAAAAAGACTATATCTATTCCTAAGAATGCTCCTCGAATATCCTTAAAAACCAAAAATCCCGCAATTGCTCCTATTGGAAGAAATATAATCCCTAAGCCAAAAACAAGTGTCCCTGTAAGAAACTGAATCAGAAATGCTCCTAGTGCAATACCTGTTGCAATATATAGCATTTTATCTATATTAAAAACATAACCCAGAATTCCTATTAACGAGAGTGTCACATAAAATATGAATGCAATATGAATCATTTTCGAAATTGTATTTCCTATCTTAGTTTCAGCTTGGTCACTATACTCAGAATTAACTGGATGCCTGCTGTCTTTAGCAATAATTCCCCCGCAATAAGGGCATTTCAAATCGTTTTTCGACGACACTTCCTTAGGTTCGAAATCAATATCCTTTTCGCAGTTCATACAGTATCTAATCATTTAATGAGGTCCTTTTATTATTATCATTCATTTGTTTCTATTGCTATATCAAATTATAAACTTATCTTACATTCGCTATTTGAACCACTTCATTATTGAGTAACAATTCAAAAACATCGTAATATAGCGCACCACCTGATGCGCCTTTGCTCACAATATTAAAAAACGGTAAATCTACACATTCTTTTTTATATTCTATTGAGGCAATCCCTTTTCCTTGCATTGGAAATGGCACAAAGCATACCTTATTCTTATATGGAAGGTTTAAAAATTCTTTAATCCTATTATAATCATCATCAAAAAACATTATTAGCGAATTCGACACCTGTTCTCCAAATCAATATTTTTTCATATTATAAAGTCCTCTTACCCAACATTCATAGCACGTTTCATCAATGCATCATATTCTGCTGCTGTCCCTTCATTTACCTTCTTTGAAGCAGCATCTAACCATCCTCCATTAAAATGATGGATAGAATGCGTATCATTTGTCATTTCAAGTTTTCCTGTCATATAATCATATGGATGGAAATAATCATACGAATATATATTCATCCCATTAACCATTTGATTATTCCCATTTATTCTGTATCCTGCATTCAAAGCTACCGATGTATCTATTAATCCACTGGAAGTGTTATCAATTGTCCCGTCCGTTCTAATTAATGACCGTCTAGACCATTTTTCAAGAAAAGGCTCCAAGCTTTTGTGACCTTTTATAGCTCCACTACACCCCCCAAAGTTCAAAACCTGCCACTTTTCTACGCTGCAGAAAGCCTCCTGATATAATAAATCATCAATATTTCTTACCAATTCTACATCCGTATCAAGATATATTCCGCCATATTCATATAGAACTTCTAGTCTGGCATAATCTGGTATAAATCCATACTTTTTAGTGTCATATGCCTGTGCCAAAAAAATGTTTTTACGAACATTATAGTTTGATTCATCCCATCTTATAATTTCATAATCTGGGCAATATTTTTTCCAACTATCTATACAATTCTGAAGTTTTTGTGGAAGCTTTTTTTCGCCAAACCACATATAATGAATTATTTTAGGAATCTGAGGTGCAGTATATGCTGAGGATATTCCATTACCACCTTCCGAATGAAAACTATTTACACAAAGTACCGGAACAATAAAACAGGAAAATGCGCCTATATTGTCCATACTTTTCAACTGATTTAAAACACTTCTGTATCTGCTTATTGTAATCAAAATAGTTACTTTATCTTTAAGCTCTGTTAAAATGTGAGGCGATAAAATTTTGATTTTTTCACCACACATATCAATACATGTATTCCACTTAGTTCTATCGTTATCAACGCAACATAATATTCTATCTAGTAGATTATGCTCTTTCAAAATCTCAGGTGTAATTGTAGATCCTACCACGCCCGTACCAAACAGAATAATCTTGTCACCTGAATTAACTATATCTTGGGCCATTCCTTTAAATGTTCCGTTTTTTAGAATCATCTTTTCCCCTTTTAATGATCTTCCATTGCTAATTTACAACAGGTTTCGAATTTATCTCGAATATCAATTGAATCCATAAAACATTCATGTGTAAATATTGCAACAACCGGATATTCTTTTTTTCGATAATGCATTATTTCCTTGTACACATCATCAACTTTCTCTAATCTGAATGCTGTTTTCACAAATGAAATATCATTTTTATCATCATGCCAATAACCATTTTTAGCTAAAATATCTGTTATCGTGCCATCATGGTAATAGCAATTACGATTATCATCTGCCGTTAGCAAAAAAGAAACACCTTTCTCTGTCAAAGCCTTACAATAATTCACATCTCCTAAAAATTTGTGTGTCCTTAGGTACTGTGGCATTTTACTTTGCCCCGCAATACGAATTAACCCTCCCATAAAAAGATCGATATCACCAATAAACAAGCCACTACTCCTGTCTTCTTGTTCCGAATAACAATGAAACCCTAGCCTAATCCAGTTAGAATTATTTATAAACTCTTTTTGGTATCTGTCACTTATATCTGTAAATAAATATCCTTCTATACTATAAGTACAATACAAATCAAATTGTGCATTGTATTTTTCATGCATTGTTTTTAAAAAACCTAACATTCTGGTGTCAAAGATACTATTCATTTTTTCTTTTGTAAGAGCCCTAAATACACCTTTTACATCATCTATTGATATATGTATATGCAATTCTCTACACTCCTTCATTCTGTATCTATCTTCTTAGAATAAAAATCATACACTTTTGGTTTTAACCAGTGGTCTCCATTATTATCTACACGATCTAACATATCTGCGTAAGATGGAGTATTTAATTCAGGAATTGTGCCCAATGTTAACAAAGCGTGACAATTATAACAATGTGCCATTGGGCAATTTGTTCCAATCTCTTTAAATGATATTTCTTCATCTGGATTTTCATATAAGTTATAAAAGTTCATTTCTTTTGGATTTGGTGCACCATCGCAGATTCTGCAATTTCCTGTAGCTAGTTCTAATGAAAAACTATATTTACCTGCATAACAATATTCGTTGTGCGGCTTAAGGAATTCGTTAATTTTATAATCAAATTTTTTCGAATTAAATACCGACCAGACCTTTTGATATTCATTCTTGGATAGTTTCGACAGTATTTTCAATGAATTATCAGTTGTATCTCTTGCAACCGAAATATGTGGCATAGCACCATTCATATTCACTTCAAACAATTCCTTGATTTCCGGAATATATTTTATTAATTCATCACACGGTGTTATATCTACGGAAAAGGATATTTTTGACTCTTTGATTTTCTTTACATTTTTCCAAAAATTTTCGAGCATCCCAGTTCTGACCAATTCAAAATAGTGAAAAGAAAACTTTATGTATAAAAAATCCTGTAACACATCAGGAAGCAAAAGCAATTCATCAAATCGTTCTGAAATCGTTCCGTTAGTGACAACCGAAACATTATGACCATTATCTAACAACATATGAATCACGGGAATTATTTCTTTCGACAATAAAGTTTCACCGCCAGCACATAAATTAAAAATACATATTCCTCCCATTCGTTCTACAGTCGTAGCCCTCTGCATAGTCGAGATTGGATATATGCATTTAAATAGCTTGTTATCAAAATCCTTTCGCTGGCCTATGTAGCAGTATGCACACCTAAAGTTACAAGCTTGTGTAGGAACATAACAGTTAATAAAATGTTTAGGTTTCATCTTTATCCTCTATCTAACATAAAATACTTTTTATTTCCGCTTCAAACCTTTCACGATTCGGCAATACAAATTTACCTGGACAGTTAAATAACTTATTAATAATTGAATCCATATCATCAAGATTCATACAGAACTTTACATATTGCAATTCTCTTATCCATTCATAAACACTACTCACTTTTTGAGATAAATTATCAATTGCAATGCAAGGCGTTCCGCAAATCGCAGCAAAGATCATGCAATGTAACGTATCTGTAATAATAAGCGAGTATGAAGCTATCTCATCCAACTTGTTTCTTATCTGTTCTTCTCTGCTTGTTTTTCCTTCAAAATCTCCAGAATGTGTAGTTATAAAACACACGTTTTCAGTTTTTCTCTTTACCATCTGAATCAACCTATCTTTTTCATGTGATTTTAAAGCACTCTCTTTATCACTCCGCAAACAAATGGCCACCTTATTCCTAACTATCTCTACAGGGCTACTGTAATTAAGAAATAAGGCCATGTCAGGTAGCAAATATAATTTCGATTCATCTCGAAAAAGAGATTTTAAAAGATCATATGACTTTTTTTCTCTTAAACAAAAAAATAGTTTATCATGACTTTTATATATTTTTTTTGACTTTAAAAACTCCTTTTTTCCTCTCTCATTTTTTTCAAAATATACAGTCTGAGGAAATACTATTATTCTATTATTGGGATAGTCAGCTATAATTTCTCTAACCGTATTTTCTCCGTTATAGAGCCACATTGAGCCAAGAAATCCACCACCGGTAATTATAATTATGTCATTTGGCATTATCAGAGTTCTTAGTCTTTCTCGATTCCACAAGTAATTCATATCTGTTATTTCAAATAACTCGCATTCTGGATTTATCTTTTTGATTAATTCCACCTCGACTTTTGCAATTAAATGATCACCAAGATTATCATGTTCTGGTGTATTCACTAGCCAAATCCTTTTATTTTGATTGTGAATATTCACTTCTAACGGAAATGGTTCATATACAGACCATTCTTTTATTTTCTCGCTGAGATATACTATCTTTATACCTTTGTCAGCTAACTGAGTGCTTATACTGTCTACAGAATATGGATCACCAACAGTAATCAACACCTCAAAATCCGCATATTTTGACAAATCATACGGTGAAATACATGGCAAACCAGTAATCCTATCATTTTCTCCCCACATATCTTGATTATTATCTATCGCCAAATCAGGATTATAATATTTTTTAATATATTTCCAATTATTATACAGAGTTTTTCCAACTCCGAATATCATTCTTATCATTAGAATTTTTATCCCTCTTTTGCATATCTCTCCAAATCAACAACACTAATAACATTTGTATGCCCCTCTTTTATAAGAGTTTCTTTTAAAGGTCCAATTTCCGCGTAGTCTGTGACTATTGTAATGTCATTTTCATGATTGTTGCTATTTATTACAATATTCTTCGCTATCCAATTAGAAATGGTATCCTCTCCATATATTTTGATGTCATAAGTATCTGCTAATATATCAATGCACTTTTGAAAACAACCTAAAAATTCTTTATCAGTCTCTTCTTCATTCCATATTTTGATAATACCGTCTGCAAACAGTTTTTCGTCATCAGTATACTCTTCATTATTTTCACAAACACGTTTATTATAAACCTCTTTATATGCCCCTTTAATCCATTCGCTTCCATCAGGAAGAACTCTATTTCTCAACTCCGAATAATATGGTGACGATATTTCTGGTATCACGCCGCAGAGGCAATCGAAAACATGACTATTAAAGCAATGGGCAAATGAGCAATGATATCCTCTAGGCAGATAATGGATTGGCTCTTCTATGTTATCAAAAATCCATTGTACCGTATCTGAATTCCTATAACATTGCTTAAGCTTTCCATTACCAAGTCCTAAATTAAATGACCATACACCACCGTAACAGAAATTCTCTCTTCTATTTTTTCCCCAAGTAGCTTGGCGATAATCAAACAAAGCTGAATGGAATGGTTCCCAAACCTTTAAATGTTCTTCCATAGGCATTTCTGTTAGATGTCTGATATCTGTTGTTGTATTTGCTCTAGGATCAGTCAAATGACACAGAACTCCTAAATTCTCCATACACACTTTTTTAATGTCATCTATATACGGTACATTTCCATCAGAAGCAACAAGTTCTACCGTCAAGGATATACCTGCCTTATGCGCTTTTTTAACATTCATAAAATATGTATCTAGCAAATGCTTTTTTAGTAATTCTGTATAGTGAAAAGAAAATTTAATAAAAATTCTTGATTTCATTTCTGCATCTAAACTGCACAAGTAATCAATTCCTTTTGTAATTGTTCCATTTGATACTATAGATACAAAATGCCCCTCTCTTAAGAGCGCTTCAACTAATTCTAAAAGCTGAGGATGTAAAAAAGTTTCTCCATTACCACACAAATTGAATGCACATGTGCCTCCAAGTCGTTCTTTACTTAAAGCTTTAATCATATGTTCAATTGGGTACTTAAATTCTGTATATTCTTTTGGTCCTTCTCCATTCACTTTTTTCCATTGCCCCACAGTACAGTAATCACACTCAAAATTACATCTATTTACTGGCACTTGGCAGTCAAAAAATCTTTTTATAGAATACATCTCTTTTTCCTCCGTATTTACATATTAATCTCTTTTAACAGAATATCTTTAAATTCTTTGCTTCTGAATATTTCTGAAGACATATTTATTTTTTTTGATATCATTTTTTTTAGTTCACTGCTTGTTTGTTGCCTTGTGATTGTTATTCCATTGTAATCATATAGCCAAGTATGATATAAAGAAGATATTTTACCATAACTATTATCAAACACTATACATGGAGTATTTGTAATTACCGAGAATAGCATTCCATGCAACCGATCTGTAATAATAAGTTCACAACTTGCATACATTTCCAACATCTGATCAAGGCGAACTTTTCTATCTACAATCCCAGTATCTGTATGATGCGAAATCAGATTTACTGTTTTTTTCAAAGCATTAACTGTCTCGTTTATACATTCAATATAATCATCTGTAAGTACACGTTCTTTATCATTCCTAAGTAAAACCCCTATTCCCTTTCTACTATTACCATTTCTCTGATAATTCATGGTTAAAACCATGTCAGGAGCCAACACGCTTTTGCATGTATATGTTTTTTTTACAAATTCAAAACTCTGTTTATCCCTTAAACAAATAGTCAGATGTTTATGACCATTATATATGGGTATTGAATCGTTAAAGTATTGTTCATTTTCAGGTATCATGTCATAAAATATCGATTGTGGGAATATGAAAATATCATTTTGGGGAAACGCTTTTATAATCCTTCTTATATTATTTTCGCATGTTCTCCAAAGTGATCCCATATTTCCGCCACCTTGAATATATATAACATCATCATCAAGTATGTATTCCTTCAATCGGCTCAACCCAATGTCATTGCACATCCCAGTATCCAATTCAAATACATTTTCATAACACATTTTTAACATGTCAATCTCTGCTATTGCTATTGCATGATCTCCAAGATTGAGATAGTTTGGGGTATTCAGTAATATTGCAGTTTTTTTATACCCTCTTCTCTTAATTGGTTCAAAAGTCAAATCCATGATCATCTCCAATAAAGAAAACCATTTAATTCCCCTTTCGGACAACTTATCTCCAACTTCAGAGTAGTCAGAAATCGTCACAAGAACTATTTCATCTTTTACTTGTTCTATATAGGAAATATCCCTTATTACGATTGACATGTCATCTATTATAAAGTTATTTCCTATCTTGGTTTTGTCCTTATCCACAAAACAAACTATTTGTTTTATAAATGGCTGAAATGCTTCTTTTTTTAAGATATTTTTTGCATTATTACCAGCGCCATAGCACACAATTTTTTTACTTTCCGCACATTCAGCAAATTCTTTCCACATAACTTTTTGCTTCCTTTCCTGCAGCCCAACCTCTTATTGAGTTTCTAAGTTGTCGGTATTCAAGGAATATTTCATCTGAGTATCTATTTGTAAACTCTCTGTACACTTTTGAATTTTGAATCAAACACATTATTGGAGTTGTATTCTGCGTTTTATCAAAGGACTCATAGTTCCATATTCCTACTGGTTCTCCGTAGATATTGGCTAACATCTCAATAATTTCTTTACCACCTTTATCATAGACAACTCTGTAACCTCCAATAATCTTTCCTTTAAAGAACTTATAATCATGAACAGCAACCGAGAGATTCGCCTCTAAGAGTTTGTCAAAAGCTATTCTAGTGAACATATCTGCATCATGGATTTTATTCTTTACTTCAACACTATCTATAAATTCACCGCCTAATTCGTATACCTTTCTTTCCTCAAATTCGGCTAAATCATAAATCTCTTTTTCTGAATATTTTCGAGATTTGAGCATATGATAATAGATTGAAAGTGCTTTATACGCTACTCTTTTGTCACTCATTGCCATGTTTTCTATTCTGTCTATTATCAGTCTATTTAATTTTTCTAGTGCATCAATGTGTTCAATAACAGATGCAATATCACCATTTCTCCAACCTGACATAGCATGTTTTTTTATATGATATCTATATAATTTTTCTTGGCATCTAGAATAATTCGATTTGTAAGCCAGTGGCAAAAGAATTGACCACTCCTGAGTGAGCCTTGAATCATATAATTTTTCTCCCACGCATTGTAAAAAATATTCTTTTTCAACAAGCATATTCCAAGCATTATGCGGAATATACTTTGATATAAAGTCAAAAAAATCATTTTTATATACACTTACAGTTGGCAGAATCACATCATATCCTCGATTCTCATCATCCAATACTATTTCATAATTACACCGTACCCATTTACTATTCTCTTTTCTAAGCACATTAATCATAGAAGATAAATATTTTTCATCAACTTCATCATCTGCATCTGGGAAGCATAAATATTGTCCTGTCGAACATTCCAAACCAGAATTCAAAGCTGCGCATAGCCCCCCATTCTCTACTCTATTTACGAGTTTTAATTCCACGCCTTTTTCTCTAAACATAGGTATAAAGGATTGTATTATTGCCTCAGAACAATCTGTAGAATTATCATTTACTGCAACAAGTTCATAATTCTCATAATCTTGATTAAGGAAGCAAGAAAATGTCCTTTTTAAATATCTTTCAGCATTATATATCGGTATTATCACAGATATTTTGTTCATCGGTAAATCTCCTATTTCTCAATAATTTCTTCCATAAAGTTTTCTATCCCATTCCATTTTGATTCTCTACAATAATCTTGTAGTTGATAAATCTTCTCTTTATCACCATTTGATACTTCAATCGAAATATCAAGCCTCTTCTTGATACCATTAGAAATGAGTTCAACTTTTCCGTCATCACAAAAAAAGGCATTTTCGAACCCATTACTCAATAAACAATCACAATCAAATTCCGCATTTCGTATAAATTGGTTGCTCAATTTACTATTTTTATGTTCAAAATAATAGACTTCAACCCCAGCTAAACCATATGTCAAATACTTATTAATTTCATCCCCATCCTGATTTAAAAAACCTATTACTCTTTCTTGTTCCGATATGCAATTCCAACAGCCTATGAGTCCTTGACCTTCTCGAGCAGCCAAATAGATATTTTCTCTGTCATTTGTCACTCCCACATAACCAGAGACCTTAAAATTAAGTCGTTTCACACAAATTTCATTTGTTACTAAATCGACACTTAATATCACATTTGCATGCACCATCGGTATATATGCTTTTTTTTCAATTACTACTATTTGTTTTCTAAAAAGAGCTTGTGATGTGTTGGGTAGAAAACGTTCAACCTCTTTGAACCATTTTGTTAAATACTCTATCTTGTCATTAACTGTATCGATCACCAATATTGTTGGAACATGCACACCAAACGCATAAATAAATTGATTATAAACAAAACCAGCTCGGAAATAATTTTTTGCATTTGGGGGAATTATTTGTGTATCTAGTTCAATCTTGTAAAATGTTTTTTGTGCTATATCATATACCGCTATACTTCTAGCTTTAAATGGGATAAGATATAATTTGTTATTCACATATTCCATCTCTTTATAAAGCATATTCTTTTTGACTGCTTCCCATGGAACCGAACCACAAATAACCGTTTCTTCTGTATCTATATTCTTGTAAAATAAACAATTAAATTCCTTTGCAAAAAACCAACATTCATCCTCATGAATGCAAAATGCAGCTATAGCAACTGTTTTCTTCATCTGATTATTTCCTCAATTTTATATATATTTCCATTCTTCCATTTTTCTTTTAATCACAAAAAGGGACTAGTGCAAAAGGATTGTTTAACGAGCATAACTTTTCTCCAAACATCATCGAAGCCCCACATCTTCTGACGCGAGGCTTCTCTCTTTATTCTATATCCCTGTGAGTCCCTTCACACCTTTAATACGTTTTCATAATATTATTCAATGGTTGTCCTTTAAAAATACCCATACAGAGTTTTTATCGGCTGAAAAGAACAAATTTATTAGCGTTTATTCCTTTTTTCTATTTTTCAAGCCGAGGCATATATTCATTTTTCTGAAGAAATTGATTATAAAACGGAAATTTTATCTGATCCAAAAATTGTAACAACTTTATTGAACCAATAAAAAAACTCGGATCCTTGTAAAATCAAGTTTTCCGAGCATTTTTGAACGCGTGCGCTAGAGGATTCGAACCCCCGACCTTTTGGTCCGTAGCCAAACGCTCTATCCAGCTGAGCTAAGCGCACATATTAAATTTACTGAAGCATTTCATAGTCTCCTAACTCCAGCAAAGGATATTCTATCTCATAGGTGTATTCTTGTCAAGTACGCATTTTATGTGATATATTGAATTACAATCAATCAGATTGCGGCACTAAAATTATGACACAAACTTTGGTTGCATCAAAGAACCAGGTTAAATCAATTCAAAGAAAATTGCCAACAAACCTTGAAAGGAGAATATATGAAAAATACAAAAAAGTACATTGCTTTATTTTTTGCAGCATCACTTTGTATCAGCATGTGTGCTTGTGGAAAGACTGACGAAAGTTCAAGTGCTTCAGCTTCTAGTAGCGAAACTGTAAGTTCCTCTGAAGCTTCTGAGGATACACCAACTACTGGGATGCCTAATCCAATGATCGGAGTTGGAAGCGTAGATGAAATTGAATCCCAGACAGGAATCAAGCTTGAATCAAAGTACATTCCTTCAGATGCTGAAATGTTTGTTATCAATGACACTCTTGTTGAGATTCAGTCATCCGTTGAAAACGCTGATGGAGACGAAGTTAAAACTTATTTAAGAGCTAGTAAGACTACTACTGAAGATATTTCTGGTGTTTATGATGACAATATGACTTCTTCAGAGGAAGAATTAAGTAATGTTAAGGTAACACACAGATATTCTGAAAGCTTGAAAACTGATATCTATGATTTTGAAAAAGATGGAGTTAAATTCTGCTACATCATTGAGGGCGAAATTAGTCAGATGACTTTCGGCGAATTATTTGATTCTGTTTTATTAACATGTGGTTTCGAGCTTAATTAGTCATCAGAATGTAAGACGCTCCATAAAAAAGAAGAAGTTAATGAGGCACTCCTCAAAAACTTCTTCTTTTTATTATAACGCTATATTAATTATTTACTCATCATCCTCTTCATCCACTACTGCTGCGAGAGTTGAAACAACAGAAGAGACGATTGAGATAACAACTGCTAATATAACTATAAGTAGGCCACCGCCTAAAAGCATAATTTCCATTTATTATAGCCTCCAAAAAATACTGTGAACTTTCACAAAGGATTCGATTCTTAAAATCACATTCCTTGAAACCCGAACCCTATTTTACTCCATTGTGAACATCTCTGCAATATTACGAAGCTTTTCAACATTAGAAATACACTCATCAACGATTTCTGTATTCTTAGATGTCTGAGTAACAACATCTGTAGTCTTCTCAGCGATATCTGTAACTCCAATTGTTGATTCACCAACGATTGAATTGATGCCTTCAAGTGCCTTAACAATATCCTCAATGCTATCAGCCAAGCCTGTGATTCCATCACCAATATTGCTCATGCTTCTTTCGAATTCATCTGCATCCTTTTCGTATTGCTCAGAAACCTTCTCAAAGTCTGAGTAATCCTTAAGAACAACATTCTCTAAGAAGTCCATTGTTTCCTGTAAGCTTTCAGCCATTCCTGAAACAGCTTCGTTAACTTCCTTAACGATAGTATTAATATCACCAACTGTCTGCGATGTCTGGTTAGCAAGGTTACCAATTTCTGTAGCAACTACTGCGAATCCTCTACCAGCCTCACCTGCACGAGCAGCTTCAATTGATGCATTTAATGCAAGTAATGAAGTCTGTGAAGAGATAGACATAATTGCATCTGTAAGCTCATTGATTCTATCAACAGCCTTTGACTCTTCAATAGCCTGCTCTGTCTTTTCCTTAACATTGCTGTACATCTGAGAAGTCTTATTAGTTGCTGTCTGAGTAGACTGACGAAGATTATTAGCTCTTTGCATTACTTCAGACGAAATTGAAACACCGTCATTTGCAAGCTGCTTAATTTCATTAGCATTGTTCTGCATACTTGCAATATTTCCATTGATAGTTTCTGTTGTTGCAGATGTTTCCTGCATTCCTGCTGCCAGCTGCTGAGTTGTAGCAGAATTGTCTGTACACATTGCATTAATTTGATTTGAAATTGTTTCAAGTTCTGTTACAGAACCTGTGATAGATGAATTAACATTGCTAATATCACCAACCATAGTTCTCAAATTAGCTCTCATAGCGCCAACAGCTCTTCCCATAGCGCCACATTCATCCTTACGCTTAACGATCTTAGCAGCTTCGTCAGAATGCTTAAATTTAAACTCTGCTGTATCCTTAACAATTTCAGTAATTTTAACGATTGGCTTCGATAAAACAATACCGAAGAATATACCAATTATGGCAAATAAGATAACTGAACCAACAATTACGAAGAGTGCATATGTTGTAACCTTATTAACTGCGGCAAGTGCATCTGACTCATCTGCTGTAATAACCAGAATACTGTCATCAGATAACACATTATAAGAAGCATATTTATTAACACCCTTGAAAAGGTATGTAGTTACTGCTGGCTGTGGATGCTTGCCTGCTGCAATATCCTTAACCAATCCTGAAACAACTTCATTCTCTACTGGATTTCCAACCTTTTCTTCTGTTGGATGGAATTGCATGATACCATCTTTAGATACCACGTATGCATAAGACGAACTCATTCCAGAAACTTTAACATCACCTATTAAAGCTGCATATCTTTTGTAATCTAATGTATTTCCCGAATCAATCTGAGTCTGTACCAGTTCTCCATAAGACATCGCCATGTCATACATGTAATTCTTAACTGTTGAAGAAACATCGCTCTCATAATTAGGAACGATAATTGCTACACAAAGTACACTTGTAAGCAATACTGCAATAACAATTACAGCAGCAATTTTCGCGCCAATCGACTGGAGAAATTTAACCTTGTCATTAGCCTGTTTTTCTTTTGCCATAATAACTCTCCTTTAAAAAACAAATTTTAAATAATTATATCATCGTTTCGGCTATAATGCACTAAAATCTAAGGACAAATATATATTTTTTATACATTTTTCTAGATATCATAATTCATTATCATTACTGGCTTTTTCGCGTTTCTAAACTCGTGTGCCTGAACGCCTGGATCTCCATAAAAAGCATCTGCCATCTCAACAAGCTTTTCACACTTTTCGAATGTAGAATGTCCGATACCTCTTGTTTCAAAATTTTCAATTAATGCTATATATTTGTCATACATAGATGGATTAATTTCCTTTAATATCTTCTCTTCGTCATTTCTAACCCAGAGAATATCCAGCTTATCCTTATTTTCTTCGAAGGTTTCAATCACATTCCGAAGCTTTTCAATTGCTCTTTCATCTCCCGTAACCAGCAAGGACAAAGATATAAAAAACACCATCATCTTATTTTTCTTTTCACCCTGGACGCATAACGAAGTAGTATTATCTTCCTGACTGTCAGCTTCAGGATTACTGTCTATTTCCTCTAAAACCTGGACTTTCGACTCCCAAATAGCTTTAGTATCATCACCTGCCCATTCAGTAAGCTTACTGACATAATTGGTTCTTTCTCCCTCCGAAGAAAGAATCACTTTGTCAGCATTAACTACCCCTGGCATCAGAGCATAGTACATCATATTTTTGTACTCTCTTTGATTTTCCGTATTAAATGGAGAAGTCTTAAACCAAGGCATATACACCAGTTCATTAGTGTATTTTCTTATATTATCTGAGTGAAGGAATGGTGGAATTCCTGTAACCTCATTCTCATTGTCATATGGATACTGCGTATATATTCTGTCAGGAAAATGCAGTTCGAAATCGAATTCATCACAGTGAACAAGTCCGTTAGCAGCTAATGCCACACTCTGATACGAAGAAAGGTCATACTGCATATCCTTTAAAACGCCAGCATAATTCTTAAAATAGTATGGCATGGGGACAACGTAAACATCTATATCTTCATCCTTGCAGGCATTTTCATATTCAGTGCCGAAGCTATTCATGTAAGAAGCCTTGAATGGCATAAAGATATATTCTTTTCTCCTATTAACAGTATCGATAAGATTATCAAGAGCAGTGCCTAAATCGTTATTTAACTGTTTTTCATCATCCGAAAACTCTAAAGCAAGCTGAATTGCTGCATCCGCAATAATAGTCCAATTCGAATCAATATGCGTATATAAGTTATATATTTTTTCGCAGAGCTTCTCTACCAATGATACGATATCATAGCCTTCGCCCTTAACACCTTCCATGAAATTTCCAAGGTCTATAGCAAGATTCTGCATATTCGCCAGATTATCAAGAACGGTATCCTTCATTGAAGAATCTATGTAGTTCGATGACACATCACCAGAATTTATACCGTTTAACAGTTCGGATACATTTTTATATGTCCTTTTGATAGCCTCTAGGCATTCGTCTACAGTAGCCTTATATGAATTAGTCGTATCAATTAATTCTTTATTCTGACTCAATTTGTCAAAACTGTATTCTGGGAGTTCGAAGTCGAGGACCTTCTTTAAATTATCTCTTTGTCCTAAAAAGTAAGGATAATTATGTGCTCCTGCATTCTTATATAGAGTCATAAAGTCCCCATATCTTGAGGTTAGAGCCTCCACATAATCGCAAGGAACCGGAACCTCAATTCCCTCGAACGGAAGTTTCACAAGCTCATCATACCATCCGATTGGGTGACGCCTGTCATGCTGCAATCCCCATGGCATTATCTGAGATACCTCATCAGCTTCGTCGTGACTAAATCGCATGAAGATACTCTCAGCTAATATATCAAGCTTATGAGCTGTCTTATTTAAATCTTTTTCTATCGATATTTTCTTTCCAAATTTTGATTCAATTCGGCTAAGGGCAATTTCTATATCTTTGCCCTTAAGGGTACCATCCTTAATAGAATCCGAAACTCCAAGCACCATCTTCGCGTCGCTTATCATTTCATAAAAAGCATTCTTGTCCTTGCTGACATAATCTGTTATGAAGATGTCTACGCATGCTATATAGGGGAATCCATGATACGTTTCGAGATGTTCTGGTTCGAAGCATATACGGTCAAGATTAACCACATTGGCCAGAAACTGGTCATGCGATTCTCTGGAACGCAAATTATAGACCTTAAATCCCTTCGGAAGTTCATCGGCATGCTCGAGAAATTTCTCATAATCATCCCTCAGCATTCCTATATCCATGTCATCATCCCACGGAATGAATCCACCATGTCTTACAGCACCCAAAAAAGTGCCCCACTCAGCATAGTATTTAATACCATACTTCTGGCACAGCTCATCTATAGCGCTAAGAATCATGAGTTCAGCGCCCCATGCTTTCTTAACTGCTGACGGTATATAGAAGCCCTCACGGACTTCATCTTCAAAAAATGTATTTGGTAGGTTAATCATAACAGTATTATTATATCAAAATTAATTGAATTATTACTCAATATTCCTAATTATATGTACACGCTATTTTCGTTTTTTCAATTTAGTTGCATATTAACATACAGTAGCTTCATTTCATCATTTATAAGATGATATTTGCTACCATATAATCGTTCAAAGTTGTTCTCTATATCATAAACCGTTACTCCTTTTTCTTTAAGCTTTGGAGCAATTGAATTCATATCCTCGACGTCCTTTGGTCTCAATCCAACTATTTTCATACAATACAAATCGATATCATCAACAACATATATATCTAAATAATCACCTATTGTTTTATATAAAATAGCATTGTCAAACAGCTTATAAGAAAACGAATCTGAATGCATTACATCTGCATTAATCCAATCTTCTGGAAGATTGTAGTTTTTAGCGATTACTTCACAACATGAATAAAGATTATTCTGCTCTCTAAAACAAATATCAATGTCTACCGTTGATCTTTCATCTTCATATTTAAGTGCCATTGCGGCACCACCTACAATAAGAATGCTATGTTTTCCTATTTTTGCTTTTTCAATTTCTGAGGCTAAATCGTTGAGGTATATTTCGATATTTTCTTTATCTAAATACGGTATTTCAACTGAGTGTGCCACCTACTGCCTCCTGTATATTCGTAATAAGCAATCCCTGCATTAAGAATTCCGGAACTGCATTTTTGATTCTCATATTGAGAATATCCTTCTTTCCATACGTAAAATACATTTGATACGTCAGTGGATCAAGAACAATATTGGCAGAAGGATATGCTTTTGTATTTCCATTTTGGGTCAAATAACTAATTAATGCTTTTAAATACCTGGCTCTCACTCCGCTTTCTCTAACGCCACTGTATTCAACAACGAATTCCTCTTTCCCTAGTCTTTTTACCTCATGCGCCAGATGTGACATATACATTGTGTAATCTTTATAGTCTACATTCTTAACCGGCTTATAATCCCTAAAATTAGGCATATTATGTATATCAGGGCCTAATGCTTTTATTAGCTGACTTATTTCCGTATTTATTTCTTTTAATCTTTTTTCTATTTCTTTACGTCTTTTAATACTCCTATTTACTTCTGCAAGCTGATCACCTGGTACAAATACAGTTTTAACCATCGTACCTTCTCTATACTGACGATAAAAATACACTCCATTCTTAATCCTTTTTTGCTGTATAGATCCAACAGGCAAATCCTCACATTCCTTTGTGAGCAAATCCCTTTCACTGCATAACTTTATATATTGTTTTGCTAAAATATCAGACGTCTTATTCATCGTTAACCTACATTTTGCAATTTTCCAGTTCCTGTATGTTATTGTATTATTCTTTCTTTTTATAGTCAATCACCAAAAGTACAACTTCATTATGATATCGAAGTTACTGCTGACGAAATAATTACTGCAATATAGTTATAAATAATGCCATTAACGCTAAGTTAATGGCATTTATTTTATACTATTCCACCAGTCTTAAGTATATTTCTGAATCTATCCTCAAGTGTATGTTCTTTAAGGACTATTTCCTGTCCCTTAAGTGCTATCTTATTTCTTATATCGTCATTCTTTAAATAATAGTCAGCCTTATCAACAGCCTCCTCGTAGCTTTTATACATAGCAAGGTGCTCACCATCCTTGAAGCCAGAATCAATTTCAGCCTGATAGCTCGAAAGAAGAAATCCTCCATAACCCATGATATCAAAAGCCCTCAACGGGATTCCAGACCGTATGCACCTAAGAACCGGATTCAGGTTAATCTTCGAATTAGCAATCACATATGGAAGTTCATTAACATAGTCAACCACGCCACACTGCTTAACACCTTCAAGCTTCTGAAAACTCTGAAACGAATAAAGGCGTGTACCATATCTTCTTCCGAAAAGATTAAGAAGTACGAGCCTGTTATTTCTCGTAACCTCTGACGCCAGCGAAAACTCAAGTGCCTTCGATGAAACTTCAAAATCCATGCCCTCATAGCATGAATTAATCAGCAAGATGAGTCCGTCAGTAATGCACTGTTTTATGACATAGTTGTCATATAGATTCTCCTGTATTCTGACAATTTCATTAAGCACCTTCTTAACATCTTCAGGAACTCTTTGGGTAATAATTGGAAGCTGAGATTCATATAACGAGCCAACCAAAGATACATCGCACTGATATTCAGGATTCTTCACACCCTTATTCAGCGTCCGCCTTACCCTCTTTGAATTAACTCCAAGAGGAAGATGATATACTGTCTCAATCCCCTGATTATAGTAATCATTAAACTGTTCTTTATCGAAGACAAAGATATAGTTATTAGAATTGCCCATAGTCAGTTCCGGATTAACCACATTGAGCGGGCAGTCATAACACCATGCTATATATTTGTACCCCTTCAATCGTGAAGCCTCTGATATTAGTGGGAAATAGTTAACACTAATAACGAAATCAAATACGCCTTGTTCGATATTCTCATCAAACCAGGCTAGAAATTCATCATCATTCTCATAATCCTTGAATTTCCATGAAAACTTTTCAATTGTAATATTTTCATTCTGAAGCAGTTCATCAAGATCTTGTCTAAAATAACTGTTCCAGTCATAGAGTAAACATTTCATTAGCCAAATAAATCATCCATAGTTATAACATTTTCAAAATCCCACTTATATTCATTATCTTTTAATCCATACGTTGTAATCAATGTGCTATGCACTGCACATTTTCTAAGCACATTACTTTCCAATATCGAGCGCCGATTTCGCAGTATTAAGTCATAACTTCTATCAACAGAAAATTCATCTCCATAAAACTTGATTTCACACATGTTGACGACATTATCATTCCTCTCAATTATCAAATCAATCTGATGACCATCTCCCTTTTCTTCATGCATAAACCAGGCAGAATGTTTCGTGGATACTCCTCTGATTCCCAATACATTTTTAATCTCACTAATATGATTAAAGCAGACATTTTCGAATGCAAAACCTCTCCAGGAAACGATGTTTTGAGAACTGATATTGCTTAACCAAAAATCTTCACTTAATGAATCCGAATTTTTAACAAACTTTAAATAAAATAAACAAAACGGATCTATCAATCTATATCTTTCATCATTTTTCTTTCCCTTAAACGGAATATACCGAACTATAAAATCACTAACCTCCAGTGAAAATAGTAATTTCGTGAGATCACCGCCGTTCGAAATTCCAACTTTCGCAGATATTTCTTTTCTGGTATAGCCTGTGTTACGAGTCGCCAAAAACTCCACTATCTTTTTGACGGCTTCCGGGCTTTTGAATACTGAAGCAAATAATCTATCATATTCTATTCTTAACACAGCTTTTTTAGAGAAGAAAAGTGAATCGACATTTTGTGCAAGACTCAACCCACGATTTAAATAATTCAAATAATATGGTATACCTCCAAAAATCATATATGCTTGAACAATATCATACCGTGAAAAGTTCACATTTCTTTCCGTAATACAGGCTTCGCATTCGCTTAAATTAAAAGGTTCTAATTTTATTTCGTGAGTAATTCTTCCATATAGACCTCCATGATTGTTAATCAGTTTGTCCATAATCCAAGAATTCGCGCTTCCGCATACTACTACCATCAGATTATTTCTATGGCATCCCCAACTATTCCAGAACCCTTCAAATGCCGTAATGAATCCAGATTTTGCTGTATCCATCCATGGTAATTCGTCTAGAAAAACGACAATCCTACTACCATCATCGATTGACTGCAAAAAAGTTTCCAGCATAAAAAAGGCTTCTAGCCAATCCTTCGGGCAGTGACTCTTTTTCATTCCATGAACAAGTAAAGAATAGTAAAAAGCTTCTAACTGCGCCCTTAATGGTGCTTTAGTACCATTTGAAATCTCTACAGGTGACAATCCAGCATGTCTGAAAGTTATTTTTCCCTTTAATACTTCATCTATTAAATAGGTTTTCCCAACTCTTCTTCTTCCATAAACCGCAATAAACTCAGCTTTACCATCATTATATAATTCTTCGATTTTCTTAATTTCTTGTTTTCGACCAATCATATGTCGCCCTCAATATTCCAACTATAAACATATAGTAAATCGTGGGGTAATTCGCTGTCAACTCGAATTTTAAATCATTTTGAGCGGATTATCTCATGGTTTTGCCAGGATAATCCGCTCAAATTAACCAAACGCCTTAATACACGCATTCAAACAGTCCATGTCAAGCTTAGTCATCTTCGCTTTGATGAATCTGTTTTCTTCCATCGGATGCTTAACAATTTTAAGCATCAGTTCCGTAATCTCTCGTACATGCTTATCCTTGACTACAGGTGTCAATATATCCACATTATGCATTGCAACTGCCACCGTAGATGCCGTAAGTCTCGCAGCTGTATATTCAACTGCCTCCCATATTTCATCATATCTTGGATGCGTCATTATCCTTTCAATTATCGCCTCTAAGGCTCCAACCATTGTTTTTTGATACTTAAAAGGTTCCTTTAGCTTAGACAATGATCCATCCTGATTCTTGTATCTATAGAGAGTCTCCTTAACAGTTCCCACACGATCAGCATTAAGATACATAAGCATCGATGTATCCAAATCCTCTAATGTCGCATGCTCTCTGAATGTCACACCATCCCACAGCTTCTTTTTGTATATTGAATACCAAAGATATCCACACTCTGATACCATTTCATTCCTCGTCTTAGGTGTTACATCTCCGCAACGCTCATCAGTCGTAAGTAGAATAGCTATATCATTCTTCTCATCAAGAAAGCCACACGAAACTATATCATAGTCACCTTCAGTAGCTCGTTCATACATTTTAGAAAACATAGTAGTGTCTACTAAATCGTCACTGTCAACGAATCCTATATATTCTCCAGAAGCGTACATCAGGCCAACGTTTCTGGCTCCTCCTGGTCCCAAATTTTCTTCAAGATTAATTAATATTATTTTGTCAGAAAACTGTTCCTCACAATCCTGCATTATCCTAAAGCTATTATCAGTAGAACAGTCATTTATTAATATTATTTCTATATCATCAAGCGTTTGATGTACCAGATTCCCAAGACATGAAATCAATGTCTCCTCAGCATTATATACAGGTACTATTACAGATACTTTAGCCATATATTTCTCCATTTATGGTTATGATTGATATTTATTAACCAGATCTAACTTTTTCATAAGTGCCTCTTGAAGTATTCCTGAGACATTTACACCTGATTTTTCTGCAGCATCATTCAGCCAACTCGGCAATGATACATTTCTTCTAACTGGCCTTGTTTCAATCTTTTTCCGATATTCCTCCACATTGACATCCACTATAGAAGAGAAGGTGTTGCCCTCATTATAAAAAGTTCCGCTTTTAACATCTAATTCCGATATTTTACTTGCAGTTGGAATAATTTCATTATTATTTTCTCTGGATATAATCGATATGCTAATTGCATCCCTTGCCATGTCAATAGCATTCTCTATATCTTCTCCCTCTGTAAGTATTTTAAGATCTGGGACTTCGACCAATACATTATCTGTCGTCTCCGTAAAAAGTACAGGATATGTTCTTTTCATTATATTAATTCTCCCATTTACTCAATATTGCATTCGCTAATTTTTCATTAATTTCCTTATAAGTTCTCTCTGCTTCACGGATACCTCACAAACTATAATACACATTCATTGTGTAAAAATCAACCTTTTTATACACAATCGATACACACTGTCCTCGTTCTAACACATGCATGTAAGTAAATGTTAATTACTTTTAATGTAATATATCCATTGGTTATTGTCAATAATTATTGCTTGCTATAGATAACCACATACTTTGGCAAATATATTGAATTCAAAAAACATGTTTGATACTATGTCCTATAGCATTATCTTTAGAAAATATAATTTATACATTCATCAAAACATCTTGAATTTAATTTTTCAATTGTGTTAGTATGTCCCTATAGTAAATTCATTTAAAACCTCAAAACACTACATTATTTGTAACTTAGTAGAGAATGTAATTTTCTCTCACATTATTTGTATGTACGAAAGAGGTATTTGAATGGCTAGAAAAACAGTATTCGATGATGTATTCAGAACAATGTGTCAAAAGTTGCCACATTTATTAATTCCATTAATAAATGAAGCTTTTGGAACACACTATACTAATGATGAAAAAATAGAGCAGCTTCGTAATGAGCGTTTTGAGAAAAATGGCGAAATCATTACAGATTCTCTGCTGGAAATCAAAAACCACACTTACCATATAGAATGTCAGAGCAATGATGATTCTAAGATGGTAATCAGAATGGCTCAATATGATTTCTCAATAGCTTTAGAAAATGTTGTAGCACTTGATGACGGAACATTTCAGATGAATTTCCCCAAATCTTGTGTGATTTATCTTAGAGAAAGTGATTCAAAGTCAAGAAATGCAGTATTAAATATTCGTTTTCAGGATGGGGAAGTATATCCTTACAAAATGAAGGTTATATGCATCGAAGATTATACACAAGACAAGATATTCGAAGAGAATCTGCTAATATTTTTACCATTTTACATTCTAAGATATGAAAATGAGCTGCCAACCGCCAGAAAATGTGACAAAGACAGATTAAATGCATTATTAGAAGAATATCAAGAACTGTTTAGCAGACTTGAAAACGAAACAAACGACTACACAGACTTATATAATTTTTCCATTAAGATTATTAACCATGTGGTTAAATCAGCTTCAGTTAAAAGGAGGTTCATGGATATGGGTGGAAAAGTATTAGAACTTGAATCAGAAAGACTCATTTCGAAAGGCCGTGAGCAAGGCCGTGAGGAAGGCAAGTTGCAGCAATTAATCGAGCTTGTAAAAGATGGTCTACTAAATACAACAGATGCAGCAAGTGTTGCCAAAATGAGTGAAGATAATTTTAGGAAACTATTGCAATAGTTAAGTGGTCTTCGCTAAAAGGAGGCATTGATATGTATGGAAAAGTATTAGAACTTGAATCAGAAAGAATTTTTTCGAAAGGCCGTGAGGAAGGCAAGTTGCAGCAATTAATTGAGCTTGTAAAAGATGGTCTACTAAATATAACAGATGCTGCAAGTGTTGCCAAAATGAGTGAAGATAATTTTAGGAAACTATTGCAATAGTTAAGTGGTCTTCGCTAAAAGGAGGCATGACAGAACCAAAATTAATAAATCAAGGCTATGATTCAGAAACAATCAAACTCACTATGATGATTAGATAAAAGTATTGAAAGGAGTCTTTTAATAGACTCCTTTTCTTATAAAAGCGAATATATTCACCACCTCTTATCAATACATATTTGCGATTTTTAGGAGTTCAATTGCTCTATGGCTCCATGTATGATTCTTTATTGCCTTATTATATCCACTATCAGCCACACATTGATACTCTTCAATATTAGCAAGAACCTTTTTAGTTAGCCCAACCATCTCCTCTATTTTTTCTAAGTTAAAAATGAAACAATCCTTTCCACTTTCAAAGTTTTGATTAAGCCAAATACTTTCATCACTTAACGAAATTGCACCTGAAAGCATCGCGTTAAAAACTCTCTCATGACTTCCATCCTTAAACCACGGCATGCTATTAAGCACTATCTTCGAATCATGCATTTTTTCTAAGCATTCATAGGGTGTAATACTTTGATGTATCTCTACATTTTCATATTTGCTTAATGGAGTGTCCATCCAGTCTGTACCATAAATAACTATCCCAACTCCAGATTTTGCAAGTTCTTCCAGCACCTTAAGTCTATAATGCCCTAGGGCAATGCATTCAGAATGTAAAAGCATATCAAATTGTGATCTTCCTATTAAACTTACAGCTTCTCTGTCTTCATTTGCACCTGTCAATATTTTGATAATTTCAATAACAACATCTGTAGAAGGCAAATTAGGATTTTCCATTACAAAATCTGCACAATAATTATAAATATCATTATCTACTTTTGTGTATTGTTTAGCGGAGCCAACATATAATACATCAATTTTTCTATCTTTCAAATTTTGATAGTTATCTCTAATTGCAATTCCGCCATGTGGCAAATAATAATTGCTTGTATCTAAACCTGAAAAGTCATTCAGATATCTTAAATCATCACGATCAACTACGATGCGATAAAACCTCTTATTTGTAAACACACCTTTCAATTTTTCTGTAGCAAAAAAAGCATGGTCTACTTCATAACTTACTACAGGGCATGTAAGCTTATTAACTAGGAACTCTCCATTCACTTTTAATGCCATACAAGTGTAGTTAAACGAAATGACTAAATCTATTTCACCACTTACAAGTTCATCAAAGATTGTTTGATTGAATTTATAAGGATTCACTATATATACTTCATGGCCAATGAACTCATATGTTTTTCGAAATTCTTCCGAAAATAAATCTAATGCAACGTTGATACCTTCAACAATAATTATCTTTGACAAAATGTTACTCCTCGCCTATTGATATTAGCCTGATTTTCATAAATTCTTGATTTCGCCCAACCAGTAATTTTCTCATAAAGTGATTTACAGAAATTGTGTTAACCTTTTCAATAAAACTGAAGCCTTTGCCAGTTCTTGTTTCAATATTTCCTTTTCATGTAATGACTGAGTCAGTGTATCATATATAAGATTATCATTGATGCATTTATTGACAAAATTTTCTAAAAACTCATTATAAAACGGAGTCCGCTTTGCATAATCCCACCATAACTGTTCAATATTGTAATGAACATATTGACCTTGCCACGGTTTGTCTCCTGCAAAATGTATTATACATGCACTTTCTTTGATGTCCTCATATTTTGAGCCTTTATTAAATGCATATTTTGAATATACACTATATTTATCTTCAAGATATCCAACTTTGTTCCAAAATATTCCATTTAGCAAATCCTGATCTGGCGCTATCATTTCATAATTCCACTTCTTCGCCAATTCCCAAAAATCTGTAAGTCTTATTTCTTTACGAATTTTTTTCAAATTCATCAACATGACACCTGAGCAAAAATATTTATACCCTGTAGATAATTGATAATCCAACAACTCATCTCTTTTATCACCAAAAGGAGGAGTATTTACATCTGGATATGCATATACCATTTTCTCTTCCCAATCAATAGAGAATAACTCTCTTACTGACTGATTCACTATAACATCTACGTCTAAGTAAAGCATTGTCTCAACATCATCAATAATGTATGGTAATAAGAGTCTGTAATATATTTCTAATGACCATGCCTCATTTGTTTTCAGTTCTCGCGGAAAATCTGCAGGATTTACATGTATAAAATTGATACAAGCACCATATTTTTTAAATAATTCATCAAGAATTTCTTTCGATTCATTATCAAGATCACTTTCTAAAACATATGCGCAAATATCATCTCCCTTATTCTGATTTTCCAGAAAAGAAAAAAGCATGACATAAGCATAATTCAAATATTTTTGATTAAACGAAGCTGCCATATTTATATTCATATTTCTATTCTCTCCAAAACTACAAAATAATAGCTAAATTCCTTATGGAATCAAAAAAATGTCTGTCTGTTCTTTCACATTTTTTAACAATGATATATCTCCTATAACTACATTACTATCATCCGCAAAACTAATATATCCAGAGTAATGCTCACATAATAATGAAATCATCTCATCTACTCTCTCCCCATAGCTCTGAAGATTGAATTCCAGAAATAAAGCAGGTTTGTTTTTCAAAATCTCACGGGCGCCAAATAATACATCAATTTCAAACCCTTCTGTATCTACCCAGAAAACCAAGTTGTCACTATTAGTTATGCCTGACTCCATAATATAATCATCTATCCTAATGCTTTTTACTGATTCTGTATCGTCACCATTTTCATCTGTAATTGAACACATCCCCCAGTTGTCAAGTACCTTCTTCATGTTATATTCTGTCCTAACATCTGATGCTGCGACATTATTAACTATATAGTCAGTAATATTATTAAGTGAATAATTAATATTTAACAATTTAAAGTTTTCTTGAATTGGTTCAAATGAATGCGCCATAAAAAGAGGAAGAATATATTTTTTTATATATATGCTAGTGGTTCCAATGTTAGCACCTATATCAAAAAAATGTCCTATACTCTCTTTTCCAATAGAATAATATTTCTCTAATAATTCACCTAATCGAATCATATCATCAGAGGCCCATACTTGTTTCGTTTCATACATCTTTTGCGGTATTTCGATATCTGTCGCATTTGCTACAAAAGATAATCCTTCTGCACTAACCGCAACATAATCACCCATTCTTCGCATATTATTGTATATCGTTCTATCATATAACCTATTTCCATATCGCAATATTTTCGACAGCAATAGTCTTTTCTTTTCACTTGTTGATGATATCTCAAACAAATTTATGCATTTATCTAAATCGACCCCTATGATAGTCAATACATTAATTATCCTGTCAAGCAATTCGCTTTGAGGATATGCATATATTAAATAGTCCCATTCACTTGCTCTATCCTGCAATTGTTCTAACCTAAATATTTCCTTTGATTCTTCACCATCATATCCCAACTGTAACTTACCAACTATGGTAAACAAATCTGTATCAAGAATATCATTCAAAAGATTCGACGATAAACATTCATTTTCCCAAAAAATAATTTTATTTTTCAATCCCTATACTCCTTTAAATTACAAAACAAATATATGACTAATATATTACCATACTAACAACATATAATCATAGATTATATACTAGATTACTTTTGCAGCATCCTTGATGATATATTTCTACTTTGATAAAATATACATATTAATCAATACGTTAAGATACTCAAAAACAACTTATCAAAATGAATAGTTATATGAAATATGTAATTCTTGCACCTGCAAATATTCAGTCTGGAGGTCCCGAATTAGCTCATCAACTATGTTACAAGCTGAATGCAATTGGGAGAACAGCAACAATGTATTATTGTTCAAGCGACGGATCCCATCCAGTAGATATTGATGCTATGCCTAAATATCAAAAGTATAATACAAAGCATGAAATCAATTATGAAGAAGTTGACTTCATGAAAATATTGTAATTGTTCCAGAAGGGCTTATATCATTTGCACTAGGATTCTCAAATGCAAGAATAGCAATATGGTGGATGAGTGTTGATAATATAGGTTTACCTCCGGAATTGATTGATAATGCACTTATTTACTTTTCAAATAGAGCAACTATAAATTTGGTTCAAAGCTTCTATGCTTATGACTACTTATACAAAAGGGAATAGACACGGCTTCGATCATTTATCTAACTGATTACATTGGTAAATTGTACAAAAAGGACATTGTCTCTCCGAATAATCGCAAAAATATTATCCTATACAATCCTGCAAAAGGTTTAGAATTGTTAGCTTCGTATATAGCTTCGCATACAAACTATGAATGGAAACCGCTTTATGGATTCTCTGAGGAAGAAATGGTTAATGAAATGCAACATGCCAAATTATATATAGACTTTGGTTCTCATCCTGGCAAAGATAGAATACCACGTGAAGCAGCAAGTTGCGGTTGCGTAATTATAACAAACCGAAAAGGAAGCGCTGCTTATTTTGAAGATGTTCCTATACAGGATAAATACAAATTCGAATCACCGGAAAAATCTTATGAAGAACTGACAACGCTTATCGATGATGTGTTTGTCAATTTTTCCGAACACTTTTCTATTTTTTCCAAATATCGTGAAATAATCAGAAAGGATGAGGAAACTTTCAATACTGAAGTATTAGACTTTGTTACTGCTATGGAAATTTAATCATATTACATCATTAGTTTATTCGAGTCATAATTTTATAGTACATAAGGAGTTTATTATTTTGAAAAGCTACAATATTCTTTACTATACATGGTCCGAATCTACAGCGTTGGATACAATATCCACCCTTAAAGAAATGGGACACAATGTTCTCATTTCTTCAGATCATCGCGAAAAATACGATAATGATGATTTCTTTATCTCATCAATAAAGGCTAAAGTGGAATCTCACAAAGTCGATTTCATTTTTTCATATAACTATTTTCCAGATTTATCTAGAGTGGCCTCTGAAGAAAATATACTATATATAGCATGGTGCTACGATTCACCTCTACTAACACTAAAATCTATCACATTAGGAAATGATTGTAACAGAGTTTTCCTCTTTGATTATGATTCTTATGATAAATATATAAAAGAAGGGTTTAAAACTGTATTCTATATGCCTTTAGGCTGCAACACTAGCAGACTTAATTCATTAATAAATAAAAAGTATGACGGTCGCAAAACTTATAAGCATGAAGTATGTTTTCTTGGAAATTTATATAATGATCAGTATGATTTTTATTCACAAATCAAGCATCTACCGGATTACTTAAAAGGATATCTTGATAGTGCCATGGAGGCACAGATGCAACTATTTGGTATGGATATAATCTCATCATTAATGAATCAAAACATATGTGAAGAATTAGCAAAATATGTGGATGCAAAACTTGGAACACTGTATAGAGAATCCACTAGAGAGGTTTTAATAAATATAATCCATAAACAAACTACAGTTCGTGAAAGGATTCGTCTTCTAACTGTATTGGGAGAATTTTTTAATGTAAGCCTATATTCATCTAAAAAGCCAGATAATATACCTGTAAAATATCAAGGTTATGCAGAATATATGAATCAAATGCCGGAAGTCTTTCACTCAAGTAAAATCAACCTGAATATAACATATAGAGGTATCACATCTGGCATTCCTCTAAGGGTAATCGACATTTTAGGTTCAAGTGCTTTTTGCCTGACCAATTATCAGTCTGAACTGCCTATGTATTTCCAAAATAACGAAAACATAGTTTGGTATGAAAGTCAGGAAGATTTATTCGAAAAAATTATATTCTATTTAAAGAACGATTCCGAACGTGAAAGAATAGCGAATAATGGACACGAACTTGCCAAAAAGCTATTTTCGTACGATATACTATTTAACAAGATTTTCGAAGAAGCAGGAGTTTGATTTGCTTTCATTATTGCGATAAAACAAATAAGAATGGGGATTCATTTCAATTATGAAAATACTAGTACCTGATATATACCAAGATTTCAAATGCATCGGCGGAGAATGTTTGAAGACATGTTGCATGGGATGGACTATTTTAGTAGATGACGACACTATCAAAAAATATAAGGAAAATTCTGACCCTTTCTTTACTGACGTACTATCTCATTTAACTTCTGCAGAAGGTTCCAACAGACAAATTATCAAACTTGATGACGAGGAAAAATGTCCGTTTCTAAATGAAAAAGGACTCTGCAACATTGTTTTAAATAAAGGTGATGACTATATTGGTTATGTATGCCAAACATATCCAAGAATTTTTCTTGAATATAACGATACCATATTTGCTACAGTATGCTCATCATGTCCAGAAGTTGCCCGCATGATTATTGACAAGGATGACTTTATCAGCTATTCGCTTGACGAAATTCCAGATGAGAAAACATATGAAAATGTCGACTGGACTCTATATAACGAACTAATAAATGCATTGGTTATATCTAATGATATTATTCAGTATATCGAATTACCGTTATCAAAAAGATATGAAATTCTCCTATCTATTGCAGAAATAATTGATAAACATATTGCTAATAAAACAATTTCTGACATAAGAAAAGACTTAGAAATATATAAGGACAAAAACTTCATAAATTCAGCAAATAAGGATTCTGTTACGACTGGCTACTCATTTATTGAAATAATCCCAACAGAGGTAGTGCAGAATACTGCTGCCCCCAAATATATCAAAGAATATTTTTCGTCATATAATATTAAAGAATACATTTCTCATATAGAAGCTTCGTTAAATGAATTCTTGGAAATTGATAACACTTTGACATATACTAACTTATCAACACTCTTCATCTTTGAGTTCTTTATGGATGTAATTAAAGGTATTCCTTTAAAGAAAAATGTCTGTAAGATGATAACCCTCATGTTGTTAATACAACAAATACATCTGATTGATTTTTCAAAAAAGCACGAACTTGCGAAAGAAGATTTTGTCCTAGGAATCAGCATGGCTTGTTCTTTATTAAAGCATTCTTCTATACTCAATAGGCTTGTTGATACTCTATTAGATAACAACTCTGACGATGAAATCAAAAAACTGGCAAATATGCTTATTTAAGCATATTTGCCAGTTATCACAACTTCAGCATATTTTAAATCTGCAGGTTCATCAATATCTATCGAATGACTCCTGTCCATAACATAAGGGATCAGATTGTCATTAAAACTCGTATTCTCATTCAAATTATTTACCGAATTAACATATACACATCCGTTCACTTTGTAATACTTATCCATATCCTGCCTTCTGCAAGTACTAGATTTATCCAACAGAGGAACTAACACGCCTTCTTTCAGCGTTCTCATTAACAACGGATGCTCTGACACCTCACATACTGATACAACATCTTGTTCACTATTTATGTAGTATGTATCTATTGCTCCATCTATATCCTCCGATGTCCTAAGTGGCTGGGTTGGTTGTATTAGAACAATTGAATCATATTCTCTTCCCTGTTTCTTCAATTCACTAACAGCATGCAGCACGGCATCTAATGTCTTTGATGTGTCCATAGCTAATTCTTCTGGTCTCATGAATGGTACCTCAGCCCCAAAAGTTCTAGTTATTGTAGCTATTTTTTCACTATCTGTACTTACTACAATATCGTCAACGAATCGACTTCCTTTGCAGGCATCTATCGAATAAGCAATCAATGGTTTACCTGCTAAATCTGTTATGTTTTTGTTGGGAATCCCCTTGCTTCCACCTCTTGCAGGGATTAAAGCTAATATTTTTTTGTCTTTATACATGCCTTGCTACTCCATCATGCGCTATGAAAATCTACAAATTTTTTCTGAATACTTGTATCCCAAAATCCTGTATCAGAAATAGATTTTATGAATTTCTCTGTACTATTTCCCTCTCCAAATGTATTCGAAGAAACTCGATATTTAGGAACATTATTGATTGCACGTAAAATCTCTTCCTTGTCAATTTTAGTATGCTGAACATTTTTACAATTCTCAGCGGAATATCTTCCTGCTTGCCGTGTACCTATATCTATAGCCGGAATACCATATATTCCAGATTCTCTTATTCCAGCGCTAGAATTTCCAATAATGAATTCCGCATTCTTAAGAAGCGTCAAAAAATGTTCAAATCTCAGAGACGGAAATGCCCTAAATTCATCCTTTTTATCAAAACGATGATACTCATTAAGAATAATTTCAGAACCAAGATCATTATTAGGATAAATAACAACATAATTTTTCTTGCTCTCTATCAGAGCATCAACTAATATCTCTACATTTATCCCTGCACGTTCATATTCTGTAGTAACAGGGTGATACATTAATATTCCATAGTTCTCAAAACCGATTTCATATCTTTCCTTAGCATCATCTAAAGAAGGTAAATTCGAACTCATCATTACGTCAATATCAGGAGAACCAATAACAAATATTCGGTTTGATTCTTCACCAAGCTGAATTAAACGTCTTTTAGCTTCCTCAGTACAAGTAAAATGAATGTGAGCAAATTTTGATATAGCATGTCTGATAGATTCATCGATGGTTCCCGATAACTCTCCTCCTTCAATATGTCCAACCAGGATATTGTGAAGCGCTCCTACCGTAGCACCTGCCAACGCATCCATTCTGTCGCCATGAACTATAAGCATATCTGGATTAACATTTTCAACATATCCCGCAAGATTCGTTATCGTCGAACCAAGATTAATGCTTGCATTATTCGTTTGAGATATACCGAATGCCACATGGACATTTTCATAATTATCTTTTAACACCTCTCTATATGTATATCCAAAGGTTTCAATAAGATGCATTCCGCACACGAAAATATATACTTCATATTCATCCATGGCATTAAGGGCCTGCATAAGTGGCTTCATTTTTCCATAATCTGCTCTTGTTCCTGTAACGAATAATATCTTCTTCATCAATTCCTTAACCTATCATTTCATATGTAATCTGAGTATCGTCATCAATATCACATAATGCAACTTTACCCAGAATTCTTTCGTATTCCTCTGCCAATATTTCACCTGTTCCTGGACGCTTAACCCATAGATTTTCGGTAGTAAATTTTTCTCCCTTTTTAATCGTTTTAATTGTTACACATGTTGCAAATGCAAAATCGATAGTGACCTGTTCCTCTTCTGTCGCTTCCTTTTTTCCTCCAAGCATCAACGGAACTTCTTTCGCGGATCCCAACAGACTTTTTAACTCGATTTCATCCATTGAACATACCACATCAGGTCCCGGACGATCCTTGTGATCTATATAATGTCTTTCAACCAATGAAGCGCCAAGTGCCATGGCACTAATACACGCATTATTATTTAATGTGTGATCTGATAATCCTATAGGAACATCGGGGAAAGCTTTCATCATTTCCTGCATTGCCCCAAGCCTTACCAGATTAGGCGAGGTAGGGTAAAGATTCGTAGTATGCATTAACGCATACGGAACCTTACACTCTTCTAATATATCGACTGCTTTCCTGATTGATTTAATGTCATTCATTCCTGTTGATACAATCATAGGCTTTCTAAAAGAAGCAATATGTTTAATTAATGGATAATTATTAAGTTCTCCAGATCCTATTTTGTAAGCAAGAACTCCAAAGGATTCCAACCTATCAGCTGCAGCTCTTGAAAAAGGAGTGCTTAAGAAAATCATACCTTTCGACTCAACATATTTCATAAGTTCATACTCTTCCTCTTCTGAAAGCGCACACCTGTCCATAATATCGTATATTGAATCTGTACTATTTCCCGGAATAACATTTTTAGCAACCTTACTCATTTCATCAGAAACGATGTGGGTTTGATGTTTAATTAACCTTGCCCCTGCTCTATGAGCAGAATCAACAATGAGCTTAGCTACTTCAAGACTTCCTTCATGATTTATTCCAAGTTCAGGTATAACTAGTGGTTGCTCACCAATTCCTACCCTTATGTCTCCTATCGAAAAAGAACCTTTCATACTTTTAATCTCCATTTTGCTTTGTTTTATAATCTCACACAGCATTAGTTTTATGCTATAATTTTATCATAATATATTAAGTATTTCGAGGTGGATAACCGTGGCAGAACAATTTCTTGAAGATATATATAAGAACTCACGTATTTTAGATGAACTTCAAAAAATAATTGACTATACCAGAGTGGCAGATACTGCCAATGCCAACATTATTTTAAAGAAAATATATGATGATTTAAAAAATCTCTGTGAAGCTTATGTTGCGGATCTCCCTGAGAAATCCCAACCTTTTCTTAAAAATATTCAGGCCATGTTAAATACAAAAGATCCAATTTTTATGGCTGATATTATTGAATCAGATATCCTACCAGACATATCATCCTGGATTAGCAACATAGCAGCAATAAATGTTGATATAAATGACCAATACCAAATTAAGTCTTCTAAATCTGGTTTTTTAACCATATATGACAAAATTAATGACAAATATCTTCATAGCATTAATAACCCTATGACCGAAGCTCGAAGATACGTAAAGGAACTATTTAACACAGAGGTAGATAATTATGCAATTTACGGTGGTGGATTAGGCTATTATGCCTATCAGTTATATTTAGAATCTTATGGTTCTGTGAACATCACAATATACGAACCAAATCCACTAATGATTGATTTAGCGAAAAATTACGGAGTTCTTGATTGGATTCCTTCGGAAAACTTAAATATTGTATGTGACGATGACATATTAACTTTCTTAAATGGAATTGACAATGATGATACAGGTATAATATTTCATCTTCCAACTCTTGAAAATATAGAAGAACAATACGAGTTAGAAGCTTTAAAATCAATACTAATAACTCAGAACACAGAGCGTTTTTTGAGACTTCATAGGCACATTAATTTTTGGAGGAACGCACACAAGAATATCCCATGCGCTTCTACAATTGATAAATCTTCTTTAAAAAAGAAATTTGCTGTAGTAGCAGCTGGACCATCACTTGATCTTGATATAGAATTGTTAAGATCTTTCAGCAAAGAAATGACTGTAATCGCTGTAGGAACAATTTTCAGAAGACTTGTTAAAGAAAATATAATTCCTGATTTCGTTTCTATAATGGATCCTTGGCCTCAGACAGCTGATCAAATTAGAGGTCTTGAGTTCCAAAATGTTCCTTTGGTTATGGACTCCATAACCGCCTGGGAGGTGGCCAAAATATATCAGGGACCTAAATACATGATTTATAACGTCTCTGATATAGATTCCAGACAATACGAATATGCCAAACAATTTCCAAGCAGTGCTTGGAAAAGAAGTGGAGGAACTGTTTCTTCATGCGCACTTGAATTAGCTCTACAGTTAGGAGCCGAGGAGGTTTACTTCTTTGGTCTTGACCTTGCATATCCAAAAGGAAAAAGTCACGCCGAAGGTACTTTGGCAGTTCATACTGAATCTACAGAAAACATGACTGAGATAGATGGCGTTCTTGGCCAAAAAGTCTTCGCGGACACCTCTTTTCTATATTATATAAAGAACATCGAAGAACAAATTGCATCAAAACCTGATGTTACTTATTATAACATGTCTGAGCTTGGTGCCAGAATAAAAGGAACCATCGAATGGAAGGCAAACAAATGAGAATCCTGTATATGGACTGGGGTTCATTTGGAAGAGATGAGCAAATAGATGCTTTTAAAAGTTTAGGAAACACTGTTATTCTTTTTCCTTTTGATTCACACACCAGACGAGTAAATGAAGAATTAGATACATCACTATCCGAGGCTATTATGTGCAATAGCCCTGATTTTGTGTTCTCATTTAATTACTTTCCACAAATTTCAAACACATGCCAAACCAACAACACTAAATATGTTTCTTGGATTTATGATTCTCCATATGTTCAGTTATATTCAAAAAGTGTTATTAATCCATGCAACTATATTTTCGTATTTGATAAAGACATATTCCATGAGTTTAATTCCAATAATATCAATACTGTATATTATCTTCCATTAGCTGCAGACCCTGTAAGATTATCAAAATACAATAATTTCGACTTTTTCAAAAAAACTACTGCATATAATAAAACAGATATAGCATTCGTAGGAAGCTTATATACCGAAGATAACCAATTTTTCGACAGAATGACTAATATTTCCGATTATTCTAAAGGCTACCTTAAAGCAATAATGAATGCTCAGATGAATATCTATGGTGAAAACTTTATCGAAAAACTTATTACTAGCGAATTATTAGATGATATGTATAATTCCTTACACTTGTCTCCAGATCCTGATGGTGTAGAAACAATGGAATATTTGTATTCGCAATATGTAATCAACCGAAAAATAACTGGTTTAGAACGCACTTCATTATTAAAGCTGATAGGTACAAAGTACAAATACGATTTATACACAATTGACCCAAAGTTGTCTTTTCCAAATTGTACAAATCATGGCAAGGCCGATCCTATAGAAATTGCACCATATGTATACAAAACAGCCAAAATCAATTTAAACATTACCTTAAGAAGTATTACATCTGGAATACCGCTTCGGGCATTTGAAATAATTGGTTCTGGTGGATTTTTATTGTCAAATTACCAAAATGATTTTAGTGACTGCTATGTAGCAGATGAAGACTATGTTTACTTTGATAGTCCAGACGATATGATGAACAAAATCGAATACTATCTTTCCCATGAAAAAGAAAGGAAAGAAATTGCAAGAAACGGCTATGAAAAAACGTTAGTTCAACATACATTTGTGCACCGTGCCGAAACAATGATGAAAACGATATCAAGCTAATGCCAAGCATTTAATAGCTACTATGATGAAAGAAGCAGGCTAAGGCCTGCTTCTTTCATCATCTCTCCATACAAATTTACTCGGCATCTCTATACCTAGTTCTACATACTTATCTCTAAGTAATTTATATTGATCTTCAAAACACGGATATGGGTGATCGCCTGTTCCTCTAACCGGTTTTTTCCAATCTCCATACCTTATTGTTAAAAACTCGTCATACCTTTTGGGCACTGGAATCATCATATTATAGAAAGGAACCTCAATAATCTCATCCAACAATTCTAAAGGTATCATCTGCAGACTTTCTTCTTTAGATAAAAAATCAATTACGATAGCTCCATACTTGGTATCAACATCATAATACATTGCACTCATTCGATCTACTATAAATGCTATCTGTCGTTTTTCATCTCCATTACGTTCAATATGCTGTCCTGTTCCTTCTTCAAAAAATTCAAGCATATTCCACTTTTCTTCTTCGGTAAACTCACGTATTTCATCTTTTTCGTCCCAATCTCTAGCCAGATGAAGTCCAACATTCCAGATATATTTAACAAGGTCTCCTTCTTCTTGTTCGTCTGGCAAATTATCCATCACGAAGATATCAACGCAAGTATAATATGGACATCCGTGATATTTTTCCAAGAATGCATAATCTGTAGTTATTTTATTACTATTTACAACACCTGAAGGATGTTTAGGATCCTCATATGTATAGGGAATAAACATTCCATCTGGAAGCTCTTCCTTTGCATATTTAACAAAACGCATATAATCTATTCTTCGCATTCCTATATCAATATCATCATCCCATGGAACGAATCCTTGATGTCTTATTGCGCCTAGTAGCGTCCCCCACTCTGCGTAATATTTAATATTATGCCTTTTACATATTTCATCAATAGCAGCTAATATTTCCATTCCAGATGCCCAGTATCTTTTCATAGACTCTTGGACAAGAAATCCATCTACCATTTCATCATTAAAAAAATCATCCTCAAAATTTAACATATATACCTCATATTATTAAAAAAGGCTTTAAGGCATGAGCCTTAAAGCCTCTAAAAAACTTAATTATTACTGAAGTAATGATAATACACCCTGATTAGCCTGATTAGCCTGTGCTAACATTGACTGTCCTGCCTGAGCAAGGATGTTTCCGTTAGCGTACTTAACCATCTCTGTTGCCATATCTGTATCACGGATAGCAGATTCAGCAGCTGTTGTATTCTCTACTACGTTGTCTAAGTTGTTAATTGTGTGCTCTAATCTGTTCTGAACTGCACCAAGATTAGATCTCTTAGTTGCAATATCCTTAATTGCAGCCTTTGTACCAGCATTTAACTTCTGGAAGTCAGATGTCTTTAATGTTGATAAGCTTGCTGACTTATAGAATGTGTGTCCTGATGTAAAGATTGATGTTACTGCAATTGAATCGATACTGATATCGATATGCTGGTTAGATTCTGCACCTACCTGCAATCCCTTACCTGTGAATGAACCATCCAATAAGCTCTGCTCGTTGAATGTTGTTGTGTTCTTTACACGATCGATTTCTGACATTAACTGGTTTACTTCTGATCCGATATACTGACGATCAAGTGTTGTTAATGTTGCGTTCTCACCTTTAACTGCAAGTTCATTGATACGCTGTAACATATCATGTACTTCGTTAAGAGCACCTTCTGCTGTCTGTACACATGAGATACCATCTTCTGCGTTAGCTGATGCCTGTGTAAGGCCTCTAACCTGACGTCTCATCTTTTCAGAAATAGCAAGTCCTGCTGCATCATCTGCTGCACGGTTAATCTTGTATCCTGAAGATAACTTCTCAGTTGACTTTGCCTGTGACTGAGTATTAACATTTAACATTCTGTTTGAATTCATTGCCTGTAAGTTGTGTTTTACTACCATAATTATTTTCCTCCTTGAATCCCAGCCACATCCTTGTAGCTACCGATCTACAATTTCCTTATTTGTTATTTTTTATTTAGCAAATCCGTTTGCTACAAGTTGTTTACACATACTATATCGGAGTGATTTTAAATTACTTAACCCCTATTTTACTTTTTTTCATATTTTTTTATTTTTTAATTTTAAATTAGTTTTTCCTTATTTTTACTACTTATTGCAATAAAAAACCGGGAATCGTGCGATTCCCGGTTAAATAAATCAAAAGATTTGCAACAATTATCCAAGTAATGAAAGTACACCCTGGTTAGACTGATTAGCCTGTGCTAACATTGACTGTCCTGCCTGAGCAAGAATGTTATTGTTAGCAAACTTAACCATCTCTGTTGCCATATCTGTATCACGGATAGCAGATTCAGCAGCTGTTGTATTCTCTACTACGTTGTCTAAGTTGTTAATTGTGTGCTCTAATCTGTTCTGAACTGCACCAAGATTAGATCTCTTAGTTGCAATATCCTTAATTGCAGCCTTTGTACCAGCATTTAACTTCTGGAAGTCAGATGTCTTTAATGTTGATAAGCTTGCTGACTTATAGAATGTGTGTCCTGATGTAAAGATTGATGTTACTGCAATTGAATCGATACTGATATCGATATGCTGGTTAGATTCTGCACCTACCTGCAATCCCTTACCTGTGAATGAACCATCCAATAAGCTCTGCTCGTTGAATGTTGTTGTGTTCTTTACACGATCGATTTCTGACATTAACTGGTTTACTTCTGATCCGATATACTGACGATCAAGTGTTGTTAATGTTGCGTTCTCACCTTTAACTGCAAGTTCATTGATACGCTGTAACATATCATGTACTTCGTTAAGAGCACCTTCTGCTGTCTGTACACATGAGATACCATCTTCTGCGTTAGCTGATGCCTGTGTAAGGCCTCTAACCTGACGTCTCATCTTTTCAGAAATAGCAAGTCCTGCTGCATCATCTGCTGCACGGTTAATCTTGTATCCTGAAGATAACTTCTCAGTTGACTTTGCCTGAGACTGTGTGTTAACGTTCAGCATTCTGTTTGAGTTCATTGCCTGTAAATTGTGTTGTACTACCATAATGTTTTCCTCCTTGAAATTAAATCCGCCGCATCCTTGCGACTAAATTGATAGTTGTTTAGTAATCAATTTAAGACTTCGCACGCAATCTTAAGTTAATTACTAGGTTACTTAAGCAATTGTGCTTCTTGTATATTATATCGGTCTATCTTCTGGATAAACAACCCCTTTATTAAAAAATCCATATAAAAAGAAGAATATCGTCAAACTGCTTCGTAATTCATTTTATTTTTAAGCAGTTTGACGATACTCTATTTATTATCTAAAATCATCTCAAACATTTTCATTATTTTATTATCATAAGTATGCTCACTTTTCACCTTCATATATCCATTGTTAGCAATTCTAAGTCTTTCATCTTCATTCTTTAGGTAATAATCTATTAATTCTAACAAATGTGATATACTTTCATACAAGACTATATCTTCACCTGGGACAAAATACTCAGGTATTTCAGATTGATAATTAGAAATAAGAAATCCTCCCATTCCCATAATATCGAATATTCTAAGTGGAAGTCCCGTCTTAATTGGTTTATTAGTAAAGTTAAGATTAATCTTCGAACATTTGATTATTTTAGGCATCATAGTTGTGGAATCAGCACCACCACGACAATTTACACCTTTTAATAAAGAAGTATCACTAAGAGTATAAAGGTCAATATTAAATTTACTACCAATAGCATTTAGCGTAGTAATTCTATCCTGTTCAGTGCATTTATGACCTATATACGTGTCAGCGACTATATCTTTAACATCTTCTTCATAATCCTCCCCCAAAGGAGGCCAATTAGCATATTTTTTAAATTCTCTGGCAAACTCTTCAGTAATAGAATCTTTTATAAAATTATACCCATGTACATCCATTTGAGCTTTAATAAGTCCATCTGAATATCCACGAATATACTCTGGAAGCCTATCATACACTTCATTATATATACATTTTTCAGAATACAAAGATCCTATAAAAGATATATCGCAATCATATCTTTTATGATCTTCCTCTGTTATTTTTACCTTATCCCATACAGCAACATCAGTCCCTAATGTTAAATACAACACTCCATTTTTATTAATTGGATTAAATCTCTCATATTGACTATAGTCAAAGCAAAATACTCTATTTGTAGGGTACTTCAATGTTTCAGAATATAATTGAAAGCAAGGCGAATCGACTATCCACGAAAGATATAAAACATTAAACAAATTGCAAACTCTTGCTATAACCGGTATGTAATTAATGCTAAAAACCATATTAGCATCCACGTTATCCGTCAGCATTTTCGAAAGTGCCTCTACATATGAATTATCATAATCTACATGAGTGAATTTTCTATCCAAATAAACTACCGGTATACCTAATCTTTCAAATGCATGAGTCACACCTTCTTCACATATACTGTTCCATCTACAGAATATAATTTTCATGTTTATAGTTCCTCAAAAATTGGCATATCTACACCCGAAATTCTTTTTATACCATACATATTAGCAATTCTTACTCTGTTAAGCATTTCTATATCTCTATTAGTTATTAGAAAATCCACCTCTGAAATTATTTCGTTTTCGTTTCCTACTTCACACACTTGAATTACAGCATCAGTGTCAGCATAATTATTCAAAAAATCAAAGACAATTTCTATACCTTGCACATCAATTTCATTATCTTTTCTGTATGCCAAAACCAGTTCAGCACTGCCATCATTAAATTTCTTTATGAATTCATCAATTACACGTATGAAAACCGGATAGTTATCTTCAAAATCGCAAAAGCATAAATATCTAGGTATACAATCCTCAACTATGTTTGGAAGATATCGCCCTGACTTTTTAGGTAATGGCTGAATAGCTTCAGTTATATATCTTTCAACAAATTCATTTATATCACCCTGCATATCTTTTTTACAACTTAATAATTTTTCATTGGACCAGTTCCACCATGCTATCTTCAACATTTTGTCGATTACATCCTGATCAAACCTGTATCCAATAATTTTAGCAGGAACTCCTCCTACTATTGCATATGAAGGAACATCTTTAGTAACAACAGCATTAGAAGCGACAACTGCACCATCACCTATATAGCATCCGCTCATTATTACAGCATTAGCTCCAATCCATACATCGTTTCCAACTAAAATCTCTCCCTTTTTACGGATATATCTATAATTCTGTCCTGCATTTCTTCTCATATCATCAGATTGTTCTGAATAAATAGATATGCATCCTTGATAGACAGATTTGTAGTCATGATTTAAATCTACTGCAAATTGAACCTTGTGAGCCACAGATGAGTACCTTCCCACAATAACTGAGTGAACATAATCAGAATTGTTAGGCCAGGTCGAATATATATTCAAATCCTCCGCATAAGAATTTTTTCCAATATTGATAACACAAAATGAATCAATCGCACCATTTTTGTTATCATAATACTTTTTATCAACCGGATAACTATCTATTCTCATATTAACCCCTTTTTAACCACTAAAGGCGGAGCACTAGGCTCCGCCTTACGGTTGTACATCATAATTTGATAACTTAAATTACAGAAGAGATAATACTCCCTGGTTAGACTGATTAGCCTGTGCCAACATTGACTGTCCTGCCTGAGCAAGAATGTTATTGTTAGCAAACTTAACCATCTCTGTTGCCATATCTGTATCACGGATAGCAGATTCAGCAGCTGT
>JAKSHY010000001.1 GCA_024399135.1 Lachnospiraceae bacterium | reverse complement strand
CAGAGGATGTAAGGGATGTAATGAATATCATGGAAAGTAATAAATGGGATATTGAGAAGATTATTACCCATGAATTTTCATTTCTACAGATTGAAGATGCAATCAAGGTTGCAGGAGATCCTAATAGTGCTTTGAATGTAGTGATTAAATATTAGGAGGTATAAAATGTTAAATACAGAAGAACTTAGTTTGGTAACAGAATGGGATAAGACGTTCCCAAAGAGTGACAAGGTGGAACACAAGAAGGTGACATTCTTTAATCGTTATGGAATTACACTTGTAGCAGATATGTATATTCCAAAGAACGCAGAAGGTAAGCTTTCAGCAATTGCTGTATGTGGACCATTTGGTGCAGTAAAAGAACAGTGTTCTGGTTTATATGCACAGACTATGGCGGAGAGAGGATATTTGACTATTGCATTTGACCCTTCTTTTACAGGTGAGAGTGGTGGACAACCTAGATTCATGGCATCACCCGATATTAATACCGAAGACTTCATGGCTGCGGTTGACTTCTTGTCAGTACAGGAAAATGTAGATGCAGAAAAAATTGGTATTATTGGTATTTGTGGATGGGGCGGTATGGCTCTTAATACGGCAGCACTGGATACAAGAATCAAGGCTACCATTGTATCGACTATGTATGATATGACAAGAGTAAATGCTAATGGATATTTTGATTCAGAGAATTCAGAAGAACAGCGTTACGAGAAGAAAAAGGCTATGAATGCACTTAGAACAGAAGAATTTAAGAAAGGCGAATATTCACGTGCAGGTGGATGCTTACCACTTCCAGTTCCAGAGGATTCTCCATTCTTTGTTAAGGATTATAGTGAGTATTATAAGGGAAGATGCTATCATGCAAGAAGTCTTAATTCCAACGAAGGCTGGAACAGTCTTGGCTGCCAGTCATTTATGAACCAACCAATTCTTAAGTATAGCAATGAGATAAGAAGTGCAGTTCTGATTATGCATGGAGATAAGGCTCACAGCTATTACTTTGGAAAAGATGCATATGAAGCTATGATTAAGGATAGCAAGTACACTGATAATAAGGAACTTCTTACTATACCTGGAGCTGTTCATACTGATCTTTATGATAATCTAGATGTGATTCCTTTTGATAAGATGCAAAAGTTTTTTGAAGAAAATGGAGTGGGCTAAATATGGGAAAGAAAGTACTGATTATATCAACAAGTCTTCGTGGTGGCAGCAACTCAGACATTCTTGCAAAGGGGCTGTAATTAATGAAACGGTTCCTGATTAGCCTGTTTTGTATATTAACTATGATTAGCATTTCGGCATGTGGTAGTACAGAAGGGGTTACTGTAGAAACAGACTCTGAATTAAGTGTAGTTTCTTCAACAAAGTCGAAGGGTGCCGATGATGTGGATGATGCAGAATTGCACAGTTCAGATACAGAGACAAAAATTAGTTCCAGTGAGGAATGTAGTATGAAGTTATTAATAAATGAAAAAGAAATACCGGTGATTTGGGAAAACAATGATTCTGTTACCGAAATTATGGAAGAAGCTTCTAAAGGAGATATTACTGTATCGATGTCTATGTATAGCGATAACGAACAGGTAGGTTCGTTAGGTAAAAGTTATACGAGAAATGATAAGCAGACAACCACTCATAATGGGGATATCGTTTTATACAGTGGAAGTAATATTGTTCTTTTTTATGGTTCGAATTCTTGGGCATATACTAGACTTGGTAAAATGGACTTATCAGAGGCAGAGGTTACTGAACTATTAAGTAACGGAGATGTATCTGTAAGATTAACAAGCACACGAAATTGATATTTTATGTAATTAAGATTTAGAGTATTTTGCCACCATTTCAATCAGGCAGTGATGTGTTTTAAGCAGTATGGAATAGAGATTGATAAATATATTTCAATATAGAATAGAGGTACATAATGATTTTACTGATTGATACAACAGAAAAAAAGAATGGAAAGCAGATTGCTTCTGCGCTTAAAAATCAATTCTCCCAAACGGAATATGAATACATCGATGCAGGAGAATTGAATATTAGCCATTGTCTTGGATGTAATTATTGCTGGTTAAAGACCCCGGGAGAATGTGTTGTGAAAGATGATTATGAGCCAATTCTCAAAAAAATGTCTGTTTCTGACCAGGTTTGGTTGATTACAGATACGGTATTTGGATCGGTTTCGTACAAGACGAAAAATATAATTGACAGAGTTATGCCGCTTGCAACAATGAACTTGCATATGGTAGGTAAGCAGATGCGCCATATAACTAGATATGATAAGAATCCTAAATGGGGAATTGTTTATTGCGGGGAAGGTGACAGGGAATATCTGTCATTATTTTGTGAGAGAATAGCAATAAACTTTGCTGAGAGATCAGTAGGTGTGTTTCCTATAGAAGAGTATGAGGAGGCAATCAAATGCATGTAGTTATTATAAATGGTAGTCCGCGTGTAGAAAAATACAGTAATACAGAAAAAATCATAGATGCATTTGCCGAGGGACTTGCAAAGGCTGGGGCAACTTTCGAGAGATATGCAATTTCTGATAGAAAAAACTGGGATATGGCAAGAGAATCATATACACAGAATGCAGAAATCATTTTTGCACTTCCTTTATATGTAGAAAATATCCCAGGTTTACTGTTAGAGTTTTTTGAAACTCTTCCGATTAAAGATAATAATACAAGGGTTTCATTTATACTGCAGGGTGGATTTGCTGAGGCTAGCCAGCTCGAATGTGGAAAGAAATTTCTTGAAAAACTACCTAAATATCTTAACGTAAGTTACGGCGGTACCTTAATCAAGGGTGATAACTTTTGCATTAGAGTCGTATCAAAAGAAGATGTCTTGAAGATTACAGGACCATATCAAGAAATGGGAAAAAGCTTTGTGGAGAATAATGGTTTCAAAGCAGAAATTGTAAAGAAGTTTGCCGGTCCGGATTATTTACCTGTTCCTATGAGAATTATGATTCAGGTTATATTTAAGACAATTGCTAGAAAGAAATTTGAGACGTATTCAAAAGAGTGGGGAGCAAAGGTACCGATTGATTACAGACCTTGGTAGTAATGAAAGAACGGAATATAGATTATGAAAATAGTTTTAAAAGGAGTGTCAATTGTGGTTATTGCATGTGTGGTTATTTTATTGTTTGAATGCATGTAATGTGGGCTGAGCTGTGCTCAGCCTTTTTATTATATAAGATCATTTGAGACAATGTTTTTTTAGTGCTTCAAAAGTCTCTTCACTTATATCATGTTCAATTCTGCAGGCATCTTCCATAGCAACTTTTTCACTAACACCAATTTTAATCAGGCATTCAGCCAGCAAGTTATGACGTTCTAATACTTTTTCAGCTTTCATAAGTCCAGAGTTTGTAAGTTCAATATAGCCAACTTCGTCCATAGTAATAAGATTTTTCTCACGAAGTCCTTTCATTGCAACGCTTACGCTTGCTTTCGTATATCCTAATTCTCCTACTACATCAATCGAACGTACTTTACCCTTCTTCCTGCTAAGTATGAGAATCGTTTCTAAATAATCTTCCATTGATTCTTCTGATTTATGTTTAATATAACCCATTTGTCGTTCCCCTTTTGTTTTCTTCTCTTATTTAATATAACAGTTTTGGTTTGATATGACAAACTTAAACTTCAGATTAGTATTGACAAACTGGGTTAGAAATACTAAACTATCAGTGGTTAGCAAAAACAAACAGGATTAGATAAAACTAACACGATTATAAGAAAGGTGAATGTTATGAATTTAACAGAGGCAATGATTGGCCAGGATTGTATTGTAAAAGATATAGTGGCAGATGATGAGGAATTAAAAAGCTTTTTGTTTTCTTTAGGATGTTATAGCGGAGAGACAGTTACAGTTGTTTCCAAGAAAAGAGGTGGATATGTTTTATCCATTAAAGATGCCAGGTATAACATAGATGAAGATTTGGCAAAGGCAATACAAATATAAAAAATAACAGGCAACAAGCAAAGCGGTTGCGAGACTTGAATGAGTAAAAGCATAGCGTTTAAAAGTCTTGCACTTATGCGAAATAAATTGAATCGAAAGATTCATTTTTTTAGGATTACAAGTTAGGAAATACTAACTGGATATATTTGAAAGGAGACTAAAAATGAGAATTGCACTTACGGGAAATCCAAACAGTGGAAAGACCACAATGTATAATGCATTAACTGGTCGAAATGAGAAAATTGGAAACTGGGCAGGTGTTACAGTTGACAGAAAGGAAAGCGGTATTAAAAAGGCGTACTATGATGGTAGCAAAGAAGTGATTGCTGTAGATCTTCCGGGTGCTTACTCTATGTCACCGTTTACTTCTGAGGAAAGTATTACAAGTAGTTTCGTGAAGAATGAAAATCCAGATGTCATTATTAACATTGTGGATGCTACAAATCTTAGTAGAAGCTTATTCTTTACAACTCAGTTACTTGAACTGGGCATACCAGTTGTAGTTGCTCTTAATAAGAGTGATGTTAATGAAAAGAAGGGAACAAAGATAGATGTGGCTAAGTTGTCAGAGAAGCTTGGTTGCCCGGTAGTTGAAACTGTATCGACCTCATCAAATGGATTAAAGGATGTAGTTGAAAAGGCTGTTGAGATTGCTGGTGGTAATCAGAAGGCACCATATTCTCAGGGTAATATCGATCTTCATGATAAAGCAGAAGTTGAAAAAGCAGATAGACAGAGATTCGATTTTGTAAATGCCATTGTTAAAGAGGTTGAGACAAGAAAAGTCCTTACAAAAGAAAAAAACACAGGTGACAAGATTGATGCTATTTTAACGCATCCTGTGTCAGGTCTTATTATCTTCGCAGGAATTATGTTCTTAGTATTCTACATTTCTCAGTCTACACTTGGAACATGGATTGCAGACTGGTTAGTTGGCTGGATTGAAACCTTCCAGGAATGGGTAGGAGAGCAGATGGCTGATGCAAATCCATTACTTTATGCATTACTTGTAGACGGTATCATCGGTGGTGTAGGTGCAGTTGTTGGTTTCCTTCCGCTTGTAATGGTTATGTACTTCTTGATTGCTCTTCTTGAGGATTGTGGTTACATGTCAAGAGCAACTGTAGTTCTTGATCCAATTTTTAAAAGAGTAGGCCTTTCCGGTAAAACAGTTATTCCTATGGTAATTGGTACAGGCTGTGGTATTCCCGCTATTATGGCATGTAGAACAATCAGAAATGAGCGTGAGCGTAGAACTTCTGCAATGCTTGCAACATATATGCCATGTGGAGCAAAGCTTCCTGTTATAGCCCTTTTTGCAGGTGCATTCTTCTCAGATGCAGCATGGGTTGGACCAGTTATGTATTTTGTTGGTATCGCACTGATTCTTCTCGGCGCATTGCTTGTAAAGGCAGTTAACGGAATGAAATACAGAAAGTCATTTTTCATCATCGAATTACCAGAATATAAAGTTCCAAGTCTTAAGTTCGCGTTTGGTTCAATGCTTGAGCGTGGCAAGGCTTATATCATTAAGGCAGGAACGATTATTTTAGTATGTAATACAGTTGTTCAGATCATGCAATCATTTGATACGCATTTCCAGGCAGTAGAAGAAGGCATGGAAAGTACATCAATTCTTGCGGCTATTGCATCTCCGTTCTCATATTTATTAGTACCAGTTGTTGGATTTGCTGCATGGCAGTTAGCTGCTGCAGCTATTACAGGATTTATTGCAAAGGAAAATGTAGTTGGAACACTTGCAGTATGTTATGCAATTACAAACTTTATTGATACAGAGGAACTTGAACTTGTAGCAGGAGGCAATGAAGTAGCTGCTGTCATGGGACTTACAAAAGTAGCTGCACTAGCTTATCTTATGTTTAATCTTTATACTCCTCCATGCTTTGCAGCTATTGGAGCTCTTAACTCAGAACTTAAGAGTGGCAAATGGCTTGCAGGTGCGATTTGCCTTCAGCTTGCAACGGGCTTTACAGTAGGATTCCTTGTATACCAGATTGGAACATTAATTACTACAGGAAGCTTAGGCGCAGGATTTGCAGGTGGACTTATTGCTGTACTTGTTTTTGTAGCGGTTATTACAGGGCTTATTGTGAAGGCAAATAAGCAGATTGATAGTAACTACGCGTTAAATAAAGCATAGTTCATCGGGGACGGTTCTTTAGTTCATCGGGGACGGTTCTTTTGTCACCTTTTAGTGACAAGGGGACGCTCCTTGCGACAAAAGAACCGTCCCCAAAGGAGGAAATAATTGATGATTAACGTTATTATAAGCGCAATATTAGTGGCTATTGTTGGCACTGCCTCTCTATATATTGGGAAAGAAAAAAAGAAAGGTAAAAAATGTATTGGATGTCCTTATTCAGGATCAGCATCCTGTCATTGTAAATGAAGCAGAAGTTAAAGTTTGAGTATTTTAAAGAGGTATAGATGGAACAAAAAACAATAGGAAAATCAAAAGAGGATTATTTAAAAGCTATCCTGATTGTGCTTAAGGAACATGGCGCATGCAGGAATGTTGATGTTTCTGTTAGACTTGGCGTTTCAAAATCCAGCACTTGCATAGCAATAAAAAAGTTGGAGCAGGATGGATTAGTCGAGAAAGATGAATGGCGCATTTTGCTGACAAAAAAAGGCAGGATTTTAGCGGAAAACTTGTATGAGAAGGATTTATTCTTTTCAAGTCTGTTTAAGCAAATAGGTGTTAGTGAGAAAGTGGCTGAAAGAGATGCTTGTATGATAGAGCATGTTATTTCAGAGGAAACATACTGTAAATTAAAGAATTATCTTGCAATTGACAGACCTAAGGTATGTGCAAATACGTAAGAATGGAGGAAAAACAAATGAAGTATGGTAAGATAATAACTTTTTTAGGTGGAGTGCTTATGGGAACAGCAGGTGTTGCTGTGCTTTCTAGTAAAGACGCAAAGATGGCATATACACATGCTACAGCAGCTACTCTTAGAGGAAAAGACAGTGTTATGAAAACTGTTTCATCAGTTAAAGAAAATTGTGGCGATATATATGCAGATGCAAAAGATATTAATGACAGACGCTATGAACAGGATAAGAAGGCAGAGATTGAAAGAGCGAAAGCTATTATAGAAGAGTATGAAAATCCTTGTGAATCACAAGCATCAGAAAGTGAAGAGTAGTGTATGAGATACGTAGTTCTGCATAAATCAGACAAAAGAATACGTATCAAGACGCCAATTATAAATATGTCATACAGGCAGGCGGATTTGCTTGAATACTATTTGAAAAGCCTTTCATGGATAAAAGATGCAGTAGTGGATGAAAGAACTTGTAATGCAACCATTATATTTAACAATGTTTCTGATAATAATGAAGTTGCTCTAAGAAATGCATTAACTTTGTATGATGAGAATAGTGAGGAGGTAAAGGCTTTACTTCCAGAAGAAACGGGCAGAGCACTTAGCAGGGAATATGAGGAAAAACTGATAATAAAGATAGTTTCTCATTATGTCTCAAAAATGTTATTACCAGCACCACTAAGGATGGTTAAAGCTGTTATCAAGAGCGTGCCATATGCATTAAATGCAGTAAAAATTCTTTCAAAGAGTGGTATTAAAGTTGAAGTATTAGATGGAATTGCTATTGGCACATCTGTGCTTAGAAACGACTTTGGAACAGCTTCCTCTATTATGTTTCTTTTAGAAACGGGTGAGATTTTAGAGGAGTGGACTAGAAAAAAATCAGTTGGCGATTTGGCAAGATCAATGTCCCTTGGAATCAGTCATGTATGGGTTAAAGCGGAAGATGGCGATATTAAGATTTCTATCGACAAGGTAAATGTTGGTGACATGATCGTTGTCAGAACAAGTGATGTTATTCCACTAGATGGCATAGTTATATCAGGTGAAATGACAGTCAATCAGTCTTCGATGACAGGCGAAGCAGAACCAGTTTTAAAATCTGCAGGCGGATATGTTTATGCAGGAACTGTCGTAGAAGAAGGTGAATGTATCTTAAAAGTCACCAAATGTTCGGGCGAAGGCAAATATGATCAGATAGTACGCATGATAGAAGAGTCTGAAAAATTAAAATCAGAAACAGAAAGCAAAGCATACAGGCTTGCAGATGGCCTTGTGCCATATAGTTTTCTTGGATTTGGGCTGACCTATGCTCTCACAAGAAATATGACCAAAGCATTATCGTTTCTTATGGTAGATTACTCCTGTGCCATGAAACTTTCCATGCCGCTTTCTGTTTTATCAGCTATTAAGGAAGCAAGAGAATATGGCATATCCATTAAGGGTGGAAAGTTTATGGAGCTGGTCTCAGAGGCAGATACAATTGTTTTTGATAAAACGGGAACTCTCACCTATGCATCACCAAAGCTTGTAAGGGTGGTTGCTTTTGGGGATAAAGATGAAGATGAAATGCTTAGAATTGCGGCCTGCCTTGAGGAACATTATCCTCATTCCGTAGCAAATGCCATTGTAAATGGAGCACTTGAAAAGGGACTTAATCATGAGGAACTGCATTCTAAGGTTGAATATATTGTTGCCCATGGAGTTAGTAGTTTCATTGGAAATAAGAAAGCAGTAATAGGTAGTTACCATTTTGTGATGGAAGATGAAAAATGTGTAATTCCAAAAGGTGAAGAAAATAAGCTAGATGCAATAGATGAAGAATATTCAAGAATTTTTCTTGCTATCGATGGGATTTTGTCAGCAGTACTTTGCATTTTAGATCCAGTCAGAGATGAAGCTAAGAAGACCATAGATTCTCTTCGAAGGCTTGGCTTTAAGAATATATGCATGATGACTGGTGACAACAAGAAAACAGCTGCAAGTGTTGCTGAAAGACTTGGAATCGATCATTATCAGGCTGAGGTACTTCCTGAAGATAAGGCATTATATGTAAAACATATGCAAGATATGGGGCATAAGGTGATTATGGTGGGAGACGGAGTGAATGATTCTCCTGCATTGTCAGAAGCGGATGTTGGCATTGCTATCGATACGGGAGCGGCTATAGCAAGAGAGATAGCGGATATTACAATTGCTTCTGAAAATCTTCAAAGCATTATTGCACTTAGAGAAATAAGCACTGCGCTTATGAATAGAATTAAAAGCAATTATAGATTTATTGTGGGCTTTAATTCTGCACTCATTGGTATGGGGCTTACAGGTGTGATAGCACCGTCTACATCAGCACTTCTACATAATGGCTCTACGATTATGACAGGTGTAAAAAGTACTACACGACTAATAGAAACAAAAGGCAATTAAAACTATAGGTCACTCATTTTATGTGAGTGACTTATATTAAAAACATAAGTTAGCTATAACTAACGATAAAAACAGATATTTGCAGGAGTGATTGAAATGTCAAATGTAATTATCGTAATCATACTGCTTATTGCAGTAGTGTTTGGGATGAAGGAAACGGTTAAGCATTTTAAAGGTGAAGGTGCTTGCTGTGGTGGGGGAAGTTCCAAACCTAAAAAGAAGAAATTAGAAGGAAAAGTAGTTTACAAATATGCTTTCCGTATAGAAGGAATGCATTGCGCAAATTGCGCAAATGCAGTAACAAGAGCAATTAATGATATAGATGGAGCTGCGGCGAAAGTTTCTCTTAATAAAAAGACGGCTATAGTTTCTTGTGACAGAGAGATAGATGTTCTTGCAATTGAAGAGGCAATCCGTAAACGCGGATATGAGGCGGTTTTAATGGAGTAAGCTAAGAAATGTAAAAAAGAGAGTCGTCGTAGGATGGGTAAAATAAAATTTAGTAAATTAAAACTAATGCAGGAGGTCAGAATATGTTTATCGAGATTAATAATGTAAAAAAACACTACGGAGAAGGTGACAGTAGAGTAGATGTCTTAAAAGGTATTGATATACAGATTGAAAAAGGCGAGATGTGTGTGCTCCTTGGACCATCTGGTTCAGGTAAATCAACGCTATTAAATATTATTGGTGGTATTGATGAAGCAGACGAAGGCTATATTTCGATTAATGGAGAAAAGACTGCCAACATGAATGAGAGAGGATTGACTGAATACAGAAGAAAGCATCTTGGATATGTATTCCAGATGTACAATCTGATTCCTAATCTTAACATTAGGGAGAATATCGAAGTTGGAGCTTATTTGAGTGATAAACCACTTAATACAGAGGAGTTACTTCATACTCTGGGCTTATATGAACATAGACATAAACTACCAAATCAGTTATCCGGTGGACAGCAGCAGAGATGTTCTATAGGTCGTGCAATTGTAAAGAACCCGGATATCCTGCTTTGTGATGAGCCTACAGGTGCGCTTGACTATAACACTTCTAAGGAAATCCTTAAATTATTAGAGGATATTAATAAGAAATATGGAAATACAATCATTATGGTTACCCATAATGATGCTATTAAAAATATGGCAGACCGTGTGATTACACTAAGAGATGGTGTGATCAGGAAAAATTACAAGAACGAAAATAAAATTACTGCAGCTGAACTGGAATGGTAGCCGGAGGGTACGTACATGAAAAATCCATTAAGAAAAAGATATATTAGAGAATTAAAAAGTGACTTTGGAAAATACCTGGCGATTGCGCTTTTTATGATTATGCTCATAGGTTTGGTTTCGGGTTATCTTGTCGCTGCAGGCAGTATAGAAAAGACCTTCTATGAGGGTTGGGATAAGTATAATGTGGAAGATGGTCATATCACCTTCTCTTTGGAACCAACCGCTGAAGTAATGTCGAAAATCGGAAAGGAAGCAGGGGCTACTTTTTATGATTTGCAGTATGCCGAGGAGGATATTGATGACAAAGGAACAACGCTTCGAATTTTTAGAGTGGGTGACAGAAATAAAATCGATGGTGTGTGCCTTATGGAAGGTAACATGCCTAAGGCAGATAATGAAATCGTAATAGACAGAATATTTGCTAATAATAATTCCCTTTCCATTGGAGATACGGTAACGCTGGCAGGAAAACATATTACGGTTACAGGGTATGTTGCCCTGGTAGATTATAACTGCCTGTTTGAGAATAATAATGATATGATGTTCAACGCCAACATTTTTGGTGTTGCCGTTATGACAGATGAAGGATATGAGGCATTAAAAAGCGACCATATCTTTTGGAATTATGCGTGGAAATACAATGAAGCTCCTGTTGACGAGAAGGAAGAAAATGCCAGATTTGAGGACTTCATAGATGTAATAGAGGAGATGATAAAAGAATACGATACTGGAATTGTACAGGCAGAAGTTAATAGTATTTATGATAGAGCAAATATTCTTTCAGCTGAACTGGAAAATGAATTTGAAAATGCATCTAGTGTATTAGAAAACAAAATATCTGATGCGACAGATGAAGTGGTGGCAGATTTGTTAAAGCTACTTACCGATGAAGAAAAAATTACTCTTTATATGCAGGGAGCTAGTGATAACGAATACTTCGCTTATGCATTAGCTAAGCAGAATAAGAAGATGGATGAACTTATAGCAGACAAGCTTGGAACTAGCGCGGAAACATTAAAGGCGTTTACTGATGCGGCTGAGAACTTGAAAGATGAAATAGACAGCATGAGTTTGTCGGGAGAGGCACCAGTAATTAGCTTGGATGAAGATGCAAAATATGATAATGAAATGGATATGAATTTAAATCCGTTACGTGATGTAATTTCAAAATTAGATGCAACCGGATTGGCAGATGTGACAAAACTAACAGGGATTATAGATGAATTGGAAGAATTATCGGAGTATGAATTTGATGAAAATAAACTGTTACAGGTAGATAATCTGCTTCCAAAATATCAAAATAAATCTGTTACATACTGCATGGACGACATGTCAAGCGATAAGCCTATGTTTATTGTGTTTGACTACATTGTAGTTGTTATATTAGCTTTCGTATTTGCGGTAAATGCATCGTCAACCATTCAAAAGGAAGCTGGTGTAATAGGTACGCTTAGAGCTTCAGGTTATACCAAGGCAGAGATGGTAAGACATTTTCTATTCATGCCATTGCTTATTTCTGTAATTGCAGCAATTATTGGAAATGTACTTGGATATACAGTGTTCGTAAATATGATGAAGGGGGTATTCTATAATAGTTTTTCCCTGGCAACTTATGAATCTATCTTTAACTGTGAAGCATTTATCATAACAACTGTGATTCCGCTTATTCTTATGGCAGTCATTAATCTTTATATGATTATATCGAAGCTTAAACTTAGTCCAATTAAGTTTCTTAGAAGAGATCTTTCGAAGAAGAAAAAGAGAAGAGCGGTTCTGTTGAATAAAAAGATAGCTTTTATTTCCAGATTCAGACTTCGAATTCTTTTCCAAAATGTATCTGCTTATGCAGTTATGATATTTGGCATTTTCTGTGGATCAGTCATAGCAGTATTTGGATTTATGTTTGGACCATTACTTAGTGATTATGCAGATTTGATTGTAGAGGAGAAAATTTGCGATTATCAATATGTGCTTATGGAACAGAATGAAACAGAATGTGAAGGAGTAGAAAAATACTGTATCACATCTCTTGAAATGGAAATGGAAGGTTTTCTTAAGGATGATGTGAGTATCTATGGAATAGAAGATAATTCTGCCTATATTACAAAAGAAATTCCGACCGGAGAGGTGCTTATTTCAGAAGGTGTAGCCAAGAAATATAAGCTTAAAAATGGCGATAGGATTACACTGAAAAATCCATATAATGATAAGGAATATGAATTTATTGTAGGTGGAACCTACGCATATAGTGCGGCATTAACTGTATTTATGAATATAGATGAATACAGACAAACCTTTGGCGAGAAAGAGGATTATTTTACAGGTTATTTCAGTAATCGGAAAATTACAGATATTGATTCGAAGGATATTGCTGCAGTCATTACAGAAAGTGATCTTACAAAGGTATCTGATCAGATGCTAAATTCAATGGGTGAATTTATGAGTCTGTTCAAGTTCTTTGGAGCTATTATGCTGGCGTTATTAATGTATCTTATGACAAAGCAGATTATTGAAAAAAATACACAGTCCATCGCGATGACCAAAATTCTAGGCTTTCGAAATGGAGAGATTGCAGGGCTTTACTTGGTTATGACAGGCATTGTAGTAATCGCTTCCTTACTGTTAACTATGCCGCTTACAGATGGAATATTAAGATTTATATTTGAGAACTATTTATATAAAGAGGTATCGGGCTATCTACCTTTTATTGTATCTAATAATTGTTATATTTATACATTTGCCATTGGAATTGCCTGCTTTGCTATTGTTGCGGCGTTTATGATTTTTAAGATTGGAAGAATAGAGAAGAGTGAAGCGTTAAAGAATGTGGAGTAAAAAGAGGATTTATGCAGATTCGCTTGGTGCAGATAATTTTAGGTTTGCTGTAAAGAAGTAGCTTTGGTGGGGACTCGGTTCTCTATTGATGATATTGATTTGGTAAGGAGAGAAGCAGAATATGGTTAAAGTTGAACATTTAACAAAAGCTGAATTGGAAGAAATAGGGGAAACATATGCAAATTATAATTATCCTGAAAATGATAAGGGCATGTTTCCATTTGATGATAAGGAACTATTAAAAAAATACATTATGGGATTTGCAAAGTTTTGCATGGAATGTGGAATGTTATATACAATATCGGAAAATCACGAGGGGTATATTGCATATTCAGCACCGGATACAAAACATCCTATGAAAGCAATAAGAACTTTCTTCAGAGATGTAGTTGGTGCACTTGGTTGGAAAAAGTTTTTTACATTTACAAAATTCTGTCAGTCTGGCGGGAAAAGTATCGAGGCCCAGATGAAAGAGAGAAAAGAAAAATTTGTAATGGTAGAGCTGCTGGTGGTAAATGAGAAATATCAGGGAAAGGGCTACATGAGGCCGCTCATGGAATTTGCGATTGAAACAGCTGACAGATATAAACTTCCGTTGATTATAGATACTGATGAAGGTGTAAAAAGGGACAAGTATTGTCACTTGGGGGTTCATCAGGTTACTGGAAGAGATTTTGGAGATTCAAGATATAGCTATGGAATGATTAGGGAGTGTGGCAGATAACATTGCAGATTATGTTAGAATGATATTATTTTGATCATTTGGGCTAGAAAGGGGAAAAGTGAGATGAACAGAATAAACTATAATATGAAAGAACATGGATTTGTAGGACATCTCTCAATCCCTGAACAAAGCACAAAGTACGGCGTAATAGTAATAATGGGTGGAGAACAGAGTATATTACCGGGAACACTAATAGCAGATAGATTTGCAGATTATGGAATTGCTGCGCTTGCTGTTTCTTTATTTGGAGCTGAAGGACTTTCTGATGGTGCTAATCAAATTTCATTAGATATGTTTATACCGGCATTAAAAGTATTGAAAGATATGGGATGTACCAATATTAGTACTTATGGTATGTCAATGGGCAGTATATTTGCAGCGCTTATTCCTAAATATATCGGTGGTGTTGATAATGTAATTTTATGTTCTCCTACACATGTTCCTTTTGAAGGAACTGTTGATAAAAAAACTAACTCCGGTAGAAGTATTGCTACATGGAAGGGACAGGATATTCCGTTTGTAAGACCTTGCTTCGCACATCGAAAAATGAATAAGTATTATTTTGATGAAGAAGCTAACCGTAAAGTTATGGGAATGTGGATTGCGTACAGAGATGCTTATCGTGATAAAGATTTGGAAGCGCTTGCGGATCTTAAACTATATGAAACCGGAGCAAGGATATTATTGATAGCTGGAACTGGCGATGAGGCTTGGCCATCTGATTATTCTGTAAATTATATTAAGAGTCAATTAGATGCAATAAAATATGAAAAGGAATACAAAGTCTGCATATATCCTAATGCAAGTCATCTTATTGGAATGATGCCAAATAAAAAAAGAGAACGTAAGCTTTATCGTATGCTACCACTTATAGGATTTATATACAAAACTTTTGGTAAACACAAAATGGAATGTATGAATGCATTGGAAGAATCGGAACAAGAGATTGTGAATTGGGTACTGGATTCTTAAGGAATCTTATTTTGAGAATACGAGCTAACGAAATTCTTGCTTTTGAAAAGATATAGAGGTGGATAACCTATATGAAGGTATATGAATTTGGAAATTTAAGTAATCCGGTGATTTTGTTGCTACCAGGCACTTGTTGCCATTGGAAGTGTAATTTTGGGCATGTCATAGATGGCCTAAGCTTGCGTTTTCGTGTAGCAATCGTCAGCTATGATGGCTTTGATGAGATGGAAGATACCACATATGTCTCCATGCTAGATGAAACGGAAAAGATTGAGAGTTACATAAATAAAAATTATGGAGGTAAAATCTATGCTGCCTACGGTTGCTCACTGGGTGGTAGTTTTGTGGCTTTACTCATTAATCGTCAAAAAATTCATATAACGCACGGAATAATCGGTTCCAGTGATATGGATCAGATGCCAAAATGGTTGGCAAAGGTGGTGACGGCTGTTTTGGCACCAGTGATTTATCCGCTAATTACAGGCAAAGGTGGATTTGTGAAAAAGCTGGTGGACAGAAAGACAGAGCGTCACCCTGAGGATGCGGAGTATCGTCAAAAATTCATGGATATGATGGGCATGGGTAAAATGAATTTATCTTTTATTTCCATAGAATCTGTAAAGAATCAGTTCTGCACAGATCTTTATACACCTGTGGGTAAGAATATTGATGTTCCTGGAACAACGATTCATGTGTTCTATGCAAAAAAAATGGGAAATAAGTACCTTACACGTTATAAAAAATATTTTGCAAAACCAGATATTATTGAATTTGATTTGCAGCACGAGGAGCTTTTACTGGATGCAGAGCGCTTTGTTACAGAAGTTACAAGAGTGTGTATGTGATAATTCTTTTAGGAAGAGAAATTCCAGTTTTACGGAGGAAATTCATGAAAAAAGAATTTTTAAGTGTTGAGAAAGACGGTTTTTACGGAACCTATTATGAAAATCCCAAGGAAAGCGATTGTGTTATTATCGGACTGTTTGGTGATGACCCAAATGATTATATGGCAAAATGCGGAGCTAAGTGGCTTCATAAAAACGCAGTTAATTGCCTCGCTATGTCACCCGGAAAGAAGGACTACAGTCACGTTAATTTTCCTTTGGAAAGAGTAGAAACTGCCATTAAGTGGTTGCAGAAAAAGGGAAACCGTAAAATTGGAATAATGGGAATGAGTACCGCAGGTATGCACGCTATTACCGCTGCGTCTTATTTTCAGGATATAACCTTTACCATTGGTCTCACTGCAAGCGATTTTGTGTGGCAGGGCTTTGAACAAGGGAAAAAGGACGGTTGTAAGGAATGGCCTATTCCTAATGCATCTACTCTTTCCTATGGAGGAAAGCCGCTTCCGTATATGCCGTTTGTATATGAACATCCTGAATATTGGCATAAGGTTGAGGCGGAAACAAAGGGGTCAGGCGATATCGAACGCTCTACGTGCCTATTTATCGATTCAGAGGCTAACCGTCCCCATCGTGAAGAAGAGATGATAAAGGTCGAGAATATAAACGGAAAGTTATTCCTTATTGGAGCAGACGATGACAGCTTTTGGGAAGCCGGTAAATATGTAAGACGTATGGACGAACGACTTAAAGAGAGACAGCATACTTGTGATTATGAAGCACTTGCATACGAACACGGAACTCATTTTGTATTACCGGAATCATTACTTCGTATCGCACTCCCAGTTGGGCTTAAATTTATATTACGATTCATCTTTAAGGCGGCGAAGGAGTATCCTGATGAATGTGAGGCAACTCGTAAGGATATTGATACAAGACTTTCTATCGCATTAGCTGAATGGATAAAGTAGGTTCAAACATACAAATTCAAATTTTATTAACAGGAGCTTGTGTATGAAAAAGAGAAATATATTTATTGTAATGCTGGTATTTCTTGTTCTTTTATTAAGTGCAATTGGTTTTTACTGTTACGTGGGACATACAAATGTAGAAATAAAATATCAAAACAAGTCAAAAGATAATACAAATATATTAAATGTTCGCTGTTTGTATGAGCTAACAGAAGAAATAGATATTTCAACCGGGGAATTCGCTACTAGTGAAAACGAATTTGGTATATATAAGACCAAACATTCGTCGAAAAAATACGGATTATATACATATTCTTTTGATGTTGAAGTCAATGGCAATATTATTTCGCCACAGATTTTAATAGTAAAAACAGATTGGAAAGCTAATTATGATGTTGAAATCGAATTTGTAGTAGATTCTACAGCAACAACATCAACACTATCGGTATCTGTAAATGGGGTTAAGCGTACAGAAACTTTCGAAGATATTCAAAATACAGATATTACATTGCAAGTTGGACCATAACAGTTGGCATTGTAAATTGAAATCTAACGTGGCTATTATTCTTATTAATAGATATGATAAATGACTTTGGGAAATCATATTGTTAGTATCTGAAGGTAAAAAATGCTTATGAAAAATAAAGACAATTTTACTGCTTTAACTCAAAAATACAATATAGAAGTTCCTTAACCTAGAGGAATACTTTCCTATTGAGAGAGGAGTGAGACAATATGACAATTCACGAATTTGGACAGGTCCATGACGAGGTGGTCGTGCTGGTACATCCTTCCGTCGTAATGTGGGATTATTTCGAGTATGTCATCCCATTGATGCAGGAGTACTATCATCTGATCGTTCCTGCGCTTCCGGGCTATGATACGGAGAGTGACTCGGATTTTACCAGCGTTGAACAGATCGCGGAGGAACTGGCAGATTGGCTGATTACGCATGACCACAGAGAGATAGCGTGTATTTACGGCTGTTCTATGGGCGGCTCAGTGGTCACCAGATTCCTCGCGGACAGGAAGGTGAAGGTTCGAAGCGCAGTTATCGACGGCGGCATCATGCCGTATCAGCTGCCATGGATCGTGACGAGATTGATCGCCATCAAGGATTTCCTCCTGATTTCCATGGGGAAAGTCGGCGGTCTGAAAATCCTGCAAAAAGCTTTCTCCACAGACGATTATTCTGAAGAAGACTTGCAATACATCGCGAAAGTCCTGAAGCACATGAGCACCAGAACGATCTGGAGAACCTTTGAATCCTGCAATAACTACGACATGCCGAAGCAGGTCACAGTGGACTGCGAACATATCGAGTATTGGTACGCGAAAGCGGAAGAAAAAGACCGGAAGGGCGATATCGCCTATATTAAGCAAAGCCTGCCGCAAACCGTTTTCAAGGTATTTGTGGATGTCGGGCATGGCGGGCTGGCGACCCTAAAGCCGGAGCTGTTGGTGGCGGAACTTAAAAGCGCCATGGAGGAATAGATAAGAGAGAAGATTTTTGAAATGAACATTACAGTTATATTAGTTGAATCAGGAATTATGTGTTTAGTGTTTTTTGTGTTAGTTATAGGGCTTCTTTTTATTTCGCCGCTAACATTTATAAGTGATTATCCACCTGAGATACAAGAACAGTATTACAAATCCCAAAATAAAGAGTCAGTGAAAGAACAAATGACATTAACTATGAAAATAAAAAAGGTGGTCGCGCTAATCGCATTTATGTTTATATTTGCCTGGATGCTACATATAGCCGGTGCAGATAGTTTTATTCAAGGCGTTCTACTCTCTTATTTGTATATGCTTGTCTTATTTGCATGGGATACATTCTTTTTGGACTGGATACTGTTTGCGAATATAAAAAGATTGCGTCTTCCGGGGACTGAGCATATGGAAAGAGAATATCACCAGAAGTGGTTCCACATAAAAGTATGTATTCCGATGATACCGGTATTTATAATTGGCGGAGCACTTAGCTCTCTATTGATGATATGGATTTGGTAAGGTGAAAACTGTTTCATGATGGAATATAAATTGAGTAATACGAAGAAGCATTCTGCAAAGAAGAAGGAATTTTTATGCAAGTTTTATCACAATTTCACGATTTAATATTATGCATTATCTCTGCGCTTGAAGCCAGAGATCCGTATACAAGTCATCATTCATCCAGAGTAGCAGAGATGACAGAAACCATCTGTGAACTCATAGGACTTGATGAAGAGGAAAAAGAAATATATCATATTGCAGCACATTTGCATGATATTGGGAAAATAGGCATCAGAGATAATGTTTTATTAAAAGAAGGCAAGCTCAATGATGAAGAGTGGAACATTATGAAATCCCACTCAGAGCAGGGATATAACATTTTGATGAATGCAAAGTCCTTTGAAGTAGTTGCAGATGTTGTAAGGTCGCACCATGAAAGATATGACGGTAAAGGATATCCTGATGGCTTAAAGGGGGAAGATATCCCGCTTGGTGCAAGAATTATTGCAATTGCAGACTCTATAGATGCCATGATTTCAGACAGACCATATCGAAAAGGAATGGACACGAATGTTTGCAAGGATCAAATCGAGAAAAATATAGGAGTTATGTATGATCCGTCTATTGCGAAAAAAGTGATAGAGCACTGGGATGAAGTGTTAAGAAGCAGGGAAGATGAAAGTAATAATTGTATGAGTTTGCACGAATGAAAGAGTTAGTATGAATATTAATATTGTTATAGTGAAATTGAATTTAACATAGCCAGAGGGATAAAGGAATTACTCTCTGGCTAGTTTTCTAATTGACAATAATACGAACTCGTACTATTATAAAATACGATATCGTATTATTAAGGAGCAAGATATGAATTCTAGAAAGTTTTTTTATGATTTTGGAAGAGCACTTTATCATGTTGATTCTTTTTATGATGAGTTTGCGAAGCAAAGTAATGTTTCTTCGGCTTTATTATGGGTGTTGTATGCACTTAATGACGGGAAACCACATACACAGATTGAAATTAGTAATGATTGGGAATTACCTAAGACAACGGTAAATACAGTAATTAAAGATATTCAAAAGGATGGATATGTTGAGCTTGTTCCTATCAAAGGAAAGAGAAGAGAGATGTCGATTGTCCTTACGGAAAATGGTAAGAAGTTTGCGGACAATGTGCTTTCTGATTTATATAAAAAAGAAGCTGAAGCTTATAAATTGCTAACCCCAGAAGAACAAGAAATAATAATGGTATTGGAAAAACTAGCAAAAAAACTGAAGGGGGATGAATAAGAATGGAATATGTACACTTAGGAAAATCAGATTTGAAAGTTTCTCGTATATGCATGGGGTGTATGGGATTTGGAAATGCGTCAACAGGTCAGCATAGTTGGACAGTTGATGAGGAAACAACAAAGTCCATTATTAAAAGAGGGTTGGAACTTGGAATTAGTTTTTATGACACAGCAATTGCATATCAGGCAGGTACGAGTGAAGAATATCTTGGAAAGGCAATCAGAGAATATGCTAAAAGAGATGAAGTAGTAATTGCTACAAAGTTTCTACCAAGATCTCAGGAGCAAATTGCAGAGGGGATTTCTGGTAAAGAGCATGTGCTTAGAAGCTTGGATACAAGCCTTTCTCATTTGGGAATGGATTATGTGGATTTATACATTTATCACATGTGGGACTGGAATACACCAGTTGAGGAATATCTTGCTGGTATGGCGGAAGGTGTGAAAGCAGGAAAAATCAGGCAGATTGGTATTGCCAACTGCTTTGCATGGCAGCTTGCAGAGGCAAATGCGATTGCAAAAGAAAATGGATGGCCAGAGTTTGTGTCTGTTCAGAATCATTACAATCTTCTTATGCGTGAAGATGAGCGTGAAATGAAGGTATATGCTGACGAAAGAACTATAGCACTTACGCCGTATAGTGCTCTTGCTGCAGGACGTTTATCCAAAAGACCGGGCGAGACATCAAAGCGTCTTGAACAGGATGCATATGCAAAGCTTAAGTATGATGCATCGGCAGATAAGGATGCAAAGGTAATTGCAAGAGTCTGTGAAATTGCAGATGCAAGAGATGTATCAATGACAGAGGTATCTCTTGCGTGGCTACTTACAAAGGTAGCTTCTTCTGTTGTAGGTGCAACAAAGATAAGTCATGTGGAAGGTGCAGTAAAGGCGGTGGATTTAAAACTTACTGATGATGAAATAAAGGCTTTGGAAGAATACTATGAGCCACATGTTTTGTCAGGAGTAATGGCTCAGAATACACCGGCAGCCAGAACCACGGAGCAAGTGTGGATTAAGAATGGAAAATATGTAAAGTAGGAAGGTGAACGAATATGGAGAAAATAGTACAGACAGCAGGAAGAAATCAGTTGGGTGAATTTGCACCGGAATTTGCTCATTACAATGATGATGTTCTTTTTGGCGAGAACTGGAATAACCAGGATATTGATGTGAAGACAAGAAGCATTATCACCGTAGTAGCGCTTATGTCATCTGGGATTACAGACTCATCCCTCAAATACCATTTGCAGAATGCAAAAGCACATGGTGTGACCCAGAAAGAAATTGCTGCAATCATAACTCATGTCGCTTTTTATGCAGGATGGCCTAAGGGCTGGGCAGTGTTTAATTTGGCAAAGGACGTATGGTGTCCGTCTGAAGGAGATTTGCCATACGGAGATGAAGCTATGAGGGCACATGCAAAGGAGATGGTATTTCCGATTGGAGCACCTAATGATGCGTATGCTCAGTATTTTAGTGGAAAAAGTTACCTTGCACCTGTATCAACCAGTCAGGTAGGAATTTTTAATGTAACATTTGAGCCGGGATGTAGAAATAACTGGCATATTCATCATGCAGATAAAGGTGGTGGACAGATTTTAGTATGTGTTGCAGGACGTGGATATTACCAGGAAGAAGGAAAAGATGCAGTGGAGATGAAACCAGGCGACTGCATTAATATTCCGGCGGGTATTAAGCACTGGCATGGAGCAGCACCAGATAGTTGGTTCTCTCATCTTGCTATAGAGGTGCCGGGTGAAAACGGCTCTAATGAATGGCTTGAACCAGTAAGTGAATAAGATATGTAGACACTAAAGAATTTTAAGAGGATGGTATTCTTCACTAAATATAGTAGATGGTAAAAGATTAAATGGTGCTGCTAATAGTGATATAAAAGATTTTTGTAATCAGTAGATTCAAAATTATATTATAATGGGTAAAGAGAGGGTGAATGATATGAGCAAATTTACAGAATATATTGGTTCTCAATTTGGCAATCCACGAGGGTTTGTTGGCAAAATATGTTGTGTTCTTATGAATATAATCAATAAGGCAATGTATAGGAATACGGTTTCGGTGATGAAAATATCTTCTGATGAGAACATGTTGGATATAGGTTATGGAAATGGATACTTGCTTAAATGTGTTTATAAAAAAACAAAAGCAAATCTGTATGGAATTGATATTTCAGAAGATATGAAAATACAGGCAACAAAGAGAAATAGAAAAACGTTAAGTGACGGAAAGTTATTTTTGGATGTAGGTGATTGCTGCGATTTAAAATATTCGGATGATTTCTTTAAAGCAGTAACATCAATTAACACTGTTTATTTTTGGGAGGATACGGTTAAGGGATTGTCTGAAATATACAGAACCTTAAAATCTGGTGGTTCTTTTTACAACGTAGTTTATACGAAGGAATGGCTTGATAAGCTTTCTTATACAGAAAAAGGATTTAAGAAATATGAACCGGAAGAGCTTGTTAGGTTCGGAAGAACTGCTGGATTTGAAAATATACAGGTTAAGGATATTGTTAAAGGAAAAAGTTTTGTTGTGATTTATACAAAGATAAAGAGGGATTCTTCCTTATGAAAAAACTGCTGGATAAACTAATGTTAATAGTTGTTGCTTTTTTAATAATGGCAGCTCTTGCTGGAATTGGCTGGTATATTATTACAGCAGATTTGCGTGAAACAGAAAGAAAAAACAAGGAGGATCCTGTTTATCAAAAAGTAATGGCTGAAATGTCTGAAAAAGAAGAGGCTGAAAAAGAACAGCAGGAAAAACTAAAGAAAATAAGTGATAAAAAACTGGCGGAAGAAAAAGCAATCGCTGATTTTGAGGATTCGGTTGATGGAAAATATACCAAAGAATATCTTCTAAAGAAAGCATCATCAGATAAAAAGATGTCTAGACGGCTATTTAAGATAGGGGATTATGAATGTATGGAATACCGGTACACCAGCCATAATCTGGATGATGATCTGTGCTATGATGAACTGTCATATTATATATTTGAAGATGAAGATTGTGCCGAAGAAGCCTTCGAAACTATGAAAAATGAATGGATTGACCAGGAGACAGACAGTGGACGACATTACATTCAGGGGTGGGAAGCCGATGTACTTGATGCAGAGGTAGAAATATATATTTATCAGACGGATAATATGATTATTACTACTGATCTACAGGTTGTATCTGGATGGGCAGAGCCAGAAGATGGTGACGATGGTAATTCCGCAGTTTCATTTTATTATAGAAAAAGCTTTATAGAGGACAATTTTTAGACTACAACGCTTTTGCCACATTAGACATTGTATGATTGAACCAACTTAAGAGAGAGCTCAACAGGAGGTTCGAAAATGCATTATTTATATCTTATTTGTTTAATAGTTTCAATAGGAATGATCTTATGGTTGAAGGTGTTCGACGTAAGAAGAAGTATAATCCAGTTTATTAACCTGCTTATAGTAGTGATATCTAATTTAGGATTTTATTTCGTAACAATATCTGCAGGTTATGAAGAAACAATTTTAGCACATAAGATTGCACTTGCTGGAGGCGTATTTTTACCAGTTTTCTATTTCTTTTTAGTTCTTGAAATATGTCACATTTCATTGAACAGATTTGCAAGTATAGCGATGGTTATGGGTCAGGGGTTCATATATTCACTCGTATGTACGATGGATAAGTCAGATCTGTTTTACAAAAATATAGCAACACACACTGTTGACGGAATATGTATCATCACGGAAGAATGTGGAACATGGCATTTCCTTTTCCCGTTGATGATGTTCTTATACTTCTTAGCATCAATTATCGTTGCAAATTACTCACTTCTTAAGAAAAAAGCAGTTAATAAATGCTCCCTTTTAATAATGTTGATTTTCGTAGCCTTCGCATTAGGAGTATATGTCGCTGAAAGAATTATTGATCCTGAATATGAACTCATTCCAATAGTATATGTTGTATTGATGCTTGGTTCGCTCATACCAGTTTATGACTCAGATTTGTATACAGTTGAGGAAAACAAATATCTTATGGATGGATTGCTTTCAAAGGTTGGATTCATGACCTTTGATAGAAATTTCATATATAAGGGATGCAATGAGTGTATGGAGAACATCTTTCCTGAGTTGAAGAATTATCTTATTGGACATAAATTCTCATATTGTAGTCAGGAACTTGAACATGTACTTAGTAAAATATCTTTGTTACAAATGGAATATAACCGTTGTGATAAGAAGGAAATTGCAGAGATTTCCATTGATGTATTTTCGATTGGTGACAGATATTATGTTGGAAAAATTTTCGCTGTAACGAATGCGTTCGGTAAGCTCGAAGGTTACACGGTAGTATTAAGAGATGACACAGATCACCAGAGAGTACTTATTCTTACAGAACGTTATAATGAAGAATTATCCAGAGAAGTTGAAGAAAAGACCAGAAAGATTAAAGACATTCAGGCTAAGGTTATTGTTGGAATGGCCCAGATGGTTGAATCAAGAGATTTAAGTACAGGAGGTCATATTAAGAGAACCAGTGATGTTGTTAAGATTTTCGCAGATAAGCTTAAAAATTCAGAAGCAGGTTTTGAAGACAGCTTCCTTGAGAATGTTATAAATAGTGCACCAATGCATGACTTAGGCAAGCTTGGAATAGATGATGCGATACTTAGGAAAAAGTCAGGACTTACTGACGAAGATTTCGAAGCTATGAAGAAGCATCCGGAAATTGGTTTCAATATGGTTAGAAAAGTTTTAGCAGATGTTGAGGAACCTGAATTTATTAAGGTCGCTGAGAACGTTGCTCATTATCATCATGAGAAAATGGATGGTACAGGATACCCTGTAGGACTTAAGGGAGAAGAAATTCCAGTAGAAGCCAGAATTATGGCACTTGCAGATGTATATGATGCATTAGTATCAAAGAGATGCTACAAGGCTGCACTTTCAAGTGATGAGGCATTCGACATTATTAAGAAGGGAATAGGAACACACTTTGATCCAGACCTTACCAAGATATTCTTTTCATGCAAGGCAGAACTTGAAGATTATTACAAAGAAAAATAGTAAATAAAGCGCTTTCTGTTATAATGATATGGTTAACGTATTGTGACATTAGCGTATATAACAGATGAGTTTTGAGGAAAGAAATGAATATGAAAAATAAAGTATTTTTAATATTAGCAGGTGCCTTGATGGCAATTAGCCTTGTTGCATGTAATGGATCTAATCCGGATGAATCAAAGTCGAATGCGCAGCCAGAAAGTGAAGATTCTCAGGATGAGAAACAGGATAATAATGATGATTTAGAAAATGTACAGTCAGAAAGTGACAATGAAGGGCAATCGGATGATGTGAATAATCAAAATGATTCTGATGATGTATGGATAACTGATAGTATAAGCATAGATAATAATGGCGGACATTTCCTAGGTGTTAATGATAATCTGATTTACTACATAGAATCAGGAGAAGATGCTAAGAGTAAGTCCAAGTTATTCGGAGAATATATTAATTCGTATTGCGGAACATCGAAGCTTATGGCTTATGACTGTGATAAGGAGAGCAGTGAATTGATTAAAGAGGGGACATTCTATGGAAGAATGTATGCTTTAGGCGAAGATATTTTCGTTAACAGTGGTGAAGGAAGTTCTGATGAGTATACTATTTTCGCAACAGTAGTTAATCCTAGAACTAAGAATGTTGAAGTTATTAAAGATGAATATGTTATAGGCGGAGATAGTAAGGGAGATTATGTCGTAACTGAAGGAGAGTATAATAACGAGAGCACTAAGCTATATGTTCGAAAAAATGAGCCGGCGAAATTAAATGAGGGTAGTACATCAGATTCAGGAGACAACACTGGTATCCAGGACCAATATACAATTACCAGCATAACGGTTAATGATTTCGCGAAGCTGATAGGAATAGAGGATGGATACTTGGTAGTTGCAATTCATGGCGAGGATACTAAACGCATTAAATGTTATGACCTTAATGATTCTAATAAAGAATATGATCTTGGCATGGTGCCTGATCGAGAACTTGAGAGCTTCGAAAATTATCCAGAATATGAACAGTGTGTCATAAATGATGGAAAGGTATATTTAAGAATATGCTGGTATGAAGGTACGGGACATTTCTTCGCTGAACAGGCCTTCGTGACGGCAGACCTTAAAACGGAAGGTTCGTTAACTAAGATTGAAAATTTAGAAGCTGTTGATGATAATGAAGAAGAGCCAGATTTGTTCAAGGTAGAAAATGGAAAGATTAGTCTGGTTAAGGGAATTCCGGATACTGCATATTTAGATTATGTTTCTGGCGACTACGGATATTTTGATAAGAGTGGCGAAGCAGTAAAATGTGGAACAGGATTCGGAATAAAGTATGACGCTGATGGTGAGATTACATTCATGAATGAGTGTGCAGAGCTTGTTAATGATAGAATCTGTATAATTAATAATGATCTTATTCGTGACTCTGACAATGATATAGGCTGGAGATATGCTTATACAAGAAAGCATACAGATATAATATTTAGTCAGATTAATTAATATCAAGAGGTTCGAAATTGGGCAAAGTGGTTTGTGTTGATAATATATTTATTCTGTGCCACGAAGACTATCATAATATTTTTTGTATCTGTATAAGGTGCGCCTGCTGAAGGGGGTAGTTTCAATCATTGTTGAAACACTTTCACCGCTCTCATAATGTTCAACGAAAATGGAGTAATCAGTTTTCCACTTTTCATTATGAGGCTTTCTCCCCGCAGGTGCACTATTTTCATATTTATTAAGTTTAGTACGAAGCATTTCACAATCCTGTTCAAGTTCGTTAATTCGTTTAATTGCTTCGTCTAAAGTATATTCTTTTGATTTGATTTCAGATTGTTTCATTTAATTAGATTAATCCTTTAGTTTAAGAAGTGCGCGAAGCTCCTCAATTTCGGCGTCCTTATTAGCTAGAGCGGCGTCTTTGTCAGCTAGAGCAGCGTCTTTGTCAGCTAGAGCAGCGTCTTTGTCAGCTAGAGCGGCGTCCTTGTCAGCCAAAGCAGCGTCCCTGTCAGCCAGGATAGCATCAAGTTCAGCAATCTTAGCACTTCTTGTTGCAATTTCTTCTTCATATGTTGCTATATCGTTAGAATAACGTCTTCTCATTTCGCAAGCCTGAGCAACCTTTTCCTCTGCAGTAAGCTGCATAACGGTACCAACGAAAGAATTCATCATAGGGTTTTCCTTTGTAATCATTTTTAATTCCTCCCATGTAGAGGCTTTAAATAATCTAGCCCATTGATATAAGCTATTAGAATCATTCCTTTCCTCTAATGTTGCATTCTCTAACTGATTTAATGATAGCACTCGAATCTCGAATTTACCACTATATTCTCTATGATTTTCAGTATTAAGAAGTCTGTAAACAGATAGAAATTTAGGAGAATATCTAGGATCATTTTCTTTAAACAGATCATTGTTTAGAATACCAATTTGGATGCATGGCTTAATACTTGAGTAACTTTCGCCTGATTTTAACTGATTGAAGTTTCTGCATAAATAAGTAATTGAACGCTCAGGCCAAAAGTCCTGATATCGAGACTGTATTTCTATATTTACAATGGAAGAATTATTCAGCTCAAGTTTAATATCAAGTATACAATCTTTTTCAGTGATATCATTTCCCGGTTCAATTGGATTAAGAATTACAATGTCTGTTATTTCATCAAGACCAATTTGAAGTAAAGCAGCAAGAAGTCCTTTAAGGGCATAAAGATCCTTTTGAAAACTGTATTTCGAAAGAAAATCATTAAGAAGGGTATACTTTAATGCGCCAGTATGCGTTGATTTTAATAGTTCAATCTGCTTAGGGTCTGTGATGAAAGGTGTGTTGATATCCATGAAATAGTCCTCCTCATTGTTTAAAATAATGCTAAAATAAAACACGTGTCAAAATATTATAGACACAGAATAGCAACAACTCGATACGGTGTCAATAATAAAATGACACAAAGTCGAAATTACTTAAAAATTCCTTCGCTAAGGCTAGCTAAGAAGCCGTCTTATTGTTAAAATAATTAGCGAAAGAGAGGTATTTCAAATGCAGGAAGTATTAAAATTTTTAAAGGACGCAGGTACATATTATCTCGCTACAGTAGACGGTGATCAGCCAAGAGTACGTCCATTCGGAACTATCGAGGTTTTCGAGGGAAAACTCTACATCCAGACTGGAAAAGTTAAGGATGTATCTAAGCAGATTCAGAAGAATCCTAAGGTTGAAATCTGTGCATTCAAAGATGGTGTATGGGTTCGTATAGCAGGAAAACTCATAAGAGACGATAGAATTGAAGCTAAAAAGCACATGCTTGATAACTATCCAAGCCTTCAGGCAATGTACAAAGCAGAAGACGACAACACAGAAGTTCTTTACTTTGAAGACGCAGTTGCCACCTTCTCATCATTTACAGACGCTCCTAGGGTAGTTGAACTATAAGCATGCGAGGAGTTTCGGATTGTTTTAGGATAAAGATATAGGATTATATGTCTGGTAAAACTATATCCACAATTAATACATATGGAATTCATCATTTTAACGGTGGCTGGCTTGATGTGAATCAAGTTGAAGCAAATAGGTTATCTATGAAAAATTATGATAGAATATATCAAAGCGCAAATAAAATCGAGTGATAGATGTAAGATATGATTGGTAATTAATAAAAGGTAGCATGCTTAAAACAATCTTCATAGACATAGACAATACAATACTAAGTTTTTCAGAATATGTTAAAAAGGCCATGAAAGATGGCTTTTTTAAGTTTAATCTTAAACCTTATGAGGATTGGATGTTTGATACATTTAATAGGATTAATGATGATCTTTGGCATCAGATTGAAGAAGGGACGCTTACATTAGAAGAACTAAAGAAGATTAGGTGGAACCTTATTTTTGAAGAGCTTGGAGTAGAATATGATGGTCCTGAATTCGAGGAATATTTTAGAGGAGAACTTTTTAGTAGTGCGATATTAGAGCCAGGAGCGGTAGATATGCTTGAGTATCTTTCGAAGCGATACGTTTTATGCGCGGCGAGTAATGGTCCATATGATCAGCAGATTAACAGGCTAAAAGTCGGTGGAGTGGAGAAATATTTTTCGTATATATTTGTATCATCTAAAGTTGGAGCCAGTAAGCCGAGCAGAGAGTTCTTTGACTGTTGTTTCAAGGAACTTTATGAAGGCGAAGGAACTATATATTTGCCCCAGGAAGCAATGATTATAGGCGATTCTGTTAATGCTGACGTTATAGGCGGGAAGAATTATGGAATGAAAACCTGCTTATATAGAGCACAAGGAGATTTAGGAGAAATGATTCCTGAGGCGGATTATGTTATTGGGAGTCTGATGGATGTTGTTGAGCTTTTGTAGTTAATAGTCTTACGGTGGTTTTATAGAAATTGTAGTCAGGATGGCTAACGGTTTAGGGGTTAGAGTTGAGGATTTAATATGAGAATATACATTGATTTTGATGATGTAATTTGTGAGACGGCTAAATTCTTTACTAAGATAGCAAAGGAGCTTTTTGATATTGAGCTTCCTTATGAAGAAGTACAGTTTTTTAACCTACAAAAGTCATTTAAGCTAAACGATGAACAGTATGATGAGCTTATGAAAGCAGGGCATTATCCTGAAAATTTATTAGCTTACGAAGAAACTGAAGGAGCCTCTTTAGTGATTAATAAATGGGTATCAGAAGGTCATGATGTATCAATAATTACAGGGCGTCCTTTTGATTCATATGAGCCTTCGAGGAAGTGGCTTGATGAGCATGGACTTAATGGCGTGCCTCTTTTTTGTGTGGACAAATATGGCAGAGAAAACTTTAATCAGGGATGCACATACAGCATGACCTTGAAAGAGTTATATGATATGACATTTGATCTGGCAATAGAGGATTCACCGGCAGCGTTTGAACATGTAATGCATTTTGAAAACTGTAAGGTCGCTGTTTTTGATAGACCGTGGAATCAAGAGGTGGAATTTCCTGATGAAAGATTCGTAAGGTGCAGAAGTTGGAATGAAATAGAAGAATTCGCAGGTGGATTATTATAGATATAGTAATGAATAGAACTGTCAAGAAATTAATTAGTTGACAATGTGTTTGAACCTCCATATTATAGTGATATGGAGGTTTTTTTATGCGAAATGAGCGAGGGGCAGGACGAAAGCCAAGAATATCCGATAGTGATTTGTTGGAAATTAATAATAGAAAAAACAATGGTGAATCTATTGCTCATATTGCGAAGGAACTAGGAGTATCCAGACAGGCAGTTTATTCTCGATTAAAATCCAGTGAAAATAATGAGACATTGAAAATTGATTATATAGTTGATGGGGATTGTGCCACCAGAATATATATTGATACACAGAAAAAAGATATTAGAATTGAAAACATGCTTCATAGAATTTCTACATATGCTTTTGGACTTTCAGAGTCTCCTTTATGGCAGGATTTTTCGCTTTTTTTGGAAAAGATATATCTTGAGTCGTTAGGGATTGATGTTGAGTCGAACGAAAAGATATTGTGGATTAATGAGGATAGCAATAGATTTTCTATAAATGATGTATTAGAAAAATCAGATAATAAAATAAAAGTCGAAGATGGTCAAAGCTTTCTTGATGAAAAAGTATTCGTGATAACGAAGCAGGATATTCTATATTCTAGAACAGATACAGATGGTTTTCAGCCAAAAGCTTTATCTAAAGACCGAAAGTGGTTTATTAAAGTCCAGGCAACTATTTCGGGTAAACAAATGGATGACTGGAAGGTTGAAATTATAGCTTCTGATATATGCAAGCAGCTTGGTATTCCTTGTGTCGAGCAAAAGATGTGCAATGTCGTATATTTAGATAAAACATATAAGGCTGTTTATTCGAAAAATTATGAATTAGATGGTTTCGAGTTTCTCTCTTTCGAAAGTTTAATTAATAACCTTGGATTATCAACATATGATAAGGAGTTCATTACTCGTGATGCTAATGAAAAATTGATTTGGTGTGCCCAAAAGCTTACTGAAGCCAGCAATATACCATATGAAGAAACGCTAAAATATATGATTGATTTGGCAGTGGTTGATTGTTTGGTTGGTAATGTTGACAGGCATACTAGGAATTTTGGATTGTTTTACGATTCAATAAGTAATGAATTCAAAATCCCCTTATTATTTGATAACGGAATGGGATTGTTCGAACATGATTCATATCGTGATGAATATAAGACATTTGATGAGGCAATGCGAAATGTATATGTTTCTCCATATGGAGAAGATCCTTTTGATATGATTAAACTTTTGGATGATAAGTATGGATTAAATACTCTGTATCCTGAAATTAAAAATATCAGGTATGTAGACTTGAATTTAACTTCCATGGCACGTGAATATATTCGAAGAATACAGGAACTATTAAAGGATTTAAAAGATTAGTTTAGGAACATTAAAATATGGCAGAGATTAGGTTAATCAACAATTTAAAAGGGATATTATATTATATTGATACGCCGTTATTAAACTTTGAGATAATGAATCGCGAACTAATAAAAGCGGATGAACTAAGTGAAGGAAAATTTTATCCTTGGGAATTGGCAAGATGTGGAATTTCATATGGAAGTATCAATGCGTTTTTTAAGAGACGAACGATGCAGGAAAATTGCATGTTCTACAGAGAACATCTTAGGGCTATCGGATTGGAAGAGTTTAATTTTGACAAATATATTATGAAGAATAATGGTAACAATCATTTAGACAATTTTTGGATTAGGTTCGATGATTTTGGTGCCAGGAATTTTGAAGAAATATGTAATCAGGATTATCCGGTGATTTGACATGTATTAAAGAAATTTAAGAGAAATGATAAAGAATTATTGAAATATGTAATAATATGAAATATTATTACGAATGTTGATTGTATATGAATCAAATGAATTATATTTTACATAAAGGATAAGGTATCTAATAGATACTATAAGAGGAGGCTTATTATGCACTTTACTAAAATGCACGGATTAGGAAATGATTATTTATATGTATATGGAGAAGTTCCGGAGAATATAGTTGACCTTAGTGTCAAGTATTCAGATAGACACTTCGGAGTTGGCTCAGATGGTATGATTTTCATCTGTCATTCTGATGTCGCTGATTTTAAAATGAGAATATTCAATGCCGATGGCAGTGAAGCTAAGATGTGTGGAAACGGAATAAGGTGCGTTGGAAAGTATGTTTATGACAAAGGATATACTAATAAAACAAGCCTCTTGGTTGATACATTATCCGGAATTAAGACACTTGATCTTAAGGTTGAGGATGGAAAGGTAAAAGAAGTAACAGTAGGTATGGGTGAGGTTAAGGTAGAAGACGATTTAACCTTGGACATTGATGGCACTAAGATTACAATGGTTCCTGTTTCAGTAGGTAATCCACATGCTGTTATCTTCGTTGAAAACGCTGAAGAAGAGAAGATTACTGAAATTGGTCCGAAGATTGAGCACCATGAAGCATTTCCAGAGGGTGTTAACGTAGAATTCGTTTCTCCTATTGATGATAATAAAGTCAGAATGAGAGTATGGGAGAGAGGAAGTGGCGTTACAATGGCATGTGGAACTGGCGCATGTGCTACAGCTGCAGCCTCTGTTGCTAGAAAACGTTGTACTAAAGATAATGAGGTCAAAGTAGTCCTCGATGGCGGAACTCTTTCAATCAAGGTTAATGATGACAATACTGTCACAATGACAGGACCAGCAGCAATCGTTTGCGAAGGTGAAATAGACGAGAATATTTAATGGCAGATATTAAGCCCTCTTGGAGTAATCCAAGGGGGCTTTTTGATCCTTCAAAATATTGTGAGATCGGTTCTATTTTTCTAATTTGATGAATGCGGCAGATTTCGGAGCAATAGTGCAAACTGAACCATCCAGAGTAGCGCTTTGACCGAATGAATATACTATATCTTTGGCGACATATTCACATGGGAATGAACATTCATTAGAGGATGGGTTAAGAACTACTAATATTTTTTCTTCATCACAGAATCTTAAATATGCAAGAGGGTACTCATTTTCCTGGGCATATACGAATTTAATATCACTACTATTTTTAAGAGCCTTATTGTTATTTCTGATAGCGATAAGGTTCTTTATTTTACTTCTTATTGATGCTTCATCATTCATTTGTGACATAGCAGTTGGTCGATCAGAAGAATTATCCATAGGTATGTATAGAGCATCCTCGCAAGCACCAGAAAAACCGGCATTTTTAGTATCATCCCATTGCATAGGAGATCGCGAACCAGTTCTTGAGTAGCCGCCCTCCTTCGAAATTAATCCTTCTACATAACGCATTCCTATTTCATCACCATAATAAATGAACGGAACACCTGGCATTGAAAGTAAGAATGCATAGGATATTTCTAATAAATCATTAGGAATACTTCTAGATAATCTGTCCATGTCATGGTTTCCTGACGGAATACAGATTAAGCCTTCCTTGTTGGCAGATTCGTACAAAGATATATATTTTTCGACGAACTTCGAAACATCACCATTCCCACCAAAGAATGGCTTTTCACATCTGAATAAATCATTATAGTGAGATGGTCCAAAGTGAAGGAGAAAATCCATATGAAAGCCAGCCTTGATGGATTTGTCTGGCTCGCCCCATTCAGAGATTAAAACGGCTTCAGGGAAATTTTCATCAAGATATTCACGGATATCCTGCCATAGCATAATTGTTCCCTTGCCTTCTTCATCGTCTTTGACTAAAGAACCTGCCATATCTACTCTGAAACCGTCACAACCTTTACTTAACCAGAATTTAAGAATGTTTTTGATTTCCTTGCGATTCTTCATAGGTCCCTCAGCATCCATAGGCTGTTGCCAACTTTCGGATGGCTTATAGAAACCATAATTTAGGGCAGGCTGGTGACTAAAGAAATTAACAATACAGCTTCCATCTCTATCTGAAATTCCACGAAGAGATCCATATCCTTTTGGTTCCGTCCATACATTATCGGTCCAAATATATCTGTCAGAATATTCATTATGTGTTGGCTTCAGAGATTCTTTAAACCATGGGTGTTCTGTTGACGTATGTCCAGGAACTAAATCGAGGAGAACATGAATGCCTCTTTTATGTGCTTCATTGAATAACTCAACTAAATCGTCATTAGTTCCGTATCTAGGTGCAACTTTGTAATAGTCTGAAACATCATATCCGGCATCGCCGAAAGGAGAGTCGAAACATGGATTCATCCAAATAGCGTTGGCACCAAGCTCTTTAATATAATCAAGTCTTTTAATTATACCTTTAAAGTCGCCGATTCCATCATCGTTAGTATCCTGAAATGATTGAGGGTAGATTTCGTAGAACAGGGCATCTTCAAGCCATTTTGGTGACGTATTTTTCATGTTTTTCCTCCTTGTGGAAAATGGTAATATATAATAAGAATACATTTATACAACAATATTTTATAGAAGAAAATACACATATGAAAGATTTAACAAAAGGAAAACCGTATAAGGTGCTCATATTTTTTGTTCTTCCAGTTCTTATGAGTAACATTTTCCAAAAAATATATAACATTACAGATAGTAAAATTGTAAGTCTTTTTATCAGCCCTGATAGCCTAGCGGCAGTTGGTTCTATGGAATATAGTCATTGTTTGGTTATGAAAATATTGAGCAACGACAGTGGAATATAGTCATTGTTTGGTTATGAAAAAATTGAGCAAAGATTTTGCTGGTTGATCATATAAAATATTGTGCACACAGAATTTGATGTTTTGATATAATGAATAAAAATATTAGAAAAGAGCAAGGAGAAGTTTAATGCAATTCGATAGAGAAAGATTAGCAGAAGTTAGAAAGTCTTTAGGATATAATAAAGCAGGAGCTGCAAGAGCTCTTAATATGTCTGCTATGGGATATGGAAGATATGAAAATGGAGATAGAACTCCTTCGTACCAGACTCTTAGTTTTATCGCTGAAAGATTCGGAACTACAGTTGAGTATTTAATGGGAACATCGAAAAAAGCCAAGTCTGAAACAATTACCATTACTAAAAAAGCCAATCCTGAATTGTTTGATCTTGTTTCATCATTATCAAAAGATGGTGATTTAACCAAGAGACTTTTGGCTTATTATAATACACTTAAATAGTTTGATTTAGTGAAATAGATGATTTGTTTAACAAAGGATCATTTATTTAGTGAAATAGATGATTTGTTTAACAAAGGATCATTTATTTAGTGAAATAAATCATTTGTTTTTCACGGAAGCCTGCATGTCATGGATGATTATTCTAATACATCAAATGCGCATCCTCGGGCAAAAGGGCTTCCGATATCGCAGCGTCCATGATGGTGCTCAATATTTAATTGTTCTGAATCATCATCAGCAACGTTTATCTTAATTCTCGAAATTTCATTTTGCGTTAATGAATCAAGCATTCTAATTATTTCGTCTTCGTTCATAATGTCACCTTAATATATTTTTTATTTGTAATTTGTTATTTGTGATTTGCGATTTGTAATTCATTATTGGCGATTCATTATTTGTAATCTGTTGTTTGTTATATGTTGTCGTGCTTCTTCGAAATATAAATGATTTTACCATATATGACGAGCTAAAGGTTACATCAATTTATTACCACTGTTTTGGGATGGTAACATATTTTAAATGTGATATAAATCGCATTGTACAACCTACTTCGTACAACTTATGCCTTGGTTTGCTCATTAACTGTGGTATAAATATGCTAATTAGACCCACGCGAAGAAAAGAAGGTGGGTCAGAAAGGCGAGCCTATGAGAAATAGACCCATGCGAAGGAAAAAAGGAGGGTCAGAAAAGCGGGTCTATGCGAAATAGACCCACGCGAAGGGAAAATAGTTGGGTCAGAAAGGCGAGCCTCTGAGAATTAGACCCACGCGAAGGAAAGAAGGTGGGTCAGAACGACGAGAGTATGCGAAATAGACCCGCACGAAGAAAAGAAGGAGGGTCAGAAAGGCGAGCCTCTGAGAATTAGACCCGCATGAAGAAAAAAGGTGGGTCAGAAAGATGGAACTTTGAAAAATTGACACATGATTTAATAGTTAAAAGACAGTAATGAATGGAAGTGTCGTAAATTGACATTTTAAGACTAAAAATTTTTTATATTAAGAATATTTATAACGTTTTGTTTACTGAAACATATATAGACCGCAAACTATCAAAATGTTAAAATATTACCTATAAATATTAATAAAAAACATTAGTCCATAGTTAAAACAATGAAACTAACTAATGAAACTAACTAATGAAAAAGTAATTAAAAAGGAGATATTAAAATGGGTGTTAATTCAATTGATGCAGAAGATGATCAGTTCGCGTATCGTTTCGATACACAGCTTCTTATTGACAGAAGAGACGAGGATCTTGATGAAGATGAGATAGCAGATTATATTACTGAAAATTTCGAGGGAAACAGTTTGATTGCAGCTGGTGATGAGGATATGATTAAAATTCATTTCCATACTAATGAGCCATGGAAACTGCTTGAATATTGTAACTCAATCGGAGAAATATATGACATTGTTGTCGAGGATATGATACGTCAGTCTAATGGACTTCAAGGCTAAGATATAGTACGTCTAATGGACTTCAAGGCTAAGATATAGTACGTCTAATGAACTTCAAGGATAAAGATATAGTATGATTACTGGATTTTTCACTCTAACCTTTATAATTTCATTTTTTTGCCTTTTTAAGCTTTTATATTCATACGGAAACAGAATATCTAAATATTTTGTTTTGTTATTTGTGTGCGTAACCGTAACGAATTATGGATATATTTTTTTTAGTAAGGCCACAGAGTTTGGGGAAGCATTGCTTGCTAAGAAAATTGTATATTTAGGAGCAAGCTTTGTACCTTTCTTTCTCTATATGAGTGTATCTGAATTATGCAAAATCGAAGCAAAAAAGTTATACCATAATATACTTCTTACGTTCGCACTTGCAATCAACACTTTGATTATGACGGTTGAGAACCATTCCTTATATTATAGAAATCCGAGATTCGAATTCCAGGATGGAGTGGGGGTTATTGTTAAAGAATACGGTATTTTGTACTGGATTTTCCCCATATATTTGTTACTCGCGATAGCTCTTAATCTTATTAATATTATTAAGGCTATTAAGAAGCGAAATGATGTATCAGTTAAATCAATGATTGTGTTGCTTGTGGCCATGATTTTAGTTACAGGGACATATATTGTTGAAAGACTTTTGAATCTTAATGTAGAAATAATTCCATTTGCATATGCTGTTTGTATAGTAATAATTCTTGGAATGATTAGACGAATCAGCATGTATGATATATGGGGATATGCTGCTGAATCAATTTCAAAGGGAACTGACTATGGTTTCATTTTGCTAGATGAGGATAACTGTTTCCTTGGAGGAAATGACGAAGCTTTTGAATGGTTTCCAGAGCTTAAGGACGTTAAAATTGATACGCCTATTTTTGATTATCAGTCTTCCATGAATGAATTCATTATGAAGTGGATAGGTAATAATGAAAGCTCGGAAAAATATGTTCTTCCAGTTGAAGGCAAGTTCATTGAATTGTCTAATACCATAATCATTGAAAAGGATGATGTTTTTGTTCGCTGCATTAGTATGCATGATGTAACAGAACAGCAAAAATACAATTTACTTTCTAAACGTTATAATGAGGATCTTTCTACAGAGGTTAATGCCAAGACTCAGAAGCTTAAAAAGATTTTAAACGACATCATAGTGAGTATGGCTAATATCGTTGAAAGCAGGGATGAAAATACAGGTGGGCATATAGCAAGAACCAGTGATATTGTAAGGATTTTCGTAGATCATCTGCAGTTAAAAGGTACATTCAAGGAATTAACTGATGAAGTATGTGACTGCATCGTAAGAGCAGCGCCTCTTCATGACTTTGGTAAGATATCAATTCCTGATGAGATATTGAATAAACCTGGAAAATTCACCGACGAAGAGTATGAAAAAATGAAGCAGCATTCTGCAAAGGGAGCTGTTATTGTTAATGAAATACTTACTAATACAGATGATGAAGCATTTAAGGAAATAGCAGTTAATGTAGCGCATTATCATCATGAAAAGTGGGATGGAAATGGATATCCAGATAGAATTAAAGATACTGATATTCCGATAGAAGCGAGAATTATGGCATTGGCTGATGTGTTTGATGCCCTGGTTAGTAAACGTGTATATAAGGATGCCTTCAGCTATGATAGGGCATTTGAAATAATCAAAGAATCAAGTGGAAGTCATTTTGATCCTGATTTGTGTGAAGAGTTTTTAGAGTGCAGGGATGAGCTTGAAGCACTTTATGATTCTTATTTTTAGTATTAGTATCTGCATGGATATGTGTGATATGAAATTATGTTCTAAATAACTGGAGTAGCTATGAAGATAATTCATTGTGCAGATCTTCATCTTGATTCGAAAATGAATGCGAATCTTGATAAAGAAAAGGCGAAGAAAAGAAAAAGCGAACTTTTAAATACATTTTCAAGAATGGTGGATTATGCCGCAGAAAATGACGTTAATGTCATTTTGATAGTGGGAGACATGTTTGATACTGCCTCTATTAGCGTTACAACTAAAAACATGGTTCTTGATCTTATTATGAAGAATGAAACTATATCTTTTTACTATCTAAAGGGAAATCATGATAACGATAATTTCCTAACTGGACTTGATGAGCTTCCACATAATCTTAAGCTCTTTTCATCGGAATGGAAAACATATTATGAACTTGAGGGGAAGATAGCCATAACAGGTCTTGAACTTAACAAGGATAATTCAAATGTTGCATACCTTTCTTTGGTGCTTGACCAGGAGAAAACCAACATTGTTATGCTTCATGGGCAGGAAAGTGAAGGCAATGCTAAAGACAAAACTGAAATCATTAACTTAAAAGCTCTTAGAAATAAAGGGATTGATTATCTCGCGCTTGGACATATTCATGCATATAAAGAAGAAAGACTGGATCCAAGAGCTATATACTGTTATCCAGGATGCCTTGAAGGTAGAGGCTTCGACGAGGTTGGAGAACATGGCTTCGTTTTTCTTGAAGTTGACGAGAACACAGGTGATATAGAAAGAAAATTCGTACCATTTGCTTATAGAAAGCTTCATGAACTTGAGGTGGATATTGAAGGTGCCACGACTACATCGAAAATTATTGAAATTATAGATAGTAAAATAAATGATCCTAAGTATCGAACAATAGATTTAATGAAAATAGTTCTTAAGGGTGCTCTTGATGTCGAATGCGAAAAAGATATCAATTACATTCTCTCAAGGTATGAGGATCGCTTTTTCTTCGTAAAAATATATGATGAAACATCGCTTAAGGTTGATATAGAAGATTACCGTCTTGATGAGTCGTTAAAGGGAGAATTCGTAAGGCAGGTGCTGGATGATTCAGCGATAGCAGATGACGACAAGATGGTTATTATTCGTTACGGACTTCAGGCAATAGCGAATGAGGAGGTTAACTGATGCGATTAATTTCATGTAATGTTGAAAATTTCGGAAGACTGCATGATGAAAGCTTCTCGTTCGAAAATGGTCTTAATACAATCTGCGAGGGAAATGGCTGGGGAAAGAGTACATTTGCTTCCTTCGTTCGAGCTATGTTCTATGGCCTTGAGGGTGACAGGAAAAGAAGCATAGATGAGAATGAGCGAAAAAGATATAAGCCATGGCAGGGCGGAGTCTTCGGAGGAAAGCTTGTTTTCGAGATTGATTCTAAAAAATACGAAATAACGAGAATTTTCGCAGATAAGGAAAATAATGATGAATTCGAATTAAGGGACTATGATACGAATCTTATTTCGAATGATTATTCAAAAGATATAGGAGAAGAAATTTTCGGAATTAATAGTGAATCATTCATGAGAACCATCTTTATTGGTCAGAATTCATGTGAAACAAAGGCTTCTGATGATATTAACGCAAAGATAGGTAATCTTACAGATAATACTAATGATTTAAATAATTTTGAAAATGCCAGTGCCAAGCTTACGGCATTGCTTAATTCTCTTACTCCATCTAGAAGTACAGGTTCAATAAATAAAAGAAAAACTGAAATTGCAGAATTAGAGCGAGTAGTTAAGGACGAAGAGCAGCTTAAGAAAAGCTTCGAAGAATATCATGAATTGATTGATAACGAGAAGAAAAGATATGAAGAGTTGCAGCTTGAAATTAAAAAGGTTCAGGATGATCAGCTTAATGCTTCTAAAAATAAGTCATTTCAGGATGAAAAGAAGGAATGGGAGAGACTTAAGGGGAATTTTGCTAACGCTAAGACTGATTACGAAAATGCGAAGCAGTTCTTTAAGGGTGATATCCCTTCAATAGATGAAATAGACATAACTGAAGAGAATATATCATCGTATGAAAAGATGAGGGCAGTATCAGATGTTTCAGCGTTAAATGAAGAAGAACTCTTAAGATATGAGAAATTAAAAAATCGCTTTTGGGATAACGTGCCATCTTTGAATGAAATAGATGAAAAGATATCGAAATTAGGTGATTATTTAAGACTGTCAAAGGCTGTTAATCAAAACTCCATGAGGGATTACGAAGAGGAGCGATTAGACACCCTTGAAAGAATGTTTGGAAATGATGATGCTACTATTAATTCTGTGATAGGAAAGTGGAATGAAAGAAATGTAAGGAAGAATTCACTTCCATCGAACAGAGCATCACTAAATATGCTTAAAGCTACAATTAAAAAGGGTGAAGATAATAAGGGTTCATTATTACTAATTATCCTTGGAATAGTCCTTTTGATGACAGGTGCCGGACTTTTGCTCGCACTGGATAATACTAAACATTCTATTGCATTCGTGGCAATAGGATTAGGCGCTGTTTGCCTGATATGTGGAATAGCTATAAAGCTTTTAAAGAAGTCGTCAAAATCATTAAAGGAAGCATTACTTGAAGCAAATGATCTTCAGATGAAAATTGCTGAGGATTTAGATTATATAGATGAAACTACTGATGAGGTCTCAGAATATCTTATTCACCATGGGAAGATATTTTCCGAAGAAACAGCATCTATATATTTACACGAGATTTTAAATGAGTCTTTTGAGTATAATTCATTAAAGAAAAAGGCAATATATAAATCCGATAAGGATGATGATGAAGAATATCACAGGTTGAATAATGAACTTGTTGGATTCTTAAATGACAATCATGTCATCTTCGAGATAGATAATATAAGTGATGCTTATTATGGATTACGAGCTGATGTTAATGCATATAATGATTTAAAAGAAAAAGCAAAAACAAGTTCTGTGAATAATGAAAAACTAAGTGAACTTAAGAAGATGATTTCATTATTCTTTGATAAATATTTATTCGAGAAAAACGAAAATCCGGCTTTGGCTATTAAGAATATTAGGAAAAATACAGAGCATTTCTTAAGAGCATCCTTAAAATATAATGAAGATGAAAAGCTACTTGATGAATTCGAAAAGAAAAATGATGTTTCTTTGCTAGAGGAGATTAAAGTTACTGATTCGAAAGCTGATGAAGAGGGTACACTTCTTGATCTTGCGAATAAGAATAATAGCTTGAATAGTGAGATTGATAATGTCAGAAACAAGCTTAATTTCTACGAAAAAGGAATTGATGAAATCGCAGTTAAGCTCGACAATCTTGAAGAAAATAAAGTAAGGCTTGAAGAACTAAAAGAAATTCAAAAAGTAGAGCAAAAGAAGTTTGAGTGTTTAAGTCTTGCGAAGGAAAAGCTTTCATTAGCTAAGGAGAGATTAACATCAAAATATACTGATCCTATATTGAATAGCTTCGGCTCATATTTTGAATTAATTGCTGGAATGGCATCTCATAAGTTTAAGATTGATGCTAATACTAATATTACTGTTGATGAACTTGGAAAGCAAAGAGAGATTAATTCATTAAGCTTAGGATATAGGGATCTTGTTGGAATATGCCTTAGACTTTCACTAATTGACGCGATGTATGAAAGTGAGGAGCCTTTCATTATTATGGATGATCCATTTACCAATCTTGATGATGAAAAGCTTGAAGCTACTAAAGAATTCTTGGGTGAAATTTCAAAGAAATACCAGATTATATATTTTACCTGTAGTAATTCAAGGTGTTAATTTAGGAGGGGTAGGATTGTGGACTATATCTTTGTGATGAACAGCATTTTGTTGGGAGTAGGACTCGCAATGGATGCGTTTTCAGTTTCGCTTGCTAATGGACTTAGTGAGCCTAAAATGAAGAAGTCAAAAATGACATTGATAGCAGGAACCTTCGGAGCTTTTCAGGCTCTGATGCCTATGCTTGGGTGGTTCTTTGTACATACGCTGGTCAATTATTTCAAATTCTTCGAAAAATATATACCGTGGATAGCACTTTTCCTTTTACTGTTCATTGGCGGGAAGATGTTAATCGATGGAATCAGAGGTGGGGATGAAGAAACAGCGGCAGTTGGATTTTCTGCACTAATAATTCAGGGAATCGCAACCTCGATTGATGCGCTGTCGGTTGGATTCACTATTTCGGATTATGGTGTTATTAAAGCAATTATAGCTTCCCTAATCATATGTGTAGTGACATATGTGATATGTATAGCAGGCTTAATGCTTGGAAAGAAGTTTGGGACTAAGCTTTCCGGGAAGGCGCAGATACTTGGTGGCGTTATATTAATACTTATAGGAATAGAGATTTTCGTTAAGGGTGTATTCTTCTAATACACCCTTTTGTATATTTATAAACTTATTTATTTTCTTTTTGGGTTATATGATGTATAATAAAGTTATCGCTAGGAGGATAAATAATATGAGTTTAGCAAACATTATTAAAGATACCTGTAAGAAATTAAATGTGACCATGGTTGAGCTTTCGAGAAGATCCAACCAGTCGCCTCAGAACTTAGGTAAGAAGATTAATAGAGAATCGTTAGGATATGAGGAATTCTTAGAATTATTAAAGTGTTTAGGAGTTCAATATGAATATAGACTTGTTTTCCCAGATGAGGAGCCAGATGATCTATTAAATGACAGAGTTCGTAATAAGATTGATATTTTAGAAAATCAGATTTCTACTCAGAAGAAAACAATAGATTATTTAAATGATATCAACAGAGATGTTAGAAATGGTATGAATATCATTGGCGGAAGTGTTGATCTTGCGAAAAAACATTCAAAGGATGAGGTTATAGTTACTGAATGTATCGAAAGAATCCAGAAGGCTAAGAATCAGATTAATAATTATCTTAATGATGGTATTGATTTAGCCTCTATTTCTGTAGGATTAACTAATGAAAATGTTCTTGAAGGAAAACGTTGTCTTTTAGCTGAGGATGATGCGCTTAATAGAGAAATTACTAAGGTAAGCCTTGAGGATTGTGGAATTATTGTTGATGAAGCAATCAATGGTAAGGTGGCCTTCGAAATGGCACAGAGAAATACATACGATTTCATATTAATGGATATTGTTATGCCTATAATGGATGGCTATGAGGCTGCAAGAAAAATCCGTGAGAAGGATAAGAATGTATTAATATTTGCATTCTCTGCTAATTCTGGAGAGGAAGAGGTCTTAAAATCAAAGGCTGCAGGTATGAACGAGCATCTTTCAAAGCCTGTTTCTGTAGACAAAATTATTGATATAGTTTCAAAGGATCTATGAAAAGATTTTTAGTTTCACTATTAATTTCAATATGTATATTAATTAATACATGCGGGGTTTTTGTTTATTCTATAGAGAATGGCGAAAGCCCTGTTGTTGTGCGTGTAGGCTATTCTGAGGCGCTTGGTCTTATGAATGGTGCATCTTCGGATGTAGTTAAATCAGGATATGTTTACGACGTTTTACAGGAAATTTCCAAGCGTACAGGATGGAAGTATGAATATGTATATGGAGATTTTTCATCGTTAATTGAAATGCTTGAGAAAGGTGAAATTGATATTCTTCCTGATGTAACGAAGACGGAAGAACGTGAGAAAACCATGCTTTTCCCTGATATGGAGATTGGAGAAGAAAACAGTTTCATAGCAAAGGCTCTTGATAACGAATCCATAGATGTTGATGATATATCTACTCTTAATAATAAAGTAATAGGTGTTGAGGAAGGAATCTATCAAAAGTTTTTTTTAGAAGATTTTATTAATACTAATGGTTTGAAAATGAAAATTGTCGAGTATCCTACAGTTGAGGAAAAGTGGGCTGATCTTAAGAATGGAAAAATTGATCTATCACTGGACCTTGATACAGCACTTACCAGCAATATTTCATGTGTAAAAAAATTGGGAACTACTGATTTCTATTTTGCAGTAAGTAAGAATAGACCTGAACTTTTGAAGGAATTAAACGATGCGCAAAATGAAATATATAATTCCGATCCGTTTTTATTTTCAAGTCTTTTCGAACATTATTATTCTGATAATCCGCTGCTTAGTTCTTTAACCACCAAGGAAAGAGAATGGTTAAGACAAAAAGAGGTTGTTAGAATTGGAGGATTGAATAATGATATTCCATATACATACTATGGCAAAAGTGGGAATGTGGAGGGTGTAGTTCCTGAGATATTTGAGAAAATTATAAAGTATACACAAAGTGATATAAGAATTGAATGGACTTTATATGATTCTTCAACAGAACTTTTAAATGCTCTTAATAATAAAGAAATTGATATTATGACACCGGTATATCACAGCTATTATAATGCTGAGAAAACTGGGGTTAATATATCTAATACACTTATGTCAATACCTATGGGTATGCTTTACTCCAATAAAATATCCATAGATAACATCAAAAAAATTGCTGTACGAGGTACTAATCTTATTTTGACTGACAGCTATGCCAGAGAAATGTTCCCAGATACTGAGTTCATTGTCTGCGATTCATCTAAAGAATATATTAGTGAAGTTTTGAATGATAATGCAGATGGTATCATTGCTCATGCCACGGCTCTTCAGAGAATAGCTGAACATTATCTTCCTGATTACGAGTTTGTTGTGTTTAGTGATCAATATGACATGTGTGTCGCAACCAGAATAGATGAAAATATGCTTCTTAATATTATTAATAAGAGTATTCTCTATATTTCGAAGACAGAGATTAGTTCATTAGTTGCCAAGCATATATCAGAGGCAGACGTTGATAATTTAACTGTTAGTGAGTTTTTAAGAACCCATCCTGAATTTATTAATATAGTAGTAATAATTACTGCCATGCTGGTGGTTTCAATATATCTATATCTTAACTATAGGAAGAACAGAAAGAAGATGCTTGTCGATCAGGAGATTATCGAAAGTCTTGCAGATGATTATGTGTGTGTTAACTACTATTTAGTAGATGATTCTGAAGATGATGGAAAGGTTATAGAACAGTTTAGAACCAGTGAGAAGCTTCTTAGACTGATTCCAGGATGGATGGAAGAAGAAAACATATATGAACGTTTTAAGATGGTTTCAAGATTCTGTGTCTATGAAAGTGAAAAGGAAAAATTCGAAAAAAAGACAACTAAGGAAGCTATTCTTGAGGGCATTAATATTTACACTACATATTACGTGAATTTTAAGGCGCTGATAGATGGGAAAGTTCTTCAGTATCAGATGCGTTTTTTTGCTGATCGAAAAGAGAATGGTGATATTAAGGGTATAATAGTTGGACTTCATAATGTTGATGAAGAGTTCAAACTTGAAGAATTACATAGAAAAGAGCTTGAAGACGCAAAAGAAAAGGCAGAAAATGCGAATAACGCTAAGACACAGTTTCTGTTTAATATGTCTCATGATATCAGAACTCCTATGAATGCTATTAAAGGCTTCACTGATATGGCACAGAAGCATATAGATGACAAGGAAAAGGTGTCTGACTGTCTTACAAAGGTTCATACGGCTGAAGAGCAGCTTCTTAAGCTGATTAATGATATTTTGGATCTTAGTAAAATTGAAAGCGGAAAAACAGAGATAGAAAACAAGCGAATCGATTTAAGAGTAATCTTTAATAACTGTGTTTCTATAATCGGAGGTCAGTTATTAGACAGAGATATCGAGCTTGTAACAGATATTAGTCCTAGTGAATATTACAGAGTCCTTGGAGATGAGCTTCAGTTAAGACAGGTTTTCATTAACGTACTTGGAAATTCTGTTAAGTTCACCAATGATGGTGGAAAGATATTTTTCTCTGTCAGGGAATTAAGGCATAGTGTTGGTAAGGCTTGGTTCGAGTTTAAGATTAAAGATACCGGAATTGGTATGCAGAGGGATTTTTTGGATCATATCTGGGAGCCATTCATTCAAGAGCATGAAAGTGCGAGAACTGAGTACAAGGGTACAGGCCTTGGCATGTCAATTAGTAAAAAACTCGTAACATTAATGGGTGGAACAATAGAGGTCTCAAGTGAATTTAACAAAGGCACGGAATTCACTATAGTTATTCCATTTGTTATTGATGAAAGTGAAGTGAATGAAACTGATGAAGATGAGAGTATTTCTTTAATTGACCTTAATGGAATCAAAATTCTTCTTGCTGAAGATAATGAGCTTAATCAGGAAATTGCAATTGATATATTGGAAGATGAAGGCTGTATAGTTACCTGTGCGAGTGACGGTGGAGACGTTGTTGCGAAGTTCAGAGAATCAAAAGCCGGAGAATTTGATATAATTCTGATGGATATTATGATGCCTGTTCTCAATGGATATGAAGCGACTAAAGTGATTAGAAGAATGGATAGAAAGGATGCGGCTACAATACCAATTATAGCGCTCTCTGCAAATGCTTTTTCAGAGGATATCAAAAAATCACTCGAGGCGGGAATGAGTGATCATATATCAAAGCCTATCAATGTTGATAATTTAAAGGATACTATCGGAAAGTATCGCAAGGAAAGATAACAAAGGAAACTATTTCGGCAAAACTATCAAGGGGGTTCTAATGGGGAAGAATGTTAAGGATGTTTATGCTCTAATGGGTGAAGATTACGATGAAGTGATCGGAAGATTAAAAAAAGATGAGAGAATTGAAAAATTTTTGATTAAATTTCTTGAAACGAAAGAGTATAATCAAGTAGTTGAGGCATTGAAGAATGATGATATTAAAGCTGCGTTTGAAAGTGCCCACACTATTAAGGGGCTGTCCTTGAATCTCGGATTCAGCAAGCTTGGTAGTGCGTGCGCACTATTTTGCGATAATATTAGAGATAATGTGGTTAAGGCTCCAATCGCTCCCCTCATGGACAGCTTTTCGAAGGAGTACGAAAATGTTTGTTCTGCGATAAAGATATTGTGCGACTAAAGAATGAATGTTAAATTAGTGAATGTTAGATTAATAATTAAGTAGAGGTGACTAAGTTATGAAAAAAACAATTATTACAGTTGTTGGAAAAGATACAGTAGGTATCATCGCTAAGGTGTGTACTTATCTTGCTGATAATGGAATCAATATTCTTGATATTAGCCAGACTATCGTTTCCGGATATTTTAACATGATGATGGTTGTTGATATGAATTCATCAGCTAAGGAATTCGGCAATGTATGTAATGACCTTGATGCACTCGGAACTGAGATTGGTGTATTAATCAAGTGTCAGAAGGAAGAAATCTTCGAATCAATGCATAGAGTTTAATCTAAAACCAGGAGACATTTAGTTATGATAAATATATATGAGGTTACAGAAACCAATGAGATGATTGAAAAGGAAAATCTCGATGTTAGAACAATAACAATGGGAATTAACCTTTTAGATTGTGCGGATACAGATCTTGATACATGCTGTAAGAAAATTCATGACAAGATATATGAATCAGCAAAGGATTTAGTAAAGACAGGAGAAACCATTTCACAGGAATTTGGTATTCCTATCGTTAATAAAAGAATTTCAGTAACACCAATAGCTTTGGTTGGAGCATCATGTTGCAAGAGCGAGGATGACTTTATTAAAATCGCTAAAACACTTGACCAGGTTACAGAGGAGATAGGAGTTAATCTTCTTGGAGGATATTCAGCACTGGTTGCTAAGGGAATGACTAAGGCAGACGAATTACTGATTCGTTCGATACCAAGAGCTTTAGCTGAAACCAACAGAATTTGTAGCTCTGTAAGTGTTGGTTCTACTAAGATTGGAATTAACATGGACGCTGTTAGAATTATGGGCGATATCATAAAGGAATGTGCTGAACTAACCAAGGATACTGATTCATCAGGCGCTATGAAGCTGGTTGTTCTTTGTAATCCACCAGATGATAATCCATTCATGGCAGGTGCGTTTCATGGTGTTACAGAAGCTGATAGAATCATTAATGTTGGTGTTAGTGGACCAGGTGTAGTTAAAACAGCTCTTGAAAAGGTTAGAGGAGAGAACTTCGAGGTCCTTTGTGAGACGATTAAGAAGACTGCATTTAAGGTTACAAGAGTTGGTCAGCTTGTTGCAAAAGAAGCTTCAAGAATGCTTAATGTTCCTTTCGGAATTGTTGACCTTTCACTTGCTCCAACTCCAGCTGTTGGTGATTCGGTTGCCGATATTTTGTGTGAAATCGGTCTTGAATATGCCGGAGCTCCAGGAACTACTGCAGCACTAGCTCTTTTGAATGATCAGGTTAAGAAGGGCGGTATTATGGCATCTTCTTATGTTGGCGGATTGAGTGGAGCATTCATTCCTGTATCAGAGGATCAGGGTATGATTGATGCAGTTAAAGCAGGTTCTTTGACATTAGAAAAGTTAGAGGCTATGACATGTGTATGCTCTGTAGGTCTTGATATGATAGCAATTCCAGGAGATACCAAGCCTACAACTATAGCTGGTATTATCGCAGACGAGATGGCTATTGGTATGATTAATCAGAAGACTACAGCAGTAAGAATAATGCCTACTATTGGTAAGACTGTTGGCGATGTGGCAGAATATGGTGGATTATTTGGATATGCTCCTATCATGCCAGTTAATCAGTTCTCCTGCGATGATTTTGTTAACCGTGGTGGAAGAATACCAGCCCCAGTACACTCCTTCAAGAATTAAAAAATATCTGCTCTAATCAGATATAATTAAATTTGTTCATTAGTGTAATTAAAAAATCATCTGCTCTAATTAGACAAAACTGAATTAAGTTATTTACATAAAAAAATCATCTGCTCTGCAGAGCATCTTAGCTCAAAGAGTAGATGATTTTTTATGAACAAAAAAAGTAACAAATTCAATTATATTCTCTTAATATCTATCGCTCCAAAGTGATTATCCCCAACGAGCGTAATAGTCACACCAGAATCAGCATTTCCAGATCCTTTGGTATCTACAGCACCGAACATAGAGCTTATTTTGTTAACAACGTTCCATTCTCTTGGAATGTATAATTCCACACCTGAAAAATTAGAATGAATTTCAACAGTTGCTTTTCCTGAAGGAACTTTAGCCTTATCTAAATAGATTTCCAATCCGCCGAAAGAACAGTTAAAGGTTGCATACTTAAAATCTTCAGAGTGAACATATTTAGTAGCTCCACCGAATCTTACATTTTCATAGATGGCATCCTCATCGTTTATATCAACGGTTTCTGATGTCCAGTTGCTTTTTTCGTGATGATCTATATGTGTATGAAAACAATGTCTTTTTACTGCTTTTCCGAATAATAAGTTAAGTGCAATAGTTCCCAATAATGCAACAAGTAAAATTGTCCATGGAACTAAATCTTCAATTCCAAGTTCATGATCGAAAACTATGCCTAAAAATGCTAATGAAAATAAAATTCCACCAAAGCTTAATTTGCATAATGAATTAATTAATATGGCAACTAATGCAAGACCAATTAATAACTGCCATAATCCGATTTCTGGAAGGAAGGATAATACAGGACTTCCCATTTTGTACATTACTAATCCTACTGCCATAAGGATTAATATTATTCCCCACATAATTCTTGATAAATTTGATTTGTTCATGTTTTTCCTCCTAAGTCCCTATTTCAAGGGATAATTTTTCTTTTAATAATTTAAAGTAGTTTCTAGATACGTATACAGATTTTGGTGTGCCATTAAACTGAACCTTGCTGGCACCTGAAAGATTCCTGTTAATGCTGTATACCTTTTTGATGTTTAGAATCGTTGACTTGGATATTCTTAAAAAATCCTTTGGAAGCGTTGATTCTAATTCATAGAGCTTGTATTTAACCTTGAAGCTGTCATCAGGTGTATGGGCCCATACATCATTATCATTTGCTTCGAAGAAGAGTATTTCTTCAAGTGAAAGATAGTATTCAACGTCATCCTGGTAAAATACAATTTTCTTCTTTTCATTTTCCGAATTTAATAGACTGCTTTGGATGTTTAAAATCTCATCATCGATTTTGGAACATTTAATGATGATTTCGCTTTCTGTTAAATTCGGATCAATTTCGATTTTGACCTTCATGTTCTTACCTCAAAATGTCCTTATGCTATGGATTATACATATATATCAAAAAAAGAAAATAGATTTTAGGTAAGTGGTTTGATTTTGTTGGTAAGAGGTAAACATTATGATATAATACGAACGTTATATTTTTGTTTTGAATAATCTAAAACATTTTATGCCGATGTTAATGTCTATAGATTGTTATTTTTGATTGAAATAAAGAAAAGGAGAAAAATATATGGTAAGTAAGAAATTAGCAGGAGGTATAGCTGTAGCTATAATCGTAGTTTTTGTTATTGCGAATTCATTCACTATTATTCCTACAGGATATACAGGCGTTAGAAGCACATTCGGACAGATTTCATCAGAGGTTGTTCCTAATGGATTTAACTGGAAGATTCCTTTTGTCCAGAATATTCAGCGTGTTAATAATAAGCAGCAGGATATTTCTTTTGAAGAAGTAATCAGTGCAGAAACATCAGAGCGAAATGAAGTATATTTTTCGGGTGTTACAGTTACATATCAGATTAATGCTGAAAAGTCTGCATGGATATTCGCTAATGTAAGTGATTATCAAAATAACCTTGTTAGTAATGCTCTTGTTGCCAGTGCTCTTAAGACATCCAGCAAGACTTTGGCTCCAGTTGATGTTACTAACAGAAATACATTAGAGCCACTTGTTAAAGAAAATATTCAGAAATCTTTGAACGAAAAGTATGGTTCTGAGGTTGTTAGAATTAATAAGGTAGTAATTAACAATGCAACATTTGATGATGAGTATAATAACAAGATTGCCCAAAAGCAGCAGGCTCAGATGGCGTATGAGACTCAGCAGATTGAGAATAAGACTTCAGTAGAAAAGGCTGAGGCTGAAGCTAAGGTTAAGCTTACACAGGCTCAGGCAGATGCAGATGCACTTAAAATCAGTGCCCAGGCAGAAGCAGAGGCTAATAAGGTATTAGAAGAGTCATTGACCGATGTTATTTTAAAACAGATGTATCTTGAAAAGTGGGATGGACAGCTTCCTATGGTTACATCTGACAATAATATGATGTTAGATATTTCATCTTTTAATAAGGTAAAATCTACTAATATGCCGAGTAACACAGCTAACAATACCGATAGCGATAACGAATAATTATAATAATAAATTATTAAGAAAGTATAAACATCAGTATTTTATGGAAAAAAGCTTCGAAATATGTTAAATTTATGCTATTGGATATTAGGGTAGATGAAGAAAAATTTATTATTATCATTAACTTTCATATTGCTGGTAGCACTTAGCATTTTCGTTATTGTCACTAATGCTAAGAATTTCACGTGGGATTTATTCTTAAGTTCTATTGTTGATTCAAGAAAAGAGTTTTTAATTGCAGCATTAGTTTGCATGGCTGGTTTCATTGTGTTCGAAGGGTTAGCACTTAGAACATTAACAATAGGGCTTTTAGGTAACCATCCTGTTAAGCGAGTTCGTGGTGTTATGTATTCAGCAGCTGATATATATTTTTCAGCTATTACTCCATCAGCTACAGGTGGACAGCCTGCTAGCGCTCTTTTCATGATGATGGATGGTATTCCAGGTGGAATTACAACGATTATTTTGCTTATTAATGTTACGATGTATACGCTTGCAATTATGGTGCTTGGTCTGTTCGCAGTAATAGTAAGACCGTTTTTTTACGTGAAATTCACCGTTTTGTCGAGAATTCTCATTGCGGTGGGCTATGTTATTCTGGGAGGCTTTTTCTTCCTTTTCATTTTACTTATGAGGAAGGCGTCTTTCGTTAAAAAAATGGCTGAAGGAATAACTAAAATAGGTATTAAGCTTCATTTAGTTAAACGTCCTGAAAGAATTCAGCAGAAGATTGATAAGGTTATGGATGATTATCGAGAATGTGCTCACAGTGTTTCAGGTAAAAAGTCTGTTTTGGTTAAATCGTTCATTTTTAATCTTTTACAGAGATTATCGCAGGTATTAGTTACAGTATTTGTTTATCTTGCTATGAAGGGCTCATTAAGCCAATGCTTTGATGTCTTCATAGCTCAGATATATACAGTGGTAGGTGCTAACTCTATTCCAATTCCGGGGGCAGTTGGTGTATCAGATTATGTTTTGATTGATGCATTAAATGATGTGGTTGGTGTTGGCAACTATGTTAATATTGAACTTGTCAGCCGTGGCATTTCGTTCTATGCATGTGTTCTGATAAGTGGTGTAATGATAGCGGTAGGATATTTAGTGTACAAGAAAAAGAATAAGGGTGTTGAAGAATGATTGGAGTTTATGATTATACTGTAATTTTGACATATTTGTCGGCTATTTCTGCCTGCATAGGTGTCATGGTTTCTCTTAGCAATACAGGTCATCCATATTTAGGAGTATTCTTTTTACTTATATGTGGCCTTTGTGATGCTTTTGATGGAAAGGTTGCATCTACTAAGAAGAATAGAACTGATATGATGAAAAAATTCGGCGTACAGATTGATTCACTGTCAGATCTTGTTGCATTCGGAGTCCTTCCTGTAGCTATAGGAAACGCCATGATTAAAGTGTCTGATATTTATTCAGATATTCTGACTAAGGATAGTCCTAAGTTTAATGTGATTACAGCTATATTTTTGTTCGGAATTTTGATTCTGTACTTTTTAGCAGCTTTAATTAGACTTGCTTATTATAATGTTACAGAAGAGGAAAGACAAAAGACAGAGACTGGTTCTAGAAAGATATATGAAGGTCTTCCAGTTACTTCTGCATCATTAATTTTCCCATCAGTTATACTTCTTCAGTATTTAACAGAGATGGATGTCACTATTGTATACTTTATTGTAATGGCTATGATGGCAGTTGCCTTCGTTTCCAGAATTAAGATTCCTAAGCCAGGAATTAAGGTTATTTTGGGGCTTGTGGCACTTGGCGTTTTAGAGCTTATAGCATTGATTGTTTTTGGATTTAATTAATATGAACCTGATTGAGCGTACTCCTGATGGAGCAGGACTTAACTTTTTATATCATACCAAGCTTGGAAGAATAATATTAAGGGGCCTTATATCAAGCCCCTTATCTTATATTGTCGGAAAATATATGGATTCTCCATTGTCTAAGGGTATTATTCCTTCTTTTGTTGAGAAGAATAATATTAATATGGATGACTATATAGAAGAAGAATATGGATGCTTTAATGATTTCTTCACCAGAAGAATCAAAGAAGATAAAAGAGTAATTGATTATTCAAACGATGCTTTAATTGCTCCTAGTGATGGATATCTTAGTGCATATAAGATTAATGATGATCTGGTTATTCCGGTTAAACAAAGTGGATATACCATTTCAAGATTATTAAGAGATAAAAAACTTGCTAAGAAATATGCTAATGGTTATTGCCTTGTATTTAGATTGTGTGTTCATCATTATCACAGATATGTATATGCTGAAACCGGTATGCGAACAGGCTACAGAAAGATTAAGGGGAAGCTTCATACAGTAAGGCCAATTGCCCTTGATATGTATCCTGTATTTACAGAAAATTCCAGAGAATACACAATGATTAGAACTAAGTCTAAGAAAGATATTCTTCAGATGGAGGTCGGAGCAATGCTTGTTGGTAAGATTGCCAATAAGGATGATGAAAAGTTCGCAATCAGAGGCCTCGAAAAGGGAAAGTTCCTTTATGGTGGATCAACAATTATTCTTTTGTTGGAAGAAGGGGCTGTAGATTTTCCTAAAACTATACTAGATGCTACTAAAGCCGGAATGGAAGTGGAAGTGTTCATGGGACAGAATCTTCTTGAACTTTCTTAATCCAAATAATATTTAGATTTCCCCAGGAGAAAGATATTGGCTGGTGTTATTTTATTTAATGTAATATTCGTATTTATTATTGCTCTGGTTATAGTCCTTCGTGTTCTTTTATATAAGTCCATGAAGGATTCTTTATATCACTATAGAAATATATTTTTTATAGCAGGAATGCTATTTTTAGTTACACTTAATATATCTTTGTATATATATTTGCTCTCGTGCCTATTGGAGACGAAGATTCCTACATTAAGATATATGTTCTTAGAGTTCGTGGAATTCCCTCGGAATTTCGCTTTCGTTGCACTTCCATTGTTCGCAATTTTATGTCTTTTGATTTCTGTAAGTAATCTGTTTTTGATTAAATATGAAGGATTCAGACTGAAAAATCTTTTGGGTTTTTTATTGGGAATATTTTTTGTTGGTGGGACAATATCAATTCTTGTTGCGGATTATATAGCGAATACTAAAATTTTGACTATGATTAATTCAAACAGGGTTTCTATTGCTACTGTTTTTGTTACATATTTTAGTTTGTTTTTGCTTCTTTCGATGTGCTATGTGGAGTGCTTTTTCGTAGGAACAATGATTATGTCATATGCGGCAGCCAAACAAAAGCCGGTACATGATAAGGACTTTATTATTATTCTTGGCTGCAAAATTAATAAAAAGGGAGGACTTCTTCCTCTTCTTAAAGGGCGTACGAACAGGGCAATCAAATATGCCTGGGAGCAGGAGATAGCATCAGGAAAGAGGATAAGATATATTCCATCAGGTGGAAAAGGAACAGACGAGATTATGTCTGAAGGTTCTGCGATGGAACTGTATTTATTAAGTCATGGTGTTGAACAGGTTGAGATTCTCCCAGAAAAAGAGTCAAGAAATACTTATGAGAATTTTCTTTTTTCGAAGAAGATAATAGATGATATTGATCCTTCTTCAAATGTATGTTTCGCAACTACTAATTATCATATGTTAAGGAGCGGAATTTTAGCCAGAAAAGCGGGCCTTAAGGTTGAAGGAATATCGAGTAAGACGAAATGGTATTTCTGGCCTAACGGATTTGTTAGAGAATTTATTGCCTTAATAGTTATGTATTTAAAACAACATATTGTTGTTATTGGAAGTCTTGGAATAGTATGTATAATACTTGGATTTTTAAGCTATACATTTTCGATTGCAAGATAATATGTTTAGAAAATAGAATATTCTAAATTATAATAAAACTGTCTGAAGGGTGCTGTCATTTTTGAAAGCACCTTTTGTTATTCTACTGATGGTTTTGGTACCTGGCTTGTTGATTCCTCTGGCACTCATGCAGCTATGTTCGCCTTCAACCTTAACCATTATATCGCTGGTGCCAAGAATCATCTCAAGAATCTGGGCAATATCAGCTGTGATTCTTTCCTGAAGCTGGAGTCTTTTACATACCATATCTGCAATTCTGGCTATCTTACTAAGTCCGATAACCTTTCCATTAGGAATATATGCAACTGAAACACTCATGTTATACATAAGTGCAATATGGTGCTCACAGTAACTAAAAACATTTATATCCTTAACAACAACTAAATCACTGGTTTTAGTTTCTTCGAAGCATCTGTTGTACATATTAGCAATTTCTTCGTTGGTATAACGCATACCTTCGAATACTTCATCATACATTCTGGCAACGCGCGATGGGGTGTCAACCAGGCCTTCTCTTTCTGGATCGTCACCTAATGCAATAAGAATATTCTTAACTGATTCTTCGATGATATTCAATTGTTCAGAAGTTAAATGTCTGTTAATCATGAGTCTCATTATACACATGTTTTGCATATTTTGGAAACAGTTACTATAACAAATTATTTTAAATAATAGGTTTTCTAATTATTAAAAATGTATAAACTGCTTTACGTGATATCTATTATGATGTAATGTAGTATTGTAAACTACATGCAAAAAGGAGATATATTATAATGAGTGATTATGTTATAGTTACAGATTCTACTTGTGATTTGCCACAAGAGATGGCTGATGAAATGAATATTAAAGTTGTAAGACTTCATGTACTTTTAGATGGAAAATCATATGAAAATTATCTTGATGGAAGAGAATTGTCATTTCCGGATATGTATAATGCCATGCGAAATAAAAAACTTCCTACCACTTCGCAGGCGACATATCAGGGATTTTTAGAATGTTTCGAACCTATTCTAAATGAGGGCAAAGATATATTGTACGTAGGTTTTTCGGGTGCTATGAGCGGAACATATCAGGCTGGATGCTTATGTGCTAATGATATGCTGGAAAAATATCCAGATAGAAAAATTCTGACTGTTGACAGCTTGGCGGCATCCTCAGGAGAAGGTCTTTTAGTATATCTTTGTGCGAAGAAGAAGGAAGAGGGATTAAGTTTAGAAGAAGTGCAAATGTATGGAAAAGAAAATGCACTTCATATGTGTCATACCTTTACGGTGGCTGATCTTATGCATATTATGAGAGGCGGAAGAGCCTCGAAGGGTTCTGCTATTATTGGAACAATTATTGGAATTAAGCCGATTCTTAGAATTAATGAGGAAGGATTAATTGAAGCATACGATAAGATTAGAGGCCGTAAAAGAGCAATTTCAAAGGTTATAGAAACATTTAAGGAAAATGTTACAGATCTTGATACTCCTGTATTCGTAAGTCACGGTGACTGTGAAGAGGAGGCTTTAGATATGGCCAGAAGATTAAAAGAAGAAGTGGGAATTAAAAATGTAATAATTAATTATGTTGGGGCTGTTTGTGGATGCCATGGAGGTCCTGATATTCTGGCTATCTTTTATCATGGAAAGAAGAGATAATATTTGAAACTATTGACTGTTTTTGCTAAAATAAAACAGTCGGTATGTGATTTGACTGACAATTATATATATTTTTAAAATATTAATTTTTTGGAGGCGAATATGGCTTTTTTAGATGATTTAGGAAAAAAGATTTCGGACGTTAGTGAATCAGCAGTTCAGAAGGGAAAGAACATGACTGATTTGTCCAGATATAATTCTATGATTAGTGCTGAGGAAAATAATATTAAAAACATTATTTTACAGATTGGACAGACTTATTATGATAAGCATGCAGATGAAGCAGATAATGAGTTTGCCGCTCTCTTTAGTCAGATTAAGAGTGCTAACGAAAGAATTTCTGAGTACAACGAAGCAGTTAAGAGATTAAAGGGAATAATTAAGTGCCCTAACTGTGGAAAAGAAGTTCCTAATACTTCACAGTTTTGCGTTGGATGTGGAACAAAATTAAACTAATTTAAAGGGGTAATTCGATGTCTAAGTCTGATCGCAAGCAGTCCCTGGTAATGCAGGCGGGTATTTTCGCTGCTGCCGGAATTGTTGTTCGTATAATAGGACTTTTATATAATACCCCTTTAGTACATATTATTGGAGATGAGGGTTTTGGATACTATGATAGTGCGTATGCCGCTTATAGTATTATTTTGATGATTTCATCGTTTAGTATTCCTTCAGCAGTCTCTAAAATAATGGCACAGAAGCTCGCGAATGAAGAGTATAACAATGCGTACAGATTATTTAAGTGTACACTTATTTATGTTACGATTGTTGGACTTATCGCGGGCTTTTTTGTTTTCTTCGGAGCTGGAATTTTAGTCAAGATGGAAAGTGCTATTTTGCCACTTAAGGTATTGGCTCCAACTGTATTTTTGTGCGGACTTCTTGGGGCATTTCGTGGATTCTTCCAGGCCAGACATAGTATGGTTCAAACTTCACTTTCCCAAATTTTAGAACAGATTTTTAATGCAGGCTTTTCTGTACTTATGGCATATGTTCTTGTTAATAGCGCAAAAGGGCTTGATTCATCCACGGTGGCTTCTTATGGCGCGGCAGGTTCGACTATAGGTACAGGTGTTGGTGTATTAACAGCTCTTATTTTCATGCTCATCATATATTTTTATAATAGAAAATCTTTCATGGCGAAGGTATATGCTGACAGGCATCAGGAAGATTCATACGCCAAAATTTTTAAGATGATACTTATGGTTGTTACACCGTTCATTTTAAGCACCTGCGTATATAATATTAATACTTTCATGGATAAAACGATTTACCAGTGGGTGTTGATGGATGGAAAGGGTGTAGTTGAAAAGAATGTTGCACTTGATCTTTCGGCGTATGCTAAGGCCAATAAAATAGCCAATATTCCGATTGCTCTTTCAGCAGCTATGGCAGCGACACTTATTCCAAGGCTTTCGACATACATTACGAAAAGACAGTATGATGTGGCAAGAGGGCAGGTCGAGAAGGCTATCAGGGTTACGATGTTCGTGTCGATTCCTGCTGCAGTTTTAGTTGGTGTTTTAGCAAGACCAATTATGAGAGTTATTTTTCCACAGAAGGAATCACTGGCATTGGCAGCAAATATGCTTATCGTATTAGCACTTACGGTTGTGCTGTATGCGCTGTCTACAATAACACAGGCAGTTTTACAGGCCATTGGAAAGCTTAATCTTCCGATAATAAATGGTCTGGTTTCTTTGATCTTGCATGCAGTATTAATGATTCTTTTAATGTACATTCTCCCTGTTGACTGGGCGTTATACTGTTATGGATTCGCTACTGTTATTTATGCTCTTATTCTTTGCGTTATGAATGGAATTGCGGTTAAGAAGTATTTAAAATATCAGCAGGAAGTTGATAAGACATTTTTAAGACCTATAATATCATCGATTCTGATGGGGGCGATTGCATTCGGAATTTATGAACTCTTATATTATCTGACTGATCTTAATTTTATCTCACTTGTGGTTAGTCTGTTCGTAGCGCTTATTACATATTTAGTTTTAGTGATAAGATGGCAGGCAATTTCAGAAGAGGAGCTTTTAAGTATTCCGAAGGGAACAAAAGTAGTTGCTCTAGCTAAAAAGTTTAAGGTTATGAAATAGCAAAAGATTAATGAAAACAGGAATGTTTAAGAACGGAATTTCATATTTTGGTTTCAGAGTAATAGCTATGGTAACAATGGTCATAGATCATCTGGCTGCTATTGTTTTTTCTTCAATGGATCTTAGTGATACTATGAGGCATTATCTTGTTACCATTCCAAGATATATCGGGCGTCTTTCGATGCCTGTTTTTGCTTTTTTTGTGGCAGAAGGAGTGTTACGAACACATAATATTAAAAAATATCTGTTTAGGTTATTTGTTTTATCTTTGATAGCTGAAGTACCGCATGATCTGGCAAATTATGGAGTAGTACTGGAATTTAAAAGTCAGAATACAGTTTTTTCGTTATTGGCAGGAGCGCTTTTCTGTGTTCTTTATGAAAAATTAAAATCACAAAATACTGCTAAACGATATATATTACTCACAGCTGGAATTTCGCTAGGTTCAGCATTATGTGAATTACTTAACCTTGAGTATCAGTTTTTTACACCATTATTGATACTTGTAATTTATATATTTAATGATGATTATCTTAAGATGTTTTATGCATCGGCAATTTCGTTTTTTACGATTTATCCTTTAAGGTCATACCTCACAGCATTAAAATATGGGAAATCTGTATCATTACTTGGAATGCTGAATAATGTTATGCTGGAAGCTCTGGGACTTATATCTTTGTATTTAATTGCTTGTTACTACAATAGAAATAAGGGAAGAAATATACCTAAAATACTTAGCTATTCTTTCTATCCCTTACAGTTTTTGCTGATATATTTAATTAAAATACTAGTTGTTTAGGTATCTTAGTGCCTGATGATGAAACTAGTCGTCTATTCTTGTTAATGAAGATATATCTGAATCGATGAGCATAGAGTAGTTAGTGTAATAAACCACGAACCCAGGCTTGGATCCATTGGGGTGTTTAACCTCTTTTCTTCTTACGTAATCAACCTCTATTCTTGACTGTCCTTTAGCTTTTGAATAGTATGCTGCAAGTTTTGCGGCATCTTCGAAAACAGAATCAGGCAATTCTAATCCTTCGGTTTTAACTATGACATGGCTTCCTGGAATGTTTTTTGCATGGAACCACCAGTCATTACCATTAGCAACCTTGAAGGTTATTTCTTCATTCTGAAGATTATTCTTTCCTACATAAATGTGAAAACCTTCCTTGGTAATATAATGAAAAGGTTTTGATTTGATTTTCTGCTTTTTGTTATTACTATTATGACGTTTGATGTAACCACTGTTAATCATTTCTTCTTTAATTGCAAGAAGATCATCTAAGGATACGGCAATATCCAAAGAATTCTGGATTGATTCGAGGTGCTCGATTTCTTCTTTAACTTCGATAGTTAATTTATCAAGAGCTTCTTTAGTTCTTTTTAATTTATTATATTTTTCAAAATATTTTTTTGCATTTTCGATAGCAGTAAAATCAGGATCCAATGGAATTGTTATTTCTTCGTTGGTGTAGTAATTAATAGTAGTGAATTTGGTAAGGTTAGGCTCTAGATTGTAGCCGTAGGTATTTAATAATTCACCATATATTCTGTATGTATCTTTTTTTTCTGTGTCTTTAATCTGCTTTAGCTGGAGGTCATATTTTTTGACATCCTTTTCTAATAGATTCTGCACTATTTTCCTTAGGTCAATTGAACGCTGCTTGATTCTTGATACAAGCTCTTTTTCGGCGTAATAGGCTTCCAGAAGAGAAGATATACTGTCGAATTTTTTGGTTACCTCTTCGCTAAAGGATGTTAGTGGCATGGATGAGTATTCGAATGGAACGTTATTTTCATATACAATTGAGCATGAAAAGTTATGATTTTTAATATCATCCATTGCAGATGAAAATACCTTATATAATTCGTCTAAATTTTGAATCTCGTTGGCACATATACCAGAATCTATATTGGCTCTGTGACATATTTCTTCAGAAAAGAAAGGAGATAAGCCTGTATATTTTGAATAAAGAGCTTTAAAAACAGGAGATGAGGAAGCACCCATGTCGTTACTAAATTCTTCAAAAGATATTTCTAGCGGGTTAGCTTTCTGCGTAGTTTCCGGTATGAAATAATTACGGCCCGGAAGAACTTCTCTTACAGAACTTATGCTTTGAGGAATATGCTTTATTGAATCGATAATCATTTCCTTTTCATCAAGGAATATAATGTTGGAATGCTTGCCCATAAGCTCAACAACTAAAGTCTTGTAACATATATCACCCATTTCATTTAGATGCTCGATTTTGAAATTAATTATTCGCTCGAGAGATGGCTGACTAATTTCGATGATTCGACCATTTTGAATGTGCTTTCGTAATAGCATACAAAAATTAGGTGCAATCATCGGACTTTGCTTGGAGCTTTCTGTTATATAAGCCAGTGGAAGAGAAGGAGAGGCTGATAAAAGAAGCTTGACCTGCTCGCCCTGTGGCTGTTTGATCGTTAAAATAAGCTCGTCGTTTTCCGGCTGAGCTATTTTAGATATTCTTCCGTTTAAAGTTCTTTTATTTAACTCATGTACAAGACATGAAACTGTAATACCATCGAATGCCATTGTTTTACTTCCTGTATATTGTTAATTAGTGCTTGTGACATAATTGTTTTAGAATTTTATTTTAATATAATAACACATCAAAAGATATATGAAGTGAAAATATGCCTATATGAATGGAAGGGATTAATAAGGTTAATATATAGCTTGCAGTTACACGTCCCATAGAATTTGCAAAAAATAGAAATCTGCAATATAATAAACTACGTATGTGAAGTCGTGAAAATGTGTGGATTAAGACGACTTTAGGAAAGGTAAAATAATGATTAAAAGTATGACAGGATTCGGCCGTGGAGAGGCCGAAGAAGGTAATCGTAAGATTACTGTTGAGATGAAGTCGGTTAATCACCGATATCTTGATGTTAACATCAAAATGCCTAAGAAGCTTAATTTCTTCGAGGCACAGATCAGGAACGAATTAAAGAAGTATATGGAGAGAGGTAAGGTTGATATTTTCATCACCTATGAAGACTTCTCAGAATCTAATGTTTCTGTTAAGTATAACAAGGACGTAGCAAAGGATTATTTAAAATATCTTCATATTATGGCTGAAGATTTCGGACTTGATGAGGATATCAGAGTTTCAGCATTGGCAAGATTTCCTGAAGTGTTTGAATTGGAGGAGCAGGATGTTGATGAGGAAGCTTTATGGAATTTACTTTCTAAAGCAATCAAAACTGCAGCTGAGGGATTCGTTGAAACTAGAATTAAAGAAGGTGAGAACCTTAAGAATGACTTAGTGTCGAAGCTTGATGGAATGCTTGAGCATGTTGCTTTTATTGAGAAGCGTTCTCCACAGATGGTTTCAGAATATAAAGAAAAGCTAACTAACAAGGTGAGAGATCTTTTGGCAGATGCCCAAATCGATGAAACAAGGCTTATGATGGAGGTTACAATCTTCGCAGATAAGGTATGTGTTGATGAGGAATTAGTCAGACTTCGTTCACATATTGAAACAATGAAGGAAAGCCTTATTAACGGTGGCGGAATAGGAAGAAAGCTTGATTTCATGGCTCAGGAGATGAATCGTGAAGCCAATACAACTCTTTCTAAGTGTAATGACCTTGAGATTTCAGATCATGCAATTACGCTTAAAACAGAAATTGAAAAGGTACGTGAGCAGATTCAGAATATTGAATAAGTATTCAGGAGAAATAATATGAAAAGAAAAGGTGCTTTGATAGTAATATCAGGTTTTTCGGGTGCTGGAAAGGGAACTTTAGTTAAGAGAATTGTTAATGAGTGTGATAATTTATCATTATCAATTTCGATGACTACTAGATCTCCAAGAGAAGGTGAAGTCAACGGAAGAGAATATTTCTTCGTAACTAAAGAAGAATTCGAGGCTGCTATTAAAGAGGATGCTTTGATAGAGCATGCTAATTATGTTGGCAACTATTATGGCACGCCTAAGAAATATGTTGAAGAGCAGCTTAATGAAGGAAAGGATGTAATCCTTGAAATAGAGATTCAGGGAGCCTTGCAGATTAAAGAAAAGTTTAATGATGCAGTTCTTGTGTTCGTTACACCTCCTTCGGCAGAGATTTTAAGAAACAGACTTGTAAGTCGTGGAACAGAAACCATAGAGGTCATTAATAACAGAATGAAGAGAGCCTACGAGGAGTCTGATTTCATAGAAAAATATGATTATCTTTTAATCAATGATGATTTAGATATATGTGTTGACAGGATGAAGAATTTGATTGACGCTTTCCATCATGCACCATCCTGCAATGAAGAATTTACGAAACAGTTTAAGGAAGATTTAAAGGCTTTTAAATAGCCTATTGAAAGGAGATATTTATGTTACACCCATCTTATTCAGATTTAATGGACGTAGTAAACAGTGAGGTAGAAAAGGGCGAAGCTCCTGTAGTTAATTCAAGATATTCGATTGTAATGGCTACATCAAAAAGAGCTCGTCAGTTAATAGATGGCGAGGAGCCAATGGTTTCAGGAATGGATGACGAGAAGCCTTTATCTATCGCAGTTGAAGAATTATATAAGGGCGAGGTTAAGATTCTTTCTGATGATTCTTCAGACGAGGAGTAAGGATATTTTTTACTATGAAAGTATTTTTTGTATCTTTAGGCTGCGACAAGAACTCAGTAGATTCTGAGGTTATGCTCGGTAGTCTTTTGGAAGCCGGCTATGAATTCACGAATGATGAAGAGGAGGCAGATGTTGCCGTTGTTAACACCTGCTGCTTCATTAATGATGCGAAAGAAGAAAGCATTGAGACTATTATTTCACTTGGTGAATTAAAAAAAGAAGGTAAATTAAAGGCTCTTGTTATAACAGGATGTCTAGGCCAAAGATATAAGGATGAGATTCATAGTGAACTACCTGAGGTTGATGCTATTGTTGGTATTTCATCAATAGATAATATAGTAAAGGTAGTAAATGATGTTTTAAATAATAATTCAAAGGATGTCATCGAACCATTAGACAAGCCTGTTTTTGGTAATAAAAAAAGAGTTATCACAACAGGTGGTTATTATGATTATTTGAAAATCGCTGAAGGCTGCGACAAGCACTGTACTTATTGCGTAATTCCGAAGGTCAGAGGTCCTTATAGAAGCATTCCTATGGAGGATTTGGTCAATGAAGCAAAGGGGCTTTCCAAAAGAGGTGTTAAGGAGCTTATATTAGTTGCTCAGGAGACAACTCTTTATGGTGTGGATTTATATAATAAAAAGTGCCTTCCAGAGCTTTTACATAAGATATGTGAAATTGATGGAATAGAAATAATCAGAATTCTATATCTTTATCCAGAAGAGATAACCGATGAACTGATAGAATGTATTGCAACGGAAGAAAAAATTGCTAATTACGTTGATATACCTATTCAGAGTGGTTCAGACAAAATCCTTAAATTAATGGGAAGAAAAACTTCCAGAAAAGATATTTATGATCTGGTTTCAAAGCTAAGAGGAAAAATTCCTGACATATCATTGCGAACTACACTTATTACAGGATTTCCAGATGAAAGTGAAAGCGATTTTGAAGACAGCGTAAGGCTTGTTAAAGATCTTGAGTTCGACAGATTAGGTGTGTTCACTTATTCTCAGGAGGAAAATACTCCGGCAGCTTCAATGGATAACCAGATTGATGAAGAAATAAAAGAAAAAAGAAGAGAAGAAATAATGTTGCTTCAGCAATCCATCACCTTTTCGAAAAACCAGAGCATGGTTGGAAGGAAGCTGGATGCAATAGTGGAAGGTTCAATTCCAGAGGATGGTATCTATGTTGGAAGAACCTATCGCGATGTTCCGGATGTTGATGGTTATTTGTTCATAAACTCCGAAAAAGAGCTCATGAGCGGTGATATCGTAAAAGTCTTGATTACTGAGGCTAATGATTATGATTTAGTAGGAGATGTGTTATGAATTTACCTAACAAATTAACAGTTTTCAGAGTTGTTTTAATACCATTTTTTATAGTTGCTTTATTATTACCAGATTATATTCCATATAATAATTTCGTTGCACTTGCAATTTTTATTATTGCGTCTGTTACAGACTGGTTTGATGGTAAGATTGCCAGAAAGAATAATTTAGTTACTAACTTTGGTAAGTTTATGGATCCGTTGGCGGACAAGCTTTTGGTTTGCTCAGCGCTTATCTGTTTAGTTGAACTTAAGAGAATTCCAAGCTGGATGGTTATTATTATTATTGCCAGAGAATTTTTCATAAGTGGATTCAGACTGGTTGCATCTGACAATGGTGTCGTTATTTCAGCAAGCTGGTGGGGAAAATGGAAAACAGGTTTTCAGATGCTTGCAGTTGGATTCTTAATTGCAGATCTTCCATGGCAGCCTGCATACATTACAGGTCAGATATGTTTGTGGATAGCAATAGTACTTACTATTATTTCCATGTTTGATTATTTATTTAAAAATCGTGATGTAATGAAGGAAGTTAAATAATATCGGAAGGTAAGTATGTTTGGACTTATTCACAACATTGATTTCGTAATAGCGTCTATATTCATTCTGCTCATTATATATTTGTCCGTGGGCAGAAGATATGCGGATGTATCTAATTCAAATAAAATGTTCTATCGATTAGTTAATACTAATCTTGTTGCGTGTTTCGTTGATATTCTTATGAATATCACCGAAACATATACTGAGTATTTTCCTCATTTTGTTTCCAATTTATGTAGAACTTCATTTAATGTCTGCGTCGCGTTCCTGACTTATTTCGCTTATTCGTATGTTAAAGCATATTTCATGGATAAGGAAGTAAACAGGATTAATACGATTGCGGATTTGTCTACTGTTTTTGTAGTTATTATTTTCGTAATAGCTGGTGTATTAAATCTCTTCACTGGATTTATTTCATATGTTGATGAGAATGGAAAGTTCCAGACAGGACCTTTCTATCTTTTGAATACAATAGTGCCAGCGATTCTGCTTGCGATTATTCTCTATACAGCGTTTAGAAATCGAAAATATTTTACGCCTGTGCAGTATAAGTCTATTATTTTCTTCGTTATGACTGTTTTGGCAGGTGTAATAGTAGAATTAATTATAGATGCATCTACGTTATTTATTTTGTTTGGTGTTACACTTGCTATTCTTATTATCCAGTTATCGCTCGAAACTCCTGATTATAAGAAGATGGTAGAATCCATGGATGAGCTTCGAAGAAGTAAGGATGATCTGGAAAAGGCAAAAGAAATTGCTGACAGATTGAGATTAGAAGCTGAAACATCCAAACTTCAGGCAGAAATAGCATTTAAAGAAGCTGAAGAAGCAAAGGAAGCCGCTATCAAAACCCGAGAAATGGCTGAAGAAGCAAAGAATGCTGCTGTTAAAGCTAACCAAGCCAAGAGTAGTTTCTTAGCAAGAATGTCTCACGAAATCAGAACTCCTATGAATGCAATCATGGGAATGAATGAGATGATAATGAATGAGTCTGATAATTCAAACATTATTGGATATGCAAAGGATGCTTCAGGCGCTGCTCATAATCTTCTTAATATTATTAATGATATTCTTGATTTTAGTAAGATTGAATCTGGAAAGATGAGCATTGTTGAAGATGATTATGATTTTAAGAAGTTTATTAGAGAAGAATTCGTAATGTTCAGCTTCAAGGCGAAAGAGAAGAATCTTAAGCTGGTGTTTGATATTGATGAAAATATTCCGTCAGTTTTACATGGAGATGATGTAAGAATCAAGCAGGTTCTTACGAATCTATTAAGTAATGCTGTTAAATATACAGAAACTGGTACTGTTACATTAAAGGTATCTCTTGAAGGAAAAGGTAGAGCAAGCGTTTTACTTAAATTCACGGTCAAAGATACAGGAAAAGGTATTAAGGAAGAAGATATTGCGAAACTGTATGATCCGTTCGAAAGAATCGACGAAAAGAGTAATCGTAATATAGAAGGAACTGGTCTTGGAATTAATATTGTAACCCAGCTTCTTACTCTTATGGGAACTAAGCTTTTCGTAGATTCTGTATATGGGCTTGGTTCACAGTTCTCGTTCTCTATAAGACAGGAAATGATTGATCCTACTCCTATAGGAGATTTCATGAAGGATGAGAAGGGGGTTCTTCAGCAGGATACCGAGGAAAAAGAATTAATTAAGGCTCCACGAGCTCATATTCTGGTTGTAGATGATAACGTAATGAATATAAAGGTTGTTATGGGTCTTTTAAAGGAGACTGGAATACAGATTGCATCTGCTACAAGTGGAAGCGTTGCGCTTGACTACACTAATAAGAAAAAATTCGATATCATTTTCATGGATCATTTGATGCCTGATATGGATGGTATTGAATCAATGCATAGAATTAAAGAACAGGAAGATGGACTTAATAAGGATACTCCTATAGTAGTTCTTACTGCGAATGCAATTAAGGGAGCATTTGAAGAGTATTATAATGATGGTTTTTCAGATGTTGCATTTAAACCTACTACACAGAAGGAATTGAATGAAAAATTGTGGAAATTCCTTCCAGAAGAATATATTGAAAATTAATATAAGAACAAATCTTTGAGCAAAATCAGAGATTTGTTCTTTTTTAAAACCGCACTTGCCATTGGTTATTAAACATGCTATTATGACTTTAGTAAATTCTATTGGACAATTCGTCGATATTCCTCAAACTAAATTAGATTTATGGTAAAGTACATATATTGGGACCAAACTAACTGTAAGATGTACATATACCAGTAAGGATACTGAATCATATATATGATAAATATATGTGAAAAGAAAAGTAACTAATGAAACAAATTAAAAAAGAAGTTGACAAAATCGAACGTTTGTTTTATTCTAACAATAGAACAGATGTTCTAAAGAAGGAGAACGTACATGGAAAGAGATGAAAAACTTAAGGCATTAGATGCTGCTATTGGTCAGATTGAAAAACAGTATGGTAAGGGCGCAGTTATGAAACTTGGCGATCCTGCTAATACTATAAATGTTGAAACTATTCCTACAGGTTCTTTAAGCCTGGATATTGCTTTAGGATTGGGTGGTATTCCTAAGGGTAGAATTATTGAAATATATGGACCTGAATCTTCAGGTAAAACTACAGTAACATTACATATGATTGCTGAGGTTCAAAAAAGAGGTGGTATAGCAGGCTTTATTGATGCAGAACATGCACTTGATCCTGTATATGCTAAGAATATTGGCGTTGATGTTGATAATCTTTATATTTCACAGCCTGACAATGGAGAACAGGCGTTAGAAATTACTGAAACTATGGTAAGATCTGGGGCTATTGATATTGTTGTAGTTGACTCGGTTGCAGCTCTTGTTCCTAAAGCAGAGATTGATGGTGATATGGGTGACTCACATGTTGGTCTTCAGGCAAGACTTATGAGTCAGGCTTTAAGAAAGCTTACTGCAGTTATTTCGAAGTCTAATTGTTCTGTTGTATTCATTAACCAGCTTCGTGAAAAGGTTGGAATTATGTTTGGTAATCCTGAAACTACTACAGGTGGACGTGCGTTAAAATTCTATTCATCTGTTAGAATGGATGTTAGAAGAGTAGAGACTCTTAAGCAGGGTGGAGAAGCAATAGGAAACAGAACCAGAGTTAAGGTTGTTAAGAATAAGATTGCTCCTCCTTTTAAAGAGGCAGAATTTGATATCATTTTCGGCGAAGGTATTTCTGCTGTTGGAGATATATTAGATTTAGCAGCAGATGCAGACATTATTAACAAGTCAGGTGCATGGTACGCTTATAATGGCAATAAGATTGGACAGGGAAGAGAAAATACCAAGCAGTATCTTAAGGATAATCCTGAACTTTTAGAGGAAATTAATTTATTAGTAAGATCACATTATGGATTGGATGGTTCTTCGGATGCTGGTAAAGAAGATTCAGGAAATTAATAAGAATAGAGTTAAGATATTATTAGAGAATGACTTCTCCTTTGTGTTATACAAAGGGGAAGTTCGTCTTTATAGGATAAAAGAAGGGGAGTCTCTGGATGAGAAAGCTTATGATGAGATTATGAGTGTTATTCTTCCTAAAAGAGCGAAGCTTAGGGCCATGAATCTTTTAAAAGTAAGACCATATACTGTAAAGGGATTAAGAGACAAATTGTCTGATGGAGGTTATCCTGAATTAATAGTAAATGTTGCTATAGATTATGTGTCTTCATATCATTATCTTGATGATTATCAGTATGCATGTGATTTTATTAATACATATAAGGATAGGAAGAATAAAAAGAAGCTTATTTTTGATTTAACTCAAAAGGGTGTTTCAAAGGATATAATCAATGAGGCTATTGAAAATGAGTGGAGCATAGACGGTGATGATTTAGAAGAAGAACAGATAATAAAATTTATTAAAAAATCAGGTGTTGATATTAATTCTGTAACATATGAAGAAAAGATGAAATTGCTAGGAAAACTTGCAAGAAAGGGGTTTTCTTCATCTAAAATTAAAAAGATAATTGGAGATTTAGAATCCTTCGATTGAGTGTTTTTACTTGACATAACTTGATACTTACAGTAGACTAAATAATGTTGTAGACTGTTTTAGATTGCCTATTTAGGCATATCTATTTCAATATTGTACAATGAAAATTAAATAGGAGGTACTCAAGATCATGCTTTTAGAAGTAGTGATAGCAGTTGCCGCCACTTTAGTTGTTTCAGCTCCAGTAGCCTGGATTTTGTCAGCTAAGCATCAGGAGAAGCTTGGCAAGGAAAAGATAGGTTCGGCTGAGAATAAAGCTAGAGAAATTGTTGATGAAGCTTTAAAAACTGCAGAAACTAAAAAGCGTGAATCCTTACTTGAAGTCAAGGAAGAGTCTATTAAGGCTAAGAACGAACTTGATAAAGAAATTAAGGAGCGTCGCGCAGAAGCTCAAAGATATGAGCGTAGGGTTCAGCAAAAAGAGGAAAACGTTGACAAGAAGGCAGAGGCAATTGAAAAGAAAGAGTCTGCTTTAGCCCAAAGAGAAGAAGAATTGGCTAAAGAAAAGGCAGAAATTTCTAAGCTTAACGAACAAAGATTGCACGAACTCGAGAGAATCTCAGGTTTAACCTCCGAACAAGCAAAAGAGTATTTATTAAGAATTGTTGAAGATGAAGTAAAACATGAAACGGCCGTGATGATCAAGGAAATGGAGACCAGGGCCAAGGAAGAAGCTGATAAGAAAGCTAAGGATTATGTTGTTACTGCAATCCAGAAATGTGCTGCAGATCACGTATCTGAAACAACAATATCAGTAGTTCCACTACCTAACGATGAAATGAAGGGTAGAATTATTGGTAGAGAGGGTAGAAATATTAGAACTCTTGAAACCATGACAGGTGTTGATTTGATTATCGATGACACACCAGAAGCTGTTGTATTATCAAGTTTTGATCCAATCAGAAGAGAAGTAGCTCGTATAGCACTTGAAAAGCTGATTGTTGATGGACGTATTCATCCAGCTCGTATTGAAGAGATGGTTGAAAAAGCGCAAAAAGAAGTCGAGACTATTATTAAAGAAGAAGGTGAATCTGCTACATTAGAGGTAGGAGTTCATGGAATTCATCCGGAATTGGTAAGACTTCTTGGCAAGATGAAATATAGAACCAGTTATGGACAGAATGCACTTAAGCATTCAATTGAGGTTGCTCAGTTATCCGGTCTATTAGCAGCAGAACTTGGCTTAGATGTCAGAGTTGCAAAGCGTGCAGGTCTTTTACATGATATAGGAAAGGCTGTTGACCAGGAAATGGAAGGTACACATATTCAGCTTGGTGTTGAATTGTGTAAGAAATATAAGGAATCGAAGATTGTTATTAATGCAGTTGAATCCCACCATGGTGATGTGGAACCTCAGTCACTTATTGCATGTATAGTACAGGCATCTGATGCTATTTCAGCAGCAAGACCTGGTGCTAGACGTGAAACACTTGAGACATATACAACAAGACTTAGACAATTAGAAGACATCGCTAATGAATTTAAGGGTGTCGATAAATCTTTTGCTATTCAGGCAGGTAGAGAGATTCGTGTAATGGTAGTCCCAGAACAGGTATCGGATACAGATATGATTATTATGGCACGTGATATTTCTAAGAAAATTGAAGCAGAAATGGAATATCCAGGCCAGGTTAAGGTAAATGTAATTCGTGAATCCAGAGTTATTGACTACGCTAAATAAAGAAATTCTTTATTAAATCATAAGCCCTGAAAACTGAAAAGTTTTCAGGGTTTTTATTTAAATTATTCATAGAGGAATCATTATATGGGAATATATTCTGAAATAATATTACTTGCGGTTACTCCTGTATTTTTTTCTGCATTGTTCTATTATATTTCAACTAAAATTAATGTTGCTAAATTCAGTCGAAATTTCTGGCAAATTATCATAGGCGTATTTTTTGGTATTCTAGCATGCCTTGGAACAATATATGGAGTTGATGTTGGCGGTGCACTTGCTAATGTTAGAGATGCCTCTATTTTATGTGCAGGCCTTATTTTTGGTGGTGAAGCAGGTATTATTGCGGGCGTTATAGGCGGTGTATTCAGATATGTCGCAGTCTGGTATGGCTTGGCTGGAGATTTTACGCAGATTGCATGTTCGCTTGCATGTATTTTAGCTGGTATCATAGCTTATTTAATAAGAAAATTCCTTCTTGATAATAAAATTCCTGGATTTTTGATGGGTCTTTTTATTGGAATTATTGTTGAAGCTATTCACCTTAGCATTATGTTCTTTACCAATGTTGATCAGCTTCAAAAGGTAGTTGAAATATTAAAAATATTAACTGTACCAATGTTTGTATGTAACGGGCTTGCAGTTTCTTTAGCCCTTTTGGTGGTATCTTTAATTTCTAAAAAGAAATTCAATTTATTTAATAAAAAAGAAATTCATATTTCAGAGCTTATTCAAAGCTGGCTAATGGTTGTTGTGGTATTAGCATTTTTATTAACCTGTATTATGTCATATTCAAGGCAGAACAGAGTTTCAGAAAATGATATTAAGCAGCTTCTTACTACTAATATTGACGATGTTAAGGGAGAAATTGTTGAAGCATCGAATCGTAATCTGATTGAGCTTACGAAGAATATATCTTATCAGGTTATTTCCCAGAAGAATTTGTCAAACAGCTATTTAAAATATCTTGCGGGTATATATAATATTTCAGAAATAAATATCATAGATTCTGATTTGCATATTTCATATAGTACTAATGATGATTTTGTTGGTTTTGATATGAAAAGTGGAGAGCAGTCAAAGGAATTCATGGATTTATTCAATGATTCTAATGTAGTAATCCAGGAATATCAGCCTATAACAATTAATGCTGAGGTATGGCGAAAATATGCCGGGGCTATTCTTGATAGAGGCTGTTACCTTCAAATAGGATATGATGCCAAGCAGTTCCAACAGGATATTGGTAATTCTGTAATAAATGCTGCGTACAACAGACATATAGGAAAAAGTGGATATATTACAATTGTAGATGCTGAAAATTATATTATTTCAGGCTCTTTGAAGAATTCTGGAAAGAAATTGTCTGAGGTTGGATGGAGCGTAAAAGATGAAATCGTGGAAATGGAAGTCCTTGATGTTAAGGCATATGATAAAGAAGCCTTTTGTATGTACTCAACAACTGAAGGTTACAAAATTATAGCTGTATACCCAGCGGATGAAGCACTTTTTAATCGTAATATGGTTATGTATGTTAATACATTCACGGAGATTATATTATTTGCAGTATTGTTCGCTGCAATTTATATTTTGATTAAGAAAATTGTAGTTGATAATATACAGAAGATTAACTTAAAGCTTGCTGAAATTACAGGTGGTAATTTAGATGTTACAGTAGAGGTTATGAATAATCAGGAATTTGCGAGTCTTTCTGATGATATTAATTCTACAGTCAGTACGCTGAAAAGGTATATTAAAGAGGCTGAAAATAGAATTAATAAAGAATTGGAATACGCCAAAAACATTCAGCATTCCGCACTTCCACCACTTGACTCGGTTGCGTTAAACAGGAAGGAATTTGATATTTTCGCAAGTATGTATACAGCGAAAGAGGTTGGTGGTGATTTCTATGATTTTTATTATATAGATAATGATCATCTTGCAATTACAATTGCTGACGTTTCAGGAAAAGGAATTCCTGCAGCTATGTTCATGATGTCATCCAAGACTATGTTAAAAAGTATAGCAGAGGCTGGTTTTTCTGTTGATGAGGTGGCAACAAGAGCTAATGATAAGCTTTCTTCTAATAATGAGGCTAATATGTTCGTGACTGTATGGATGGGAATCCTTGAATTGTCGACCGGACATATTGAATTTATTAATGCTGGACATAATTTCCCAGCCCTTAAAAGAAAAAATGGTGAATATGAATTCTTGAAGTCCAGACCAGGTCTTGTTATGGCAGGTATGGAAGGACTTAAATATAAAAAGCAGGAGGCCTGGTTAGAAGAGGGCGATATTATTGTTCTTTATACGGATGGTGTAACAGAAGCTACTGATTCTAATAATGAACTATACGGTGATGATAGATTGATTGATAACTTAAATTCACACTGTGCTAATGAGCAATCGGTTGAGAATATTTTGAAAATGTTAAAAGAGGATGTTGATGGATTCGTAAAGGACGCTCCGCAGTTCGATGATATTACCATGCTATGTTTAAAATATAATGGTAAGGAGAATTAGTTTGGAAAAAATATATGATGCAAAAGTTGGAGAATTAAATAGTTTTCTTGGCGACTTAGAAAGTGAACTCGAAAAAGTAGCTGCACCAATGAAAATTGTAATGCAAATGTCAGTGTGCGCTGAAGAAATTTTCGTTAATGTGGCCAATTATGCTTATGAATCAAATGATGGTAAGGTAAAGATAAGTATTATTACAAAGAATTCTTCATGTGAAGTGATATTTAAAGATGAGGGAATAGCTTTTAATCCATTAGAAAAGGAAGACCCTGACATTACTTTATCTGCAGAAGATAGAGCTATAGGAGGATTAGGGATATTCATGGTTAAGAAATCCATGGATGAAGTAAGCTATGACAGAATAAATAATCAGAATATATTAAAAATAGTCAAAAAATGGTAGTTAAATCATATTTTTTTGTCACTTTTATGTTATAATATATAAAAATATATGGAGGTTATTATGCTTATTAATACAAATACAACAGGTGAAGTTTTAAATATTGCATTATCTGGAAGACTGGATACAACAACAGCCCCAGAGCTTGAGGGTAAGCTTTCTGAAGTTTTAGAAGGTGTTAAGGATTTAGTTTTCGATCTTAAAGAACTTGAGTATATTTCATCGGCTGGATTAAGAGTTTTATTAGCAACTCAGAAGACTATGAATAAGGTTGGAACAATGAAGGTAGTCAATGTTGCACCTTCAGTTATGGAAGTATTTGAGATTACTGGTTTCGTAGATATTTTAACTATAGAGTAAATTTGGGAAGGGGTTAATATGTTAGCTACATTAATACCTTTATTTGATGAAAATTTAATTGTTAAGGCATATTCTTTATTCACACAGAAGGCCAATCTTCTTTTGAATCCATCTTTGCTTGGTACAGGTCAAAGAGATGGAGCAGGTTCGATCCAGGGATTTGAAGTTATCGAATCTATGGGTATTGAAACGATATCTAGGGAAAAAGAAATATTCGTACCTGTTAATAATATTTCTATTTTTTCTTCTATTGAAGATCAGTGTAAGGATATTCCTAAGGGTAGAATTGTAATTTTGATGGATAATTCTGTTAAACCTGAAGAGATTTATATCAACAGAATAAAAGAATTAAAGGATGCAGGATTTAAACTTGCTATCAGGAAGATTGTAGTTCAGCAGTTTGAATTATATAAGGATATCCTGTCGCTTATTGATTATATGTTTCTTGATAATAAGAAGATTGATATTTCTAAAGCGAAGATATATTTTTCTAATGTATATCCTAATATTAAATTATGTGCAGTTAATGTAGAGACTGTAGATGTATATGATAATTTAGTATCTGAAGGTGGCTATACTCTGTACGAAGGAGAGTTCTATCGCGTTCCTGTAACTAAGGGACAGAATGAAGTTGCTCCATTAAAGGTTAACTATATTGAATTGTTGAATATTGTAAATGATGTTGATTTTGATCTTACAAAGGCAGCTGACGTAATTGGAAGAGATACAGCTTTAGTATTAAAGCTTTTGGAAGTTGTTAATAGAATGTCTGTTAATTCTGAGATTACTTCGATTAGACATGCCGCTGCAATGCTTGGTCAAAAAGAATTAAAGAAGTGGATTAACTCAGCGGTAACTAATCAGTTGTGTGCAGACAAGCCAAATGAAATTACCAGAGTATCACTTCTTAGAGCGAAGTTTAGTGAGAATCTTGCTCCAATATTTGAGAAAGCTCAGTTCGGCTCAGAATTGTTCTTAACAGGTCTTTTCTCAGTGCTCGATATTATACTTGATATGACAATGGAGGAAGCTTTAAAGAAGGTTAAGGTGTCTAAGCAGATAGAGAAAGCTCTTGTTAGTAAAGAAGGAGATTTCGCGGATGTATTAAACTTTGTTATTGCATATGAGAATGCGAATTGGACAGAGATAGACAGAATCATGCTTCTTAATAATATTGACAGTAATGCAGTTTATGAGGCATATAAGGGCTCACTTGAATGGTATAAGAAATCATTTGGTGCTTAAATTTAGTTATTTAAAGGGCCTGTTACTATTTATAGTGACAGGTTCTTTTTTCGGTCAAAAATAGGTAGTAGTGCATGAGTAGTATTGTAGAAAAATTTGATAATAAAAAGGTTTTGCTTTGGGGATATGGAAGAGAAGGAAAAGCTTCATTAACATTCTTGAATACATATTGCAATCCTTCTTCGGTTGAAGTATTCGAGGGAAAAAGAGAAGATCTTCCAATAGATGATTATGATATTGTTATTAAAAGTCCCGGAGTTCCATATTTTGACTATGAAGAGAAAAACATTACTTCAATGACAGAACTGTTTTTGGAGGAATTCAAGGACAATACAGTAGGAATTACAGGTACTAAAGGTAAATCAACGACTACTTCGCTTATATATCATGTATTAAAGGAAAATCTTGATAGAAAGGTGTGCCTGCTTGGCAATATAGGTATACCTTGTATGGAAGCCTATGAAGATATGAAGAATGGAGCTTTAGCCGTACTTGAAATGAGCTGTCATCAGCTGGTTAATAATAATGTATCACCTCATATAAGTGTTTTTTTGAATCTGTATGAGGATCATTTGGATTATTATCATACTAAAGAGGCATATTTTAAAGCGAAAACAAAAATAACAACGAATCAGACTGAGAATGATTACTTTTTCGTAGGAGAAGATGTACCTAGTATTGTTACTAAGGCTAAAACAATTAAGCTGCCAAAGTTTAATGTACCAAAATATGAAATGAAACTGCTTGGTATTCATAATCAGTGGAATGCAGATGTTGCCTATAATATTGCTACTAATATATTTGGGTGCAGTAAGGAGGCGGTTATTAATTCTATTAAAACCTTTGAATCCCTTCCACACAGACTTGAATACTTTACGACAATAAACAACGTAAGTTTTTATGATGATTCTATTTCGACGATACCAGAGGCAACCGTTAATGCAATTGAATCTGTAAAAGATGCAAGATGCGTGATTGTTGGTGGAATGGACAGAGGAATTGATTACCAGTATCTTATTGATGCTATTCCCAACTATCAAAATGTTAATTTCATCTTGTGCTATGAATCTGGAAAAAGAATATTAGAGTCAGTTAGAAACTGTATTAATGTATATTATGTTGATAATCTTGATCTGGCAGTTAAACTTGCAAAGAACATAACTAAGGATGGAGCATGTATCCTGTCACCTGCAGCAGCTTCTTATGGATATTTTAAGAATTTCGAAGAACGAGGAGACTATTTTAAAAAACTCGTGAATGAAAATGCAAGTAAGGGATAAATATATAAAAGACTTTAGGAGAAAATTAAGATGGTAAAACCTGAATTAAATGAGATAAAAAAACAGTTCACTCCAAGAAATTGTTCAATTTCGAGAATCTGTGGCTGCTATGTAGATGCAGAAAAGACAATTAAGACAACCTTTGAAGAAAGCTTTTTAAATCTTCCAGAGGAAGAAACCTTTAAGTATTTCGAAATCTTAAGAAAGTCGCTATCAGGAACAATAGGAAAAACAGCTCTTAATCTTGAATTTCCTATAGAACAGGAAAATGATGGTGGCTGTCAGGAGTTTTTAATGAGACTTAGAGAGTCTAAATTAAAGGATGAAGCGCTTCTTTCACAGTTTTATGATATGGTAATCAATTATTATGATTATGTTGGTAATTACTTAATCTTAGTAATTACAGATACATATGATGTACCAAATAAAACCACAGATGGAATAATTAATGATGAGTCTGATACAGTATATGATTTTATTATGTGCTGTATATGCCCAGTTAATTTATCAAAACCTGGACTTTCGTATGATGCATCCATGAATGAATTCCATAACAGAATCAGAGACTGGGTTGTTGATCTTCCAGAAGCGGCATTTTTGTTCCCTGCCTTTAACGACAGAGCAAGCGATATTCATAATGTTATGTACTACGTGAAAGATTCTGAAGAACTTCATGAGGATTTGGTAGCTGGAGTATTGGGATGTTCCACAACATTGACTGCTAAAACCCAAAAAGCAACATTCCAGGCTCTTATTGAAGAAACATTAGGTGAACATGTTGATTATTCAATTGTTCAGAGCATACATGAGAATCTTAATGAGATGGAAGTTGAGCATAAGGAAAAAGAGATAGCAGAGCCTCTTACTCTTGATAAAAAAGACGTCAAGATTCTTTTCGAAAAAGCCGGAGTAGAAGATGAAAAAATGCAGGTTTTTGAAAAACTGTATGATGCATCCTGCGGTGAGGATACTAAGCTTTATGTATCCAATATAAGTAATTCAAGATCTTATGAGGTTAAGACACCTGACGTAGTTGTTAAGGTTAATCCAGAAAGAGCGGATCTTGTTGAAACAAGAGAAATTGATGGAAGAAAGTGTCTGGTTATTCCTATAACAGACCAGATTGAAGTAAATGGAATTGAAGTAAGAGCATAGGATATAGAAAATAAAAAGTGCGCCTTGTGGCGCACTTTTCATTTAAAGATTTTCATTAAGGTTTTTCTGAGCTGTACTTAACATTAACTTAATTCTATTAAGCTGATTAACTTCAGAAGCTCCAGGATCATAGTCGATAGCAACTATGTTACTTAATGGATATTCCTTTCTTAATGCTTTGATAACTCCTTTTCCTACTACGTGATTAGGTAAGCATGCAAATGGCTGAGTACACACAATATTATTAACGCCTGCATGTATCAATTCGACCATTTCACCAGTTAAGAACCATCCTTCACCAGTCTGATTACCGATATCAACTATTGATTTTGCATTTTTAACTGTTTCATATATTGAAGCAGGAGGGTAGAAGTTCTTGGATTTTTCAAGTGCCGAAGAAGCAGCTCCTCTTAAAAATTCTAAGGCATTAATTCCTAGCCTTGAAATAATTGAAGTCTTCTTAGATGTTCCAAGATATGATGCTTTGTAAATCTGGTTATAGAAGCAGTAAAGCATGAAATCTAAAAGGTCTGGAACTACTGCTTCTGCTCCTTCTTTTTCTAATAGCTCAACTAAATAATTGTTAGCTGCAGGAGCGAATTTTACCAGTATTTCACCTACTATTCCAACGCGAGGTTTTTTAATATCTTTAATTGGAATGGCATCAAAATCCTCAACAATTTCCTTACACATTTTTCTGAAAGTAAAGAAATTCATATGCTTTTTAGAGACGAATTCTGAACATTTTTTCTTCCATTTTTCGTGTACTTCATTTACTTCGCCTTCGTTAACTTCATAAGGTCTCATTCGATATACACATCTCATGAAGATATCACCGAAAGTAACAGCATAAGCTGCTCGCATAAGAAGATCTTTGTTAAGCTTGAAACCAGGATTGGTTTCGATGCCACCTAAATTAAGTGATATGACTGGAATCTGTGACATTCCGGCTTTTTGAAGAGCTCTTCTTATGAAACCGATATAGTTAGTTGCTCTACAACCGCCACCGGTCTGAGTCATTATAAGAGCTACTTTGTTTAAATCGTATTTTCCAGACAAAAGAGCATCCATAAGCTGACCTACAACCATTAATGAAGGATAGCAGGCATCATTATTAACGTATTTTAAACCAACGTCAACAGCTCTTCGGTTATCATTTCCTAAAACTTCGAAGTTGTATCCACATGCCTTAAATGCAGGCTCTAAAATATCAAAATGGATAGGAGACATCTGTGGACACAAAATTGTATAGTCCTTCTTCATTTCTTCAGTAAACTGTACTTTGTTGATAGCTGAAGATGTAATAGTTCTTGTTTTTCCAAGCTTTTGTCTAACTCTCAAGGCAGAAAGAAGAGAACGTATTCTTATTCTTGCAGCACCTAAGTTATTTACTTCGTCGATTTTAAGGCATGTATATATTTTTCCTGAACCCGTTAATATATCAGCAACCTGATCTGTAGTTACAGCATCAAGTCCGCATCCAAATGAATTGAGCTGAATAAGATCAAGGTATTCAACAGTTTTTACGAATGAAGCGGCAGCATATAGCCTTGAATGATACATCCACTGGTCAGAAACGATTAATGGTCTTTCTGGAGCCTTTAGATGAGATACTGAATCTTCTGTTAAAACCGCTATATCGAAGCTGTTGATAAGCTCTGGAATTCCATGGTTTATTTCAGGGTCTATATGATATGGACGTCCGGCAAGAACTATACCATGTTTATTATTATCCTTTAGATATTGAAGAACTTCTTCACCCTTTTTGGTCATATCTTTTCTGGCGTTTTCAAGTTCTTCCCATGCTTTAGTAACAGCATTTAGTATTTCTTCTGATGGAATTTCTTTAAATTCAAGAATCAGTGCGTCAGCTATTGTTTTAATAGACTTAAATGACATAAATGGATTTCTGAATTTAACTTCCTTGTTTGAAATTTGCTCAACATTGTTTTTGATGTTTTCAGAATATGATGTAACAATTGGACAGTTATAGTGGTTGTTAGCATCCTCGAACTCGTTTCTTTCATAGAATAAAGATGGATAGAAGATGAAGTCTATATCTTTGTCCAAAAGATATGTAATATGTCCGTGCGCAAGCTTAGCAGGATAACATTCTGATTCTGATGGGATGGATTCTATTCCCAATTCGTATATTTTTCTGTTAGAAACAGGTGAAAGCACAGTCTCATAACCAAGTTCCTTAAAGAATACGGCCCAGAAAGGGTAGTTTTCGTACATGTTAAGAACTCTTGGAATACCAACACGGCCACGAGTGGCTTTGTCAGGAGTAAGAGGTTCGTAGTCAAAAAATCTTTTAAGTTTGTATTCAAAAAGGTTAGGAACATTATTAGCATTCTTGGTTTTTCCAAGACCACGTTCACATCTATTTCCAGAAATGTACTGACGACCACCAGAGAATTTGTTTATTGTTAATCTACAGCTATTGGTACATCCCTTACATTTCGCCATAGAGGTTTCGAACTTAAGGTTGATTATGTCATCAAACGATAACATTGTTGTTTCATAACCATTTTCATAACGTTCTCTTGCAATCAGGGCAGCTCCGAAGGCTCCCATAATACCTGCTATATCTGGTCTTATAGCTTCACAGCCTGAAATTTTTTCGAAAGATCTAAGTACAGCGTTGTTATAGAAGGTTCCACCCTGAACAACAACATTTTTTCCAAGATCAGAAGCATCTGAAACCTTAATAACTTTAAATAAAGCATTTTTGATAACTGAATAAGCAAGGCCTGCGGAAATATCAGGAACTGATGCACCTTCCTTTTGGGCCTGTTTAACCTTGGAATTCATGAAAACTGTACATCTTGTACCTAAATCGATTGGATGCTCTGCGAACAAAGCAGCCTTGGCAAAATCTTCAACAGAGTAGTTTAATGATTTGGCGAAGGTTTCAATAAATGATCCACAGCCGGAAGAACATGCTTCATTAAGCTGGACAGAATCAACAGTCTGATTCTTGATTTTGATGCATTTCATATCCTGACCACCAATGTCAAGAATGCAGTCTACCTCTGGATTGAAGAATGCGGCAGCATAGTAGTGGGCTACAGTTTCAACTTCTCCATCATCTAACAAAAAGGCAGCCTTCATTAAAGCTTCTCCATATCCAGTAGAGCAGGAACGTCTGATTTTTACAGTTGGTGGGAGAGTTTCCTTGATTTCTTTAATTGATCTTATGGCTGTACGCAAAGGGCTTGCGTCATTGCTTGAATAGAAAGAATACAGCAATTCGCCATTGTCTCCAACAAGAGCAATTTTGGTTGTTGTTGAACCTGCATCAATACCTAAATAAGCGTTTCCTGAATAGGTTTCAATATCACCCTTTACAACGCAGGCTTTTGAATGACGATCATTAAATTCGTCGAAGTCTTCTTTACTTGCGAACAATGGTTCCATTCTTTCAACTTCGAATTCCATCTTAATGTTGGAAGATAGCTTATTAACCATTTCTTCCATGGAATATGAAACGTCTTCTTTGGAATTAAGAGCAGAACCGATTGCAGCAAAAAGATGACTATGATCAGTCTCTATAATATGCTCATCGTCTAATTTTAAAGTTCTTATAAAAGCAGTTTTTAACTCAGAAAGGAAGTGAAGAGGACCGCCTAGGAATGCAACATGCCCTCTGATTGGTTTTCCGCATGCTAAACCTGAAATGGTCTGGTTAACAACAGCCTGAAAGATAGATGCTGAAAGGTCTTCTTTGGTTGCTCCATCATTGATTAATGGCTGTATATCAGTCTTTGCGAAAACACCACATCTTGCTGCTATTGTATATAAAGATTTGTAGTCCTTGGCGTATTCGTTTAAACCAGAGGCGTCAGTTTGAAGTAATGAAGCCATCTGGTCAATGAAAGAACCTGTACCACCGGCGCAGATTCCGTTCATTCTTTGCTCAACATTGCCACCTTCGAAATATATAATCTTGGCATCCTCTCCACCAAGCTCGATGGCAACATCTGTCTTAGGAGCTATTTCTTTAAGCGCAGTAGCAACGCTGATAACCTCCTGTACGAATGGAACCTTTAAATGATTGGCCAGGGTAAGTCCACCAGAACCGGTAATCATAGGATGAAGAGTAATATTTCCAAGTTTATTCTTCGCATCTTCGAGTAAAGAAAGAAGAGTTTCTCTTATGTTGGCGTAATGCCGTTTATAATCAGAAAAAAGTACCTGATGCTGTTCATCCAAAATGGCTATTTTAACAGTGGTTGAACCAATATCTATTCCTAATGTATATTGCATTTTACTCATCGTCATTTCCTTATTATTATATTAATCTTATTTCGCAACTTTAAAATTCTACTATATATGCTTATAAAAATCAAATAATGCATCTTATATATACACAATATATAGCGATTTGCATAAAGATATATACAAAATAAATATAAATTTAATAGATTTTTTATATGACATTAATATGAATTGTGATATTATATATTCATATAACTATGTAAATTTGGATTAATGTGAGGAAAAGAATATGAAGAAAGTATTGTTAAGTATTGCACTAAGTGTTGCTTTAACACTAACAGCTTTTGCACCTGTTAGCGCCAATGCAGATACAATTGTAGATAAGTCGACAACTCAGGGCTCGCAAGCTCAGGCTGCTGTTATGGGTTCAGATGTTATTTTGTCAGCAGCATTTGGCAGAACTCCAGCATCGGATGATGGACAGCTATATGTTTTTGAATTAAAGACATATGAATATAGTATTCCAGATGGTGCCATGCCTATTGCATCTGTTACAGCAGCACCTACTGTTGGAGTTTCATTCCCATTAAATTATACAGGTGGATATGGACGCTTATATAACAAATTCGTATTCGCAGCTAAGCGCGGAACTGATTGGGCATTGGTATGTAATCCTCAGTACATAACTAATCCTGAAGCAGTTTCAACTAATAAAACTGCAGTAAGACAGGCTCGTCCAGCGAAATTATTCCAGCAGGATAATGTAGCTAATATCAGTCTTAATGGTATTCCTGATGGTATGCCAGTAGGAACTCAGCATATTGTATTTACTAATACTGAAAGCTATGTTGCAACTGCAGATCCACATCAGACAGATGATGCGCATCCAGTTAAGAACAATCCAGTAGTTGCATATATGCTTAACGCTGATGACGATGCTGGTATTATGGGATTAATCAATGATATGAATGAGTATTCAGCAGGTTTTTCTCATGCACAGGATTTCGTTATTGGTAACGAAGTTAATGAAAGATGTTGGAACTACATGGCATGGGTAGACTGGGATACTTATGTTCGTAAATATGTTCAGGCATTCCGTGTATGCTATACAGCATTAAAAGTTAATAACCCAGCTGCTAATGTTTATATCTCACTTGATCAGGTTTGGAATAAAAATGTAAGTAACACAGAATATCTCGATGGAGATGAATTCTTAGCTAAGTTTAACAGAATGATTAATGAAAATGGTAATATTGACTGGAATATGTCAATTCACCCATATCCTAATCCATTGTATTATCCTAAATTCTGGGATTTAAGTGGAGTGGCTAATGGAAAACTCTTTAAATCACAGGTTGACAAGGATCAGGTTATTACATTCCAGAATCTTTCAGTTTTAACTAATGTTCTTCAGAAGCCTGATTATCTCAATAGATTTGGACAGGTAAGAGATGTAATTATTGGTGAGATCGGTATGGGAACTAACGCTGGTAATGATGCTCAGGCTGCTGGTTTAGCTGCTGCATGGGCTGCATTCGAAAGAAACCCATATGTAACACAGTTTATGTATCTTGAAGTTGATGTTAATGGATTCTTCCCAACAATGACACCATATACCAGAGAAATGTGGAATGCATTAGGAACTGAAAAGGAAACTGAGTATATGGATTGGGCCATGAAGCAGATTGGTATTACAGATTGGTCACAGGTACTTAGATAATGAGCTGGTTTGAGAAGAAATTCGGAAAATATGCCATAAAGAATTTGTCACTTATTATAGTTGCATGCTATGCAGTTGGTTATCTTATAAGACCAATTATGATAGGTGATCAGTCGTTGTTATATTATTTAATGCTTGACCCTGAGAGCATAATTGACAGGTTCCAGATATGGAGGTTATTTACCTGGGTATTTATTCCATCTGGAAGTGGCAATGTGTTTTTAGAACTGATTTTACTATATTTTTTTTATATGATTAGTAAGTCAGTTGAAACTGCATGGGGAACATACAGATATAATGTGTATATTTTTTCAGGAATGCTCTTTACTGTAGTTAGTGCATTTTTACTATATGGATTTTATTATTATAAGGCATTTGCTACAGGTTCTTTTGAAGGTCTTGTTATGATGAAGACAATAGGTATGTATTACACTACATATTACATTACGTTGTCGATATTCTTAGCACTGGCAGCAACATTTCCTGATAATTATATTCTTGTTTTCTTTATTATCCCAATGAAGATGAAAGCTCTTGGAATAATTTATGTTGTGCTTCTTGGATACAATGTATTTGAGTGTGTAGCGCAAGGACTGTTTGCTCCAGTTTTTGTTATGTTCGCATCTTTGCTTAACTTCATCATATTCTTCATTGTACAGAGGAAGAATTTTAGCAGAGGTTTCTTTAAAAGACCACAGGGCCCAAGATTCCAGAGCAGATCGTATTCTGGACCTAAGCCAGAAGATTTCGCTAGAGGAAAGAGCGAGAATATAACAAGGCACAAATGTGCTATATGTGGACAGACTGAGAAAACGAGTCCTGAATTATCATTCAGATTCTGCTCAAAATGTAATGGAAATTACGAGTATTGTGAAAATCATTTATTTACACATACACATATTCAATAGAGGATAGATGGAAAATAACGAAGGCAAGTTCGCCAAAATATTAGAGGATATTAAATATACCGCAAGAACTCAGGGTGGATTCATTAGTGAAGAAGATATTAAGGAATCCTTTGAGGAATTAAAGCTTAGTGAAGAACAGCTTAAGATGGTTTTTGATTACCTTATTGCTAACAATATTGGTATTAATGAACCGTTAGAGACTGATGAAATTCTTTCATCATCTGAGATTAGCATTTTGGATGAGTATAAGGCTGAACTTGAGAACATAGATGTTGTTTCTGAGTCTGAAAAAGATGCCTATGTTATGGCGGCTATGAATAATGATTCATCGGCTTTTGAAAAGGTTATATCTTTTTATCTTTCTAAAGTACTTGAAATATCCAAGCTTTATGTTTCACAGGGGGTTTCTCTTGAGGATTTAATTGGTGAGGGAAATCTTGCACTTGCCGAAGGTGTTTCAATGTTAGGCGCTTTGGAGTCTCCGAATGAGGCTGATGGCATGCTTATTAAAATGATAATGGATTCCATGGAAAGAATTATATCTGAGACTAACAGTGAGAATATTTCAGATCAGAAAATTCTTGATAAGGTTAATAAGGTTGCAGATGAAGCTAATAAGCTTTTTAACGAGCTTGGAAGAAAGGTGACAGTTGACGAACTTGTCGAGAATACTAAACTTTCAAGAAAAGCTGTACTTGATGCAATTAAGTTTTCTGGAAATAACATAGAAGACATTGAATATAACGGAGATTTGAATGCTTGATGAATTAAAGCATGTTTCAACTAAATATGAGCCTTACAAACATGTAATGCAGGATACAGGTAGCCTTTATATTGGAGCGAAATCAACGTATTTGGAACTTACTAAAAACGAAGATGTCAGCTTTAAGATGAAGGCTATTATTAAACAATACATTTTGAAAGAGGCTGACCCTGAAAATACTTTGGAGAGTGAGTTTTATTATATGACAGATGAAGGCTTCATATATGAGGTTTATTCACAGCTTAAGGTCAAGGTTAAAACTCAGATACTTGTTGAAAAGAAAAGATTATTTAGAGGGACTGAATCTTTGTATGTAGAGAAGGTGTATTCTCTAAAGGATCTTGTGAATATTAATTTAGCAAAGAAGAAAGGAATGGGCATGGTGATTACTGAAATTATAGTTTCAAAATTCGCATTAATGTCCTTTACAGTGTAATGTTTGAAAATTATAAGATTTTAGAAAAAAGATATATTAGTGATTTAAATTCGGAAGGCTATATTCTTGAACATACTAAAACTAAAGCCATAGTAACATTGCTTTTAAATGATGACGAGAATAAAGTCTTTTATATTGGATTCAGAACTCCACCTAAAGATTCAACTGGTGTTGCACACATCTTAGAACATTCAGTTCTTTGTGGATCAAAAAAATTCCCTGCCAAGGATCCTTTTATTGAGCTTGCCAAGGGTTCTTTGAATACTTTCTTAAATGCCATGACATATCCGGACAAAACAGTATATCCTGTAGCGTCATGCAACGATCAGGATTTTCATAACCTTGTTCATGTATATCTAGATGCAGTATTTTATCCTAATATTTATCAAAATGAAAAAATCTTCAGACAGGAAGGCTGGCATTATGAGCTTGAATCAGAAGATGATGAACTTATAATTAACGGTGTAGTATATAACGAAATGAAGGGTGTATATTCTTCACCTGATGATGTTGTTGAAAGCAAGATTATGATGTCTTTGTACAAAGATACAACATATGGACTAGAATCAGGTGGTGATCCAGAAGTGATTCCTTCGTTAACCTATGAGGAGTTCCTTGCCTTTCATTCAAAATATTATCATCCATCCAATAGTTATATATATTTGTACGGAGATCTTGACGCTGAAAAATATCTAAGATTTATTGATGAGGAATATCTTTCTAAATTTGACTATTTAGAGGTTGATTCAGTAATTAAAGAGCAGCCTCATTTTGAAAATGTCGAGTATCTTGGACTTGAGTATCCGGTTCTTGATACTGAAGAGGATGATGGAACATATCTTTCATACAATGTCTCATGTGGTACTTCCCTGGATAAGAATCTTTATTGTGCAATTGACATTTTAGATTATGTTTTGTGTTCAGCGCCTGGTGCTAAAATCAAGACTGCGTTAATAGAAGCTGGAATAGGTGAAGATGTATACAGTTCAGTCGAAGGTGGAATATATCAGCCATTTTTCGCCATAATTGCGAAGAACGCAAAGAAAGAGGATGAGAAGAAATTCGTTGAGATTATAGAGACTACATTAAAAGATCTTATTAAAAATGGTCTTTCTAAAAAGTCCATTTTAGCTGCAATAAATCACTTCGAATTTAGATATAGAGAAGCAGATTATGGTTCATATCCAAAAGGACTTATGCTTGGACTTCAGGCACTCGATAGCTGGTTATATGACAAGAATGAACCGTTCATGCATATTGAGGCTAATGAGACCTACAGATTCTTAAAGGAGTCTATAGATGAAGGATATTTTGAAAAATTAATTGAAAAATATATTTTAAATAATAATCATAAAACTATTATTTCATTTGAGCCTAAGGCAGGTCTTACTGAAGAGAAGGATGAAAAGCTAAAAGCTAAACTTAAAGCATATAAGGATTCCTTATCTAAGGAAGAAGTTTTGAAGATAGTAAGCAAGACAAGTGAGCTTAAAGAATACCAGTCAACCCCAAGTTCTAAGGAGGATTTGGAGAAGATTCCTATGCTTAAGAAAACTGATCTTAAGACAACTTCCAATAAGCTTGTCAATGAAGAAAAATATGCTGATGATACACTGATTCTTCATCATAATATATTTACCAATGAAATAGGATATCTTCAGCTATTATTTACTTTGTCAGATGTGCCCAAAAATCTTTATCCATACATTTCGGTAATGAAGCTTGTTCTTGGAATGATGGATACAAAAAATTATAAGTATGGTGACTTATTCGACGAAACTAATATATGTGCAGGCGGATTCGGCTTTGATGTCTCAACCTATAATAATTTTAAGGATAAGACCTATGAATCGTTCATGACTATTAGAGTAAAGATGCTTTATGAGAATCTTCCTAGAGTCTTCGAGTTAATTAACGAAGTAATTCATAATACAATTCTTGATGACAAGAAGAGACTTCTTGAAATACTAAACGAAGCAAAGGCCAGAAGCCAGGCTACGTTAATGAGCTCAGGACATACTGTAGCACTTAGTCGTGGGGCATCGTATTTTATGGAACATGCTAAGAATAATGAAGTTCTATATGGTCTTGATTCGTACAGGTTGTTAGAGAGCATTATTGATAACTATGATGATGTTTACTCTGATTTAATATCTAAGATTGAGTTACTGTTTAAGGTAATATTCAGAGAAGAAAATCTTATGGTGGACTATACTTCTGATACGAAGGGATATGAGCCATTAGAAAAAGAGATTAAGTCCTTTAAGAATAATCTGTACAAAGATAGTTATGCTAAGGAAAAATATATTCCTGTATTAGAAAAAAAGAATGAAGGATTTTATACTTCTGGCCAGGTGCAATATGTTTGTACCTGTGGAGATTATACTAAGGCTGGTCTTGAGTATACGGGAGCGCTTCGCGTTCTTAAAACAATGCTTGGATATGATTATTTGTGGAATAATGTAAGAGTTTTAGGTGGAGCTTATGGATGCATGAATGGCTTCGGAAGGACCGGACTTGGTTATTTCGTCTCTTACAGAGATCCTAATCTTACGAATACATTTGATGTGTATAATTACGCTTCTTTATACATTAAAAACATAGAGCTTGATGAAAAAGATGTTCTAAAGTACATAATAGGAACACTTTCGGAGGTTGATACTCCGCTTACTCCAGCTTCGAAAGGATCGCATTCACTTGCTTGTTATTTAGGTAAGGTTAGTGATGAAGATGTTCAAAAAGAACGTGATGAGATACTAAATGTTACTGAGGAAATTTTGAGATCATTGTACAAATATATAGATGCCATTACAGAGGATAATAATATCTGTGTTGTTGGAAACTATGAGAAGATTAATGAATCAAAAGAATTATTTATGGGAACAGAGCAGTTATGTTAGAAAATGATTTTAAAGCTGGATTCGCGGCATTAATTGGAAGACCAAATGTTGGAAAATCAACACTTATGAATGAAATAATTGGTCAGAAGATTGCTATTACGTCTAATAAACCACAGACTACCAGAAACAGAATCCAAACGGTGTATACAACAGATAAAGAGCAGATAGTTTTCGTAGATACTCCAGGTATCCATAAATCTAAAAATCGCCTTGGTGATTACATGGTATCTGTTGCTGAAAAGTCACTAAAGGATGTTGATGTGATTTTGTGGCTTGTAGAACCTACGAATTTCATTGGCGCAGGAGAACATCATATTATAGAGCAGTTAAAAAGAGTTAAAGTTCCTGTGATTTTGGTAATCAATAAAATTGATACTGTTAAAAAGGATGAACTATTCGGCTTCATAGAAACATATTCTAAGGAAATGGAGTTTGAGGAAATAGTTCCGGTATCTGCACTTAAGAAGGACAATATTGATGAATTGTTAAAATGTATTGTAAAGTATCTTCCATATGGTGATCCATTTTATGATGAAGATACTATTACAGATCAGCCTATGAGGCAGATTGTTGCTGAACTTATCAGAGAAAAAGCATTAAAATGTCTTAATGAAGAAATACCTCATGGAATAGCGGTGACTATTGAACAGATGGATTTTGGTTCAAGAATTGTCGATATTAATGCAACCATCATCTGTGAGAAGGATTCCCATAAGGGAATTATAATTGGAAAACAGGGCAGTATGCTTAAGAAGATAGGCTCTGCTGCAAGATATGAAATCGAGGAATTATTAGAGCAGCAGGCCAATTTAAAGCTGTGGGTTAAGGTTAAGAGTAACTGGAGAGATTCGGATATTCTTATTAAGAACTTTGGTTACAATCCGAAAGAAGATTTGAAATAAATGCAGGATTTGGTAAGTGTTACCGGCATGGTGCTAAAATGTGAACCTGTCGGGGAATATGACAGAAGAGTCATAATTTTAACAAAAGAAAGAGGTAAAATTTCCTGTTTTGCAAAAGGTGCGAGAAAAATTAATAATCGCTTTATGGCATCAACTAATCCCTTTGTGTTCGGAAAATTCCTCCTATATGAGGGGAGAAATTCTTATTCTGTGAATGAAATAGAAGTGTCAAACTATTTTGAACAGCTAAGAGAAGATTTTGATGGCGCACTGTATGGAATGTATTTTCTTGAGGTAATGGATTATTACACAAGGGAAAATAATGATGAAACAGAATTTCTTAAGCTTTTGTATCAATCCATAAAGGCACTGATTAGTCCAAAATTTGATAATAAATTAGTAAGATATATCTTTGAAATAAAAGCGATAGCTATTAATGGTGAATATCCTGGATTGCCTGATATTAACATTGATTATAATGATTCGACAGAGTACACGGTCAATTACATAGTAAATTCCAGTATTGAAAAGCTATATACGTTCGCTGTTTCTTCGGAGGTTTTAGGAGATTTAAAATACATTTCTAATCATCTAATGAAAAGATTCACAGACAAAACATTTAAGAGTTTAGAAATGATAATAGAATAAATTGTGATTATATCTTTATTCTTTGGAAGATATGATTGAAAATGGAAAGGGGCTCATATATAATAAATTAGTTATGAAAAAGACGATTATAAATATTTTAACAATTTCATTATGTGCTATATGTATTACGGGCTGTGGACTTAATAAGGATGATGCAAAAAGTAATATTTTGATTAATGATTCTTCATCTATTACAGAAAGAATAAGAGAGCCATTCGAGGCTAATTATTATAATATTGATGAATTGAAGACAGCTATTACTGATGAGGTTAATTCATTTAATGCATCGAATGGGGCCAATATTAAAATTGAGAAGGTAGCGATGGCTGAAAAAGAAGCTGTGACTGATGTTGAGCTTATCTATGGTAATTCGAAAGAGTTTTCATCGTTTAATAATGAGATTTTATTCGTTGGAACTCCTATAGAAGCACAGTCTTCAGGGTATGATTTAAAGGCCATATTAACTGATGTTAGTGATCCTTCAAAGACCATAACAACTGTAGATATTATGGCGATGGGTGATTATAAGATAGTAATTTTTGATTATAGTAATGGTGTATTTTTGCCAGAAAAAGTAGCTTATAAGTCTGATAACTGCGAACTTATTGAACCTAATAAGGTATTAAGAACTGAAGGTGGTTTAGGACTTTCTTATGTAATGTATAAATAATCATTTAGGAGAGTAATATTATGGAAAAATCAATGGAAAAAATCGTTGCATTGGCTAAGAACAGAGGTTTCGTATATCCAGGTTCAGAGATTTATGGTGGACTTGCAAATACATGGGACTATGGAAACCTTGGCGTTGAATTAAAGAATAATGTTAAGAAGGCATGGTGGCAGAAATTCGTACAGGAAAATCCATATAACGTAGGTGTAGACTGTGCTATCTTAATGAACCCACAGACTTGGGTTGCTTCTGGTCACTTGGGTGGCTTCTCTGATCCTTTGATGGATTGTAAGGAGTGTCATGAGCGTTTCAGAGCAGATAAAATTATTGAAGATTTCGCAGCTGAAAATGGTATTACTCTTGAAAAGCCAGTAGATGCGCTTTCACAGGAAGAAATGAAGAAGTTCATAGAGGATAATAATGTTCCATGCCCTAGCTGTGGTCAGCATAACTTTACAGACATAAGACAGTTTAACCTTATGTTTAAGACATTCCAGGGAGTTACAGAGGACGCGAAGAATACTGTATATCTTCGTCCTGAAACAGCACAGGGTATTTTCGTTAACTTTAAAAATGTACAGCGTACTTCAAGAAAGAAGATTCCATTTGGTATAGCTCAGATAGGAAAATCTTTCCGTAATGAGATTACACCAGGTAACTTTACATTCAGAACAAGAGAATTCGAACAGATGGAATTAGAGTTTTTCTGTGAGCCAGGAACAGATTTAGAGTGGTTTAGCTACTGGAGAGGTTTCTGTCGTGACTGGTTACTTTCTCTTGGTATGAAGGAAGAGGAATTAAGACTTCGTGATCATGATCCTGCTGAACTTGCTTTCTATTCAAAGGCAACAACAGACTTCGAATTTTTATTCCCATTCGGTTGGGGTGAACTTTGGGGTATTGCTGATCGTACTGATTATGATCTTACACAGCATCAGAATACTTCAGGTGAAGATATGAGTTATTTTGATGAAACAAGAGGTGAAAAGGGCGAGAGATATGTTCCTTATGTTATTGAGCCTTCTCTTGGTGCAGACCGTGTAGTTCTTGCATTCCTTTGCGCAGCTTATGATGAAGAAAATCTTGGAACAGAGGATGCTCCTGATATGAGAACTGTTCTTCATTTCCATCCAGCACTTGCACCAGTTAAGATTGGTGTTCTTCCTCTTTCAAAGAAGTTAAATGAAGGTGCTGAGATGGTATATGCTGATCTTTGCAAAAAATACAACTGTGAATTTGATGACAGAGGAAATATCGGAAAAAGATATAGAAGACAGGATGAAATCGGAACTCCATTCTGTATTACATATGATTTTGATTCAGAAACAGATAACTGTGTTACTGTTCGCTTCAGAGATTCTATGGAGCAGGAGAGAGTTGCTATTAAGGATCTTGATGCATATTTTGCAGATAAATTTACATTCTAATAAATAATGAATGACAATATATTCTAGTGAGGACTATTTAAATGAAGCAGTTTACTTCTAAAGAATTAAGAAAAACATGGATTGAATTTTATAAGGCAAGAGGTCATGTTGATGTTGGCGCAGTTTCACTCGTGTCTGATGGTTCAACAGGTGTTATGTTTAATGTTGCAGGTATGCAGCCATTAATGCCATATCTATTAGGTGAAAAGCATCCTATGGGAACAAGATTATGTAATGTTCAGGGATGTGTTCGTACTAATGATATTGACTCTGTTGGAGATAAGAGTCATGTTACATTTTTTGAAATGATGGGTAGCTGGAGCCTTGGAGACTATTTCAAGAAGGAAAGATGTCAGTGGAGCTTTGAACTGTTAACAGAGGTTTTTGGTTTCGACGCTGATCATCTTGCAGCAACTGTATTTGAAGGTGATGAGAATGCTCCTAGAGATGAAGAAGGAGCTGAATACAGAATAGCGTCAGGCTTCAAGAAAGAGAATATTCATTTCCTTCCTGCAGAAGATAACTGGTGGGGACTTGAATATGGTCCATGTGGTCCTGATAGTGAAATGTTCTATATAGCTGATGTTCCAGATTGTGGTCCTGACTGTGGCCCTGGATGCAGCTGTGGCAAATATACAGAACTTGGAAATGATGTTTTCATGCAGTATGAAAAGCATCATGACGGTACACTTACTCCATTAAAGCAAAAGAATGTTGATACAGGCTGGGGATTAGAAAGAAACCTCGCATTCTTAAATGGTACAAAGGATGTTTATCGTACAGATTTATTCACAGATGTAATTGCTTATATTGAAAAAGAAGCTAATGCCAAGTATGACGAAGATGAAAAGCTTACTAAGTCAATGAGAGTGTTGGCAGATCATATGCGTACTTCTGTTATGTTGATTGGAGATCCTGCAAAGCTTACTCCGGATAACAGTGGTGCTGGATATGTTCTTAGAAGATTAATCAGACGTGCTGTAAGACATGGCCGTACATTAGGTTTATCTAAGGAAAACTTATTAAAGATTGCAGAAATTTTCATAGATAATGTTTATGCTGAAAGTTACCCTAATTTAGTTGCTAACAGAAAGTTCGTCCTTTCAGAGCTTGAAAAAGAAATCGCGAGATTCGAAGCAACTTTAGAGAATGGAATGAAGGAATTTAAGAAGATTCTTGATGAAAAGGTAAGCTCTAAGAACATGAAGATTGAAGGAAAAGAAGCCTTCTATTTATATGATACATTTGGCTTCCCTCTTGAACTTACTGTTGAGATGGCTGCTGAGGAAAATGTATCAGTAGATGAAGAAGGTTTCAAGGCTTCTATGGAGGAGCAAAAGGAAAGAGCAAGAGGAAATTCGAACTTCTCACAGAAGGCTGTAGCAGCTAATATTTATGAAGATTTGTCAAAAGATATTGTTAGCGAATTCATCGGCTATGATACATTAAAATCAGAGGATACTATCTTAGCGCTGGCTAATGAAGAGAAGCTTACTGAATCGTTAAAAGAAGGTGAAAAGGGAACAGTTATTGTTTCGAAAACTCCTTTCTATGCTACGATGGGTGGACAGAAGGGAGATATTGGTAGTATAAAAACAGATTCAGGCGTGTTCTTTGTGGATGAGACGATTAAGCTGCCTGATAATAGAATCGGTCATGTTGGATATGTTGATTCTGGTTCGATTAAGACTGGAAGTAAGGCATCATTAAATGTATGTGATAAGAATAGAGCAGATACCTGTAAGAATCACTCTGCAACTCATCTTTTACAGGGTGCATTGCAGGAAGTATTGGGTGATGGAGTAGAACAGCAGGGTTCATATCAGGATTCATTAAGAACAAGATTCGACTTTAGCTATTCTAAGCCATTAACAGATGATGAATTAAGTAAGGTTGAAAGTATTGTTAATGAAAAGATTAGAGCTTCATTAGATGTAGTTACTGATGTAATGGGTATTGAAGAAGCTAAAAAATCTGGTGCTATGGCATTGTTCGGCGAAAAGTATGGAGAAACAGTAAGAGTAGTTTCAATGGGCGACTTTTCAAAAGAATTATGTGGTGGTACACATGTAAAAAATACATCTGACATTGCTAACTTTAAAATTGTTTCTGAAAGCGGTGTAGCAGCAGGTGTTCGTAGAATAGAAGCATATACAGGTGAGAATGTTATTAAATACTTCAAGACCAAAGAAGAAGAACTTCTGAATGCATGTAGCATTGCTAAGACTACTCCTGATAAGCTCGCAGAGAAGATAGAATCGATGCTTAAGCAGATTAAGGAATTAAATTCTGAAATAGAATCATTGAAATCAAAAGCAGCAAAAGATGCTCTTGGAGATGTTATGAATTCTGTTAAGGAAATTATGGGAGTTAAAGTATTAGCAACTAAGATTTCCGGTGTTGATATGAATGCATTAAGAGATTTAGGAGATCAGCTTAAGGTTAAGTTGGGTGATGGCGTTGTTGTATTAATTTCGGATAATGATGGTAAGGTTAATATGATTGCAATGGCAACAGATGGAGCTGTTTCTAAGGGCGCTCACGCCGGTAACCTTATTAAAGGAATTGCTGCATTAGTTGGTGGCGGTGGCGGCGGAAAGCCAGCCATGGCTCAGGCTGGTGGTAAGAATCCTGCCGGTATTGATGCTGCAATTGAGGAAGCTATTAAAGTTTTAGATTCTCAGATTAACTAATTTAAGGGAGAATACTAATATGTTTTGTAATAAATGTGGTAATCAAGTTAAAGAAGGTTTTAAATTTTGTTCTAAATGTGGAGCACCAGTTGTACAGCCTATAATGCCTAATGTTGCACCAGTACAGCAACCGGTAAATGAAGCACCAGTACAACAGCCAGTAAATGAAGCGCCAGTACAACAGCCAGTATACGAGGCACCGGTACAACAGCCAGTAAATGAAGTGCCAGTACAGCAGCCAGTATATGAAGCACCAGTACAACAGCCAGTAAATGAAGCGCCAGTACAACAGCCAGTATACGAGGCACCGGTACAGCAGCCAGTATATGAAGCGCCAGTACAACAGCCAGTATACGAGGCGCCGGTACAGCAGCCAATATATGAAACTCCAGTGCAGCAGCAACAGTATGTAGAGCAGACACAGTATGATGAATATGAAGAGTATGAGGAAGAGGATGAGAAGTCACATAAGGGAGTTGTTATTGCCTTAGTTTCTCTTATTGTTGTCTTGATATTAGCTGTAGGTGCGTTACTGTTTATCTATTTTGATTTAGGTGATATGTTTACTTCAAGTTCGTCAAGTAGTAGCTCATCATCAAGTGAGTCTTCGATTGTAGAATCATCAGAAGATTCTCCGGAAACATCAGAAAGTAGTCTGGATACTGCTTCGTCATCAACTCCTGAAGAAACTCCAGAACCAACTGAAGTTCCTGTGGCAACTGAAGCTCCTGAAGAAACACCTGCACCTGAAGAGCCAAATGGCGTTCTTAGAACATATGCTTCTAATACAGTAGATTATAGTAATCCTCAGGTACTTGATATCGAAAAGTATGATCATTATGATACGGGATATGATAAATTCTATTTTGGTTATCCAGCAGACATTTTCAATGCAGAATATATTTCGACTGATGTTTCGAGTGGACATTATGGAGATGTTATAGAAGATATTCATTTAAGCGGAGATGATGGAATATTCCTTCAGTACACTTTGTCAAGAAGAACTGATGGTTACTCAGTAATTGATATGACTTCTGAAGTATATAAATATGAAAGGTCATTCATGTATGAACCTGTAGATATTATGAGAAGTCCAAAGCGAGATAGAGGAATTGTTATTGTGTCTGGTTATACAGGAAGCGATGAAAGTTGTCTTTTCTATAATCTCACATATATTGATGTAGATTATGTATATCAGATGAAGGTGTATTATCCGGCTGAAACAGATAACACAGATAAAAGACATAAGGATTACATGGTCGAGAGTTTGTATAGATTGTGTGGATTCAGCGGATATAAAGGTCAGTAAAATGTTTATTAAACTCCCAAAGAAATTTGGGAGTTTTTTGAAGTAATATTATAATGTCATTTGGAGACATATATGAAATATTTAGTTGTATTTGCTTTGTGCGCACTTTTATTCACATCTAATAAAGTAGCCATAGATAATATTAGCCAAAAAAATAATGGATATATTGAAAACGACATTGAAGACGAGGATTATTCCGAAAAAGTTTTTTTGAAAGAAGATGACACCAATAATCCAGACAATAGGATAAATGACGTTGATGAGTATGGAGACACGCTGTTGTTTAGAGATGTATTCGGTGAAGAATATGAGTGCAAAATAAATCATCAGGTTCCTAAAAAAATATATAAGGATGAAAATTTCATATATGATGGTGAACTTCTAAGATATGAAGATGACGAATATACATCAAGACTTGGAATTGATGTGTCCAGCTTTCAGGGAAATGTAAATTATGAAAAGGTAAAGAATGCAGGCTTTGATTTCGTTATTATTCGTTGCGGATATAGAGGTTATGGTAATGCTGGTAATTTAAAACAGGATAAGCAGTTTGAAAATAATATTACTAAAGCAAAAGAAGCCGGACTTGATGTAGGTGTATATATTTATTCGCAGGCAATTAATGAAGGAGAGGCAATTGAAGAAGCAGAATTCGTATTAAAACTCTTGAATGGAAGAGAGTTAGAGCTTCCTATTGTTTATGATCCAGAGAGTGTTCTTGATGATGTTGCCAGAACAGATGATGTAACGCCGGAACAGTTCACTAAAAATTCTGTTGCATTTTGCGATAGAATCAAGAAGTCAGGATATGATGTTATGATATATTCCAACATGCTTTGGGAAGCATTTCAGTTAGACCTTAGCCAATTACCTAAAGTTCCTGTCTGGTATGCTGACTATGAAACATATCCTCAGACATGTTATGACTTTGAATTCTGGCAGTATTCAAATACCGGAAGAGTTCCGGGAATTGATGGTGAAACGGATTTGGATATTCAGATTATAAGAAAATAGCATTTTATAGCTTCGGGTTTTATTTTGACAAAAGTTGAATAAAAATATTGACTATGTATAGTATTGTGGATATAATGAATTTTGTGTGTAAGCATAATAACCTAATTCAGCAGAGTTTAGGGGCTGAAGGGAGGATAGAAATATGTCAAATGTTATAGTTAAAGAAGGCGAGAGCTTAGATAGTGCTTTAAGACGTTTCAAGAGAAGCTGTGCTAAGGCTGGTATCCAGCAGGAAATCAGAAAGCGTGAGCATTACGAGAAGCCATCAGTTAAGCGTAAGAAAAAGTCTGAAGCTGCACGTAAGCGTAAGTACAACTAATAAGTGTATGAAATATAAGCCCTTAGGAGAAATCCCGAGGGCTTTTATTTCTTAATTTGGTAATAATATGAATTTAGGTATAGTTATTTTGATAATACTTATATCTTTGGCACTGGTATGTCTTGTTATAATAGCTATTGATAATCACAGACTGGTTGTCAGAAGATATGAGATTAGTTCATCAAAATTGAATAGTGATAAAAAATATGTATTTTTGACAGATCTTCACTCAAGAAGCTTCGGAAAGAATAATGAAAAACTTATCAAAATGATTGATGAGATTTATCCTGATGCAATACTCATATCTGGAGATATGTATACTGCGATAGAAGGAGACGACACATCTGTATGCTTTAATCTTCTTAAAAAGCTTTCTTTAAAATATAAAATATTCTTTGCTAACGGCAACCATGAAAGAAAGACTAAAGAAAGAAAAGATGAATTCCCTAATATGTATGATGATCTAAAGAAGGTTTTAGAAGAATGTATGATAATACATTTAGAAAATAAGCAGTATGAGAATGATGATACTATAATTTCTGGTCTTGATCTTGATTTTAAATATTATAAGAAATTTTTAAACATAAATCCTTCATATGATGAATTAAATGATGCATTGGGTGAGTGTAATAAGGAAAAGTTTAATATAATGCTGGCACATAACCCAGAGTATTTTGCTGACTATGCATCGTGGGGAGCAGATTTAGTGTTAAGTGGTCATTATCATGGGGGACTGGTTAGGCTTCCATTAATAGGAGGAGTTATTAGCCCAAGATATAGACTGTTTCCTAAATATGATTTTGGTGAATATGAAATGAATGATAGTAAAATGTATCTAAGCTGTGGGCTTGGAGCTCATACTTTGCCTATTAGAATGTTTAATCCTGGTGAAATAACCTTGATTGAAATAAAAAAACGGAATAATTAAAAGAACATTGGTTATTTAAACCACTAGGTCTTGATTTAAAAATAGTTCCTTGATACAATATCTTGTGGTCAGATATCTGACTTACTGATATGTTGAAGGGAGCTATTTTTGTGTCTTTAGATTCTAAATTATTTGATCATACGATATTAAAGGCTGATGCTACCAAAGAACAGGTAGTTAAAATTTGCGATGAAGCCAAGAAATATAATTTTATGTCTGTTTGTGTTAACAGCTATTATACGCCATTAGTTGCAGAAGAGTTAAAAGATACCGATGTTAAGGTGTGTACTGTTGTTGGTTTTCCGTTAGGACAGATGAGTACAGAAACCAAGGCGTTGGAAACAGCGTATGCAGTAGCTTCTGGTGCAGATGAAATAGATATGGTAATTAATGTTGGTGCACTTAAGGATAAGAGTTATCTAGAAGTTTTAGCTGACATTAGAGCTGTAAGAGCAGTATGTCCTGGAAAAACACTGAAGGTAATTATCGAAACGTGTCTTTTGACAGATGAGGAGAAGGTGAAGGCTTGTGAATTATCTGTTGAAGCGGGTGCTGATTTTGTTAAGACTTCCACAGGATTTTCGACAGGTGGTGCGACTGTAGATGATGTTGCTCTTATGAGAAAGACTGTTGGAGAAAATGTAGGTGTTAAAGCGTCTGGTGGTATTAGAGATACTAAAACCGCGGAAGAAATGGTGAAGGCCGGAGCTTCCAGACTTGGTACATCTTCGACAATTTCTATTATTGGGGGTTAATATGGCTATTCCTATTAAACTTGAGGCGTTTGAAGGCCCGTTAGATTTATTATTATATTTAATTGATAAGAATAAAGTTGATATATATGATATTCCAATAGCCTCTATTACAGAGCAGTATTTAGATTATATCAAGCAGATGGAAACAGAGGATATGAACATTATGAGTGAGTTTCTCGTTATGGCAGCAACGTTGCTTGATATTAAAGCTAAGATGCTTCTTCCTAAGGAAATAGATGAAGAAACAGGTGAAGATATCGATCCAAGAGCGGAACTTGTTCAACAGCTCCTAGAATATAAGATGTGCAAATATATGGCATATGAGCTTAAAGACAGACAAATGGATGCTTCACATACATTCTTTAAGGAAAGAACACTTCCTAAAGAGATTGAGGATTATAGAGAACCTATTGACCTTGAAGACATATTAGGAGATGCTACGTTAGGAAAGCTTCAGGAATTGTTCCACATGGTTATGAAGCGTCAAGAGGACAAAATTGATCCTGTAAGAGCGAGCTTTGGTAATATTAAAAAAGAAGAAATAGATATGGATGCGAAGGCTTCATATATAGCTTCTTATATCGCTTCACATTCAGAATTTTCGTTCGTTGAATTGTTAGAAAAGCAGCAGTCTAAAACAGAAATAATAGTTGCTTTTTTGGTAATTCTGGAAATGATTAAAATCGGTCAGGTTACAATCAGCCAGAATAATATTTTCGGTGATATCATGATTAAGGTTGTTAAAGATTTCGTGGCGCCTAAAGAACTGATATTCACAGCAGGTTAAAGATATGGATAAACAGGAAAAGAAGGCAGTTCTTGAAGCTATACTTTTCACTATGGGTGAAGCGGTAGAGATTGAAAGACTTGCTGAGGTTATAGAAGAAGAAAAGGAAAACACAAAGGAACTTCTTCTTGAAATGCAAAAAGAATATGAAGAGTCAAAAAGAGGAATGACTCTTATGGAAATCGAAGATTCGTTTCAAATGTGTACTAAAGCTAATATGTACGAGTATCTTGTTAAGATTGCAAAGACTCCTCGAAAATATACTATTACAGACACTATGCTTGAAACGTTGTCGATTATTGCTTATAAACAGCCAATAACCAGAGCTGAAATAGAAAAAGTAAGAGGTGTTTCGTGCGATCATGCAATTAACAGACTTTTAGAGTTTGGGCTGATTACAGAGCTTGGAAGAAAGGATGCACCAGGAAAACCAATATTGTTTGGAACTACTGAGGAATTCTTAAGAAGCTTTGGCGTTAAATCCCTTGAAGAGTTACCTGAATTATCAGCTGTTCAGATTGAAGAATTCAGAGAACAGGCAGAGCAGGAAGCTGGAGCCTTGGAGGTTGATGTTTAAAACATTTAAATATTGAAAAATAATACAAAAAAAGGTGAGTTTCTACTATGAAACTTACTTTTTTTATGCTAAAATGTATGCCGTATGCGAATGTTTATGCATGGAAAAATTATTATAAATGGAGGTCAAATTATGAGTACTACTTCACAAGCAAGACAGAGAATTGACGCTCTTCTTGACGACAACAGCTTCGTTGAAATTGGTGCTAAAGTTACAGCTAGAAGCACTGACTTTAATTTGAAGCTTACCGAGACTCCATCCGATGGTGTTATCACAGGATATGGTGTAATCAACGGTGATTTAGTGTATGTTTACAGCCAGGATGCTTCAGTTCTTAACGGAAGCGTAGGTGAAATGCATGCTAAGAAAATCGCTAAGATTTATGATATGGCCATTGCTATGGGTGCACCTGTCATTGGATTGATTGAGTCTGCTGGTTTAAGACTTCAGGAATCAACTGATGCTTTAAATGCTTTTGGTGAGATTTATCTTAAGCAGGCTGAGGCTTCAGGAGTAATTCCTCAGATCAATGCTGTATTTGGTTCATGTGGTGGAGCACTTGCTATTTCTTCTGCTATGGCTGATTTCACATTCATGGAGGAGAAGAAGGGTAAGTTATTCGTTAACTCACCAAACTGTATTGATGGTAATTATGAAGGAAAGTGCGATACTTCATCTGCAGCTTTCCAGGCTTCTAACACAGATAACGTTGATTTCGTTGGTGATGAAGCTACTGTTATTGAGAAAATTAGAGAGCTTGTTTCTATTATTCCAGCAAATAATGATGGAGATGCTTTTTCTGATTGCACAGACGATTTAAATCGTGTATGCGCATCTTTAGAGGCTTCTGCTTCAGACCCAGCAATTGCATTAAGCCAGATTTCTGATGATGCAGTTGTATTCGAGGTTAAGGCTGATTATGCTAAGGAAATGGTTACAGCTTTTATTAAATTAAATGGAGCAACTGTTGGTGTTGTTGCCAATAGAACTGCTAAGTATGATGATGAAGGAAAGAAGGCAGAGGAGTTCGACGCTGTTATTACAGCATTGGGAGCTAACAAGGCTACTGAGTTCGTTAACTTCTGTGATGCTTTCGAAATTCCTGTTCTTACTATTACTAATGCTAAGGGATTCAAGGCATGTGAGTGTTGCGAGAAGAAGATTGCTAAGGCATCTGCTAAGCTTGCTTATGCTTTCGCAAATGCAACAGTTCCTAAGGTTAACTTAATCGTAGGCGATGCTTTTGGTTCTGCATATGTAACAATGAACTCTAAGGCTATTGGATGTGATGTTACAATCGCATGGCCTAACGCTAAAATTGGTTCTATGGATGCTAAGATGGCAGCTAAGATCATGTGTGATGGAAAGGGTGCAGATGCTATTGATGCTTGCGCTAAAGAATATGAAGCACTTCAGAACAATGTTGAAAGCGCAGCTAAGCGTGGATATGTTGATGAAATTATCGAGCCACAGGATACTCGTAAGTATTTAATTGGCGCTTTTGAAATGCTTTACTCTAAGAGCGATTGCGCATTTAAGAAGCACGGTACAGTTTAGTTATTAAGAAAGGATACAATATGAAAAAGTGGTTATTAGCTATAATTTCATCATGCCTTTGCTTATTAATGTTAACTGGTTGTGGTAACGAAAAAGAAGTTACTTATCTTGATAAGGACAGTGCTTTACAGACTGGAGAATATCTTGCCAATATGATTTATTCAATTAATCTTAATGGTTCAGTTGATTCTGTTGCTTATCAGGCTAATCAGGAAACTCCTGGTCTTGGAAATGTAATTTCATCAGCATGTGAAAGCATGTCAAAAGCAATGGCTGAAATGGAAACATTAGAAGCTGTAGGAGAACTCAAGAGTAATTCTGTTGAATTGGATTCTTTAGGTAATCCAGTAAAGGGTACTATTGAGGTTGAGCTTCTTGGTTCTAAGAAAAATGCTACTTTCGAAATCGTATTTGAAAGAGGCGAGTTTAAGAGCTTTACTACTAATGTAAACTATACATTTGGCGAAAGTATGAGTAAGGCTGGATTGAATACATTACTTGGTATGGGTACTGTATTCTGCGTATTGGTTTTAATTAGTTTCATTATCAGTGCATTTAATTTGATTCCTAAAATTCAGGGAATGTTCAAGAAGGATAAGACACCTGCAAGTACTGCAGTTGATTCTACTATTGCACAGATTATTGAAAAAGAAGAGTTATCAGATGATTTAGAATTAGTTGCAGTTATTTCTGCTGCTATTGCTTCTTACGAAGGAACATCATCAGATGGCTTCGTAGTTAGAAGTATAAGAAGAGCTAGATAATTTTAGGAATTAAATGGAGGAATTAATAATGAAAAATTATACAATTACCGTTAATGGAAACGTATATGATGTTGTAGTTGAAGAAGGTGCTACTTCTGGTGCTGTTGCAGCTCCTGTAGCTCCAAAGGCTGCTCCTAAGGCAGCTCCTGCAGCTCCTAAGGCAGCTGCTTCTGCTGGCGCTGGTTCAATTAAGGTTGAAGCTGGTGCAGCTGGTAAGGTATTTAAGATTGACGCTCAGGTTGGAACAGCTGTTAAGAAGGGTGATGCTGTTGTAACTATCGAGTCAATGAAGATGGAAATCCCTGTTGTTGCTCCTCAGGATGGAACAGTAGCTTCTATCGATGTTGCAGTTGGTGATTCTATTGACGCAGGTGCTTGCTTAGCTACATTAAAGTAGTTTTCAGACATCTTTTGAATCTAACCAAAATAAAACAGGAGGAAAAAGCAAATGGATTATATTTCAAATACGCTTGACAATTTAGTTCATCAGACAGCGTTTTTTAATCTGTCTTGGGGAAACGCATTGATGATTATAGTTGCTTGTGTGTTTTTATACTTGGCTATAGCTAAAGGTTTCGAGCCTTTGCTATTAACTCCAATCGCATTTGGTATGCTTTTAGTTAATATCTATCCAGATATTATGCTTTCAATTGAAGATTCATCAAATGGCGTTGGTGGTTTATTGTATTATTTCTACTTACTGGATGAATGGGCTATCCTTCCTTCACTCATTTTCATGGGTGTTGGTGCAATGACAGACTTTGGTCCATTAATTGCTAATCCTAAGAGTTTCTTGTTAGGTGCAGCCGCTCAGTTTGGTATTTTCTCAGCATACTTTGGCGCTATTGCATTTGGCTTTAACGACAAGGCAGCTGCTGCTATTTCAATCATTGGTGGTGCTGATGGCCCTACATCAATTTTCCTTGCAGGAAAACTTGGCCAGACAGCTTTACTTGGACCTATCGCTGTTGCAGCATATTCATATATGTCGCTGGTTCCAATTATTCAGCCACCTATAATGAAGTTATTAACAACTAAGAAGGAAAGATCTATCAAGATGGGTCAGCTTCGTCCTGTATCTAAGCTTGAAAAAATCTTATTCCCAATCGTTGTTACTATCGTTGTTTGTTTGATTTTACCTACAACAGCTCCTTTGGTTGGTATGCTTATGTTGGGTAACCTCTTTAAGGAATCAGGTGTTGTTCGTCAGTTAACAGATACAGCATCTAATGCACTTATGTACATTGTAGTTATTATCCTTGGTACATCAGTTGGTGCTACTACATCTGCTGAAGCTTTCCTTAACAAAGAAACATTAGCTATCGTTGTTTTAGGATTAGTTGCTTTCGCATTTGGTACAGCAGCCGGAGTACTTTTCGGAAAACTTATGTGTATCGCTACTAAGGGCAAGGTTAATCCTTTAATTGGATCTGCAGGTGTTTCTGCTGTTCCTATGGCTGCCAGAGTTTCTCAGAAGGTTGGTGCTGAAGAAGATCCTTCTAACTTCCTTTTGATGCATGCTATGGGACCTAACGTTGCCGGCGTTATTGGAACTGCTGTTGCTGCTGGTACATTTATGGCAGTATTCGGCGTATTCTAAGTAAAAATATAAAGGAGATAATAATATGTCAGAACAGGTTAAAAAGCCGGTTGGTATTATGGAGACAGTTCTTCGTGATGCACATCAGTCTTTGATTGCAACAAGAATGCCTACTGAAAAAATGCTTCCAATCGTTGATAAAATGGATAAAGTTGGTTACGCTGCAGTTGAATGCTGGGGCGGAGCTACATTCGATGCTTCACTTCGTTTCTTAAAGGAAGATCCATGGGATCGTCTTCGTAAGTTAAGAGATGGATTTAAAAACACTAAGTTACAGATGTTATTCAGAGGACAGAATATTTTAGGTTACAGACCATACGCTGATGACGTTGTATATGCATTCGTTCAGAAGTCTATTGCTAATGGTATTGATGTAATCAGAATTTTCGACTGTTTAAATGACCTTCGTAACTTACAGGCTGCAGTTGATGCTACTAACAAGTTCAAGGTTTCTGAAGGCAGAGGAGAGTCTCAGGTTGCTCTTTCTTATACATTAGGTGATGCTTATACATTAGAGTATTGGGCAGATATGGCTAAGAAGATTGAAGAGATGGGTGCTGATTCTATCTGTATCAAGGATATGGCTGGATTATTAGTTCCATACAAGGCAGCTGAATTAGTTAAAACATTAAAGGAAAATACTAAACTTCCTATTCAGTTACATACTCACTACACATCAGGTGTTGCTTCAATGACATATCTTAAGGCTGTTGAAGCTGGTGTAGATATTATTGACTGTGCAATTTCACCATTCGCATTAGGTACATCTCAGCCAGCTACAGAAGTTATGGTTGAGACATTCAAGGGTACAGAGTACGATACAGGATATGATCAGAACCTTCTTGCTGAAATCGCTGATTACTTCCGCCCTTACAGAGAAGAGTGTATTGACTCTGGCCTTATGAGCACTAAGGTTCTTGGTGTTAATATTAAGACTTTATTATATCAGGTACCTGGTGGTATGTTATCTAACATGGTAAGCCAGCTTAAAGAGCAGAAGGCTGAAGATAAGTATCAGGATGTATTAGAGGAAATCCCACGTGTTCGTAAAGATTGTGGTGAGCCACCTTTAGTTACACCTTCTTCACAGATTGTTGGTACTCAGGCTGTATTTAACGTTCTTATGGGCGAAAGATACAAGATGGCTACAGGTGAGTTCAAGGATTTACTTCGTGGTAAGTATGGCCAGACAGTTAAGCCTATGAATCAGGAAGTTATTGATAAGGTTATTCCAGGAGAAGAAAGATTTACATCTCGTTCAGCTGATGCTGCTGGATTAACAAACGAAATGGATAAGCTTGAGGCAGAAATGAAGGAATATAAGCAGCAGGATGAAGATGTACTTTCATATGCTTTATTCCCACAGGTTGCTACTGACTTCTTTAAGTATCGTCAGGCTCAGCAGGAAAAGATCGACCTTACAAAAGGCGATTCTGCTAACGGAGCATATCCTGTATAATTAGTTTCCATAAAATATAGTATTTGACCTCTTGCCCAACCACAATATGCTGTGGTTGGGCATTTTTGTGCAGTTTTTTAAACTTTTTGTTTGACTTTAACGTTAACATAATTTATAATAACAATTGTTCTTAAATCAAAAATAAAGGGGTTATTTATGGCAAGAAAAGAAACCGTAACCAAAGCAATATTATTAGATGCAGCTTTTGCAATGCTTAATGAAGAAGGCATTGATCAGGTTACTGCAAGAAAGCTTGCAGCTAAGGCTAATTGTTCTACACAGCCTATTTTTAGAATCTACAACAACATGGAAGAGTTATATACTGAGTTGTTTGATGTTGCGTTGAATTCATTTGAACAGTTCGTTTCGGAATTCCCAAGATCTACTGTTATTCCATTTGTAAGTTTGGGTCAGGCATACATTGGATTTGCACAAAAGTTTCCTAATGTATTCAGATTTTTATTCTTAACTAATGAAAGATATGGCAAGAGCCTGTATGATATGATTAATGGTAAGGAAGGCTATGTAACAAGAGAAATTCAGGCCGCTACATCACAGGGTACTTCGAATGCAGGTGAATTATTCATGAAGATGTGGATGTTCATACATGGAGCTGCCAGCATGTCACTTACAGGTGATTATGATCTTGCTGATGAAGAAACTGTTTCAATGCTTAAGGATGCTTATCAGGCATTTAAATAAACTTTTTTGAATAATTAAGATGTGATATAATACCTTGTGTTTAAGTAAAAACATAAGGTATTTTATTATTTACAGGGTGCGTTATGGAAAATAAAGATATTATTTCAAGAATGAATGAAAAGTTCATTAAAATGAGTAAAGGTCATAAGGCTATTGCATCGTATATTTCTGACCATTATGATGAAGCTGCATTTATGACAGCTGCTAAAATAGGTCAGACAGTTGGAATCAGTGAATCGACTGTAGTTAGATTCGCAACTGGACTTGGATATGACGGTTATCCTGAGTTCCAAAAAGCTCTTGCTGACTGGGTTCAGTCTAAGCTTAATCGAGTTCAGAAAATGGGAACTAAATATAAGAGCAATTCTCAGTCTGAAATAATACATTCAGTATTAACTGCTGATGTTGAGAAGATTAATGATACATTAACCAATCTTGATCCAGGGTCTTTTTCTGATGCAGTAGATATTATTCTTAATGCAGAAACAGTGTATATTGTAGGTTTAAGAAGCTGTGAACCATTAGCTGATTTTTTACATTTTTATCTTGGAATGATTAGAGGAAATATTGTTCTTTTAAAAACTACCTCAGTTACTGAAATGTTTGAGCAGATGATAAGAATTAGCGAAAAGGACTGCATTATAGGTATCTCTTTCCCTAGATATTCCATGCGTACATTAAAGGCTATGGAGTTTGCAAAAGATAGGAGAGCTAAAATAATTACTATTACTGATAGTATTCATTCTCCTATGAATTTGTATTCGTCATGCAATCTTCTTGCAAGATCTGATATGGTTTCAATCGTAGATTCTTTGGTTGCTCCACTAAGTCTTATTAATGCATTGGTTGTAGCTTTGTGCCTTAAGGTTCCGGAAACTGTTAAAAATAATCTTGAGATGTTAGAGGATGTATGGAACAGTTACCAGGTTTATTTAAATGATGAGATTAATTTCATAGATGATGAACCTATGCTTAATTATCCTTTGAAAAAGGAAGAAACTAAAGAAGGTGAAGCTCTTGCGTAAGGTTATAGTAATTGGCGGTGGCGCGGCAGGAATGATGGCTGCATATGCAGCTTCTCTAAATGGAGCCAAGGTAACGCTTCTTGAGAAGAATGAGAAAACAGGAAGGAAGATATACATAACCGGAAAAGGCAGATGCAATTTGACTAATAATTGTGAGCCTGAAGATTTTTTTAATAATGTAGTTTCAAATTCTAAGTTTTTGTTCAGTGCGTATTATGGATATGATACCAATATGGTGCAATATCTGTTTGAAGAAAACGGATGTCCATTAAAAATAGAAAGAGGAAACAGAGTATTTCCTTCATCTGACCATTCTTATGATGTTATAGATACTCTAAATAGGATACTTAAGAAAAATGATGTTGAGATAAAATTAAATACATTCGTTACTTCTGTTGAAAAGGGTAAGGTGTATACCAATAAAGGTGTATTCAGCGCGGACTCTGTAATTATTGCAACTGGTGGTATAAGCTATCAGTCTACAGGCTCAACGGGAGATGGATACAAATGGGCAAAAGATTTAGGTCATACCGTTAAGGAACCTAAGGCTGCACTGGTTCCGTTTGAGGTATGTGAAGATGATATTCTGTCATTACAGGGCCTTTCCCTTAAGAATGTATCTTTAAAATTAACTGAGAATTCTAAAAATATATATGAAGGCTTCGGAGAGATGCTTTTTACACATTTTGGAATTAGTGGACCACTTGTTCTTAGCGCTTCGAGTTATTATGGCATACGTCACAAAGATACAGAATGTATTTGCTCTGTTGATTTGAAACCGGCATTGTCAGTTAAGATGCTTGATGAAAGAATTCTTAAGGATTTTTCGGAAAATCAGAATAAAGCTTTTAAGAATTCGCTCGACAAACTTCTTCCTCAAAAAATGATACCGGTAATTATCAAAAGAGCACAAATTGAGGAAAACAAAAAGGTAAATGAAATAACTAAAGAAGAAAGGCAAAGACTTGTCGCACTCTTAAAAAATTTCAAAATGACTATTAAGAATGTAAGACCACTTAGTGAAGCTATAATTACTCAGGGTGGTGTTAATGTTAAGGAAATTAATCCTTCTACCATGGAATCAAAGGTATGTGAGGGAATATATTTTGCAGGTGAAATTATTGATGTTGATGCACTGACTGGTGGATATAATCTCCAAATAGCCTGGAGTACAGGTTATCTTGCAGGACTTAGTGCATCGAATTAAAAGGAGGAAATTATGAGCTATCAAATAGCTATAGACGGACCAGCAGGAGCTGGAAAGAGCACAATCGCGAAGATAGTGGCTAAGAAAAAAGGTTTTATTTATGTTGATACAGGTGCTATGTACAGAGCAATGGCCCTTCATATGATTAAAAATAATATTGATGGGAATGACAGTGAAAAGGTTGCCAAGGAATGTGATAATGCTAATGTTACATTGAAATATATAGATGGTGAGCAGGTAGTGTTATTAAATGATGAAAATGTTAATGCTTTTTTAAGAACAGAAGAAGTTGGTAATATGGCATCAATTACAGCTAAAAACCCAACGCTTAGGAAGAAAGTAACGGATCTTCAGATTGAACTTGCCAACACTAATGATGTTGTTATGGATGGAAGAGATATAGGAACCTGTGTCCTTCCTAATGCGCAGGTTAAGGTTTATCTTACTGCATCTTCAGAGGTTCGAGCTAAAAGACGCTATGATGAACTTATGGCTAAGGGCGAAAGTGCAGATATCAAGAAGATTGAAGAGGATATAATTTTAAGAGATCATCAGGATATGACGAGAGAGATTTCTCCTTTAAAACAGGCTGATGATGCTGTCCTTGTAGATTCGTCTAACATGACAATTGAGGAAGTTGCAGACAAAATTATATCTTTGTGCGAATAGTATTTGATTACGATAAAAGAAATATGGAAGTTATTTTAGCTAATCATGCCGGATTTTGCTTCGGAGTTAAAAGAGCTGTTGAAGGTGTGTATGAATTAATTGAACAAGGAAAAAATATATATACTTTCGGACCTATAATTCATAATGAAGAGGTTGTAAAGGATTTAGAAAATAGGGGCGTTAAGGTTATTGATTCGGTCGATGAGCTTGCAATGCTTAAGAATGAAACGGTTGTGGTGAGAGCTCATGGCATCCCTAAGAAAATCTATAAAATTATGGAAGACAATTCCATTAATTGCATTGATTTGACATGCCCGTTCGTTACGAGAATTCATAATATTGTAAGTGAAGCTTACGAAAAGGGTAATAATATCATAGTAATTGGTGACAAAGATCATCCTGAAGTTGTAGGAATTATGGGGGCAATAGATGGGGAAGCTCATGCTGTTAAAGATAAAAATGAAATTAGTGATTTGAGTCTTGATAAGAACATTCCTGTTACTATTGTTTCTCAAACTACATTTAACATTAATAAATTTCAAGAATTAGTTGAAATTATTAAAAATAAAGGTTACAATGTTAATGTTGTGGATACTATATGTAACGCAACGAAGGAGAGGCAAGAATCAGCGGGAGAAATCGCTTCGAATGTTGATGTTATGCTTGTGATAGGTTCGAGGACCAGTTCTAATACTCAAAAGCTTTTTGAGATATGCAATAGTAAATGTCCTCATACATATTACATTCAGACCAAAGACGATTTGAATTTTGATTTTCCTAAAACTGCTTCACTGGTAGGTATTACCGCGGGGGCTTCCACCCCAAATAAAATTATCGAGGAGGTTCAAAATTATGTCAGAATTAACTTTTGAACAAATGTTGGAAGAATCTTTAAAGACAATACATACAGGAGAGGTAGTTGAGGGTACAGTTATTGATGTTAAGCCTGATGAAATCATCCTTAATATCGGTTACAAATCAGACGGTATTTTGACTCGCAATGAATATACTAATGAGTCTAACTTAGATTTGACTACTGTTGTAAAAGTCGATGAAAAGCTTGAAGTAAAAGTCTTAAAGGTTAATGACGGAGAGGGTCAGGTTCTTTTGACCTATAAGAGATTAGCAGCAGATAAGGGATCTAAGAAGCTTGAAGAAGCATTCAACAATCAGGAAGTACTTAAGGCTAAGGTTACTCAGGTACTTAAGGGTGGTGTTTGCGTAACAGTTGATAATGTTAGAGTATTTATCCCTGCTAGTTTAATTTCAGATGTATATGAGAAGGATCTTAATAAGTACAACGGTCAGGAAATCGAATTCGTTATGACTGAGTATGATCCTAAGTCTCGTCGTTACATCGGAAATCGTAAGCAGATTTTAGTTGCTACGAAGGCAGAGGCACAGGCAGAAGTACTTTCTAAGATTAATGTTGGTGATGTTATTGAAGGTACAGTTAAGAACGTTACTGAGTTTGGTGTGTTCGTAGATATAGGTGGAATGGATGGATTATTACATATTTCTGAAATTTCATGGGGAAGAGCTGAATCACCTAAGAAGTTGTATAAGACAGGTGATAAGGTAAGATGCTTTATTAAAGATATTGCTGGTAATAAGATTGCTCTTTCTGCTAAGTTTGAAGATGAGAATCCATGGAAGGATGCTGATACAAGATTTGCAGTTGGAAATGTTGTGACTGGTAAGGTTGCCAGAATGACAGATTTTGGTGCTTTCGTTGAAATCGCTAAGGGTGTAGATGCTCTTTTACATGTATCTCAGATTTCTAAGGATCATGTTGAAAAGCCTTCTGATGTTCTTAAGGTTGGCGATGAAGTTACAGCTAAGATTGTTGATTTCAACGAAAATGATAAGAAGATCAGCTTAAGTATTCGTGCTTTACTTGCTCCAGAACCATCTGAATCAAAGGATGATGATAATGAAGATGTTGTTTCTGTTGATGTAGATGAAGTAATTGCTAATCAGGAAGAAGAAGCATAAGAATATTTGAAAAGAATAGAGGCGATCTAATATGGCATATGAATATGAGGATTTTAAGAAAGCAATTCTTCAGTTAACTAAGGTTGATTTAAATGCCTATAAAGAACAGCAGATGAAAAGAAGAATTCTTTCTTTGATTGCTAAACATAAGCTTCCAGGATTTGAGGAGTATGTTCAGGCAATTAAAAAAGATAAGGATATGTATGAGGAATTCCTGAATTATTTTACTATTAATGTATCGGAATTCTATCGTAATCCTGATCAGTGGGATATGATGGACAAACAGGTTATTCCAGAGCTTATCGAGAGATTTGGAAAGAATCTTAAAATTTGGTCAGCTGCATGTTCGACTGGAGATGAACCATATTCTTTGGTAATGGCTTTTTCAAAGCACATTCCACTTAATCAGATTAAGATATATGCGACAGATATTGATAAGCAGGTTATTGAGAAAGCTAAGGTTGGCTTGTATGCACCTAAGAGTATTACATCAGTACCTAAGGATTTGAAAGACAAGTATTTCGAAAATGTAGGTGGAGCTTATCAGATTTCTGATCAAATTAAGTCAAGGGTTACATTCAAGGATCATAATCTTATTTTAAATGATTATCAAAAAGGTTTTGATTTTATTGTATGTAGAAATGTACTTATATATTTTACTGAAGAAGCTAAGGACGCTGTATTTAAGAAATTCTATGAATCATTAAAACCAGGTGGTGTTTTATTCATAGGAAGTACTGAGCAGATTACCAATTATGGTGATATCGGTTATATTAGAAAATCAAGCTTCTACTATGAGAAGCCAATGAAATAAAAAATACTCTCAACTTTGTTTTCAAGGTTGAGAGTTTTTTTTATTTTTGAAATGCTATTTTGTTGATTACGTGAGAAGCATATTCTGAAAATAGAACACGGTCTTTCTTAATGTCATCTGTTAATTCAAAGAAAAGATCGTTACTTTCATAATTTCTCTTAAAGAATGGTTGTTTTAGAACTGTCCACATAGGAAGAAATTTACTTATTTTTCGGGTATAACAGTTGCTTGCTTTTGCTGGTTCTCTGTAATCCTTGTCTACGAATGATGCAATTGATTTATGAAGTGCATTATCTTCGAGTGGAAGATAGTAGTAATCTTTGTAATTAGCATAGAAGTATTTTAATTCTTCCTCGTATATAGGAACCATTAAGCTTGCGTTATCATTTTCAGCTTTAAAATGACATCCTTGTCCCATGAAAGATATTGGATTAGGGATAGAACATGGAAGTTTTACATTAATAATAAGTTCCTGTTTGTTGAACCCATCCATATCTTTGTAAGAATTATATAAAACCTTTGTAGCCAGAAGCTGCTCATTAAAAATATCATAGTAGCTTAATATAGGAAGAACCTCCAGCATTCCCTTCATATCATCAAGGTTATGAAGCATTAAGGTTCTGTATAAGTCATAGTCGTGAGAAGATGTATATTCTTTATATACCTCTATTAGTTCACCACCATTAAAACGATCATCTCTTTTAATATTAAGATATTGTTCAATGGTCTTTAATTTACAGTCTTCAAGCTTTAAAAGATTTTTGTACGTGTATATTCTTTTATAAATATCTAATCCGTTTTTAGAAGAAAGTGTTGAATTGATAGAATAAATACCAGCTCTTTTTTCTATGAATGGAAGGTCGAAAGTATTTCCGTTGTAGTGAATGAGATATTCATAATTGGATGCAAAATTTAAGAATTCAGTAATGATTTGCTGTTCTTCATCTTTTGATTGGGCAAAGAACTGCTTGATTATCCAGTTGTCATACTCAAAATATGCACAACCTATCAGATAAATATATGAAGAACTTGATAAAAATCCAGTTGTTTCGATATCTAAGAATAGAATTTTATCAATTGTGCATAAATTTTCAATTGGATAACATAGTGTAAAATTATTTAATATTGTTTCTTCGATTTTCATAATGATAGTTTAACACAAAACAATAATTTAAAGTAGTATTTTTAGTCTAAAAAAGGTATTATTATATATAGTAAAAAGTTGATTTTAGAGGGTAAAAGTATGGCTAGATTAACATTTTCGGGTGGTATACATCCATATGATGGAAAGGATATGTCCAAGAACAAAAGGATTGTTGATTATGATCCTAAGGGGGAGGTTGTATATCCACTTTCGCAGCACATTGGTGCTCCAGCTAAACCAGTTGTCAATAAAGGGGATTCAGTTTTAGTAGGTCAGCTTATAGCAGAAGCAGGAGGCTTTGTTTCTGCTCCTATATATTCTTCTGTATCCGGTACAGTTAAGGCAATTGAACCAAGAAGAGTTGCAACTGGTGATATGGTTATGAGTATTGTTATTGATAATGATCTTTTGTTTAATGAGGTTACATATCCATATGTTCCTCCTTTAGAGCGATTATCAAAAGAGGATATAATAGCACTTATTAGGAATGCAGGAATTGTTGGAATGGGAGGTGCAGGTTTTCCTACCGCTGTTAAGCTTTCACCTAAGGAACCAGAAAAAATTGATTATGTAGTAATTAATTGTGCGGAGTGTGAACCTTATTTGACATCTGACTATAGAAAGATGTTGGAAGAACCGGAGAAGCTCGTAGGTGGACTTAAGATTATTCTTTCTTTGTTTGATAATGCAAGAGGAATTCTTGCAGTAGAAGATAATAAGCCTGACTGTATCTTGAAATTGCAAAAATATGCTAAGAAAGAATCTAATATTTCTGTTCGCGCATTAAAGACAAAGTATCCTCAAGGTTCAGAAAGACAGCTCATATATGCAACTACAGGAAGAGCAATTAACTCATCTATGCTTCCGGCAGATGCAGGTTGTGTTGTAAATAATGTTGATACAGTTATTTCAATATATAATTCGGTAATTAAAGGAGTTCCGCTTCTTTATAGGATAGTGACGGTTACTGGTGATGCTATTAATAATCCTGGGAACTTTAGGGTTAGAATTGGAACGAACTATAATGAATTAATTGAAGCTGCAGGTGGTTTTAAAACGAAACCTGAAAAGATAATTTCCGGTGGTCCTATGATGGGATTTTCTTTGTTTGATACGAATGTGCCGGTTACTAAGGCTTCGTCAGCACTGCTTTGTTTGACAAAAGATGAAGTAAGTATGTATGAGCCTACAGCATGTATTAATTGTGGAAAATGTGTTGAGGTGTGTCCTGGCAGAGTTGTTCCTAAAAAACTTGCTGAATATGCAGAACACGGCATGGAAGAAGAATTCGTAAATAACGAAGGATTAGAATGCTGTGAATGTGGATGCTGTTCATATATTTGTCCTGCGAAAAGACCACTGACGCAGAATATTAAATCAATGAGAAAGATTGCTCTTAGTCATAAGAAAAAATAGTAGGAGGAAAAAAGAGTGGATACAAATAAGGAAATGATGCATGTGTCATCTAATCCACATATCAGATCATCAGTATCAACTAGCAATATTATGTTCGCTGTAATTATTGCACTTTTACCTGCTGTTGGTTTTGGTATTTATAATTTTAAAGGTGACAGACTTAATGTTGCTATTTTGATTTTAGCTACTATAGCTTCATGTGTATTAACGGAGCTATTGTTTGAAGTTATCATGAAAAAGAAGGTTACTATAGGTGATTATTCTGCCATAGTAACTGGATTACTTTTATCACTAAACCTCCCTCCTAGGGCTCCATGGTGGATTGGAGTTATTGGTGGAGTTTTTGCTATCTTAGTTGTAAAAATGTTATTTGGTGGAATAGGCCAGAATTTCATGAACCCTGCACTGGGCGCCAGATGTTTCTTGATTATTTCATATACCGAGATAATGACTAATTTTGACTGTGATGCTTTTTCAAGACCAACGCCATTGGCATTAGTTAAGGAAGGTTCTCCGGTTAATGTTTTAGATATGGTGATTGGAAGAACTGCTGGAACTATTGGTGAAACATCAATGATAGCTATAGTTTTAGGAGCATGCTTTTTGATTCTCCTTGGAATTATTGATCTTAGGATTCCTGGAATGTATATTCTTTCATTCGTTATCTTCATTTGTGTATTTGGCAATTATGGATTCAATCCAACATATATTGCATCACAGCTTGCTGGTGGTGGATTGATGCTAGGAGCCTTTTTCATGGCTACAGACTACACAACGAGACCTATTACTAAAAAAGGACAATATATTTATGGTGTATTCCTTGGTATATTGACAGGAATATTCAGATTGTTTGGACCATCTGCTGAAGGCGTTTCTTATGCAATTATCATTGGAAATCTTATTGTTCCATTAATTGAGAAGTTTACTATGCCTAAACCTTTCGGAAAGGGAGGTGAAAGAGCATGAAGAATATGTTAAAGGACGCTGTGATCTTATTAATAATAACAGTAATTGCAGGAGCCTCACTAGGGTTCGTATATTCAATAACTAAAGAACCTATTAAAGAGGCTGAAGCCAAGACTAAAGAAAAAGCCTATAAAGAAGTATTTGAGTCGGCTGAATCATTTGACGATTATTCTGATTTCACTAATCCCGAAGCAAGTGATTCTTTAAAATGGAGCACTGAAGGATTTGATAAGGTTGAAATAAAAGAAGCCTCTTTGGCAAAGGACAAAGAAGGCGGTGTACAAGGTGTTATTTTAAGTGTTGTAACTCATGAAGGCTTCGGTGGTGACATTGAATTTGCTATGGGAATCATGAATGATGGAACACTAAATGGAATTTCTATTCTTAAGATTTCAGAAACACCAGGACTTGGAATGAGAGCTAATGATGTATTAAAGCCTCAGTATCAGGGAAAGAAGGTTGATTCCTTCTTAGTTACTAAAACGGGTTTATCTTCTGATAATGAAATTGATGCTATTTCGGGAGCTACCATAACTTCTAAGGCATTAACTAAAGCAGTTAATGCAGGTCTATATTATTTTAATAACTATATAGGAGGTGGACTAAATGAAGAATAATTCACCGATTGAAAGATTAAGTAATGGTTTGTTTAAGGAAAATCCTACCTTTGTTCTTACACTTGGTATGTGCCCAACGCTTGCTGTTACAACTTCTGCAATTAACGGACTTGGAATGGGGCTTTCTACATTAGTTGTATTGGCATTGAGTAATGTATTTATATCTATGCTTAGAAAGGTGATTCCTGATAGAGTAAGAATTCCTGCATTTATTGTAATAATTGCATCTTTCGTTACTATAGTAGAACTTATACTTAAGGCATATATTCCATTTTTGTATGATGCACTGGGACTATATATTCCACTTATAGTTGTTAACTGTATTATTTTAGGAAGAGCAGAGGCGTATGCGTCAAAGAATGGAATAATTTTATCATTGTTTGATGGACTTGGAATGGGTCTTGGATTTACTATGGCACTTACAATAATTGGAGCTATACGAGAACTTATAGGAGCAGGTACAGTTTTTGATTTTGCTGTTTTACCTGAATCATATATTCCATGTGCAATTTTTGTAATGGCGCCTGGCGCATTCTTTATTCTGGCAATATTAACTGCCATTCAGAATAAAGTTAAAATTATAGGCACCCAAAAAGGAAAGGATATGTCAAAAATCCAGTCAGGATGCGGTCATGACTGTCTTAGCTGCCAGGAAAGTGGCTGCGCTGATAGAATTGTAGTAAAGGAGGATATTACTAATGATTAGAGATTTACTTATAATATTAATTTCGTCCTCCTTAGTTAGTAATGTTGTTCTTAGCCAGTTTTTAGGTTTGTGTCCATTCCTTGGAGTATCTAAGAAAACCAATACTGCATTAGGTATGGGTGGAGCAGTAATTTTCGTAATAACGTTAGCTTCTTTAGTGGCTGGTGTTATATATAAGTTCATACTCGTTCCATTTGACCTTACATATTTGCAGACAATAGTATTTATTTTGGTTATTGCAGCACTAGTACAGTTTGTTGAAATGTTTTTAAAGAAATTCATACCATCCTTGTATCAGGCACTCGGCGTATATTTACCATTAATTACTACTAACTGTGCGGTATTAGGTGTGGCATTAACTAATGTACAGAAGCAGTATGGAATTTTAGAGGGTGTAGTTAATGGATTTGCTACTGCTTTAGGTTTTACGATTTCAATAACTATTTTAGCTGGAATAAGAGAAAAGATGGAATTTAATGATATTCCTGAATCCTTTAAAGGAATGCCAATAGTACTGATAACTGCAGGTCTTATGGCAATTGCTTTTTGTGGATTCTCAGGTTTGCTTTAGGAGGCATATATGAATGGAGTGATTTTGGCTGTCATTTTAGTCGGCGGAGTTGGTCTTTTTATAGGTTTATTTTTAGGTCTGGCTTCAATGAAGTTTCATGTTGAGGTTGATGAAAGAGAAGAGAAGGTCCTTTCGGCGCTTCCTGGTAATAACTGTGGAGGCTGTGGATTCCCTGGCTGTAGCGGACTTGCTCATGCAATTGTAGAAGGAGAGGCTCCTGTTAATCAGTGCCCTGTAGGTGGTGAGAGTGTTGCCAAAGATATAGCAGATATTATGGGCGTAAGTGCTGAAGAATCTGAAAAAATGGTGGCATTCGTTGCTTGTAATGGTAACTGCGATAATTCTAAAATTGATTATGATTATTATGGAGCAAAAGATTGTCAGGTAATGGCATTCGTTCCAGGTGGTGGACCTAAAAGCTGTAATTATGGATGCATGGGATATGGAAGCTGCGTTAAAGCCTGTCAGTTTGATGCTATTCATGTGATTAATGGAATTGCTGTTGTTGATAAGGAAAAATGTAAAGCCTGTGGAAAATGTATTGCAGTATGTCCTAAGAAGCTTATATCACTTATTCCTTACAGTTCTTCGTATGCGGTTTCGTGTTCTTCAAAAGATAAGGGAGTCGATGCGATGAAGAAATGCCAGGTTCCTTGTATTGGATGTGGAATATGTCAGAAGAACTGCCCTAATGAAGCTATTACACTTGAAGATAATAAGGCAGTTATTGATCAGGCTAAATGCGTTAAATGTGGTGCCTGCATGGAAAAATGTCCTAAAAAAGCTATAGTTAATCTTTGATTGAAAAACTTGCTTTATCAGGATAATATTTAATGTTATTTTCGTTATCAATGAATATTGCTAAGACGTCATTATAATTATGGCTTAAAAATTCTATACTTTTTTCATAACCTAAAATAAAGCATAGTGTGGAAAGCTCGTCACCAATAATTGATGTCTTCGAAATAATAGTCACCTGTGATAAGTTATTGTCCAGGTGACTATTTTTATTGGTTCCAACTGGATAACCATCATAGGTTGAGAGAATATGATGGTAATTAATTCCATTATAAGTGCTTACCCTCTCGTAATTTCCTGAAGATACAACACTTTGATGATTATCTATAGAATCAGATGCTTTGATAACCAGTAAAGGTGACATTTTATCTGATGGATTATTAATTCCTATATTAAAGTCAGTTGATTTGCCATTATTTGTTTTTTGACCAAGAACCAATATATTGCCTCCTAAATTTATGAGTGCTGAATCAATTCCTTTTTCTATTAGTAATTCCTTGATTTTGTCCGCAATATACCCCTTGGCAATAAACCCTAAATCTATTTTGGAGTCTTTGTTTTTTAGAGAAATAAGATTACTTTCTTCATCTATAATAATATTTTCATAATTTACGTTTTTTAATTCGGATTTTATGACACTATCGTCAGGAACTTTAAAATTTTCTTTTCCTATATTCCAAAGAGATACTAAAGATCCAATTGTGGGATCGACTAAACCGTTGCTTTTTTCGGCAATATCAATTGCTTCTTTTAAAATAGAAATCAATTCTTTGTCTGCAATCACTTCTCCGTTATGGTTAAGCTTATATAATTCTGAAATTTCATTGGTTCTTGAAAACAGATTTTCATATTTTTGACATAATTCTTCAACAGAATCAAGAATTAAATTTTTTGATGAAATATCTATGTCATCGAAGATGGTAATTTCGATTATGGTATCAAAGCCTAGAAAGCTTCTGGTTGCCGGCTCACTATATTTTTGACATCCGCTTAAAATGAATATAAAAGTAATACTAACTAAAATAGTAAGTAGCTTTGTTTTTAAGTTATGATTAGTTTCTTGATTGAAGTTAAACATAGAATTTAGTATATTAGTTTAAGAAAATACTTTCAATAGAGAAGATATATGGCAGGATATTATTACAACGATGATAATCAAAATAATAGAAATAGAAACAGGCTTAGAGGACCTGTATTTTTGTCTGTGCTGATTGGCTCAATAGCCGTTCTTGCTATTCTTTTAGTTGTTCTTGCATCGAATAATTCTACTTCAGGAAAACGTAATTTTGAAAATAATCAGATGCTTAATCCAAATGTCGATAATTCCAAGCCGGAAACAGCGTTGGATGTTGCTAATGCATATACTGATGCTAATGGTAATAAAGATATAGAAAAGCTTTACAGAGATAATAAATTAAGGGCAGAGGATTTGGATTTTTGGAATATGTATTCAAGAGACAGAAGTACGCCTAGGAATGATAATGTCATTAATGATGAGAATAATGAAGATAATTCTAATCAGACACCAGAACCTAGTCAAACTCCATCAGCTGAGCCTACTTCATCGCCTGAAGATGAACTGATTGATGGTGTTAAACAAAATAATCTCGAATATACGAATATAAGAATAGTAGATGACAAGCTTGGCTATTTTGTTGATGGCGTTGAAATGTCTTATCTTGGCGTTGAACTGTCAGAAGATAGCGGAGTTGTTGATTTTGGAATGCTTAAGAATCAGGGTATAAAATTCGTTATGCTTAAGGTTGGACAGCGTGGATACGACAGCGGTGTTATGACTTTAGATTCTAATTTCGAAAGAAATATTAAAGCTGCAGAGGAAGCAGCTTTAGATATTGGACTGTATTTTTCATCCAGAGCAGTAACTGTTAATGAAGCAGCTGAAGAAGCGAGATTTTGTCTTGAAAATATGAGAGGATATAATGTTAAATATCCAATTGCTTTCGTATATGAGGGACAATTATTTGATAGTGCGCGTACTGATATTTTAGAAAAAGAGGACAAAACTAAAATAGCTGATACATTTATGAATACTATTTTAAGTAGTGGAAATACACCGATTTTGTATGGAAGTAAAGAATATATTTTAGAAGAATTAATTCCTGAAAAGCTATTAAAAACATATGATGTATGGCTTTATGATCAGGACCCTATGACTACTTATCCATATCAGTTCAAAATTTGGAAGTATAAAAATTCGGTTACTATACCAGGTGTTGAAAAACCATCAGCATACCTTGTAAGTTTTGTTAATTATTCCAATCGATAGTTGATAATTTTTTCAGAAACCTTAACAGTTGAATATATATCTGCATATTCTTTAGGAGAAAGCTCTTCTATATAATTAGGCATAAAATTTTTATTGATTCCATTCGCTTTTAGGATATCAATTGCTTTGTTATATGCGATAGCGGCCTCGTTTTCACTTTTGTAGCTGCCGACAGTATAATTACCATTTATATGGATTCTGGCAGTATATTTCATTCCAGATTTTAACATTTTTGATGTTACGCCATTATATCGATTGATTATCTTAATATTGCTATATCTAAAATCCAGATTATCTCCATTGATGAAGATATAATCCCTTCCTTCAACTCCATAACTTCTAATACCATATCTGTTTTGTATATTTATCTGCATGCCATAGTCAGATACGAAAAAATGTCGTCCTCTTTGCATAATCTGCTTTTTAGAAAAGTAGAAGAGGTCATCAATAGAAAATTTAAGTATGCTGTGCTGGTCAATATGATACTCAAAATAATTAGGGTACAAATATATAGGTGCAGTAAGATACATATCATTATCCCTAAAATTAGTAAGGATTACCCACTTCCTGTAAGAAAGGATTCTGTCATCATTATAATCTTTTAAGGTCATGCTTGTTTTGGTCAACAGAATAGCTGCTTCCCAATATGCAGCATGTGCGTCGAATGGAGAATCATAGCTTCCAAGGGATATATGTTTGCCCTGATGTGTAATTGAAGATCGATAGTAGGTTGAACCATCTTTTTTGGTAGATGGATATACGCCTCTTAAATTGTTAGCCATATAAACATTTTAGCATATTTTATAGGCCTTGTAACCTTGCTATAGCAAAATGACTGTGATAATATTTTAGTATTATTTATGAGGAGATTACTATTATGAAATATTTAAGTACTAGAACTAAAGGTGTTAGCATTGAGGCTTCTGAAGCTATATTAAAAGGATTAAATGATGACGGAGGACTTTTCGTTCCAGAGATGATTCCTACATTAGAGGTTCCATTTGAAGAGCTTTCTAAAATGTCTTATCAGGAAATAGCATACGAAGTAATGAAGCTTTATTTTACAGATTTCACTGAGGGTGAGCTTAAGGACTGTATTAATAAGGCTTATGATGATAAATTCGATACACCATTTATTGCTCCTTTGGCAGAGGCTTGCGGTGCATACTATCTTGAATTGTTCCATGGTGCTACCATTGCGTTCAAAGATATGGCTTTGTCCATACTTCCACATTTATTAACTACTTCAGCAAAGAAGAATAATGTTAAGAATGACATTGTAATATTAACAGCGACATCTGGTGATACTGGAAAAGCAGCACTTGCTGGATTTTCAGATGTAAAGGGTACTAAAATAATTGTATTTTATCCTAAGAATGGTGTCAGCCCTATTCAGGAAAAGCAGATGATTACCCAGAAGGGTGATAATACATATGTTGTAGGTATTCATGGTAATTTTGATGATGCCCAGACTGGCGTTAAGAAGATGTTTAATGACCAGGAACTTCAGAAAATCATGAATGCTAATAATATGCAGTTTTCATCAGCTAACTCAATCAACATAGGAAGACTTATTCCTCAGGTGGTTTATTATGTATATTCATACGTTAAGCTTTTAGGAGAGGAAAAGATCTCTAATGGAGAAAAAATAAATGTTGTAGTTCCAACAGGTAATTTTGGAAATATTTTAGCAGCTTACTATGCTAAGAATATGGGTGTGCCTATTGACAAGCTTATCTGTGCATCTAACGAAAACAAGGTATTGTTCGATTTCTTCATGACTGGAAAATATGATAGAAACAGAGAATTTAAATTAACATCTTCTCCATCAATGGATATTTTGATTTCAAGCAATCTTGAAAGACTTATTTATCATATAGCTGGTAATGATGCATTAAAGAATAAGGAATTGATGGATTCTTTAAATGCTACAGGAGTATATGAAATTACAGATGAAATGAAAAAGAATCTCACTGATTTTGTCGGCGGATATGCAACAGAAGAGGATACTGCTAAAGAGATTCATGATTTATATGAAGACACAGGATATGTTATTGATACACATACTGCAGTTGCATCTTCTGTATTAAAGAAATATATCCTTGATAATGAGGATGATAAGGTTACTGTTATTGCATCTACAGCAAGTCCTTATAAGTTCACAAGATCAGTTATGAACGCTATAGATCAAAAGTATGATTCAATGGGAGATTTTGAACTTGTTGATGAACTTTCAAAGCTGTCTAATGTAGAAGTTCCTAAGGCTATAGAAGATATCAGAACAGCTCCTGTTTTACATGACAGAATATGTGATAAGAGCGAAATGAAAGAAACTGTAATGTCTATTCTTGGACTGGAGTAATTAATGAAAGAAATTTTGATGGTAGATGATGTTGCCACTAATTTAGTGTGTGCAGCAGAGGTTTTAAAAACTTCATACAAGGTATCTACTGCCAAATCAGGAAGATTAGCTCTTCTTATGCTTGAAGAGATGAAACCTGATCTTATTTTGCTTGACATTAATATGCCAGGAATGGATGGTTTCGAACTATATGAAAAAATTAAAGATAATGCAGAATGGGCTTCTATTCCCGTTGTATTTTTAACAGCTGAAACAGATATGGCTAACGAAGCTAAGTGTATTGAGATGGGGGCTATGGATTTTATACGTAAACCTTTCGATCCTGAAGTTATGCTGGCTAGAATCGATAGAATTATGTCTATCCAGGATACTAAAAAGGAATTGGAGTTTGCAGCTAAGAAAGATCCACTTACGCAGCTTCTTACCAGAGCTTCGTTTGAAGAGTATTTAGTATCTGGAAAAGATACATCAAAAGGCTTCTTTCTATTATTAGATTTAGATAATTTTAAAGCTGTTAATGATAACTATGGGCATATTATAGGTGATTCAGTTCTTGTTAACTTAGCCAGAGTATTTCGAGAGGTTGTCGGATTTGATGATCGCGTCTGCAGACTTGGTGGAGATGAATTTGCTATATTTTTGCCAGGGTTAGAAGAAAAAGAAGAAGTTAAGGGTATAGTTAGAAGATTAATCGCATCATCAGAATTCGAAATAGGAGAATTGCTTTCTGATTATTCAGATTTTAAGGTTTCTGTATCTGTTGGAATATCAGAGAAGAAAGATTCAACCTTTGACTTCCAGTTATTATATGGAAACGCTGACAAAGCACTTTATTTTGTTAAGCAAAATGGAAAAAGAGGATATCATTTCTTTGAAAATGAAGAAAATGATATTAATACATTTGAAGAAGAAAATGCCAAAATCGATCTTATGCAGTTGCAGCTTCTGATATCAGAAAATGATGATAAGGATGGTGGAGCATATAAGGTTGAATATGAAGGATTTAAGAAAATCTATCGATTCGTCTCTAGATGCATGGATAGAAAAAATCAGGATGTTCAAATTGTATTATTTTCATTGGAGGGGGATGTACCACCCGAACCAAATAACGAATATTTAATTAAATTATCAGATTCAGTTGCCAGTTCACTTAGGCGTGGAGATGTGGCAACCGAATGCGGCAATTCACAGTATGTTGTTATCCTAATGGATGCTAATGATGATAATGGTCGTAAGGTTGCAGACAGAATCAAGGTTAGATTTGAAAAGGAAATTAGTAATCCTTTGATTAAACTAACATATGAAATTCAGACGGTTAAGGGTGGCTCGAATTAGTAGAGCCACTCTTTTTTTTGAAAGGAGGTAATTATTGGACGCTTCATATTTTTCAGAGATAACACCATATATGGTAGAGCTTGCCAACAGGGTTCAGTCTTCTGACTATACATCGGATGATTTATTTGTTAAACATGATGTAAAAAGAGGATTAAGAGATCTTAATGGTAAGGGTGTAGTAGCTGGTCTTACTCATATTTCGGACGTGAGAGCAAAGAAGATTGTTGACGGTGAAGAAGTTCCGTGTCATGGTGAATTATTTTATCGCGGCTATAATGTAAAGGATCTTGTTGATGGATTTTCAAAAGAGGACCGCTTTGGATTTGAAGAAGTAACATACCTTCTTTTGTTTGATTCTCTTCCTACTAAAACGGAACTTGAAGAGTTTAAAACGCTTTTATATTCTTACAGAAGTCTTCCAACAAGCTTCGTAAGAGATATTATTATGAAGGCACCTTCAAAGGATATGATGAATACACTTGCAAGATCTGTACTTACACTTTATTCGTATGACGACAGAGCTGATGATGTATCATTACCTAATGTTTTAAGACAGTCACTTCAATTAATAAGCCTGTTCCCTATGTTAAGTATTTATGGTTATCAGGCATATAAGCACTATCATGATGGTCAGAGTCTTTTTATACATCAGCCGGATATGAACCTGTCAACAGCTGAAAATATATTAAGATTATTAAGACCAGATACTAAATATACACCTCTTGAGGCTAAGCTTTTAGATATAGCATTGGTGCTTCATATGGAGCATGGTGGTGGTAATAATTCTTCTTTTACTACACATGTTGTATCTTCATCGCTGACAGATACTTATTCTGTTATCGCTGCTGCAATTGGCTCATTAAAAGGCCCAAGACATGGTGGCGCTAATATTAAAGTTGTGCAGATGTTTGATACCATGAAAAAAGAAATTAAGGACTGGAAGAATAAAGAAGAGGTTAAGGAGTATCTTCATAAACTTCTTAACAAGGAAGCTTTTGATCATTCTGGATTGATATATGGTGTAGGTCATGCTATCTATTCAAAGTCTGATCCGAGAGCTGTTATATTTAAATCCTTTGTTGAGAAGCTTGCAATAGAAAAGGGTCTTTCGGATGAATATAATCTCTATTCTTTAGTAGAAGAGCTTGCGCCTGTTGTTATTAATGAAGAAAGAAAAATGTATAAAGGTGTATCCGTAAATGTAGACTTTTATTCAGGCTTCGTATATGACATGCTGGGGCTTCCACTTGAGTTATATACTCCGATTTTTGCGATGGCAAGAATTGTAGGATGGTCTGCTCACAGAATGGAAGAGCTGGCTAATAATGGAAAGATTATAAGACCAGCATATAAGCCTATTGGAGAAGACAAAGAATATGTATCAATGAGCGAAAGAATTATTGACAACTAATTATCCTTTTGGCATAATAAACACGGTGCGCAAGGCGTACTTTAGTAAACAATTCTGAAAAATTATTTTCAGTAAATAATACAAAGGAGAGGTAAGAAAATGAGTAAAATCGATTTAACCAAGTATGGTATTACTGGAACAACCGAGATCGTTTACAATCCTTCATACGAGCTTTTATTCGATGAGGAAACAAAGGATGGTCTTGAGGGTTATGAAGTAGGCCAGAACACAGAACTTGACACAGTTAACGTTATGACTGGTGTATTCACAGGACGTTCTCCTAAAGATAAGTACATCGTTATGGACGAGAACTCAAAGGATACAGTTTGGTGGACAACAGAAGGTTACAAGAATGATAACCACCCAATGTCAGAAGAGACATGGGCTGCAGTAAAGGATTTAGCTAAGAAAGAGCTTTCAAACAAGAGACTTTTCGTAGTAGATGCTTTCTGTGGTGCTAATGCAGATACAAGAATGGCAGTTCGTTTCATCGTTGAGGTTGCTTGGCAGGCTCACTTTGTTAAGAACATGTTCATCGTTCCAACAGATGAAGAATTAGCTTCTTTCGAGCCAGATTTCATCGTATATAACGCTTCTAAGGCTAAGGTTGATAACTTCGCTGAGTTAGGACTTAACTCTGAGACATGTGTAGCATTCAACATCACAAGCAAAGAGCAGGTTATCTTAAATACATGGTACGGCGGAGAAATGAAGAAGGGTATGTTCTCTATGATGAACTACTTCTTACCACTTAAGGGAATTGCTTCAATGCACTGTTCAGCTAACTGTGATATGGACGGAAAGCACACAGCAATCTTCTTCGGTCTTTCAGGAACAGGTAAGACAACACTTTCTACAGATCCTAAGAGACGTCTTATCGGTGATGATGAGCACGGTTGGGATGACAACGGTGTATTCAACTTCGAAGGTGGATGTTATGCTAAGGTTATCGGACTTGATAAGGAGTCTGAGCCAGATATCTACAACGCAATCAAGAGAAACGCTCTTTTAGAGAACGTTACTGTTGCTGCTGATGGTAAGATTGACTTTGATGATAAGAGCGTAACAGAGAATACTCGTGTTTCTTATCCTATTTCACATATTAACAATATCGCAGCTGAAGTTAACAAGGTTTCTTCTGGCCCTGCAGCTGATAACGTAATTTTCTTATCAGCAGATGCTTTCGGAGTACTTCCTCCAGTATCTATTCTTACAGCAGAACAGACTCAGTACTACTTCTTATCTGGATTCACAGCAAAGCTTGCTGGTACAGAGAGAGGTATTACAGAGCCTACACCTACATTCTCAGCATGTTTCGGTCAGGCATTCTTAGAGCTTCATCCTACTAAGTACGGTGAGGAGCTTGTAAAGAAGATGAACGCTAATGGCGCTAAGGCTTACTTAGTTAACACAGGATGGAATGGAACAGGAAAGAGAATCACAATTAAGGATACTCGTGGAATTATCGATGCTATCTTAAATGGTGATATCAAGACAGCTCCTACAAAGAAGATTCCTATGTTTGACTTTGAAGTTCCTACAGAGCTTCCTGGTGTTGATCCTAAGATTCTTGATCCTAGAGATACATACGCTGATGCTTCTGAATGGGAGACAAAGGCAAAGGATCTTGCTGGAAGATTCATTAAGAACTTCGAGAAGTACACAACAAATGATGCTGGTAAGGCATTAGTTGCTGCTGGTCCTCAGTTATAATTTGATATTATAATTAACAATTATGATGCCCCTGAACTTTACAGTTCGGGGGCGTTTTGTTATAATTAATTCAACCGAAACGTGTCGGCTCTTGTTATTTTTGAACCTACATTTACTTTAAACGGGATTCCTATATTATTACACAACTGTCAGGCCTCCTGCCGAAAGGCTATATGCAGTGGAAGACAACAGTGTATTTGCGGTAACCCACCTAGCATTGCTAGGAGTCAAAAGGCAAGACTGCATGTTTTGGGGTTTTGAGCGACAGAGAATGTCGCTTTTTATATTGTTTAATTAGATTAAAATATGATGAAGAAAATAATAGATTACATTATTAAAATTTCAAAGGATTTACAAAAGCACGATGTTACTGCATTATCAGCATCAATCGCTTTTTTCTTTTTCGTTTCCATGTTTCCGGCATTTATGTTTTTGTGTTCATTTATGCCATATCTTAATTTTAACGAGGCAGATATTATTAGAATTCTGACTGATTTAGCACCAGTTGGCTTGGCAGAAGGCATTGAGAGGATGATAGATAATTTATATGTTTCATCTTCACACATGCTTCCTATTGCAGCACTTGCAACGTTATGGTCAGCAGCTGTTGGAGTTCTTGGACTTATTAGGGGATTAAACCGAGTTTTTGATTTAGATGATAAACGTAACTATTTTTTAGTTAGAATATTAGCAGCCTTTTATACATTAGTTTTACTGGTGCTTTTCATCCTTTCAATGCTTTTAGTTGTATTCGGTAAGGGGATTGGAAGAAAGATTGTATCTTTGGCACCGGAACTTAGTGGAATAGTATCGTTATTCATGTATTTAAGATTTTTGTTCATTTTTGTTTTGTTCGTAGTTGTTTTATTATTCGTATATTCATATCTTCCAGCTAAGAAAAGAAAGCTTAAAATGCAGCTTCCGGGAGCAGTGGTATCTTCACTTGCATGGTATTTAATAACCTGGGGATTTTCAGTATATATAGAAGAGTTTAACGGATTTTCTATTTATGGAAATCTTACAACAGTAGTTGTTGCACTTATGTGGTTTTATTTTTGCTTTTATATAGTATTAATTGGTGCATTTATTAATAAGTATTTTGAGGCTAATAGGTTAAAATCTATTGACAATAATGATAGTTTAATCGAAAATAAATAGTTGGGTTATTTTATTTTGATTTTAATAGATTGGAGAATATAAATGAAAGAAAAAATTGAAGTCTTAAGACAAAAGTTTCAATCTCAAATGGCTGAAGTTTCTGATGATTCACGCCTTGAGGAACTGCGTCTTTCCTTTATGTCTAAAAAGGGCGCTATTCAGGATTTGATGAAAGAATTAAGTCAGATTCCTAATGATCAGAAAAAGGAAGCAGGACAGTTAATTAATGCGTTTAAGCAGGAAGTGCAGTCTAAATTTGATGAGAAGAAGGTTGAAATCGCTGCTTTGGCAGAGAAACTTCTTTTAGATGCTACTGAAAGCTATGATGAATCTATGCCTTCAGCTTGTCCAACTGGTTCATATCATCCAATAACTCTTATTCAAAGAGAACTTGAGGATATATTTGAGTCTATGGGCTTTGATGTAGAAGATTATAATGAGATAGTAGATGATTATCATTGTTTTGAGGCTTTAAATATACCTAAGTTCCATCCAGCAAGAGATATGCAGGATACATATTACTTGTCTACACCTAATCAGCTTTTGAAGTCACATACTTCAGCAGCTCAGAATCATATTATGAAGAAGTATGGCCCTAAGCTAAAAGAGAGTGGAAGACCAATAAGAGCCGTATTCCCAGGTAGATGTTTTAGAAACGAAGCTATTGATGCCTGTCATGAAAATACATTCTTCCAGATGGAAGGTGTCATGATTGACAAAGATATATCTATTTCGAATCTTATTTACTTCATGAAGACAATGTTATCTGAGGTGTTCGAAAAGGATGTTACTGTAAGATTACGTCCTGGTTTCTTCCCATTCGTGGAACCTGGATTTGAGTTAGATATTCAGTGCTTAATCTGTGGTGGTGATGGATGCCCATCATGTAAGAATTCAGGATGGCTTGAATTATGTCCTTGTGGAATGATTCATCCAAATGTATTAAAGCATGGTGGAATTAATACAGAAGAGAATCCATTTGAATATACAGGATTTGCTTTCGGCCTTGGTCTTACCAGATTAGCTATGATGAAATATGGTGTAAAAGATATTCGTGTATTTAATGAGGGTGATATTAATGCCCTTAGTCAGTTCACAAGTAAGTAATAGGAGGATGGATTAATGTTAGTTTCAATGAATTGGATCAAGGATTTCGTTAACCTTGATGGAGAAGATTTAGAAAAATTAATTAAGCGTTTCACCCTTTCTACTGCTGAGGTTGAGGATATTTTTTACAAGGGTTCGGACGTTTCTAATGTTGTAGTTGGTGAAATTATTTCATGTGAAAACCACCCTGATTCAGATCATTTACATGTATTAAAGGTAGATGGTGGTGACGCTATATATGATGTAGTATGTGGTGCTCCTAATGCAAGAGCAGGAATCAAGACTGCATTTGCTAAGGTTGGCGGACAGGTTGGAGATATTAAGATTAAGCCAGCTAAACTTCGTGGTGTTGAGTCAAATGGTATGTGCTGTTCTGAAAAAGAAATTGGTATTTCAGATAACCATGAAGGCATTATGGAATTAGATCCATCTTATGCTAATGGTACAGATATTAAAGAGATTTTCCCAATCGATGATGTAGTTTTCGAAGTAGATAATAAGTCATTAACTAATAGACCTGATCTTTGGGGACATTATGGAATGGCCAGAGAGTTCGCTGCATTAACAGGTCAGAAGGTTAAAGAACTCGAAGTTATGGAAAACCCATATACAGGCGACAAGACTGTAGATGTTGAAATTAGAAATAATGAGCTTTGTTATAGATATACTTCAGTAAGAGTTGAGAATATCACCAAGACACAGAGTCTTGATTATATGAAAATCAGATTATATTACTGTGGTACCAGAGCAATTAATCTTTTAGCTGATTTGACTAACTATCTTATGCTTGAACTTGGTCAGCCTATGCATGCATTTGACGGAACCAAGATTGGTAAGATTGTAGTTGATACACCAAAAGAGAACTGTAAGTTCACTACATTAGACGGAATTGAAAGAGATATTACTACTGATACATTGATGATTCATGATGGAGATACTCCTGTTGCTGTTGCTGGTATTATGGGAGGTCTTGATTCTGAAATAAAGGATGATACTAATTCACTTGTTTTAGAGTCTGCTAATTTTGATGGTGTTAGTATCAGAAAGAGTGCTTCAAGACTTGCATTAAGAACAGATGCTTCTGCAAGATATGAAAAGACTCTTGATCCTGAAATGACAATGTTAGCTGTTAAGAGATTCTTAAAGCTTTTATTCGATGTAGATCAAGATGCACAGGTGGCTTCATTAATTACAGATGTTTATACAAAGAAATATCCTGAGCTTTCCGTTGAATTTGATAAAAAGTTTATTGACAGATATACAGGAATTGATATTTCAGCAGACAGAATAAAGAATACTCTTGAAGCATTAGGTTTTGAAACCAAGATGGATGGTGAAAATTTTGTTTCAAAGGTTCCTACCTGGAGAGCTACAAAAGATGTTTCTATGAAGGCGGATATTGTTGAGGAAATAACCAGAATTTATGGTTATGATAACTTCGAAATTAAGACTACATTATCTCCATTATTACCAGCTAAAACATCTAAGCTTAGAATTGAAGAAAATGCGATTAAGGATCTTTTAGTTAAAGCATATGCCATGAATGAAGTTCATTCAAGAATCTGGCAGGATGAGGATGATCTTAAGGCTATTGAATTAGAGGTTGAAGACAATGTTAAATTATTAGGCTTTTCTGAGAATGTTGGTGTTCTTAGAAATTCGATGATGCAGACACTTCTTCCATTCGTTAATAAGAATAAAAATGTTAAGCCTGATTTTAGTATTTTCGAAGTTGGTCGTGTAGTATTAGGAACTAACGAGGATGGAACTGCTAACGAAAGAAGACATCTTGGTATTGTCCTTTATTCTAAGACTGAAACAGAAAAAACACTTTACTTTAGAGGCGTTGAAATAGTTAATACTATTGTTGACCAGTTAAAGCATAAGAAGGCTACATACGAAAAGATTGAAATGACACATGCATTTATGCATCCAAAGAATACTTCGTCAATTTCAGTTAAGGGTGAGAAGATAGGTACTATTAACACAATGTATCCTAAGAACTTAGCTAAAATTGCCAAGAATGCATCAATTGTTATGATTGAAATTGATATGGATGATTTATTAAAGATTGAGCCAAAGGCATTAGACTTTAAGGAACCATCAAAATTCCCTGGAATTGATTATGACCTTTCTTTGGTTATTCCAGAAGGATTAAGATTCGAAACAATTGAAAGATGTTGGAAGAAGGGACGTAATAATCTTAAGGATGTATCTGTAATTGATGTATATGATAATGGTAAGGTTAAGTCAGTTACTATAAGATTCCACTTCGAAAATGATGAGCGTACTCTTACATCAGAAGAGGTTCAGGAAGTAATTGATAAGACTCTTTTAAATCTTAAGGATATTAATGTTGAATTGAAGGTATAATCATGGAAACTAAGAATACATGGACTACATATACTGATGCTCAATTAAAGAAGGTTGATGCATTCGCAAAAGAGTATATGGATTTTCTTGATAATGGAAAAACCGAAAGGGAATGTGTAGACACTATTGTTAATTTAATAGAAAAGCAAGGCTATGTAGAATTATCAAAGATTGTTGATTCTAATAAAAAGCTAAAGGCCGGAGATAAGGTTTATTCTGTAAATATGAATAAATCAGTTGCTATGTTTCATATAGGTAAGAAACCATTAAAAGATGGAATGAATATCCTAGGTGCACATATTGATTCTCCAAGACTTGATGTTAAGCAGAATCCTTTGTACGAAGATAGCGAAATTGCTTATCTTGATACTCATTATTATGGTGGTATTAAGAAGTATCAGTGGGTTACGATTCCTCTTTCTTTGCATGGAGTAATTGTAAAGAAGGATGGAAGTACTGTAATCGTCAATATTGGCGAAGAAGATGATGATCCAGTATTTTTCGTTTCAGATTTACTTATTCACCTTTCGCAGGAGCAGTTAGAAAAGAAAGCATCCAAGGTTGTTGAAGGTGAGGCTTTAGATATTATTGTTGGTAATAAACCATTAATTATTAAGCCAGATTCCAAGGCTAAGGATAATAAGAAAGATTTGGTTAAATCTAATTTTCTTGACATTTTAAGTAAGATGTATGATGTCAATGAAGAGGATTTTCTTTCTGCAGAATTAGAGGTTGTGCCAGCAGGAAAGGCAAAAGAAGCTGGACTTGATAAATCAATGATTTTAGCTTATGGGCAAGATGACAGAGTGTGCGCTTTCCCATCATTAAAGGCTATTTTAGATGTTAAATCTGTAGATAGAACTTCATGTTGCTTGTTAGTAGACAAAGAGGAAATAGGTTCTGTTGGTGCTACAGGTATGAGATCCAATTTCTTCGAAAATACAGTAGCAGAAATAATCAGCTTATGTGAAGATTACTCAGAGCTTACATTAAGAAAATGTTTAGTTAATTCTGCAATGTTATCATCTGATGTAAGTGCTGGTTTTGATCCTTCGTATGCATCTGCATTTGAAAAAAAGAATGCAGCATTCTTAGGACACGGAATGGTGTTTAATAAATTCACTGGTTCCAGAGGAAAATCAGGCTCCAATGATGCTAATGCAGAATATATTGCTCATATCAGAAATATATTTGAAAAAGATAAAATTAATTTCCAGACATCTGAGCTTGGTAAGGTTGATTTAGGTGGTGGCGGTACCATAGCATATATTCTTGCTTTGTACGGAATGAATGTTATTGATGCGGGAATCGCTGTACTTAATATGCACGCTCCATGGGAAGCAACCTCTAAGGCAGATATTTTCGAAACATACAGAGGATATGTATCATTCTTAAAGAATGCATCAATTTAAAATGACACAGGAATTAGGATTAAGAACTAAAGATTATTACTTTGATTTGCCTCCGGAATTAATAGCTCAGGATCCATTACTTGACAGAGCTTCATCCAAGTTATTACTTGTTGACAAAAATACAGGTGAATTAAAGCATGAGGTCTTTAGGAATATTATTGATTATTTAAATAAAGGCGACTGCCTAGTCCTTAATAACACAAAAGTGCTTCCTGCAAGACTTTTAGGTGTTAGGGAAAATACCGGAGCTTCTGTTGAAATATTATTATTAAAAAGATTATCGGATACAGAATGGGAATGTCTTGTTAAACCAGGAAAGAAGATGAGAGTTGGTGACAGGGCAGTGTTCGGTGATGGACGACTAAAAGCAGAAGTTGTCGAGTTTCTTGAAGAAGGAAATAGAAAGGTCAAATTCGAATTTGATGGCATATGGGAAGAGGTTCTTGATTCTTTAGGAGAGATGCCACTTCCACCTTATATAACGCATAAGCTTGAAGATAAGAACCGTTATCAGACAGTATATGCAAAATTCGATGGATCAGCCGCTGCACCTACTGCTGGTCTTCATTTTACTAATGAGTTATTAAAAGCTATTGAGGACAAAGGTGTTAATATTGCATATGTGACTCTTCATGTAGGACTTGGTACATTTAGGCCTGTTAAGGTTGACAATGTGTTAGAGCATCACATGCATTCTGAATATTTTAGTGTTTCTTCTAAGGCTGCCCAAATAATTAACGATACCAAGGATAATGGTGGCCGGGTTATCTGTGTTGGAACTACGAGTTGCAGAACTGTTGAGTCAGCTTACAAATTATGTAATAGTGGAAGGCTTGAAGAGTGTTCAGGTGATACAGATATATTTATTTATCCAGGATATGACTTCAAGGTTCTTGATTGTTTAATTACCAATTTTCATTTGCCAGAAAGTACTTTAGTTATGTTAGTTTCGGCATTGGCATCCAGAGATATTGTTCTTAATTCGTATAAGGTAGCGATTGAGAATAAATATAGATTCTTTTCATTCGGAGATGCATGTTTTTTTACGAATGAAATAAATAAGTAAGGTTATGGTGGGAAAGATGAAGAGAGTATTAATTATTTTAGTAACAATGTGTTTGTCATTATCAATGAGTGTTTTGGCTTTTTCTGCTAAGACTAAAGAAAAAAAGAACGAAACTAAAACACCAGAAGTTAGTGAAACAGAAGTTGCAGCCAATGAAGAAGAAATTGTGATTCAGGATCCTTCGGTTATTCTTGCACCAGGTGCTATTCCTAATGAACTTGGTTTAGAGGTTTTAATTGTTAATGGAATCGGTTCTGTTGATTCAGTTAAGGTTCAGACGGTTAAAGGAGCAGATTATTTATTCCTTCCAGCGAATGCTAATACTGATTCGTTAGTATTTTCATATAAGGCTGAAACAGTATTATTCATAGAAAAGGGAGATGATTTAATCCCTATTTCTCCAGATACTCCTTTTGATATTACTCCTTATTATTCGAAGAAGGGTGCAGATGGAAGCTTCGTTATTAAGCTCCAGGCAGCATTAACTGATGGTACATATAAAGAATATGTATTAACTGTTATGCAGTCAGCTAATATTGCTTCTCTATTCGTAACTTCAGATGATCCAGTTAAAAAAGGATTATTCTATGTTGAGTCTGTAAAAGGAAATAAGGGTTCTGGAAAACTTGATTTAGTAAATGCTGATAACAGCGTAGTATATTCTGGAGTTATGAGTCAGATAAAAGGTAGAGGAAATTCTACATGGGCTGGATTTAAGAAGCCTTTCCAAATAAAACTTCCTAATGCGTTTGATTTATGTCAGACAGGGGACCCTAAGAATGCAAGTAAGACATGGGTACTTCTTGCTAATGCATATGATGCTACACTTGCTAGAAATGTTGCAGCATTTGATATGGCGCATGCTATGGGAATTGAAGCTCCAGATTATAAGCCGGTAGATTTTTATTATGATGGAATGTACTTAGGTTCTTACCTTATTACCGAAAAAGTAGAAGCTAGTAAGGGACTTGTTAATATTGATAAAAATGGATATCTTCTTGAGATGGATATTGCATACTATGCGCAGGAGGATAACTATTTCGTTGACGTGACAGGTACACCATTCGTTATAAAGAATCCGGAAGAATGTTCTGAAGAGAAAATTTCTTATATAAAGAATTATATGGATTCGGCAATGTCATGTGCTATTAATGGTGGTACTGATCCTAATACTGGACTTAGTGTATGGGATTATATTGATATGGATTCGCTTGCAAGATATTACGTATTCATGCAGCTTGTTAAGAATCCTGATGCGTTCTTTAGTTCAACATATTTTTATCTTCCATCTGATGGAAAATTGATGGCAGGTCCTGCATGGGATTATGATTCATCATTTGGAGTAGTTACTCTTAATAATTATAAGTCTACAACTGGTTTTGTTAATTCAGATGGTTGGATGAGTTATTTTTTGAATCTTCCTGAATTTAAGACTGCAATTAAGGAGGCTCAGAGAAAATATGGTTCTCCTGCTGCTTTAAAGGAACAGTCAAAAGTTTCTTCTTATGTTTCGATAATTGGAAAATCAAGAAAAATGAACGATGCATTATGGAGAGGAATTGATCAAAAATACTATACACTTCCTACATATGAACAGAATGTTGTATATCTAAAGAATTATATAAGTGGAAGAAATTCTTATATGAATTCACATATAGGAAGATAGGATGAACTTTACATTACAGAACTATTTAGATAAAATATATTCATGTTAATTCATGATTAGAAGTGGTTATATTGTTAGTTAAGAATGTTTAAGGGGTAATAATTTATGGAAGAAAGACGTAAGAATGTCAGAATGGAAATGCCATCAACATTAACTGTTAAAAGATTAGATGGTAAAAGTTCAGAGGAAGTAGATATTGAAGTTATTGATGTTTCTAAAACCGGCGTTGGTTTTTCATGCAGTGCTGCATTGGAAATCGGAGCTGTATATGAGGCAAATTTAAGAATCTGGACACAGGAAGTTTTACATGCATTCATTGAAATAGTTAGAATTGAGAAGAAGGGCACTTTGTTTGAGTATGGTGCAATATTCATCGGAATGCCAGAGATGGATTCAGCAAGAATTGAAGTATATCAGACTGTTGAAACCGAATTAAAGAAGTAATATTGTTTTTTTGAGGACTCGCGATTGCGGGTCCTTTTTTAATCTTAATTTTTATTGTAAATTTTCAGAAAATTTAGTAAAATGTATATTAGGTAAATGCAAGGGGTAGCAAATTGCCTAATAATTCTAATGGAGGTTGCGAATTATGAATGTTTATACCACTGACAAAATAAGAAATGTGGCAATTTTAGGACATGGAGGCGCAGGAAAGACTGCTTTAGTTGAGGCTATGGCATATTTGTCTGGTCTTACATCTAGAATGGGAAAGACAGAGGATGGAAATACATTATCTGATTTTACTAAAGAAGAAATTAAAAGAAAGATTTCAATTAGTACAGCAGTTGTTCCTATTGAATGGGAAGGTTATAAAATTAATTTAATAGATACTCCGGGATTCTTTGATTTTGAAGGAGAAGTTGAAGAAGCACTTTCTGCAGCTGGAGCTGTAATTATAGTTGTTAATGGTAAGGCTGGTGTTGAAGTAGGCACAGAAAAGGCCTGGGAATTATGTGAGAAGTACAAACTACCAAGAATTATATATGTTTCTAATATGGATGTAGATAATGCTTCCTTCAGACAGGTTCTTGAAGATTTGACAGAAAAATTCGGAAAGAAACTTGCTCCTTTCCATTTCCCTATAAGAGAGAATGAGAAGTTCGTAGGATATGTTAACGTTGTTAGAGAAACAGCACATAAATGGAATGGCAAAGATATAGTTGATTGCGATATGCCTGACTATTCTAAACCATATCTTGAACAGTTCAGAGATTCGTTGATGGAAGCTGTAGCTGAGACTTCAGAGGAAATGATGGAAAGATACTTTGGTGGTGAGGTATTCTCTGAGGCAGAAATTAGAGCTGCTCTTAGAACGAATGTATGTGACGGTTCTATTGTTCCTATGACTATGGGATCTAATACATTATGTCAGGGTGCATATGCTTTGATTGATGATATCATTAAATATCTTCCTTCACCAGAGAACAGAACTGTAGCTGGTATCAATATGAAAACTAATGAAATTTATAATGCGGATTATGATTTTTCTAAAGCAAAGTCAGCATATGTATGGAAAACAATAGTTGATCCGTTCATTGGTAAGTATTCGTTGATTAAAGTTAATTCAGGTGTTTTAAAATCTGATGATGTTATTTATAACGTAGACAAAGAAATAGAAGAGAAGGTTGGAAAAATCTATATTCTTCAGGGAAATAAACCAATTGAGGTTCCAGAATTACATGCTGGTGATATTGGTGCTTTGGCTAAGCTTACTGGTGCCAGAACCGGTAACTCTTTGTCAACAAAAGCGACTACCATTAAGTTCGGAAAATGGGAAATGCCTACACCATATACTTATATGAGATATAATCCAAAAGATAAGGGTGATGTAGATAAGCTATCACAGGCACTTCAGAAAGTTAGTCATGAAGATATTACCATGAAGTATGTTAATGATTCTGAAAATCATCAGATGCTTTTATATGGAATGGGAGATTTGCATCTTGAAGTAATTGCTTCGAAACTTCTTAACGAATATAAGGTTGAAATAGAGCTTACCAAACCTAAGGTTGCATTTAGAGAAACTATTAAGAAGACTTCAGATGTTGAATATAAGTATAAGAAACAGTCTGGAGGACATGGTCAGTACGGACATGTTAAGATGAAGTTCGAGCCATCAGGTGATTTAGAAAAAGCATATGAATTCGAACAGGTAGTAGTTGGTGGTGCTGTACCGAAGAACTACTTCCCTGCTGTAGAAAAGGGTATTCAGGAATCAGTAACCAGAGGACCATTAGCAGCATATCCAGTAGTTGGAATAAAAGCTACATTGTATGATGGATCATATCATCCTGTAGATTCATCCGAAATGGCGTTTAAGACTGCCTCCATTCAGGCATTTAAGAAAGGTGTAATGGAAGCTACTCCAATACTTCTTGAACCAATCGAATCATTAAAGGTTACAGTTCCTGATTCGTATACCGGTGATGTTATGGGAGACTTAAATAAGAGAAGGGGAAGAGTTCTTGGAATGAATCCTGTAGCGCCTGGAAAAACATGTATTGAAGCAGATATTCCTATGATGGAGTTATTTGGATATGGTACTGATTTAAGAAGTATGACAGGTGGAAGAGGAACATATTCATATGAATTCGTAAGATATGAGCAGTGTCCATCTGATATTCAGGAGAAGGAAGTTCAAGCCAGAGCAGCTAAGGTTGCTGAAGGTAATATAGAAGTATAATTATTACATTATCTGTAGCTTGTATTATTAAATCTAAAAATCGGGTAAAGCTATTCGTAGTCTTTACTCGATTTTTTTATATTTTTATGATAATATCTAAATCGTTGAGTATATTATTGATTATTTAGTTGTGATAATATATTTGAGTAATATGAGGGGAATTTATGAATGAAATAATTCTAATTTATATTCTGCTTTTCATGACAGGAAGTATGTCCGGATGGGTTTTAGAATTATTATTTAGAAGATTTATATCAACTAATAATCCTGAAAGAAAATGGATTAATCCTGGATTTTTGTTAGGCCCATGCCTTCCGTTATATGGATTTGGATTAATGGCGCTTTACACGATGTCAATGATTCCATATCTTGGAAGCAATAATCCGACTACAGGACAGATAATTATCTGTATCTTTGTCATGGGAGTAATGATGACTCTTATTGAGCTTATAGCAGGACTAATTTTCGTTCAGGGAATGCACATTAAGCTCTGGGATTATAAGGATGAATGGATGAATTACAAGGGCATAATATGTCCTAAATTCTCAATAATATGGACAGTTTTAGGTGCGCTATATTATTTCTTCATTCAGCCTGAGGTTGTAGAGCTTGTAGAATGGTTTGACAGGAATATTACATTTAGTTTCTTCGTTGGAGCTTTTTCGGGTATTTTCGTTGTTGATTTAACCTATTCATTGAACTTAGTAAATCAGGTTAAGAACTTTGCCAAGAAGCATGAGATTGTTGTAAGATACGATGAATTACGTTTTTCGGCCAAGACAGTTATCGGTGAAACTAAGGAGAATATTTTAGGAAAGCTGATTGTAACTAAGGAAAAGGTTGAGGATAAGCTTATTGAGACTAAGGAAAAGGTTGGCGACAAAATTGTTTCCGCCAAAGATATAGTTGAAGATAAGCTTGTGGAGACTAAAGATAAAGTGATTAAAAATAAATAAATATAAAGGAAGTGTAGAAAATGGCACCTTATAATCATCATGAAATTGAACAAAAATGGCAAAAATACTGGGAAGATAATCATACATTCAAAACTGATGTATGGGATTTTAGTAAGCCTAAGTTTTATGCACTTGATATGTTCCCATATCCATCAGGAGTAGGTCTTCATGCAGGACATCCTGAAGGATATACTGCTACAGATATAGTATCTCGTATGAAGAGAATGCAGGGTTATAACGTTCTTCATCCAATGGGATATGATTCTTTCGGTCTTCCTGCTGAACAGTATGCAGTGACAACAGGAAATCATCCTAATGGATTCACACAGAAGAATATAGAGACATTCTCTAATCAGTTAAAGGAATTAGGCTTTGACTATGACTGGGATAAGTGCCTTGCTACATCAGATCCTAAGTTTTATAAGTGGACTCAGTGGATATTTAAGCAGTTATATTTAAACGGATATGCAAAATTGGTTGATATGCCTGTTAACTGGTGTGAAGAATTAGGAACAGTTCTTTCTAATGACGAGGTAATTGATGGAAAGTCTGAAAGAGGTGGATATCCTGTTATTCGTAAGAATATGAAGCAGTGGGTTATTGATCAGGTCGCTTTCGCAGATAAGCTTCTTGAGGGTCTTAATGAGGTTGACTGGCCTGAGTCTACTAAAGATATTCAGCGTCATTGGATTGGAAGATCTGAAGGTGTTGAAGTTAAGTTCCAGATTGTAGGTGGTGGAGAATTCTCTATCTATACTACATGTATTGAAACTATATACGGAATTACATTCATGGTATTAGCTCCAGATGGACAGATTGTTAAGGACTTGATGCCTCGTATCGAGAATAAGGAAGAGGTTGAAGCATATATAGCTGAAACCATTAAGAAAAATGACATGGACAGAACTGAGCTTAATAAGACTAAGTCTGGTTGTGAGCTTAAGGGTGTTACATGTATAAATCCTGTTAATGGAAAAGAGGTTCAGCTTTATATTGGTGATTTCGTACTTGCTAACTATGGTACAGGCGCTGTTATGGCAGTTCCTTCACATGACCAGAGAGACTTTGAGTATTCAATTGCTCATAATATTCCTAGAATACAGGTAATTGATGGTGGAGATTGCACCGAAAAGGCATTCGAAAAATATGATTATTTAGGAAAAGGCTGTAAGCTTATTAATTCTGAAGAATTCACAGGAATGGTTGTAGAGGATGCTAAGGAAGCTATTACTAAAAAGCTTGAAGGAATGGGAGTCGCTAAGAGAACTGTTAATTACCATTTCCGTGAGTGGATATTCGCTCGTCAGCGTTACTGGGGAGAACCAGTTCCTGTAGTATATGGTGAGGATGGTGAAATTCATGTATTAAAGGATGAGGAATTACCATTAATTCTTCCTGAACTTGAAGATTACAAAGGAAAGAATGGTAAGGCTCCATTAGAGAATGCTACAGAGTGGAAGATGTATGATGCTAACGGAATTAAAGGTAAGAGAGAAACATCTACTATGCCTGGTTCTGCCGGATCATCATGGTACTACTTAAGATATATTGATCCAGATAATGAAGATGAATTTGCTAATCAGGAGCTTTTAAAGCACTGGATGCCTGTTGACTTATATATTGGAGGACCAGAGCATGCTGTTGGTCATTTGATGTATTCTAGAATTTGGAACATTTTCCTTCATGACAAGGGATTATCTCCTGTTAAGGAACCATTCAAGAAGTTAGTACATCAGGGAATGATTCTAGGTGAAAACGGAATCAAGATGGGTAAGAGATTCCCTGAATTCGTAGTTAATCCTTCTGATATTGTCAGAGACTATGGTGCAGATACATTAAGATTATATGAAATGTTCATGGGACCATTAGAGGTTTCAAAGCCATGGAGTCCACAGGGCGTTGAAGGCGCAAGACGTTTCATTAATCGTGTATGGAATTACTTTACTAATGAAGAAAATATTGCTTCTGGTAATGAAGAGAGTCTTAAGAAAATCTACCACCAGACAGTAAAGAAGGTATCTTCTGACTTTGAAGAGCTCGGATTTAATACAGCTATTGCTCAGATGATGATATTCATGAATGCTGTAACAAAGGGAACCTGTCCTAAAGAATATGCAGAAGGCTTCATCAAGATGCTTTCATGTATCTGCCCTCATGTTGGTGAAGAAATCTGGAATATTTTAGGTCATGATACAACTATTGCTTATGAAGCATGGCCTACATATGATGAGGAAGCAGTTAAAGAAGATACTGTTGAAATCGGAGTTCAGATTAATGGTAAAGTTAAGGGAACAGTAGAGCTTTCTTTGGACGAGGACAAAGATTCAGCAATGTCTAAAGCAAAAGCGATTGACGCTGTTAAGAATGCAATTGATGGTAAGACAATTATTAAAGAAATCTATGTACCAGGAAAGATTGTTAATATCGTAGTTAAATAATAATGGTAGACAGTAGAACATCGACCCTCCGTGATGAAGCGATAATCAAGAGCATCACAGAGGGTCTTGATTTAAATAATCCCAACGACATAAGAAAAGTGTATCAGATTCTTCAGACTGGAAGTTATAACTTCGAGTCTTCTTTGGGTAGGGATTTTGATGATGAGATTTATGAAAAATTTCAAAAGGTTTTAAGTGGAGAAATAAAAGAGGTCTCTTTGGAGAAAGGAAAGAAAGCTAAAGTCCAAAAGAAAGCTAAAGTAAAAGATAAGGATAAAAATAAAAAAGATATTGATAGTCTGTCAGATACTTCAAAAGTTAATATTAGTTATAAGAATTCAAAGGATTATGAGAAGAATCTTGATCTTTTAGTTGAATTGGAACTTAAAAAGAGAGAAAAAAGAAGGAAGCTTTTATTACTTGTTGCTTCAATGGTAGCGCTTGTTTCTCTTGGATATTTCGGAGTTTACTATTTCATGAGTTCCAGAACAACAACTGATTATGAGGCACTTGCGGAGCTTAAGAATCAAAGAACACTGATTAATGCTAAACCTCAGGAAACTTTTTCAGTTAATTTGGTTGATCAGACACTTCCGCCTATTCTTCCTGAGTATCAGCTATTGTATGAGAAGAATAAAAGGATGATAGGCTGGCTTAATATAGGTGGAACCAAAATCGACTATCCGGTTATGCAGACGGTAGACAATGAATATTATCTGACTCACAATTTTAATCAGGAAAAAGATAATAATGGTTCATTATTCCTTGACTATAACTGTAAGGTATATCCAAGATCTACCAATATGATAATTTATGGACATCATATGAAATCCGGGAACATGTTTGGCAATCTTCAAAAATATGCGAAGGAATCATATGGAAAGGAACATCAGTTTATAACCTTTGATACTCTTTATGAGCATGCAACTTATCAGGTAATGTATGTTTTTTACTCGAAGGTGTATGATACAGATGAATTGGTATTTAAATATTATCAGTTTATTAATGCTAATTCAGCTAAGGAATTTGATTATTATATGAGCGAAATGGAAAGTTTAAGCTTGTATGATACAGGTGTTAAAGCAAAATTTGGGGATAAGCTTTTGACACTATCAACCTGTGATCACTCGCAAACAGATGGCAGGTTCGCAGTTGTAGCAAAACGTATAAGTTAAATGTGGAGGTATTTATTATGCAGACAGGGATGAACAAAGGTCTTATTAGCCATGAGAATGTTAAAAGCTATAAGAATTTTAATGTAGCTGTTTATATGCCAGTGCATGATGTTTTAGGTGCACTTGAGGACTTAGGGAAATTCTCGGAGATTTTGGCTCATTTAACAGATAATGTTAATATCGGAAGAGTATATATTGAAAACTATCGTTCACAGCAGTTCGCAACCAAGGAACAGCTGATTGAAATGAAAAAGTTTTTTGAGGCAAGAAATATAGCATGCTCTGGCGGAATTACTACATGTGATGATGATAAGCGCCGTGGTTTTGCTTCTTTGTGTTATTCGAATGTTACGCATAGAAATATACTTGAAAGCTCTGTTCAGGATCTTGCAGAGGTATTTGATGAAATTATTTTTGATGATTTTTATTTCTTGAACTGCAGATGTGAAGATTGTATTAGAGCAAAAGGAAATAAAACCTGGTCACAGTTTAGACTGGATCAAAAGAAAGAAGCTACAGAAAATTTAGTTATTAAGATAGCACATAAAGCTAATCCAGACTGTAATGTTATCGTGAAATATCCACAGTGGTTCGAATCATTTAATGAAACAGGATATGATCTTAAGATAGACACAGATTTATTTGATTCAATATATACAGGAACTGAAACTAGAAATCCTAATTATGCACAGCAGCATCTTCCAAAATATCTTAGTTATTTTATTATGAGATATTTTGACAGTGTTGCGCCAGACAGAAATTTAGGCGGATGGTTTGATCCATATGAATGTACTTACAATTTATCAAGCTATTTGGAACAGGGATATTTAACTTTGTTTGGTAAAGCAAAGGAAGCTACATTATTCTGTCTTAGTTCATTAATATATGATTCTACATTTAGAATATTTGCTCCAGCAGTTGGTGAAATGTTCAGAGAGCTGGATTCATATCTTGATAAGCTTGGTAATCCTGTTGGACTTGCAGCATACAGACCTCATAATGGAAGAGGCGAAGATAATGTACATAGTTATCTTGGTATGTGCGGAATACCATTCGAGCCTTCAATTAACTATGATGATGAAGCTAAGGCAATGTTCTTAGCAGAGGGTGCATCATATGATGACGATATAGTTAATAAGATGAAGAAATCTCTTCATAATGGCGCTGATGTAATAGTAACTTCAGGTTTCGTTAGAAGAATGGGAGAGAAGTTCGAAGAATTCGCTAATGTAACATATTCTTCAAGGAAAGCATTAGTTAATAAGTTCGCTGATTCGAAGGATCATGGTCTTTCAATTAGCGGATCTTATGAATCATCAGAAACTATCATTATTCCTCAAATGGATTGCTATACGAATGACGTATGGACTCTTGCTGCAGCATATGGAACCCAAAATAACTTCCCAGTTGTACTTAGATGGTGTTATGATAAGGGAAGGGTATGTGTCGTAGTAATTCCAGATAACATGGGTGATTTATATCATTATCCTAACAGAGTACTTAATGTCATTAGAGGCTTAGCAGAAAACAGCCTTGAGGTATCAATATCAGCACCTGCTTTAGTGCAGTTGTTCTTATATGATAATGATGTTGCAATAGTTCGTTCAGATTTAGACTATTGTGAGAATGTTACATTGAATCTGCCATCAGATATTGTTGGCGCTAAGGATTTGGTTTCTGGAAAAATGTATAAGGCGGTAGCATCAAGAATTACATTTAATGCTATGCCTAATGTGAATTATGTATTTAAATTTGCCAGATAATGTCTACTGAAAATTTAAGATTAATAGCCAATATAATTGCATATTTAGGGTTCGGTTTTTCGTTTGGATTTATTGTTTATTCATTCGTTTCCTCAGCGCACAAAGATATAAGATTTAAATCCTTCGTGTGCCTTATACTATCAGCAATAACATTACTGGTCCTTAATTTTAATATATTTTTTGGCGTTAAGATTACAATTCCTAAGGAACTTACAGGTAATACTTCATCATCCTATATGGTTAAAACTCTTGAGGGTAATTCAAGAGTAAAGGAGATTATCTATAATGTTGATGGTTCTGTTACATTAACTTTCGGAGCTATAGACAGATATTTACTTCTTCATAGTCTGAAAAAGACATTCAACGAAGAATTAGATAAACTGCTTTTAGATGATAATCTTAAAATATATGAATTAGATCATAATAGTGATTTTACTGAGTTTAATGTCAAGATAATTCGTAAAGAACTAACGATGACAGATACAGTAACTACGCTTCTTTATTATGCGTATGGAGAAATATATAACATAGTAAAAGGTACTGATTTTGAAGACCTTGATATTACAGTTACTTTCATAAGCGCATTGAATGATGAGGTGTTGGAAGAATATCATCTTAATGATCAAAAAGAAAAATCTGAATCTGAAGCAAGTAAAGAAGCATCATAAATCTAATATTTTAAAATATAATAAGAGAATCAGTTAATAATGTGTAATAATTCATTAAAAGCTGGTTCTTATTTATTAATCTAATTTGGTGTCAAACCACAATATCTTGTAAATAATTCTTGAAATCTGAACAAAATATAGTAAAATATACATTGTATGAGTGTAAATAGGCATATTCTGCCCATTTATCCATATTAAACTATTAAGAAAACTAAATTTTAATTCGATAAGTATATAAATAGGCTTATTTTAACTAATTACGTACGTAAAAGGGGCTTAAGATGGAAAATTCCAACAACAGAAGAGTATTAACAACTCAACAGTTAAGAGCGATGGAAGCCGAGAAACAGGCTAAGCTTAATAAGACTAAAAAGGCTGATGTTAAAGAAAAATCATCGGTTAAGAAGAGTACAACTAATGACCAAAGCTCTAATGGTGGCAAAAAGCCAAAGCGCTATATGAAAAAACAGGTTAGAAGAACTATTGCAGGTGTAATAATGGCATCTGCTATTGTTGTTGCTGCAATTCCTGTTAAAGATATTGAAGCTAGTAATACGAAGGTTAATGAGAATGCTGATACTAGAACAGCTACACTAGATTATGCTGCAGCATCAGCACTTCCAGAGAATGATGCAATTGCCTTTCCAGGTTTTTCTAGTCTTGACCCATCAGGAAAAACTACTAAGACATCCTATATAGTAAGACAGCTATCTGATGGTACGTGGTCATGGGACTGGCAGTTTAAGTATTATGTAGATACTATTGCCGGCGCTGATGGATCTTCAACTGGAGCTATTATCTCTGAATATAATTCTACATATCCTGAAAGTACTATTACACTTAATAACCATGCATATACTGATTATTTTAAATATACACCAGCTGATTTTAATGCCTTTTACACTTCTGGTAAAGGAACTATTGTGCATACTGTTTCTTATGCTGACTGGCTTGCTAAAAAACAGGGTAGTACTTCACCTAATGTAGATTGGTTTGTTAAATATAATTATGATAATTACACTATCTTTGCTGATGCATGTCAGAAATATTTTGATGACAAGAATCAGTACGATATAGATCATGCGCAGTGGGTTACTGATCATTCAAAATGGGATACTGATCATAATAACTGGCAGGATAGAAAAGATACTTATGATGCCTGGGTTGCAGCAGGCTCTGATCCTTCGACTAAACCAGCAGATCCAGGTGATGAACCGACTGAACCATTAGAACCACAAGAACCAACTATTCCAACACCAATTGATTGTAATCCAGGTGTGGACTTTGACAATGATAAAAAATGTAGATTTATTTGTGATATTTTATCTGAGGACGGAGTGTTAAAGGGAAGTGGCTATACCATGGTATCTGTAGCTGATAATGTTACAGATCCTACATCTCCTGTTACTAAATTTATTTATATGGCACAAGGTGGTACGCCTGATGGTGATTGTACTAATGACCCTAAGGGCTTCTTGGTACAGGAAATATCTGCATCTGTTTTAGGTATTGCATCATGTACTTATGATTCAGATGGAAATCCTACAGGATCATTCGCGAATATTAGTAATGTTAAGACACTTACCCTTCCTACTGAAATTAAATATATTGGTGATGGAGCTTTCCAACATTCATTTATTGAATCTGTAACATTCAATAATGTTAGAAATGTTGGTAACTATGCGTTTAAGGATTGTGGACAGTTATCTAATGTTGTTTTTGATAATGCAACTACAGGTATTGGTAAAGAAGCATTTTATAACTGTGACAAATTGACAAGTATTGATCTTGCAGAAAATGTTGGTGTTATTGGATTCGGAGCATTTGCTGACTGTGCTAAATTGTCAAGTGTTAACCTTAATCATATTACAGCTAACTGTGACATTATGCCTTATGCTTTTTATGATGATTATTCACTTAACGGTATTACAATGAATGAATCAACAGGTATTAAGAATATTGGTGATGCTTGTTTTGCTGTTTCATCTAATCCAACAGGTGGATGGACAGTTGCTGAGCTTCCACATCAGATTACAGGTGCTCCAGGTAATGCTTTAGGTGATTTATTGTTTGCTGGAAGAAATAATTTAAGCGAAGTATATTTCCCTTCAAACTATGCTAATAGTAATCCTGTTGAAGTTCCATCAAGTATGTTTAAGGGATGTACTGATCTTTCAAAGGTAGATTTTAATATTGGAAAGGGTAGTACAAAGAATGGATATGCCAATTTTAAATCAGATAGTAGTGGATTTACATATAATGATTTATTTAGAGATGTAATTAATCCTGATTTCAAAGTGTATGGTCCTGAAAAGAATACATCTGGTCAGCCAGCATTTCCAAGACAGTCTACATGGCAGGCATTTACATCAATATCTGATTATGTACCATACGTTTATATAGATTCTTCAGGAACAGAATGCTATGAGGTTTCTGATGGTACATATCTGTTACAGATTGATGATAATGGTACATTAACAAGCTGCGAACTTGTTGATCCTTCTATTGATGTAATTGACTTAGTTATTCCTCAATACGTTGGTGACACGAAGGTTGTAAGCATTGATACAGATTGCTTCTCTGATAATGTAAAAGAAAAGATTAGATCAATTACAATAGAGGATGGAGGCCTTGAGAATCTTCAGGCTGGAGTATTCCAGAACCTTCCAATTCTTAAATGGGTTGACATAGGTGATTCCGTAAAGGCTGTAGGAGATAAGTGCTTCTATAATTGTCCTCAGCTTGAAAAGGCTACAATAGGATCTGGTGTTGCTAATATTGGAACTGAAGCATTCGCTCAGTGTCCTAACTTCACTGATGCATTTTTTGATACTCCGCAGGTTGGTTATGAAAACTTCACTATTGGTAATAATGCATTTAAGACAGATTCCGGTAAGTTAACCTTCCATGGAGATATTATAAAAGGATATGCTCCGTTTGATTTTGCTACAGGAAAGGATTCAGGCTTAATTGATGATATGGGTGGACGTATCTGTTATATGAGCCAGTCACCTACATTTTTAACCTGTATGTATGATAATAAGACAGGTGAGGTAGTGCTTCTTGATTATCCAAGATATGATGAACTTGATGATGTTCATAGAGATTATCTTAAGGATATGGAAGATTTCTATACTAAAAAGTATACAGCAAATACGAATCTTAATAAGTCATATCAGGATGATTTTTATCGAGAGTGGGTAAGTAAGATAGACGGTTCAGGAGTTATTTCTTCAGACGATGCTAAAGCACTTTACGAAGCTAATTCATACGGTCCATTTGTTACTGAGGATTCGTTTAAAACTTTTATAAAAACGAACTATCCAAATGATACAGAGCATACTGAAAATGCGAAATACTATGACCCGGATGGTGTAACTGTTAAAGCTGGTATTATACCTGAGTTGTATTGGACTAATACTAAGGTAAATAAGCATTATAGTATTTTAAAAAATTACGAAAATCCAGGTACCGGTGACTGGAATTCGCCTACGAATGAAGAACTTAACTGGATTGGAAGCTGTATTAACTTAGATATTCCAGAGGGAATTACTTCAATTGATGCATATGGATTCTTCGATGCAACTGAAAATAGTAAGAATCTAAATAAATATTTCCTTGGATCATCTGTATTAAGAATTGCACATGATGATAAATCAGATGATGCTACTCCAGGCGTATTTAGTGGTAATTATCAGGATTATAAAGATCCAACATCTGAAGAAGCCAAGAAATGGGAGACTAAGGTTAAGGGTAATGACCGTATAGAAACCATAACAATGCATGATGTTAAGTATCTTCCTGATTATGCATTTGATAGCTGTGAAAGATTAAATACCATTACATTAGGTGATGATCTTTCTGAAATGGGTACTTCTCCATTTAGAGGCTGTTCTAATCTTGAGACAATTGTAGGTAATGATTACTTCGCAGCACAGAATAAGATTATCTATACAGCACTTCCAGATGGTACATATTCAATTAAGGAATGTATGCCTTCAAGAGGTAATAATAGTGACTCTAAGATTTCTTCATTAACTGATCCTTTGATTGCTCAGGTTAGTGAGATTGAAAAGGGTGCATTCCAGGATTGTGACAAGATTGTTGTAGTTGATTTAGAGGATGCTGATAATCTTAAGATAATAACAGAGGATTCATTCGCAGACTGTGAACACTTGCAGACTGTATATTTGCCACCTTCAATTAATCGTATTGAAGCTAATGCTTTTGGTGGTAATGATCCTATGACAGTTCAGATTCCAGGTATTGAGGTTGATATTGATACCTCTGCATTTGAACATACACCTACTAATACTATTAGAACGTATGAAGATTCAGCTGCAATGGACTATGCGAAGTATTATAAGATGAACTGGGAGATTATTAATAACAGATATTTAGTTCAGTTCGTTGATTATGATGGTAAGCTGATTAAGGAATATAAGGAAGTTCCAGAAGGTCAGGCAGTGGATGAACCATCTCCAGCACCAACAAGAAAAGATTATACATTTACAGGCTGGAGTGACCCTGGTTACAAGAAGGTTATGAAGGATGTATATACTATTGCACAGTATCATCCTGATTCAAGCAATAGACATGTGATTACATTCTATGATGAGGATATGAAAACTATTCTTTATACACAGGAATGTGATGATGGAAAGGGTGTTGTTCCTCCAATGGCGCCTACGAAGGCTGGTAAGACTTTTAAGGGATGGGCTCCTAATACATTCACTAATGGCGTAACCAAGGATATGGATATTATAGCTATGTATGAAACGGCCAGTCCATCACCACAGCCTACAGGTAAGCCAGGCCCTACATCGCAGCCTGGAGCTACACCAACACCAACTCCTAAGGGAAATGGTGGTGATAATGCAGAAACCAAGAAATATACTGTTTCTGTAGCAGGCGGTTCTGGTTCTGGTAGTTATCCAGCGGGTGCTGTTGTAGCACTTAATGCATATGATATGGGTACTGGTCAGGTATTTGATAAGTGGACAACCTCTACAGCAGGTGTAGCATTTGCTAATCCAAATTCTACATCTACATCATTCGTAATGCCTGCTGCCAATGTTGCAATTACTGCAACCTACAAGACTGGTGGTAATAATTCGAATAATAATGGCTCTGGTGGTAATGGTGGATCTAATAATGGATCTGGTAATAAAGGAAGCTCAAGTGGCACTAATAGCAATAATGGTGGAACTACTGTCCAGGTAACTAAGGGCGGTATATCTAATCCGGGAGTTGCAGGAGCTACTGTTTCAGGATCTACAGATAACTTTATGGTTAAGGTTACTGATGACCAGACAGCTTCTGATTTAGCACTTACAGCACTTCAGAACAGATATGGTGATATTAGTAGATTCAAGTATCTTCCAATGGATATATCTTTGTACGATTCTACTGGAACTACTAAGATAGCAGATACATCAGGAATATCAGTTAATATTACATTACCTCTGCCTGATGAGCTTGCACCATATGCTGGTAATAATAGAATCGCGTCAACACTTGGTGGTAACCTTGAGGATATTAATTCAAGATTCACAACAGTTGATGGAGTTCCATGTATCAGCTTCACAGCAACACATTTTAGTCCTTATGTTATTTATGTTGATACAGCTAATTTAACAGAGGCAACTATTGATGTAACACCTAAGACAGGAGATCCAATTCATCCTAAGTGGTTCCTTGCTGTTGGACTTGCTGCTGTATCAGTAATTCTGTTCTTTAAGAAAGATAAGAGAGTAAAACCAAGAGCGGTTTAAAAGAAGTATGAAGAAAGTTTTGCGTTCAATAGGAGCAGTGCTCCTTGCAACTGCATTAGTTATTTCTTTGATTCCAGTTTCAGATGTGGAGGCGCAATCTTCCACATCTGATTTTGAAATAAGGGGAACAACACTCGTTAAATATCGAGGCACAGCGGAAGTTGTGTCTATTCCTGATGTCATTAGAACTATAGGTGAAGAAGCATTCGCTGGAAATGGGAATATTGTTAAGGTTAAGATTAATGATGAGTGTAAGAAGATTGAGTATGGAGCCTTTGCAAACTGTGTGGGCTTAAGAACAGTTGAGGTAGGAGATGATGTTGAGGAAATTGATTCTGCTGCATTTTCAAATAATAAGGCCCTGACTAATGTATCTCTTGGTAAGAATGTAAAGAAACTAGGAAGTGGAGTGTTCGCTGGTGATAATTCTTTGGTTAATCTAACAGTTGATGATGCCAATGAATATTTAGCTATTGTTGATAATGTTTTATATGATAGTGAAATTGAGAAATTATATTATATGCTACCTTCATATAAGAATGGTATTTATGAGGCTCCATGGACAGTTAATGAAATAGCAGGCTATGCTTTTTGGGGAAATCCTAATATTAAGAAGGTTGCTTTAGATGGTAATCTTTATTCTGTACCAGAATATGCATTTTCTAACTGTATTAATTTAAAAGAAATTAAAATACCACATCCTATTAGGAACATTGATACTAAGGCATTCGAGGATTGTGTCAATTTAAGTCTGGTGGACTGTCCTGATTCATTGAATTTCATTGCAGAAACTGCTTTTGATGGATGCCCTAATGTTATGTTAAAGGCAACTCCTGGTTCATATGCTTATGATTTTAATAAGAATCTCGAAAAGAGTGAGGTTGAAGAGGTTGAGTACGAAGATACTAATAATTCAGCTATTGTTTCAGAGGAAATTTTAGGACCTGTATTAAAACCAGCTGAGGATGAACTCGTTATAGAAGTTCAGGATGGAAAACCAATTCCTACGAAAAAACCTGATGATGCTAGATACTATACGGGAGTAATTAATGGCTCTGATGTTACAGGATATAAAATAGTTAATCCTGCTAACAATAATAATGAAAATGTTCTTGGTTCTTCACCAATTGTATCAGGTAAGGCATTGGTATTCATAGATAATAAGGCAAAGGTTAGAGATGGTAATCAAAATAGACTGGATTTATCATATGAAACGCCATCAGTTAATCCTAACAAATCTGATGATGAAGAAGCTTTAGCAGAAAACACAGATTCAGCAGAGGTTTCTGAAAGTCAGGAGAGCACTAATGAAAAAGTTAAGGATATTCTTTCGGACAAAGCTCTTAAAGGAATTGACTTTCCTAAATTTACTGTAGTTCAGGATAAGATTGCACAGCAGGCATATTATATGGATTCGACACTTGATTCATATGATTTCCCTGATGGTATTACTACGATTGGAGATTTCGCGTTCGCCAGAAGTTCACTTTCTGGTATAAATATACCAGAGGGCGTTGAATCTATAGGCTACGGAGCATTTTATCATTGTGATAATTTGAATGATGTTAAGATTCCTTCTTCAGTAAAATCAATTGGAGCTAATGCTTTTTCAAATACACCATTTATTAATAATTCTAAAGATATTTTCCTTATTGTAGGCGATGGAATATTAATTGATTACAAAGGCAATGATTCTGTGGTAACTATTCCAGAAGGAGTTAAAATTATTGCTGATGGTGCTTTTAGAGACAATCAGGGAATAGCTGCATTAAATCTTGCTACAACGACTACTTCAATTGGTGAAGATGCTTTTAATGGATGCACTAATTTAAGAACATTAAACAGAGGAGAATCATTAACAGACATTGGTGTTAATGCATTTAAAAATACTAAATTATCAAGCGTTGTTATTGGACCTAATGTAAAAAATATTGGACTTGGAGCATTCGACCTTCAGGGAGGTACTGATACAGTTATTTTTGAAGGTAGTGAACTTCCTTCAATTACCTATGGAACAAGAACAGGAAGACTTGCGAATTCTGATGATAGAAATTATGTTTTCGGAAATATGAAGAACGCTGTATTGAAAAATTCATCCAATCTTATGGATACAGTTCTTGAACCTGGTTTATATGGCTTTCATGGCTTGGTTAAGGATTCTAATGGAAGTATAATTTCTGATAATTCAAATGGAGTTTCGCGCTATGATGCAAGTGGCGTTAATGTATTAAGTAATTCTTCTATGGTTGATGCTAATGGTATAACTGCTAATATGCCAGGGGATGAAAATACATATTTTCTGCATATAACAGATTCACAGAACGCTAAGGAAAAGATCTCTAATGCATATGCTGAATTGTATGGAGGAAAAACACCATCTAATATTATTGGATTAGATATATCTTTGTACGATGATTCTAATAAGGTCATGATTAATAAGCTTGGTAAGCAATATCTGACTGTTGATATGAAGATTCCTTCTTCTGTTGACAAGAATGACCTTCATGTAGTTGCGTTGGACAATGACGGACAGCTAGAGGCTGTAGAATTTACTATTTCCGAAGATGGAGAAAACATATCGTTTAAGTGTCAGCATTTCTCACCTTATGGATTTTATAATTCAGATGAAATTAATTCCATGGTTCAAAAGGAAGGTGAAAGAATTAAGGATGATACACCTGATACAGGAGACTATTCAATTCATCCGAAATGGTTTTTAGTTATAGGATGTATAGCACTTGCGATAGTGTTCTTCGTTCTGCCGGTTAAGAAAAAAGAAATATAGTATTTATGTATGCAAAAGGGCAATCAATAGATTGTCCTTTTTTTAATGCATTAAATATAAGATAAATAGCAGTATTGACACTGGTTGTATAATTGTATACAATAAAACCATACGATTTTTAGGAGGCTAATTATGGCTAATATAGGTGATTACTTTGCTGACCGTCCGGTCACAATGAATGAAAAGAATAATCTTCTTTCAATAGAAGAGCATATGTATATTTTGGATGACGTTAAGAAGCCTAACGCGTTCAGAAATATGTTCCCATATTCTGAGGTTCCCAAGATTCCGTTTAATGATAGAATTGTTCCTCATAATATGCCTAAAGATATTTGGATTACAGATACTACCTTTAGAGATGGACAGCAGTCAAGAGCTCCATATTCTACAGAACAGATAGTAACTATATATGATTATCTTCATAAATTAGGTGGTCCTAATGGAATGATCAGAGCATCTGAATTTTTCCTTTATTCGAAAAAGGACAGGGATGCTGTTGTTAAGTGTATGGAAAGAGGATATGAATTCCCTGAGGTTACATCATGGATTCGTGCTTCTAAAGAAGATTTTAAACTTGTTAAAGAGCTTGGAATGAAGGAAACAGGTATTCTTGTTTCTTGTTCTGACTATCATATTTTTATGAAACTTAAGATGACCAGAAAAGAGGCTATGGAGCATTATCTTTCTGTTGTTAAGGATTGTCTTGAGGAAGGTATTGCAGTTAGATGTCATCTTGAGGATATTACCAGAGCAGATATTTATGGATATGTTGTTCCATTCTGCCACGAGCTTATGGAATTAATGGATCAGTATAAAATACCTATCAAGGTTAGAGCATGCGATACCATGGGATACGGGGTTAACTATCCTGGTGCAGTTATTCCTCGTTCTGTTCCTGGAATTATTTATGCACTTCAGGCACATGCAGGTGTGCCATCTGAACTCATTGAATGGCATGGACATAATGATTTTTATAAGGCTGTTGTTAATTCGACGGCTGCATGGCTTTATGGTTGCTGTGGTGTTAATACATCATTATTCGGTATTGGCGAAAGAACAGGTAACACTCCTTTAGAGGCTATGGTATTTGAATATGCCCAGCTTAAGGGTGATCTTAATGGCATGGACACTAAAGTAATTACAGAGCTTGCTGAATATTACGAAAAAGAAATAGGTTATCAGATTCCACCAAGAACTCCTTTTGTTGGAAAGAACTTTAATGTTACACGTGCTGGTATTCATGCAGATGGATTATTAAAAAATGAAGAGATATACAATATCTTTGACACTGAAAAATTCTTAAACAGACCTGCATTGTGTGCTGTTTCTAACACATCGGGATTAGCAGGAATTGCTCATTGGATGAATACATATCTTAAGCTTAGAGGTGATGACCAGTTCTCTAAGAATTCAGAACTTGTTCAGGAACTTAAGAAATGGGTAGATACTCAGTATGATGATGGTCGTGTTACTGTTTTGACTGATGATGAGTTGTTAAATCAGATTAAAATTGTTGCGGATGAACTTGGTGTTATTGTAAAAGGAGTAAATGATCTTTAATGGCAAGTAAAAGTTTTGAATTAAAAAATGAAGGATTAGATGGCTATTCACTTCGAGGAAGAGTATTTCACAAGTTAAGAGAAGATATTCTTAATGGCAAATATAAAGAAAATGAAGAATTAAAGGAAGTTGCCATAGGAAATGAGCTTGGTGTTAGTAGAACTCCTGTAAGAGAAGCCTTCAGGCAGTTAGAGCTTGAAGGATTAATAACCATTATTCCTAATAAAGGTGCATATGTTACAGGGATAAGTCCAAAAGATGTTCATGACATCTATATGATCAGGTCATCCTTAGAGGGAATGTGTGCAAAGCTTGCATGTGAGAATATCACGGATGAGCAGTTGGAAGAAATGGAAGAAAATGTTTATCTTGCTCAGTTTCATGCATCAAAGGGCCATATGGACCAAATGGCTGAACTTGATAACAGATTTCATCATATTCTATATGAAGCATGTGGCTCGAAGATGCTTCAGAATTTATTGCAGGATTATCATCAGTATGTAATTCGTATCAGGAAGAAGACTTTAACAACATCGAGAGGTGTATCTTCTAATGAAGAGCATAAGCTAATTATGGAAGCTATTAAGTCAAGAGATACTAAGGAAGCAGAAAGACTTGCTAATCAGCATATTGTTAATGCTTACGAAAATATAAAATTGAGTATAGGAGAAATTTAACATGGCTAAAATTCAGATGACAACCCCATTAGTTGAAATGGATGGAGATGAAATGACCAGAATACTCTGGCAGATGATTAAGGATGAACTTATTCTTCCTTACGTTGATCTTAAGTCTGAGTATTATGATTTAGGATTAAAGAACAGAAATGAAACTGATGATCAGGTTACTGTTGATTCGGCTAATGCTACTTTAAAATATGGAGTTGCTGTTAAGTGTGCAACTATCACACCTAACCAGGCAAGAATGAGCGAGTATGATCTTAAAGAAATGTGGAAGAGTCCTAATGGTACAATTAGAGCTATTCTTGATGGAACTGTATTTAGAGCTCCTATTTTAGTAAAAGGAATTGTTCCATATGTTAATAACTGGACTAAACCAATTACAATTGCACGTCATGCTTATGGTGATGTATATAAGAATGTCGAAATAAAGGTTCCTGGAAAAGGTAAAGCAGAGCTTGTGTTTACTGCTGAGGATGGAACAGAAATTCGTGAAACAATTCATAATTTTGATGGTGAAGGTATTATACAGGGAATTCATAATACTAAAAAATCAATTTCAAGTTTCGCAAGAGCATGCTTTAATTATGCTATAGATACTAAACAGGATTTATGGTTTAGTTCTAAGGATACTATTTCGAAAAAGTATGATCATACATTTAAGGATATATTCCAGGAAATTTTCGAAGCTGAGTTTAAGGAAAAGTTTGATGAACTTGGTATAGAATATTTTTATACATTAATTGATGATGCTGTAGCAAGAGTAATTCGTTCTAACGGTGGATTCATCTGGGCATGTAAGAACTATGATGGTGATGTTATGTCTGATATGGTTGCTACTGCTTATGGTGATTTGTCCATGATGACTTCTGTACTTGTTAGCCCATCTGGTGTATATGAATATGAGGCAGCTCATGGAACAGTACAAAGACATTATTATAAGCACTTAAAGGGTGAAGAGACTTCAACTAATTCTATTGCAACAATCTTTGCATGGACAGGAGCTCTTAGAAAACGTGGCGAACTTGATGGAATTAATGATTTAGTTAGATTCGCTGATACACTTGAAAAGGCATGTATTAAAACTGTAGAAGATGGTAAAATGACTAAGTCATTATCACTTATTAGTACTTGCGAAAATCCAGTTATATTAAATAGTATGGATTTTATTAAAGCAATTAGAAGCACATTTGATGAATTGTATTAATTTAAGGAGTAAAAAATGTTTTGTAAAAATTGCGGAAACGAAATTAAAGAAGGCGCAAAATTCTGCCCATACTGTGGAACAGTAAATCAGGCAGCAACTGAAGCAGTACAGCCAGCGCCACAGCCAGCATCACAGCCGGTTCAGCCATCGCCACAGCCTGTACAGCCGGAAGCACAACCAGTGCAGCCAGCACCACAGCCGGTTCAGCCAGCACCACAACCTGTTCCACAGCCAGTACCTCAGCAAATTTATCAGCAACCTGTGGCAACACCTGTAAAAGCCAAGAAGTCTCATAAGGGACTTGTGATTGGTATAATAATTGCTGTGTTAGTTTTAGCTGGAGCGGGAGTCGCATTATACTTTTTGATGTTCAGTGCCAATGCCAAGATGAAAAAGGCAATGGATAATAATGACATTGATGCTATAATTGCTAATTTTGATGATATCAGTGACGAAGATTTAATTGATGATATTCAAAAATATGCTAATGATTACACCAAGGATATGTTTAAGAAATATCAGAATGGTGATGTTAAGTTCGATGAGATTAAAGATGTAGTTACTTCTTTTGGTAAGTCAGTTCTTAAGGATGATAAGAAATATGCTGATTATGTAGATAAAATTAAGGCTATTAAATCATCTCAGGATGCATTCGAAAAGGCTGAATCATTATATAAGAGTGAGGACTATGTTGGTGCTTTAGCTGAATATCAGAAGGTAGTATCTGATGATAAGATTAATTTTGATGCGGCGAAGAAAAAGATTGATGAGTGCATCGAACTTACTAAGAATAACATTGCCGGTGAATGGCTTGCTAAAATAGACATGCTTCCATTTTTAAAATCATATATTGGTGATAATTCTTTCAGCTACAAGAATGCAATTTTAGTTCCAATTGAAATGGTATTTAATGAAGATGGAAGTGGACATATCTTTATTGATACAGATAAGCTTATGGATACGATGAGAGAAGTGATGATTGTATATGTTAAGGATATGGTTGATGAAAAGGCCAGAGATTATGGCTATGAATCTGCTGATGATTTAAGCTATGATATGTATGGAATGAGCATTGATGAATATATCAGAGAAAATATTGATTATTTAATGGATGATTTAAAGAAAGCTATGGCAGGCTCAGATACATTTAAGGATTTTGAATATAATGCTGATCAGGATAATGTAATTACTCTTAATTTTGCAGATAGTAGTGATGAGACAATTGAGTATACCTTAGAGGGAAACACATTAACTGTTAATTTTGTTAATGGAAAAAATGCGAACGATTTGCTTCCATCGCAGATGTTACCTATAGTATTTGAAAGAAAGTAAGATATGATATAAGTAATGGGAAGAGCTATGAAAGCTCTTCCCATTTTTCATACAAATCATTTAGTTCGTTTTGGTTGACCTCGATTTCTTTAGTAACTTCCTGAAGTTTAACTGATGATGTTGCAATGGCTGGATCTTGAAGTTTTTCTTCCAACTCTTTAATTTTCTTTTCAAGCACATCGATTCTTTCTTCACATTTTTTTAACTCATTCTCTTTTTTTCTTTGCTTGGCCTGTAGTTCTTTCTGAGCTTTGTAATCTAGTGCGCCAGTTGAAATATCTGAGTTTTTAGAGGAAGGAACATTGTTTACGACCTTTAACGTGGATGATGCAATAGAATCATTATCAATATTTTCATATTTTTTTTCCAGATAATAATCATAGTTCCCAAGATAAGTAGTAATTTTGGAATTTGCTAATTCAATAACGCGACTTGCGGTTCTATTGATGAAATATCTGTCGTGGCTTACATATAGAACAGTTCCTTCATATGAATTAAGCGCATCCTCTAATATTTCTTTTGAAGTAATGTCAAGATGGTTGGTTGGCTCATCTAAAATTAAAAGGTTAGATTTTGAAAGCATTAACTTTGCTAAAGATACACGACCTTTTTCACCACCAGACAGATTTTTAATAAGCTTAAACACATCGTCGTTAGTGAAAAGGAATGCTGCGAGTGTATTCCTTACATCAGTATTATTCATGGTAGGATATTCATCCTGGAGCTCATCGAATAATGTCTTATCTTCATGAAGAACCTGATGCTCCTGGTCATAATATCCTATATCAACGTTAGTTCCTATTTTTATTTCACCACTAATTGGATTAATCAGATTGTTGATAATCTTAAGAATAGTAGTTTTCCCAGTTCCATTGTCACCGATTAATGCTACGTGTTCACCTCTTTTAATGCTAAAATCGATATCTTTAAATAAAATATTATTGTTAAAGCCCATCGTAAGTTTGTTAATATCCAAAACATCATTTCCTGATATTCTTTCGGGAAGAAGAGAGATGTTCATGGCATCATTAAGTTCAACAGGTTTTTCGATTCTGTTAATTTTGCTTAATGCCTTTTCTCTTGATTCAGCACGCTTTATTGATTTTTCTCTGTTAAACTGTTTTAATTTTTCAATAACTTTTTCCTGATGGAGAATCTGAGCCTGCTGCTTATAATATAATGAAAGCTGTTCGTTTCTTAAAGCTTCCTTTTTGACAGCATAATCAGAATAGTTACCTAGAAATGTTGTAGCTTTGGTATTTTCGATTTCGACAACCTTATTCGTCATTTTGTCGAGAAAATATCTGTCATGAGAAACGATAAGTACTGCCTTGTTATAATTTAACAAGTAGTTCTCTAAGAATGATATTGCATTAATATCAAGATGGTTGGTTGGCTCATCAAGAATTATTAGATCAGGTTTGGTTACTAATAATTTCGATAAAGCAACTCGCGTTTTTTGTCCACCAGATAGAGTGTTGATGGAACGATCGATATCAGATGAGTCGAAACCTAACCCCTTTAATAATCCGTTGATTTCGCTTTTGTAGGAAAAACCACCGCTGATTTCGAAAGAATGCGAAAGAGAGGTATACGAATTCATCAAATCATCCAGCTCACGACCGGTAAGAGAGGACATTTTATCTTCCATGGAACGAAGCTTTTCTTCGATTAATACTAAATCCTTCCTGGCATCAAGAAGTTCTTCATATATAGTGTTGTTAGAGTCGACAGTTGCTTCTTGTGATAGATAGCCTATATTTTTGTCCCTGGACAAAGATATAATACCTTCATCAGGCTCATATTCACCGGTAATAATCCTAAGTAGAGTGGTTTTACCGGCACCATTAATACCAATTAAGGCAACCTTATCATTATCCTCTATATGAAAAGATACTGAATCTAATATTTGTTTTTCATTAAATGCTTTTGATATGTTCTGAACATCTAAAATCATATTTTTACCTCGAAACGAAAATATTTTAACTAAAATATATGAAACTTTCAAGCATTCAACATGTTGTATTAATACATGTATTTTAAACACAAATATTAGTGGTTTCGCAGTTTTATAAAATTGACAATTTTTTCACATTATACTAAAATTATTATAATTGTGTGTAGTGGGAGTAATTGATGGAAACAAGAGAAATTTCGCAAGCTGTAATAAGCAGATTGCCGAGGTATTTAAGATACTTAGGTGAGCTAAAGGATGAGGGAGTTGAAAGAATTTCTTCGCAGGAATTAAGTTCAAGAATGAAGGTTACAGCTTCGCAGATTCGTCAGGATTTGAATAATTTCGGTGGATTCGGACAGCAGGGATACGGTTATAAGGTCGAATTCTTGTATGATGAGATTGGTAAGATTCTAGGAATGGATAAAACCCATAATCTCATTATTATTGGTGCCGGTAATTTAGGACATGCTCTTTTTAACTATATGAATTTTGAAAGAAGAGGGTTCATATTTAAGGGTATTTTTGATGTCAATCCTGATGTAATAGGAAGAAGCATAAAAGATGTAGAAGTTCTTTCTCTTGATTGTCTTGAGGAGTTTATTACTGAAAATGATATAGATATAGCTGTTTTAACAATTCCTAAAACGGCAGCTTTAAATGTAGCAGAGCGTCTTTCAAAAACCAGAATAAAAGGAATCTGGAACTTTGCTCATATTGATTTAAATGTTCCATCACACATTCAGGTTGAAAATGTTCATCTGTCTGATTCGTTAATGAAACTTAGTTATAACATAAACAGAGGCGAGGAATAAGATTTATGTCAAACGGCCAGAATAAATTTGAAGAAGCATTAAAAACTAAAAAGGTACCAGTGTGTACTATTGATAAGAAGTTTCATAATTTACTGGATGCAATTGGCCGTACAGATGAAATCACAGAGCTTGAAAATGAGGTTAATGAGTTATTAAAGGCTCAGGGAAAAGCGAATACAGAAATTAAAGAAATTAAGAAGCTTAAGAAGAAGCTGATGGATGAAATTATGGAAAACACTGATGAATCATCAACTCTTTCTGAAGATGAAAAAGCTAAGAAGGCTGAAGAAAATACTCGTTTAATTACGGAATGTAATGAAAAAATTAGTCAGTATGAGGATGATATATTAGATCTCCCTAAAATGATTGATGAAGCTAATAAAAAGCTTATGTTGATTCTTATGGATAATTGTTATTCTCTTATGAAGGATAATGAAGAGGATATTGAAGAAATTGCTAAATGGATTACCCAGGTTCGTATAGAACTTAAAAAGAATCTAGTTCGAAAAACTGATAAAGAAACTCAGAACCAGCGTATATATTCATATATGCATGATATTTTTGGCCCTGAAGTTATTGAAATATTTGATATGACATATAAGGAAGCTAAATTAATATGATTAATGTAAAAGGCGGCTACGAAAGGGTTTTTGCCAAGATAAACCTTGATGCGGCTTTGAATAATTTTAATAATATTGTCTCTTCAATTGATGATAATACTAAGGTTTTAGCAGTGCTTAAAACAGATGCCTATGGTCACGGGGCTGTTCCGATAGCAAGACTTTTAGAAAATCAGCCTAAGTTATATGGATTCGCTCTTGCAACTGCAGAGGAAGCATTGATTCTTAGAAATTCTGGAATCATCAAACCTCTATTGGTTCTTGGTTACACTTTTCCAAGTTCTTATGAAAATCTTATTTTAAAAGACGTATCTTTTACAGTGTTTAGAGAGGATATGCTTGAAGATTTAGCGCGAGTATGCAGAAATCTTTCATCTACAGAATATCAGTACAAGGTTAAGGTACATATTAAGGTTGATACTGGTATGGGTAGAATAGGTATCACACCTTCAGATGATGGTATTGAATTTGTTAGGAAGGTAATGGAATATCCCGAAATTCAAATTGAGGGACTATTTACTCATCTTGCCAAGGCCGATGAAAAAGACAGGGCCTATACAGAAAAACAGATTAAAATATTTAAAGATTTTGCTAACAGAATAGAAGAAGAGCTTGGAATAAAAATTCCATATAAGCATATATCTAATTCGGCAGGAATAATCGAATATAGAGAAGCTAATATGGATTTAGTAAGAGCTGGTATTATCCTTTATGGATTATGGCCATCTAACGAAGTTTCGAAAGAAAAAATCAGTTTAAAACCAGTTCTTTCTCTTCATTCTAAAATCGTTTATATTAAAAAGATTCCACCAGGAACTTCTATTAGTTATGGAGGTACTTTTATTTCGGACAAAGATATGGTTATTGCGACAGTACCTGTAGGCTATGGAGAAGGTTATCCTAGATCTTTGTCAAATAAGGCTGAAGTGTTAATAAGGGGACAAAGATGTAAAATTCTTGGACGAATTTGTATGGATCAGCTGATGGTTGATGTGACTGGCGTTGAGGATGTTGCTGAATCAGATACGGTTACACTGATTGGGCAGGATGGTTCAGAATACATATCAATGGAAGAACTTGGAGAGATTTCAGGTCGATTCAATTATGAGATGGCTTGTGATTTCGGAAAACGTATTCCAAGAGTATTTACTCAGAACAATAAAATTTTGTATACAAAAGATTACTATGAAGATTTTTAATTAAAAAGGAGAAATATATGTCAGGACATTCAAAATTTGCTAACATTAAGCACAAAAAGGAAAAAAATGATGCTGCTAAAGGAAAGATTTTTACTATCATTGGTAGAGAAATTGCTGTAGCAGTAAAAGAGGGTGGACCAGATCCTGCTAATAACTTTAAACTTGCGCAGGTTATTGCTAAAGCCAAGTCTAATAATATGCCTAATGATACTATAGAAAGAGGTATCAAGAAGGCTGCTGGTGATGTTGGAAATGTTAATTATAAGTATGTTACTTATGAAGGATATGGACCTAAGGGTATTGCTATAATTGTTGATGCACTTACAGATAATCAGAATAGAACTGCAGCAAATGTAAGAAATGCCTTCACTAAGGGTTATGGAAATATGGGAACTACAGGCTGTGTTTCGTTCATGTTTGATCAAAAGGGTCAGATTATTGTTGATAAGGAAGAGTATGAGGGAGACTCAGATGAACTCATGATGCTTTCCCTGGATGCTGGAGCAGAAGATTTCATTGAAGAAGATGACAGCTTCGAAATTATCACAGCTCCTGATGATTTTGATGCAGTTTTAAAGGCATTAACTGATGCTAATATTCCTATGATTTCTTCTGAGGTTACTTTCATTCCTCAGAACTATGTTTCACTGACTGATGAACAGGATATCAAGAATATTCAGAAGACATTAGATCTTTTGGATGAGGATGATGATGTTCAGGCAGTTTATCATAATTGGGATGAATAATAAGTATTAATATTAGAAGAATGAAGCAGAATAAGAAAGTTATATCAATTTCATTATGGGTAGCTTTTTTAATTATAATTAGAGTCCTTTACTATTTGTTTAGTTACTCCGGAGTAATGACAGATAGTTATGGATTTTATTCGCTTGCACTTTTTAATATTGAAAATGGTGAAAGACAGCTGTCTTCAGGACTTGGTTTTGAATATATTAATAATCTTGTCCTACTTATAAAGATTCTTGGGAATGATATAAACAATATATTTGTTGCTCAATTATCTTATGAAATGCTGGCACTTGTATTTTTCGTGTTTACTTTCCTCAATTTTTTTGGAAAGAAGCCAGCAATTATTTCATCTACATTGCTTGCAATTTCACCAATATATATTGACTTATTAAGAGTGGTATCTCCTGAAGAATATTTTTTGCTTTATTTTTCAGTTATATTTTTTGCATTAAGCTTATATTTCAAATATATACAAACTCATATACTGGATAGATCAATTAAAAATGAACTGATTGTAGTTGTTATAGGTATTTTTATTGGAAAAATCCTAGTTTGGAATTATTTGGGAATCGTTCCATTTATTATTTTTACGATTATTTCCTTTAATAGTTTCAGATTAATGGATGACAGATTTTCTCTTCAGATGAGAATAGATGCGAATATTGAAGATAAAGATAAGATTATGTCTCTTTCTTCTCAGCTTTCGCATTTTGCGCTTGGAATAATTATTGGTCTATTTTTTACATTGTTAAAATTCACAGGATATACAGGTTTTGGAATAGTAGATCAGTTTTACTGGTGGATTGATCAGCTAAAAAAATTTCCTAAACGATGCATGGATTTTAATACACCTGCAGCAATATGGCTTTTAGTTGTTATTTTCTTTGCGTTTTTAATTGATGAATTATTATTATTAAAGAATAAAAAAATGGATGCTCAAAAACAACTAGAGCAAGAAAAATTAAGACCTTTAATGCTTGAACAAGAGCATGCCTTCATTGGCAGAAAAACAACTCCTTTACTTATTAATGATGATAATTATTTCATTACAGAGGATGGACGTAAGGTTAAGTATATAGATAATCCACTTCCAGGACCTAAAAAGAAAAACGTTGATTTGAGATTCAATTTAGATTCTATTAAGGATGAAAACAATTCATTTGGTATTTATGATAATGAATTAAAGAAGATTATTCAGACTGATAATATGGTTAAGGCAGGGGTTGGTATAGAAAATGTTGTTAAACTTCAGCCTAATTATAAGGATGTTGTTGCTCTTAATCCGTTAGATGACAGTTATGAAAAGCTTAATAAGATTGGTTCAATGAAGAACCTTAGAATGATTAAAGATTTTGATTATGCAATTGATGATAAAGCCGAATTCGATAATAAAAATGAATTCGATTTTGAAGATGACGATTTTGATTATTAGAACTATTTATTAATTTATTATGGCACAAAGTAGTAATAGCACGAATAAAAGAACTACAACTTCAAAAAGCAATTCTACAAGAAGCAATGCAACTAGAAGTACATCTTCAAGAAGTACTTCTAAAAATGCTGCAGATAATGCACCTATTAATGAAGCTTTAGTAAATGAGATATTTATTATAGGTATATTTACTCTTGCATTATGTCTGTTTTTATGTAATTTCAGAATACTTGGTGGATTTGGTAATGCTGTATCAGATATTATGTTCGGCCTTTTTGGCTTTTCTGCATATATATTTCCATTAATTGTTGCCTATATTGTATTTTTTAGCGTTGCGAATAAGGGAAATAGCAAGGCGAAAAGAAGAAGTATTTCATTAAGTGTTTTATTAATGGTTATTTCTACTTTTGGTGGATTAATACTTCTTAATTCACATGAATTGTCAGAAGGATTAACATTTTTAGATGTAGTTAAAGAAACATATACTTATTCGTCTAACTATGAGAATTCAAGTGGAGGCGGTCTGATTGGCGGTTTATTGTCCTTTTATGGAAGAAAGGGCCTTGGTAGCGCAGGTCTAATTATTCTTTTATTAGTTATTGCAATTATATGCCTTGTTTTAATTACAGAAAGATCATTCTTTGGCGGAGTAAAAAAGGCTACTAATACATCGAAACGTGCATTTGAAAGATCTCAGGAGTCTGCAAGACTTCATTATGAGGAACGTGAAGCAAGAAGAGAACGTGTTTTAGAAGAACGACAAAGAAAATTAGAAGAAAAGAATATTAAAAAAGAGGTTGCTGAAAACGAAAAAATTCTTAGTATGAAAGAAGTTTCCGGTGTGCCTACATATAATTTGATTAAAGAAGATGAACCTTTAGATAATGAAATAAAGGAACGTGATGATATTCATGAAATTAATTTAACTAACATAGAAGAAGAGTATGTTAATAGAAATGAAGAAAAATATGTAGGTGTTAATACTTATGTAGAAGGCTCGGACGAAGTATCTGAAATTCATTATAATTTTGATAATTCTGAAGAGATCTATGATGAGGATTATGATAATACATATAACGAATCATATGCTGATAATGAAAGTGCCTATACTGATGAATATGAGGAAGGATATGAAGATTCATATGAAGAATCGTATGAAGAACCATATGAAGAGTCCTATTCAATACCTAATAGTTTAGATAGTGTATCGAATGTTGCACCAGTAAGACCTGGAAATGTTGCATCAATGATGAACTCAAGTATTTTCGCTACAGGCGAACATGAAAATACTAATGGTGGAAGAACGTTTGGCACTAAATCTGGTGGTGCAGCTGAACTTGCACCGAAGGATGCAGAATTTAAAAAGAATAAGAAAAAGAAGCCATATAGGAAACCTCCGATTGATTTATTGAAAAAAGGTAATGGTTCTAAAGCAGGCGATAGAAATGAGTTAATTGCTACGGCGAGAAAATTGGAAGAAGTCCTATTGAGCTTTAATGTTGAAGCTAAAATAGATAATTTTAGTCAGGGACCTTCAGTCACTAGGTATGAATTAATTCCTAAAACTGGAGTTAAGGTTTCTAAAATTTTGTCATTAGCAGATGATTTGAAGTTAAATCTTGCTGCTGCAGATATTAGAATTGAAGCTCCAATTCCAGGAAAAGCTGCGGTTGGAATTGAAGTTCCTAATAAAGAAAGCAGTGCAGTTGCTTTTAGAGACTTGATTGAAAGTAAGGAATTTAAGAATGCAACTTCAAAAATAAGCTTCGCAGTTGGTAAAGATTTAGCGGGTCAGGTTGTTGTTGCAGACATTGGCAAGATGCCTCATATGTTAATTGCAGGAGCAACTGGTTCTGGAAAATCTGTATGTATTAATACTCTTATTATGAGTATTTTATATGAAGCTAATCCTGATGAAGTTAAGATGATAATGATTGATCCTAAGGTTGTAGAACTTAGTGTATATAATGGGATCCCACATCTTCTTATTCCTGTTGTTACAGATCCTAAAAAAGCAAATGCTTCATTAGCCTGGGCAGTAAGAGAGATGGATGAAAGATATCAGAAGTTTGCCGAGTGGGGAGTAAGAGATCTTAAAGGATATAATGAAAAAATTAAAAATGAGCTTGATATAAATGGAAACCCTATGGAAAAAATGTATCAGCTTGTTGTTATCGTAGATGAGCTTGCAGATCTTATGATGGTCGCAGGAAAAGAAGTTGAAGAGTCAATTTGTCGACTGGCACAGCTTGCAAGAGCTGCTGGTATTCATCTGATTATTGCAACACAAAGACCATCAGTTGATGTTATTACCGGATTAATTAAAGCAAATATGCCATCAAGAGTATCTTTTGCTGTATCGAGTGGTACTGATTCAAGAACTATTCTTGATATGGTTGGTGCTGAAAAACTTCTTGGAAAAGGTGATATGTTATTCTATCCACAAGGATATACTAAACCTGCAAGAGTTCAGGGCGCATTTGTTTCAGATCAGGAAGTTTCAGCTGTTGTAGATTTCCTGAAAAATAATAATGATGTAGAAGCTGTTGATTCAGATATTCAGGAAAAAATATCACAGCTATCGTCTAGTTCATCATCTGCAGGTGCAGGTAATATGAATAGCCAAAATGATGATGCGTTAGACGAATATTATATTGAAGCAGGAAGACTGATTACTGAATCTGGAAAATGTTCTATAGGAATGCTTCAAAGGAAGTTCAAAATTGGCTTTAACAGAGCTGCAAGAATAATGGATTCGCTTGCAGAAAATGGTGTTGTTGGACCAGAGGAAGGTACTAAACCTAGAATTATATTGATGACACCTGAAGAGTTCGAGCAGTCTGTATTATAAAAAGGGGAAGATTATGAAATCAGATATTGAAATTGCACAGGAAGCAAAATTGTTACCAATTAAAGATATTGCTAAAGAACTTGGCATTGCTGAAGATGAGCTTGAATTATATGGAAAATATAAAGCTAAGCTTTCTGATGAATATCTTGATAAAATTGCGAATAATAAGAATGGCAAACTTATTTTAGTTACTGCTATTAATCCAACTCCAGCGGGCGAAGGAAAGACAACTACAACAGTTGGACTTGGATGTGCTTTTAAAAAGCTTAATAAAAATGCAATCATTGCGTTAAGAGAACCTTCACTAGGACCTTGCTTTGGCGTAAAGGGAGGTGCTGCTGGCGGTGGTTATTCTCAGGTTGTTCCAATGGAAGATTTAAATCTTCATTTTACTGGAGATTTTCACGCGATTACTTCTGCGAATAATTTACTTGCAGCATTAATTGATAATCATATTCATCAGGGTAATGAACTTGGAATAGATACAAGACAGATTACATGGAAGCGTTGCGTTGATATGAATGACCGCGCATTAAGAAATATTGTTATCGGTCTTGGAAATAAGACAGATGGTTTCGTAAGAGAAGATCATTTTGTTATTACTGTTGCTTCCGAGATTATGGCTGTATTATGTCTTAGTAATGATATTAAAGACTTAAAAGAACGCCTTGGAAGAATGGTTGTTGCTTATAATTATGCTGGAGGAGTTGTTACAGCAAAAGACTTAGGTGCAGTAGGTTCTATGGCTGCATTATTAAAAGACGCAATTAAGCCAAATATATTGCAGACACTTGAACATACTCCTGCATTAATACATGGTGGCCCTTTTGCTAATATTGCTCATGGCTGTAATTCTGTTATTGCAACCAAGGCTGCTCTTAAAATGGCAGATTACTGTATTACAGAGGCTGGTTTTGGTGCAGATTTAGGTGCAGAAAAATTCCTTGATATTAAATGTCAGATGGCTGATCTTAAGCCAGATGCTATTGTTTTAGTTGCTACAGTAAGAGCACTTAAATATAACGGTGGCGTATTAAAAGAAGATTTGAAGAATGAGAATTTAGATGCATTGAAAAAGGGTATAGTTAACCTTGAAAAGCATATTGAGAATCTTCAAAAATATAAAGTACCTGTTGTTGTAACACTTAATAGATTTGATACTGATACAGATGCTGAGCTTAAGTATGTTGAAGAATTCTGCCTCGAAAGAAACTGTGAGTTCGCATTATCAGAAGTCTTTGCAAAAGGTGGAGAAGGCGGAATAGAATTAGCTAATGCTGTTATTAAGACATTAGAGACCAAGGAATCTGATTTTACTCCTATATATAATATGGATGATTCTATTGATGAAAAGATCAATAAGGTTGCCAAGAATATTTATGGTGCCAATAGTGTTACATATTCTTCAAAGGCTCAGAGCTCTATGAAGAAACTTATATCTTTGGGTTATGGAAATCTTCCGGTGTGTATGGCTAAGACTCAGTATTCACTCTCAGATGATCCTAAGAAGCTTGGAAGACCTGAAGATTTTGAGTTGAATGTTAGAGATATGTATGTTTCTGCAGGTGCAGGATTCGTAGTTGTTTTAACAGGAGATATTATGACAATGCCTGGACTTCCTAAAGAGCCTGCAGCATATAGAATAGATGTTACAGATGATGGTATTATTACAGGATTATTTTAGGAGGGATAATAATGGCTTCATTAATTGATGGAAAAGTGATTTCTCAAACTATAAAAGATGAATTAAAGGAAAAAGTTGAAAAAATGAAGGAACAGGGCATTACTAAGTGTCTTGCGGTAATTCAGGTTGGAGATAATCCAGCTTCAACAGTATATGTTCGTAATAAGAAAAAGGGTTGTGAGTATATTGGTATTGATTCATTGAGCTATGAGTTACCAGAAAATACTTCAGAGGATGAATTAGTTAAATTAGTTAAAGAACTTAATGCTAATGATAAGGTGAACGGAATATTAGTTCAGCTTCCCCTACCATCTCATATTAATGAAGATGTTATTATTAAAACAATTGATCCAGCTAAGGATGTAGATGGTTTTCATCCACAATCTGTTGGAGCTTTGTGCATAGGACAGAAGGGATTCGTAAGCTGTACTCCTGCTGGTATAATTCAGCTTCTTAAAAGAAGTAACATTGAAATTGCAGGTAAAGAATGCGTTATTCTTGGAAGATCTAACATTGTTGGTAAGCCTATGAGTCTTTTAATGCTTAGAGAAAATGCTACTGTTACTGTAGCTCATTCAAAAACTCAGAATTTGAAAGAGGTATGTAAAAGAGCAGATATCTTGATTGTTGCAATAGGAAAACCTAAATTCGTAACTGATGAATATGTAAAAGATGGCGCTGTAGTTATTGATGTTGGTATCAATAGAGATGAAAATAACAAAATCTGTGGTGATGTTGATTTTGATCTTGTTGAACCAAAATGTAAGGCTATTACACCAGTTCCAGGTGGAGTTGGACCTATGACTATAGCTATGTTATTGAATAATTGTATTGAGGCTTAATATATGATTTGTCCCAATTGTGGGCATGAAATGCCAGATGATCATCTTTTGTGTGAAAAATGTGGAGCAGAAATCAATATTGTTCCTGATTTTGAACCAGAGATTGAAAATAGTATAAGTGAATCATTATCTATAATAGTTGATGATATTTCACCAGAAGAATCGAAAGAAAAAGTAAAGTCAGAAAAAACTGAAGATATAAATAAGGATGAAGATGTACTAGATGAGGATTTTTTTAAAGGGTCAGATTTTAATCTTAAATCATCTAGAAAATTGATTGCTGTTTTATCTTTAGCAGCAATTTTGATTGTTTCTACGATTATTTTTGTTGGAGTATCAATATATCATAACTATTCTTCGGAGTTTCAGTCTAAGAAAGCCAAGGAATATTTGGATAATAATAATTATTCAAAGGCCTTAGAGCATTATGAAAGAGCAAGAAATTTAAAGCCAGATAACATTGATCTTATATATGAAGAAGCAATTGTATATAAGAAAATGGGCGATTATGATACAGCTAGAGATATATTAATTGAAGGTATTAATAATCGTAATATGGATTTTTCGACTAAAGAAAAGTTCTATTCAAAGATTGTTGATATTTTTTCAGAAGACGAAGATTATGAATCAATTAATATCATTCTTCTTAAATGTGAGGATAATGAGATTCGTACAGAATTTTCTGAATATATGTCACTTCCACCTATGCTTAGTGTCCCTACGGGGAATTATGATACTATAATGCAACTTAAGATAGAGGGAAGTACAGTAGGAGAGATTTATTATACTTTGGATGGATCTGATCCTACTAAGGAGAATGGAATAAGGTATTTGTCACCTTTGGCCCTTACTTCTGGTGAATATGATATTAAAGCAATTTTTGTTAATAAATATGATATAGTTTCAGAAATTGCATCAGGATATATAGCTATTAATGTTAATGGTGTTAATCCACCAATAGTTGAGCCTGAATCTGGCTCGTATAATAAAATGGTAACCATTAAAGCTGAAGCTTTAGAAGGTCTTACTATTTATTATACAGAAGATGGTTCTGATCCTAATCCTGAAACTTCAATTAAGTATACTAAACCTATAACACTTCCTATTGGTAATTTTAATTATTCTTTTATAGCAGTAAGTGAAGATGGAGTAGTTTCAGATATTGTAAGAAGAAGCTATTCTCTTGATTTGAAGGCCAAGGTTACAGATGAAATGGCAAGGCTTTCTATTCTTAATAAATTATATGAGAGTAATTATATTCTGGATATAAATGGAAAACTTCCAGATGAAAAAGGAAATATATCAATAAAGAATGATACTATTATTGAAATTTCTGAAATGGGATATTATTATAAGTTGGATGAATATTTAACAGATGATAATAATACTGTGCCTACTGGGTTGCTGTATGCAGTAGATATTAATACAGGCGCATGTTATAGATTAACAATAGATTCAAATTCAAAATGGGGATTAATCCCACTTTAAAGGTCTTAAATCATTAAGGAGGAGTATGATGTACGAGATTATTAAGGCAAGGGAACTTGTAGCTAACATTTTCGAAATGGTAGTTAAAGCTCCTAGAGTTGCGAAGAATTGTCTTCCTGGTCAGTTCGTAATTGTTAGGGTTGATGACGAGGCTGAGAGAATTCCATTAACTATTTGTGATTATGACAGAAACGAAGGAACTATTACTATTGTCTTCCAGGCTGTTGGTGCAGGAACTAAGATGATGTCAGAATTAAAGGCAGGAGATTCATTTAATGACTTCGTTGGTCCTTTAGGATGTGCTTCTGAATTTTGTAGTGAAAGCATTGAAGATTTAAAGAAGAAAAAGATTCTTTTCGTTGCAGGTGGAGTTGGTTCAGCTCCTGTTTATCCACAGGTTAAATGGCTTCATGAAAATGGAGTTGATTGTGATGTTATTGTTGGTTTTAAGAATAAAGATTTCGTTATTCTTGAAGACGAATTAAAGGCTGTTGCTACGAACCTTTATGTAACAACAGATGATGGTTCATATGGACGTAATGGTATGGTAACTAAGGTTATTCAGGACTTATATGACGAAGGAACCAAATATGATGTATGTGTAGCAATAGGTCCTATGATTATGATGAAATTCGTATGTAAGTTAACTAAGGAATTAGATTTACATACTATCGTATCTTTAAATCCTATTATGGTTGACGGTACTGGAATGTGTGGTGCCTGCAGAGTAACAGTTGGTGGTGAAGTTAAGTTCGCATGTGTAGATGGACCTGAATTTGATGGTCATTTAGTTGACTTTGATCAGGCAATGCAAAGGCAGACATTATATAAGACTGTAGAAGGTCGTAAATATTTGGAACTTACTGAAGGCGATACACATCATGGTGGTTGCGGAAACTGCAAATAGAATAAGGAGAAAAAGATGGACGTATTAAAGAAAGTACCTGTTCGTGAACAGGATCCTAAGGTTAGAGCTACCAACTTTGATGAGGTATGCTTAGGATATAATAAAGAAGAAGCCATGGAAGAGGCTTCAAGATGTATTAATTGTCAGAATGCTCAGTGTGTAAAGGGATGTCCTGTTTCAATTAATATTCCAGGTTTTATTAGTGAAGTAAAAGAGGGCAATTTTGAAAAAGCATATGAAGTAATTTCAGAATCCTCATCATTGCCTGCTGTATGTGGTCGTGTATGTCCACAGGAATCACAGTGTGAAGGAAAATGTATTAGAGGTATCAAGGGTGAGCCTATTTCAATAGGTAAGCTTGAAAGATTCGTTGCTGATTATGCATCTGAAAATGGAATTAAACCTAAAAAGTCTGCTGATTCAAAAGGAAAGAAGGTTGCTGTTATTGGTTCAGGCCCTGCAGGACTTACATGTGCAGGAGATCTTGCCAAGATGGGATATGATGTTACTATATTTGAGGCTCTTCACCAGGCTGGTGGAGTTTTAGTCTATGGTATTCCTGAATTCAGACTTCCAAAAACAAAGGTTGTGGCTAAAGAAATCGAAAATGTAAAATCATTAGGTGTTAAGTTCGAAACTAACGTTGTAGTTGGAAAAGCATTAAAGATTGATGAGTTGATGGAAGATGAAGGCTTCGAGGCTGTGTTTATTGGTTCAGGTGCAGGACTTCCAAAATTCATGGGTATTCCAGGAGAACAGGCTAACGGAGTATTTTCTGCTAATGAATATTTAACAAGATCAAACCTTATGAAAGCTTTTGATGAAAGCTCTAATACACCTATTATGCGTGGAAAGAAGGTTGCAGTAGTTGGTGGTGGTAATGTTGCCATGGATGCAGCCAGAACCGCATTAAGATTAGGCGCAGAAGTACATATTATCTACAGACGTTCTTTAGAAGAACTTCCTGCAAGAGTGGAAGAAGTACATCATGCTAAAGAAGAAGGAATTATATTTGATCTTTTGACTAATCCTGTAGAAATCCTTTCAGATGAAAAGGGATGGGTTAATGCTATCAGATGTATCAAGATGGAATTAGGTGAACCTGATGCTTCAGGAAGAAGACGTCCAGTTGAGGTTCAGGGTTCTGAATTTGATATTGAAGTAGATACAGTAATTATGTCATTAGGTACATCTCCTAATCCATTAATCAGTTCAACAACAGATGGCCTTGATGTTAATTCAAGAAAATGTATTGTTGCTGATGAGGAGAAGGGTGCTACATCTAAGCCAGGTGTATTCGCTGGTGGAGATGCCGTTACAGGTGCAGCAACAGTAATTCTTGCTATGGGAGCTGGAAAAGCTGCTGCTAAAGGTATTGATGAATATTTATCAAATAAATAATTACTAATTTTATAAGCCAGGCATTTGTTTTAATGACAATTTGCCTGGCTTATTTAGTTTAAAGATTAAAAAAGTAACATTAAGAAAATCTTAAGAATATACATACTTTTGAATTAATAATTTTGTGTTTTAATTGATTTGTAACATGAAAGGAATAATTATGTATAACATTCTGGTTTGTGATGACGACAAAGAAATAGTTGAAGCAATACGTATATATTTGTCCCAGGAAGGATACAATATATTGACTGCTTTTGATGGGGTGGAAGCTCTGGAGGTTATTAAGAATAATACCGTTCATCTTGTTCTTATGGATATAATGATGCCTAAAATGGACGGAATTAAAGCAACAACTAAAATGAGAGAAGCTAATTCATTCCCTATTATATTTTTGTCAGCAAAATCAGAGGATACAGACAAAATTCTTGGATTGACAATCGGCGCTGATGATTATATTACTAAACCATTTAATCCGATGGAACTGATAGCCAGAGTTAAGGCATCACTTAGAAGATATACGCAGCTTGGTAATTTGAATATTGATGATAATAATTTATTCAAATGCGGTGGATTAATCATTAATGATGAAACTAAGGAAGTATCAGTAGATGGAAAAGATGTGAAGCTCACACCTATTGAATTTAATATTTTACTTCTTTTGGTTAGAAATCAGGGTAAGGTATTTTCTATTGATGATATTTATGAAAATATTTGGAATGAGGAAGCCGTTGGCGCTGATAATACTGTTGCAGTTCATATTAGGCATATCAGAGAAAAGATTGAGATTAATCCAAAAGACCCAAAGTACTTAAAGGTAGTTTGGGGTGTTGGATATAAAATCGAGAAGATGAAGGAGAATTCATGAAGAAAGTACTGTATATAATTAAATTTTTAGCATTTGTTGTTGCATTTTCACTTGTTTTTCAAATATTTTTAACATCAGTGATTGATTATAATCCAGCAAAGAATTCATATCGTTTTTCACTGGGTGCGGATAATGCAGATGAAGATTATTTTGATTCGGAAATATTTGTAAAGATGACAGGAACGTCATTCTCTGATGTGTTAAAGTACTCTGAACTTGAAATGAATTTAGAAGAAGTTCCTAAGTCGAAAAGAGGTTTATCAGCTAACGAACTAAATCTTACAGATAATTATGACAAAGATATAGAAGCTTTTTCTAAGTTATATGATAGCGGTAATTCTAATATCAGTTTCTTAATCAACACAATTCTTGATGGAAAAGAAAAAAGCTTTGCAAATATAAATAATAAGAAAACTGCTTTTGATGATTATAGAAATGATGATTATAAATATATTTATTATAATGCGAAGGAAGATGAATTTGATTCTAATATTAACATTGAAAAGACAACAGTTAAGTCTTTATTAAATAATTATACGGAAAGCTTTGGAGATGAATATGAATTAATATTTGGAATTGAAAAAGCACTACCTGTTAAGGATGCTTTCTACGATTCAAGCATTATTTTTAAGGATTTTAGTTCTAATTTTTATCTTAAGATTGTAATTATTTTTATTTCAGTATTTATTTATTTGGCACTGACTATATATTTGTCCATATATGTATTTGCAAAAGCAAGACGGGCAGGATCCAAGGTATCTTTAACTGATACAATACCTTTTGAGATAAGAGTTCCTCTTTTAGGAATATGTGTCGTACCATATATTTTTATACTTGATAATTATGATAAGGTAATAGAATATCTAAGTTCGCTAAATAAACATAATAGCATTCTATTATTTGTATATATTGTATGCGCCTTTGGTATTTTGGAATTTTTGATTAATTTCTTTTATTATGGATTCTTAAGAAGAGTTGCTAATAGACAGTTATTTAAAACATCCTTTATAGTAAGATTTTTAAAGAAAATTATTTGTATTGCAGAAGATATGCTTCGTAATATTAATATTACAATTAAAAATGTAGTAATTTTCTTTGTTTTACTGGTGCTTAACATTTTTGCTGGTTTAATTAAACATAATTTATATTATCTTTTTATTGCAATTGTTGATATTTTGGCCATCTATTTAAGTTACAAAATTGCTAAGGAACAAAACTCAATAAATAATGTAATTAGAAGAATTTCAGATGGTGATATAAATGCTAGTATTGATCCAGAATCATTACACGGAGATAATGTAAATACAGCTCTTTATGTTAATAAATTACGTGATGCAGTTAATGAAGCTGTCGAAAAATCATTGAAGGATGAGAAAATGAAGGCAGATCTTATAACGAATGTTTCGCATGATTTAAAAACGCCTTTGACTTCAATTATTAATTATGTAGATTTACTTAAGAAAGAAGATATTTCATCTGAAAAAGCTAAAGAATATATAGATGTTCTTGATTCAAAATCTCAAAGATTAAAGCAGATGACAGAAGATTTAGTTGAAGCATCCAAAATATCATCTGGAAATCTAGTTATTAATCTTGAAAAAATAAATTTTAATGAATTGATTGATCAGGCAGAGGGAGAATTCTTAGATAGATTTAAGGAAAAGGATCTTACGATTGTTACTAACAAGCCAGAACAGCCTGCATTTATTATGGCTGATTCAAGAAGCATATTCAGAGTAATAGAAAACCTGTATGTTAACATATACAAGTATGCATTAAACGGAACCAGGGTTTATGTAGATTTAGAGCTTTCTGATAATAAGGTTCAATTATCCTTAAAGAATATATCAAAAGAAGCCTTGGAAGTTGATATAGCTGATTTGACAGAAAGATTCGTAAGAGGAGATAAATCAAGGAGTACAGAAGGTTCTGGACTTGGACTTTCAATCACGAAGAATCTTGTTCTTGCGATGAATGGAGATTTCGATATTGCTGTTGATGGAGATTTATTTAAGGTAATTATTTCTTTTGATGAAATAGCTTAATAATAGATAGTAAAATTTTTATCTTATCAGGAAAACAAATAAAGCATTGCAGTTTATGAATTATGCTGCAATGCTTTTATTTTATATTCTTTATTATTTAGTGGAATTAGTTTTGGATGAATAGCGTTTCGCGCTTGTTATATTCATCTAAAACTGCATGTATTTTTTCTGTAGGTGTATAAACACCTGCCATTGAAACATCATGATTCATAAAATCAATAATGGAAGCTAAGAATTTTGACATATCAGCTTCAACATAATAAGGACGCTTCTTTAAATCATCAATCTGATAAGTAAGATTAGTAGTTACAATCTTGTCAAAGTATCCCTTTTCATATGCTTCATCGAATTTCGCCATTCCATCGGTGAATAATCCGAATGTACAACAGATATAGACACGTCGTGCATTCATGCTCTTTAATTGTCTTGCAGTATCAATCATTGATCCACCGGATGAAATCATGTCATCAATAATTATGATATCTTTTCCGTCAACGTTATCGCCTAAGAACTCATGAGCAACAATAGGATTTTTTCCATTAACAATCTTAGTATAGTCACGTCTTTTATAGAACATTCCAGTATCAACGCCTAAAACATTGGCAAAATATACAGCTCTGTCTAATGCACCTTCATCAGGAGAGATAACTAGCATATGATCTTTATCAATTATCATATCGTGCTCAGTGTTTAATAAAGCACGGATGAACTGATAAGGTGGTGTGAAATTATCAAAACCTGTTAATGGCTTAGCGTTTTGAACTTTAGGGTCATGGGCATCGAAGGTTATGAGATTAGTAACGCCCATATTCGCAAGTTCTTCGATAGCGTAGGCACAGTCCAGTGATTCACGACCTGAACGCTTGTGCTGTCTTGATTCATATAAAAATGGCATTATTACATTTATTCTGTGAGCTTTTCCATTAACTGCAGAAATAATCCTTTTAAGATCTTGGAAATGATCATCAGGAGATTTGTAATTAATTAATCCATTCATTTTATATGGAATAGAATGATTACACACATCTGTCAGTATGAATAAATCTTTTCCTCTTATAGATTCATTAATAATAGCCTTGCCTTCTCCAGAACCGAATCTGTAGCATGCAGAATCAAGAATATAATTAGAAGAAAGGTATCCTTGAAACGCAGGTTCATTTTTAACATTATTATTAATAGATTTTCTAAACTGGATAAGATGAGAATTGACACTGTTTCCTAAAGAAAGTGCAGATTCCATAACTATTAATTTGAGTGGAGCAACAGGGATTGCATGCTCTAATAAAGATGTGTTTGCCATAATATTCTCCTTTGGCTTAGCCATTAGTAATTTTAGTATTTAGAGTCTTTTACGTCAAGGACAATCTAACCTTTACAAAGAACTAAATCATAGGTAAAATATTATGGATAATGCACTAACTATATGTTCTAAGAAATGAGATAATAATGGCGAAAAAAAGTAAACCAATTGTTGCAGTAGTTGGAAGACCAAATGTAGGAAAATCCACACTATTTAATGCACTTGCAGGTTCGAAAATTTCAATAGTAAAAGATACACCCGGCATTACCAGAGACAGAATATATGCTGACTGTAGCTGGCTTAATTATGCATTTACTTTGATAGATACAGGTGGTATTGAACCTGATTCTTCAGATATTATTTTAAGTCAGATGCGTGAACAGGCACAGATTGCTATAGACACAGCAGATGTTATTCTTTTCATGGTTGATGTAAAACAGGGACTTCAGGACGCAGATTCTAAGGTCGCTGATATGTTAAGACGTGCGAAAAAGCCAGTTTTATTAGTAGTAAATAAGGTTGATGATTTTAATAAAATGCAGGCTGACGTCTATGAATTTTATAATTTAGGTATTGGCGATCCATATCCTGTTTCATCAGCTAATCAGTTAGGTATAGGTGATTTATTAGATGAAGTTGTTAAGCATTTTCCTAATGTCGTTGATCCTGATGAAGAAGATGAGAGAATTAAGGTTGCTGTAGTTGGAAAACCTAATGTTGGAAAATCTTCTTTGATTAACAGATTAATTGGCGAAAACAGACTCATAGTATCTGATATCGCAGGTACAACCAGAGATGCAGTTGATACCTATGTTAAGCATAATGGAAAAGAATATATTTTTATTGATACGGCTGGTCTTAGAAGAAAAAATAAGATTAAAGAAGAATTAGAAAAATATATGATCATTAGAACTGTATCTGCAGTTGAAAGAGCGGATGTTGTTATATTAATGATAGATGCCGTTGAAGGTATTACAGAGCAGGATGCAAAGATAGCAGGAATCGCGCATGAGCGTGGAAAAGCAGTAATTATAGCTGTTAATAAATGGGATGCTATTGAAAAGAATAATAAGTCTGTTAATGAGTTCACGAATAAAATTCATCAGATACTTTCATTTATGAGTTATGCGGAGATTACATTTATTTCTGCACTTAGTGGTCAGAGACTCCCTAAGCTTTATGACTTAATTGAAGAAGTCTCGATGAATCACTCAATGAGAGTACAGACAGGTGTCCTTAATGAAATTATGACAGATGCTGTTGCTATGCAACAGCCTCCAACTGACAAAGGTAAACGACTTAAACTTTACTATATCACTCAGGTTTCAGTTAAGCCTCCTACATTTGTAATATTTGTAAATTATAAGGAGCTTATGCATTTTTCTTATACCCGATATATAGAAAATCAGATAAGAAACACATTCGGATTTAAAGGAACACCACTTAAATTTATTATTCGTGAACGTGGAGAGGAGAAATAATGTTTCGTTTATACACTATATTAATTGGATACGCTTTTGGTATGATTCAGACTGCGTATATTATGGGAAAGTTAAAGGGAATTGATATAAGAGAGCATGGCTCTGGAAATGCTGGAACAACTAATACCATGAGAGTATTAGGAACGAAAGCGGGATTAATAGTTTTTTTAGGTGACTGTTTAAAATGTATTGCTGCGATTTTGATTTGTTCTTTAATATTTGGGCACGAACAGTCATCTGCAATGGTTTCATTAATCAAGATTTATGCAGGACTTGGAGCAATTTTGGGACATAATTTTCCTTTTTATCTTGGTTTCCACGGTGGAAAAGGAGTTGCGTGTACTGCAGGTATGATAATTAGCTTTGATCCATGGTTCACACTTGCTGGTGTTATTATTTTCTTTAGTATTTTCTTTGCTACACATTATGTTTCTTTAGGATCATTATGTGTTTATCCATATTTTCTTATTATGGAGATAATACTTGGCCAGCTTGGATATTTCGGTGCAGTAAGTGATGTTCAGATGATTTTGTTTGAAATGTATTTTGTCACGATTGGTCTTTTGATTTTAACGGTTGTAATGCATAGAACGAATATTAAACGTTTAATTAATCATAATGAAAAGAAAACTTATCTTTCAAGTAAAGCTAAGGAAAAATATTTAAAGGAGCAGGCTAATGGCTAATATAGGTGTTATAGGTGCAGGAAGCTGGGGGACTGCATTAGCTTCTTTGCTAAGTAAGAATGGACATTCAATTACAGTTTGGAGCTGTGTTGAAGATGAAGTTAAGATGCTTAATGAGTATCATGAGCAAAAGGATAAACTCCCTGGAGTGATTCTTTCTACTGATATGAAATTTACTATGGATTTGGAAGAGGCTATGAAGGACAAAGATATACTTGTTCTTGCTGTTCCTTCGCCATTTACCAGATCTACAGCTCATAAAATGGCTCCATTTACTAAAGATGGACAGATTATAGTAAATGTTGCTAAAGGAATTGAAGATTCTACATTGATGACTTTGTCAGAAATTATAGAAGAAGAGATTCCTAATGCAGATGTATGTGTTCTTTGTGGACCTTCTCATGCAGAGGAAGTTGGAAAAGGACTTCCTACAACAATTGTTGCTGGAGCAAAGAAAAAGGAAACAGCATTATATCTTCAAAAGGTATTTATGTCAGATGTTTTCAGAGTATATATTTCATCAGATATTTTAGGAATGGAATTAGGTGCAGCACTTAAGAATGTTGTTGCACTTGCTGCAGGAATAGCTGATGGATTAGGTTATGGAGATAATACCAAGGCAGCTCTAATTACTAGAGGAATAGCTGAGATAGCAAGACTTGGCATTTCAATGGGCGGACGTATTGAGACCTTCTATGGATTAACTGGAATTGGTGATTTAATAGTTACCTGCGCCTCAATGCATTCAAGAAATAGAAGAGCCGGAATACTTATTGGTCAGGGATATTCTTATGAAGAGGCCATGAATGAAGTTAAGCAGGTTGTTGAAGGTGTTTATGCTGCTAAAGCAGGTTTAGGACTTGGAAAAAAATATAATGTTAATCTTCCAATAATTGAATTTGTAAATAAGATTCTTTTTGAAGGCTGTGATGCGGCTTCTTCTGCAAAGAGTCTGATGGTAAGAGAAGCAAAAATTGAAAATATTGATTTAAGAGAGCTATATATGAATTCACAGGATGCTCCATGGTAAGAGGTAAAAATGAGTAATTTTGAAAGTACTAAAGAATATGTTGCTTCGGAAGAATTGATGGCAGCTGTTAATGTAGCAATTGCATTGGAAAAGCCTTTGTTAATAAAAGGTGAGCCTGGAACTGGTAAAACTATGCTCGCAAAAGCAGTTGCTAAGTCACTTAATAAGGAATTAATTATTTGGAATATAAAGTCAACTACTAAAGCCCAGGATGGTCTTTATATGTATGATACTATTCAAAGATTGTATGATGGTCAGTTTGGGGAAGGAGAAGTTAAAGATATTTCAAGATATATAAAGCTTGGAAAACTTGGCGAAGCTTTCACAAAGGACGAACAGGTTATACTTCTTATTGATGAAATAGATAAAGCTGATTTAGAGTTCCCAAATGACCTTTTATGGGAATTAGATCAGATGGAGTTTTATATTCACGAAACTAAAGAATCAGTTAAAGCTAAGAAAAGACCTATTGTTATTATTACATCTAATGCTGAAAAAGAACTTCCTGATGCATTTCTTAGAAGATGTATTTTCCATTATATTGATTTCCCTGAAAAGGAGTTAATGGAAGAAATTGTTAAGGTTCATTATCCAGATGTTGAAGAGAACCTCTTGAAGAATGCGATGGATGTATTTTATGCAATAAGGCAGATTAAGGATGTCAGGAAGAAGCCATCAACCTCTGAATTAATAGATTGGATAAACGCACTTCAGATTGGTGGAATTACTGCAGATAGAATTAAGTCCGAATTACCATTTATTGGAGTAATTGTTAAGAAGGACGAGGATTTAGAAATAGCCAAGAATAATGTTTACTAAGTTTTTTTATTCTTGTAGATCAAAAGGGCTGGAAGTTTCGTTAAAGGAATGGCTTTCCTTGATTGATGCTTTGGACCAGGGATTAGCAGGAAGCTCATTAACTCAATTTTATTATGTTTCCAGAATGATACTTGTTAAATCAGAGACGGATTTTGATAAGTTTGATCAGGCATTTGAGGAAACCTTTAAGGGCGTTAAGCATGAAAATATGGTAACTAAATCCATGTTAAGATGGCTTGATAAATCTGAATTGACAGATATGGTATCTGAAGAAGATAAGTTCAGGATGAATGAGCAGGATGGTCTTTTTCATGATATGGAAAAGGAAGATGTCGAACAGAAGTTTAAGGACAGATTGAGAGATCAGGATTCAGAACATAATGGAGGATCTTTCTGGATAGGTGCAATGGGAAAAACCTATTTTGGTAATACTGGTGGCATGGCTGGTGGTATCAGGGTAGGCGGAACAACAGGTTATCAGACAGCCTTTTCTGTTGTTGGAGCAAAAAAATATCGTGATTTTAGAGAAGATAAGGTTATTGATAATAGACAGTTTCAATTAGCGTTAAGAAAACTAAGGCAGTTTAGTACTAAGCTTGATATACCAAAATCTGAACTGGATATTGATGGAACAATTGATAAAACCTGTAATAATGGTGGCTGTTTACAGATAGTAATGGAAAAACCAAGAAAAAATGCAGTAAAACTGCTGCTTTTGATGGATTCTGGTGGAACTATGATTCCATATACTAATTTGCTCAGTGAACTATTCCAGTCAGTTCATAAATCTAATCATTATAAGGATGTAAAAACCTATTTCTTTCACAATTGTATCTATTCGCATGTTTATAAGACACCGGAATGTGATAATGGTGACTGGATAGAAACAGAATGGATGTTTAGAAATCTTGATTCTGATTACAAGGTTATTATTGTTGGCGATGCTGCGATGGCGCCAGAGGAGTTATATTCTGATACCGGTAATTACAGAGGTCCAAATGATGGATTATCAGGTTATGAATGGCTGACCCTTATGAAACGACATTATAAAAGAATAGTATGGCTTAATCCTAAAATGGCTCCAGGACATGCGCCATGGAGAGAAGCAGAGACTGCTGTTAAGGAATTAATGCCTATGTATAAGCTAACAGTTAAGGGACTTAATGAAGCAATGAAGACCCTTATGGTTAATAGATAATTTAAGGAGATTTAAAAATGCAGATTTTTGAAGAATTACAAGCAAGAGGATTGCTTGCACAGTTAACAGATGAAGATGAGATTAGAGAACTTGTAAATAATGGTAAGGCAACGTTTTATATTGGTTTTGATCCAACAGCAGATTCGTTGCATGTTGGTCATTTTATGGCTCTTTGCTTAATGAAGAGACTTCAGATGGCTGGAAACAGACCAATTGCTTTAGTTGGTGGTGGAACTGGTATGATTGGAGACCCATCAGGAAGATCTGACATGCGTTCCATGATGACTAAAGAAACTATTCAGCATAACTGTGAATGCTTTAAGAAGCAGATGGAAAAATTCATCGAATTTGGTGAAGGAAAAGCTATGATGGTTAATAATGCTGACTGGCTTCTTGACTTGAATTATGTTGATTTCTTACGTGAGATTGGACCACACTTTAGTGTTAATAATATGTTAAGAGCTGAGTGTTATAAGCAGAGAATGGAAAAAGGTTTATCATTCCTTGAATTTAACTATATGTTAATGCAAAGCTACGATTTTTATGAGTTATACAGAAGATACGGCTGCAATATGCAGTTTGGTGGAGATGATCAGTGGTCTAACATGTTAGGTGGCACGGAACTTATTCGTCGTAAGTTAGGTAAAGATGCTTATGCAATGACTATTACACTTTTACTTAATTCTGAAGGTAAGAAGATGGGTAAAACTCAGAAGGGTGCTGTTTGGCTTGATCCTAATAAGACTTCTCCATTCGAATTTTACCAGTACTGGAGAAATGTTGGAGATAATGACGTACTTAAGTGCATTAAGATGCTTACATTCCTTCCTCTTGATGAAATAGAAACAATGGAAAAGTGGGAAGGTGCTGAGCTTAATAAGGCTAAAGAAATTTTAGGATATGAACTTACTAAGCTTGTTCACGGAGAGGAAGAAGCCGCTAAAGCACAGGAATCTGCAAGAGCATTATTTGCTTCTGGTGTAGCTGCTGATATGCCTACATCGACAATTACAGAGAATGATTTAAGAGATGGTAAAATTGATATTATAGGAGTTTTAGTTGCTTCAGGATTAGTTGCTTCTCGCTCGGAGGGTCGTCGTGCTGTTGAACAGGGCGGTGTAGTTGTAAATGATGAGAAGGTTACTGATTTTACTACTACTTATGATCCTGAATTCTTTAGTGGTGAAGGCGTAGTTGTAAGACGTGGTAAGAAGAACTTTAGAAAGGTAGTATTTTAGTTATGAATAAAGTATATGAAAAGGTAGTTTTAGCATATGAATCAATAAAAGATAGAATTCCATTTGAACCTAAGGTTGCTTTGGTATTAGGTTCAGGTCTTGGAAATTATGCTGATTCTATGAAAGTAGTATCAGAAATTGATTACAAGGATATTAAAGATTTCCCTATTTCTACAGTAGTTGGACATGCTGGAAAGTTTATTTTCGGTTATGTTAAGGATGTTCCAGTAGTATGCATGAAAGGCAGAGTGCATTATTATGAAGGATATTCAATTTCTGACGTAGTTCTTCCTACAAGATTAATGAAAATGATGGGAGCTAAGATATTATTTTTAACGAATGCTTCAGGTGGACTTAGAAAGGATTTTAACGCTGGAGATTTTATGATGCTTAATGATCATATCTCTGTATTTGCGCCTAATCCTTTAATTGGCCCTAATATTGAAGAACTAGGAACCAGATTTCCTGATATGACAACAGTATATGATAAGGATCTTCAGGATGTTATAAGAAAGGCAGCTAAAGATAATAATATTGATCTTAAAGAAGGTGTATATGCACAGCTTACAGGCCCTTCTTTCGAAAGTCCTGCTGAAATTACATTACTTTCAAGACTAGGTGTTGACGCTGTTGGAATGTCTACTGTATGTGAGGCTATAGCTGCTAATCATATGGGTATGAAAATATGCTGTATTTCATGTATTTGCAATCTGGCTGCTGGTATTTCTCCTAATCCATTAACACATGAAGAAGTATTTGAAGCTGGTCAGAAAGCTGCTCCTTTATTTGAAAAGTTAGTAACTGAATCAATAATTAATATGTAGTTGTTCTTATGAAAATTAATGAAGGTGAAATCGTGAAAAGAGAATTTATTTCTGACGATAATGAAGAAACAAATAATAAACTTATTGCACTTTTAAAGGCTGTTCCTGTTAGAGATTTAATAATGAATGCATTAAGAGCAAGAGAACATGCATACTGTCCATATTCGAAATTTGCTGTTGGTGCAGCATTGTTGACGAAAGACAATAAGGTGTTTTTAGGTAGCAACATTGAGAATGCTTCTTATGGTGTAACTAACTGTGCTGAGAGAACTGCTTTTTATAAAGCATTGTCTGATGGATATAATAATTTTAGAGCTATTGCAATTATAGGTGGTCCTGAAGGCAAAGATATTAAAGATTTTGCATTTCCTTGTGGAACCTGTAGACAGGTTATGATGGAGTTTTGTTCTCCAGAGGATTTTGTAGTAATAGTAGCTAAATCTGAATCCGTATATAAAGTATATGCTCTTAAGGAACTATTGCCAGAAGGCTTCGGTCCTTCAAATCTTAACAAAAAATAGGTGAGATAAATGAAGATTAGATTGCATAATGCAAGAATTTTAACAATGGTTGATAATGAGGATATTTTCATTGGAGAAATTCATGTAAATGATGGAAAAATCGAATATATAGGACCAGCTTTGGATGAAGATGCTTCATTTGATGAATCAATTGATTGCAATTTGAACCTTTTGATGCCAGGTTTTAAAAATGCTCATACACATTCTGGAATGAGTGTTTTAAGATCTTTGGCAGACGATTTGCCTTTAGATAAATGGCTTAATGAATCTATCTTTCCAGTTGAAGCTAAAATGAGTGAAGATGACATATATGAAATGTCTAAGCTTTCTGTTCTTGAATATTTAACAAGCGGAATAACAGCATGCTTTGATATGTATCTTACCCCTTCATCTATTTATGATTCTATGAAAGATATGAATTTTAGATGTGTACAGTGTGGTGGTATGAATAATTTCAGCCAAAGCATTGAACTTATTGAAGATTGTTATAATAAATATAATGATAATGAAGATCTTCAAAATTTTAGAATTGGTTTTCATGCAGAGTATACTACAAATGAAGAGCTGTTAAAGAAGCTTTCTTTGCTTGCTAATAAATATAAGGCTCCTGTTTTTACACATTTATCAGAAACTAAGAGCGAAGTAGATGGCTGTATTGAAAGATACGGAATGACTCCATTAAAGTATCTTGATTCAATAGGTATGTTTAATTATGGTGGAGGTATATTCCATGGTGTATATGTAACAGATGAAGAAATGGATATCATGAAAGAAAAGAATATCTTCGTTGTTACTAATCCAGGATCTAATTCGAAGCTTGCATCAGGGATCGCCCCTATTTCAAAGTATTTAGAAAAAGGCATTAAGGTTGCTATTGGTACTGATGGACCTGCATCTAACAATTGCCTTGATATGTTTAGAGAAATGTTTTTAGTTACCGGACTTGCTAAGATTAAAGATATGGATGCTTCTAGTGTTGATGCACTTGAGGTACTTAAGATGGCAACAGTTAACGGTGCGCATACTATGGGACTTGATGATTCAGATGTTTTAGCTAAAGGAAAGAACGCTGATATCATCATGATTAATCTTAAGATGCCTAATATGCAGCCAATTAATAATATTGCTAAAAATATTGTTTATTCAGGCTCGAAGGCTAATGTTAAGATGACTATGATAAATGGTAAGATTATGTATATGGATGGTAAGTTCCTTAATGGAATTGATGAAGATTATATATATAATAAGGTATCAGCTATTAAAGATAAGCTCATTGGATAATGAATGAATTAACAAAAAGAAGACTTGTACAATTTTATAAGAATCAGAATAGTGAATTTACGATAGATGATATTACATTTAATGATCTTAATTTAGATTCGCTATTTGATATGATTAATCATACTTCTTCATCTTTAGGTGAAGAAGTTTTGTATTCTATGTTAAGACATCCTCTTTTGAATATTGATGAGATATCAAAAAGAGAGGAATTAATTAAAAGATATAGTCTTGATTCGTTATTAAGAACCAAAAATAAGAATGCATTAAAAGGATTATCAAAGCTTAGAAAATATTCAGTATTTGAATATCTTTATCATCTTGAAAATGTACCTAAAATTGGTACGTTTGCTAAATTCTTATCGCTGATTTTGATGATTGCTGCAATTGCTGTAATTTTCTTTAATGTTACAGCTGGATTAGTTTTTTTAGTAATTGCGTTTATTTATAATACTTTAAGATATTTTAAATTAAAGGATGTGATTAATCCTTATTTGATTAGTGTTTCTTATGTGCTTAAGGCTATTTCATATGCTAAAAAATTGGATGGCTATGATAAAGAGGCATACGAAAAGATTAAATATATTAAAAATTATTCTGTTTTTCTTGGAACTATATCAGGAGCTACTGTACATGGAGGTTCAGGAAATCCACTGGATTTAATTTTGGATTTTCTAAAAATGGGATTTCATTTTGATATAATTATTTTTTACTTAATAATAGACAAAATTATATTAAATAAATCTAATATAGAAAAATATCTGATCAGTGTTGGAAATTTAGATGCATATATAAGTATAAGTGAGTTTAGAGATGAATATAAAGGGATGTGGTGTATACCAAATTTTATAGAATCTCAAAACGATTATATTAAAATAACAGATTGCAGGCATCCGTTACTAAAAGAATGCGTTGGAAATGATGTTTTATTCAATAAAAGTGTGCTTTTGACTGGCTCTAATGCTTCTGGAAAGTCGACTTTTTTGAGAAGTATTGCATTGAATACAATATTAGCGCAGAGCTTAAATACTGTTTTTGCTAATGAATATGAAGCTCCAATTTATTTAGTAATATCATCTATGTCCATATCTGATAACCTATTAAATGGTGAAAGCTTTTATATGGCAGAGGTTAAGTCTCTTAAACGTATTATAGATTTAGTTTCAAATAAAAAAGAATATAAGGTGATGACATTTGTTGATGAGGTATTAAGGGGGACTAATACTAAAGAAAGAATTGCTTCATCTACTAAAATTCTTGAATTTTTAAGTAATAATGCATTAAGTTTTGCGGCTACTCATGATATTGAGCTTACGTCTTTACTGGAAAAAGACTATATTAATTATCATTTTTCTGAAGATGTTATTAATGATGATATTGTATTTAATTATAAGCTAAAAGAGGGACCTGCTAATTCGCATAATGCAATTAAACTTCTTTCATTAATGGGATTTCCTAAGGAAATTGTAGATGATGCTAATGATATGATTAAAAAATCATTATTTTGACAACATTTTAGGGATTTGATATAGTTTACTTATTAATTGTTTCACTTAAGAGGTGCAGAATGGAAAATTTAATTAGTTTTTTAAGAATGTTTAATTCTTACTTGTTTGTTGTTATTATTGCTGTTGTTATTATGGCTATTGCAATATGTATTGGAATTAATTTAAAGAAACGTAATAACGAAAAGGTGGTAATTGATGCCAGCGCCAGCGAAACAGAAAATTAAATTATTATATTTATTAAAGGTCTTGTTAGAAAATACAGATGAAAATCACTGTATGAATACACAGGACCTTATTGTTTATCTTGAAGAAAATGATATTTTTGTTGAAAGAAAAACAATATTTTCGGATATAGCAACATTAAAAGAATTCGGAATAGATGTATGTGTATCAAAATCCAAAGAGAATGGTGGTTATTATATAGCTTCAAGGGATTTTGAGCTTGCTGAACTTAAAATCATAGTAGAAGCAATTCTGTCATCCAGATATATATCAGCTAAAAAGTCTAAAAGTCTTATAGAAAAGCTGGAATCTTTGGTTGGTCCTTCTGAAAGAAAAGAGCTTCAAAGAGAGGTTTTCGTACAGGGCAGAGTAAAAACAGATAATGAAAGTATATTTTATAATGTAGATATGCTTCATAGTGCCATGATGAATAATAATGAGATAACATTTTCTTATCTTGACTGGAACAAAAATAAAGAGCTTGTACCAAGAAAGGGCGGAAAATTATATCGTGTTTCTCCGTGGGCATTAACTGTTAAGGATGAGTATTATTATCTAATTGCCTTTGACGCCAATGCTAATATTATTAAACATTATCGAGTTGATAAAATGAAAGATATTCATGCTGTCAATAGATCAAAGCGCTCAGGTCATGAAGCATTTGATGTATATGATGTTGGAGAATATACTAATCAGAATTTTGGTATGTTTTCAGGTGATGCAGATGTTGTTTCTTTGGTAATTAAAGAGGACAAAATTGGTATAATTTTCGACCGATTTGGAAAAGATATAGATATAAGACCTGTTAAGAAAGATTACATTTCCTGCAGAGTTCCGGTGCTTGTATCAAAACAGTTTTTTGGTTGGCTTGCGGGACTTGGAGATGAAATAGAAATTACTTCTCCAAAATCGGTAAAAGAAGAATATATAAACTATCTTAAAAATTTAATTAAATCCTATGAATGATTTTTTGATGGCAAATTCGACTAAATTTGCCATCTTTTTTTATGCAATATTAATGATAAGCACTTATTGACTAGTGGTCTATTAACAAGTATACTTGTTCTTGGATACAATATATTGTATCTTTCTTGTTTTATTGTCTAAATATTGTAAAAGTGAGAGGAAATCATGGCTAAAAGTACTAAAAATGCAGAAAATTATGGTGAAAGGTTTAAGCCAACCAAAGATATAAAGGTTATTAAAAAAGATGGTTCTTTGGAACAGTTTAATGTTCAGAAGGTTATTGATGCTGTAGGAAAAAGTGCATACAGAGCATTAACTAAGTTCTCTGATGAAGAAAAAGAACATATCTGTAAATATGTAATTGAGAAGGTTGATGAACTTGATAATAATGAAGTTCCTATTCCTATCATGCATAATATTGTTGAATCTGCATTAGAAGAAGTTAAGCCAATCGTTGCTAAATCATACAGAGATTATCGTAACTATAAGCAGGATTTCGTACGTATGATGGATGATGTATATAAGAAGTCTCAGTCTATTATGTATGTTGGTGACAAAGAAAACGCGAATACTGATTCTGCATTAGTTTCTACCAAGAGAAGTCTCATTTTTAATCAGTTTAATAAAGAATTATATCAGAAGTTTTTTATGACTACTGAAGAAATTCAGGCTTGTAGGGATGGATATATTTATGTGCATGATATGTCTGCCAGAAGAGATACCATGAACTGTTGCTTATTTAACGTTGCTGATGTTTTGTCAGGTGGTTTCGAAATGGGTAATATCTGGTATAACGAGCCTAAATCGTTAGACGTTGCTTTTGATGTAATAGGTGATATTGTATTGTCTGCTGCATCTCAGCAGTATGGTGGTTTCACGGTCCCAGAGGTTGATAAGATTTTAGAGCCATATGCTCAGAAATCCTATGAAAAGAGTATAGCAAAATATACTAATTTAGGTATTGATAAAGAAACAGCAGAAGCAGAAGCTTATGCTGATGTTAAAAGAGAATTTGAACAGGGCTTCCAGGGTTGGGAATATAAGTTTAATACTGTAGCATCATCAAGAGGAGATTATCCTTTTATTACAGTTACAGCTGGTATTGGTACAGGAAGATTTGCTCGACTTGCAACTATATCTTTGTTGAATGTAAGAAGAAAAGGACAGGGTAAAAAGGATTGTAAGAAACCGGTTCTTTTCCCTAAAATTGTATTTTTGTACGATGAAAATTTACATGGACCAGGCAAGGAGCTTGAGGATGTATTCGAAGCTGGAGTTAAGTGTTCAGCTAAGACAATGTATCCTGACTGGTTATCATTAACAGGTAAAGGCTATATTGCATCTATGTATAAGCAGTATGGTAAGGTTATTAGTCCAATGGGATGCAGAGCTTTCTTATCACCATGGTATGAAAGAGGTGGAATGCACCCACAGGATGATGATGATATGCCTGTATTCGTAGGAAGATTTAATATAGGAGCAGTATCATTACATCTTCCAATGATTCTTGCAAAATCCAGACAGGAATCAAAGGATTTTTATGAAGTCTTAGATTATTATTTAAATTTAATTCGTCAGTTACATATAAGAACGTATGCTTATCTTGGAGAAATGAGAGCATCTACTAATCCATTAGCTTATTGTGAGGGTGGATTCTATGGTGGACATCTTAAATTGACTGATAAGATTAAGCCAATATTGAAAACAGCAACTGCTTCGTTTGGTATCACTGCATTTAATGAGCTTCAGGAATTATATAATGGAAAGAGTCTTGTTGAAGACGGTCAGTTTGCTTTGGAGGTTCTTGAGCATATTAATAAAAAGATTAATGAATTTAAAGAAGAAGATGGTAATCTATATGCTATATATGGAACTCCAGCTGAAAGTCTTTGCGGATTACAGGTTAAACAGTTTAGAGCTAAATATGGCATTATAGAAGGTGTATCTGACAGAGATTATGTTTCTAATTCCTTCCATTGTCATGTGTCCGAAGATATTACTCCTATTGAAAAACAGGATCTTGAATACAGATTTTGGGAACTTTCTAATGGTGGAAAAATACAGTATGTAAAATATCCAATAGATTATAATATTGATGCTATCAAGGTTCTTATTCATAGAGCAATGGAAATGGGCTTTTATGAAGGTGTTAATTTGTCATTAGCTTATTGTGATGACTGTGGTCACCAGGAACTTGAAATGGATGTATGTCCTAAGTGTGGATCAAGTAATCTTACTAAAATTGATAGAATGAATGGATATTTGTCATATTCAAGAGTTCATGGAGATACAAGACTTAATGAAGCTAAGATGGCTGAAATTAAGGAAAGAAAGAGTATGTAAATTTATTTAAAAAGTTTTACTTAAAGGCATAGTCTTAAAATAAAAGGCTATGCCTTTATTGATTCTTAACATTGTTGTTATCAGTAATAATTTAAAGGTAAAATATGGAATTTAGAAAAGATAAAAAAGGAACTGATATATCAGCACTTGGCTTTGGCTGTATGCGTTTTACCAAAAAGGGTGGAAACATAGATTATGATAAAGCTGAAAAAGAGATTTTATATGCAATCGAACATGGAATAAATTATTTTGATACAGCATATGTTTATCCTGGATCTGAAGAATTTTTAGGAAAAGTACTTTCGTCTAATAATGTAAGAGATAAAGTCTATATAGCAACTAAGCTTCCTCAGTATATGATGCGAAATGAAGCGGCAATTGATAAGACATTTAATGAAGAATTAAAAAGATTAAAGACTGATTATGTAGATTACTATTTGATGCATATGTTCACAGATATTAAGGAGTGGGAAAATTTAAAGGCTCTTAATATTGAACAATGGATTAAAAGACATAAAGAAGATGGAAGCATCAAAAATATTGGTTTTTCATATCATGGCGATACCAAAATGTTTTTAGAAATATTGAATGCATATGATTGGGATTTTTGCCAGATACAATATAACTATCTTGATGAGCATTCACAGGCAGGGGTAGAAGGATTAAAAGCTGCTGGCGAAAAGAATGTACCTGTTGTTATTATGGAACCACTAAGAGGTGGTAAATTAGTTAATATGCTTCCAGAAGAGGCAAAACTTGCCATGTCAAATAATGAACGTGGATATACACCTGCAGAATGGGGGCTTAGATGGTTATGGAATCAGCCAGAAATTATGTGTGTATTATCTGGTATGAATTCATTAGAAATGATAGATGAGAATATTCGTGTAGCATCTGACGCTAAAGTTGGTGCATTCACAGAAGATGATTTTAAGCTTATAGAGGATGTAAAGACAGCCATTAAGAAAAATGAGAAGGTAGGGTGTACGGCATGCAGATATTGTATGCCATGCCCTAAGGGCGTAGATATACCTGGAAATTTCTATTATTACAACTTAATGTATATAGAAAAGAAAAGTTCTGCCAGATTTGAATTTGCTCAAAATATGGGAATGAGAGATAATCCAGGATTCGCAAGTCAGTGTATTGGATGTGGTAAATGTGAGATGCATTGCCCACAACATATTAATATTAGGGAAAAACTAAAAGAAGCAGATAAGGCTTTAAGACCGCTGCCATATAAGGTAGGTATTGAAGTTGCAAGAAAGATTATGCTTCATTAATTGTTAATATATTAATAATATCAACACAACAAAATATAGTAATTGTTAAAATATTTGCAACTATATCTTGTGCTTTGACGCGCTGGGTGTTAATATATTTTGTGTGCAAAACATTTTTTGGTGATAGAAGGAGTGTAATTCATGAGATATCATAATATTACACATGATGATATGAAAAATGGAGACGGCCTTAGAGTAGTTTTGTGGGTCGCAGGCTGTTCCCATTGTTGTAAGGAGTGTCAGAATCCAATTACTTGGGATCCTGCAGGTGGCCTTTTATTTGATGAGGCTGCAAAAATGGAAATTTTTGAACAACTGGACAAGGATTATATTTCGGGAATTACATTTTCTGGTGGTGATCCTTTACATGCTGCCAATAGGCTAGATGTTAGAAATTTGATGTCCGAAATAAAAGAGAAGTATCCTAATAAAACGATATGGTTATATACAGGAGATACATGGGAAAATATAATGCATTATTCATGTATGCAGTATGTAGATGTTTTAGTAGATGGAGAGTTTAAAATCGATTTAAGAGATGTTACTTTGAAATGGAAGGGTTCTTCTAATCAAAGAGTAATTGATGTTCAAAAGACATTAAAATCTACAGATCCAGCTACACCAGTTTTACATTGTGGAGATCATTAAAATGCCTAAGATAAAGATTAAATATTTTTCTGACAAAATTGAAAAACTTACATATATTGATGGTAAATCTGACTGGATTGACTTAAGAGCGGCCGATGATATAATATTGAAAAAGGGCGAATTTAAGCTTGTTCCGCTGGGAGTTGCGATGGAATTACCACGCGGTTATGAGGCACATGTTGTTCCTAGAAGTTCAACCTTTAAGAATTTTGGTATTATTCAGACTAATCATCAGGGCGTTATTGATTGTTCTTATTGTGGAGATAATGATCAGTGGTTTATGCCAGTTTTGGCGGTAAGAGATACTGAAATTCATGTTAATGATCGTATATGCCAATTCAGAATTATGGAGAATCAGCCTAAAATTGATTTTGAAGAGGTTATTAGCCTTGATGGAAATGACAGAGGTGGATTTGGCAGTACAGGAAAATCATAAGAATCGGAGTTATCTTTAGATGCTTGATAACAAAAAAATGATGATTATGTGTATAGTACAATATGTACTTATATTATCTTATCATTTGGTTTTCAGTTTATTATATGGAACATTTGACCAAACAATCAAAGTAGGTGTTTGGTCTATTTGCGTTTTATTGATATTAGTTGTATTTTGTTATATTTTTAATAATCAGATTGATCTAGTCGTATATGTAATCATTGCCTCAATATTAATTTCGGTCACGTATGTCGGGGTGACTTTGGGGACGCTGTCGTTTGGTATTTTGATTTTTCTGACAGCAGGTATGATATTGTCTATGTTCTTAAATCCGAAATATATTTATCTTTGGTCTATATCTTCAGTTCTTACTTTGATTCTATATACAATTATATGGCCACAGATGATACTTAATATGGTTCATTCCATCTTCCTTTATTATGGATATATTCTTGCATATGTTATTGGTCTATTCTATTTAATTGTTTTAGTTAATGCGGCTAAAAAGAATTTTAAACAAATGGAAGAAACTGCTAAAAATGCCGAATTAGAGAATGCTTCTAAAAACCTGTTTTGGGCTAATATTTCGAACGAAATAAGAACACCAATGAATGTTATTAATGGAATGAGTCGTCTACTAAAGACTGAAAGCCTTAATACAAGAGCACAGGAATATACGGAGCAGATTGAAAATGCTTCTGATATGCTTTTAAATATTGTTACAGATACTCTTGAATTATCACAGTTAGAAACAGATACTTATGAGCTACGTAACACAGCTTATGATTTATACAGATTAATACATAATACAGTTATGGAGGTTTCTGAAAAATCCAGCGCTGAGAACGTTAAATTTTCATATTCTATCAATCCGAAGGTCCCTAATGTATTAATAGGAGACAGCTTATTATTAAATAAGGTTTTATTACGTTTTATTGATAATCTTGTTGTATTTTCTGAAAGTAGTGATATTAGATTATTCGTTGGAATGGAAGATGAAAATCCAAAGGAGACTGTTAATCTAAAGATTGAAATAGAGACATTATATAATTCAGAAAATGGATATAATTTTGATGCTATTTTTGATGAAGATATTATGGATTACTCAAAAAAGAGTACAGAGCAGGAGCAGTTAAGTTTATCCTTAAAGCTATGTAAAATTATGCTTAATAAAGTTGGTGGCACACTTATAAGAGATAATAAGGATGATAACAAGCTCCACTTTGTAATTACATTTAATCAAATTATTGGTGCAGAAAGTGAATTAATTCGAGAATATGAATATGCGATTAAGACATTGAATCAGAATTGGAAGGCTCCTAGTTCTAATGTATTAATTGTAGATGATACACCTACTAATCTTAAACTTATATCCGGAATGATCAGATTATATGGTATTAATCCTGATAATGCTTTGTCTGGAAAAGAATGCCTAAGTATGATGGAAAATAAAAAATATGATTTGGTTTTCCTTGATTATATGATGCCGGAAATGAATGGTGTTGATACATTAAAGAAGATTAAATCAAGAGCACTTGAAAACGATAATTTTAATAATGTGCCAGTAGTATGTTTATCAGCTAAATCTCTTCAAAGAGATAAAGCCAAATTTATTGATCTTGGTTTCGTTGGCTTCATATCAAAGCCTATTGATGATAGAGAACTGGAAGATTTCCTGATGAAATATCTAACGAAGGAAAGAAGCTTACCAGAGAATAATTATTAAGGAGTATATATTATGAAAATCAGAACACGTTATGCACCATCGCCAACAGGAAAAATGCATGTTGGTAATTTAAGATCGGCTTTATATGAATTTTTAATTGCTAAGCATGATGGTGGAGACTTTATGCTTAGAATTGAGGATACAGATCAGGAAAGATTTGTTGAGGGTGCTACAGAGATTATCTATAGAACGATGGCTAAGACTGGTCTTGTTCATGATGAAGGTCCTGATAAGGATGGTGGATATGGCCCTTATGTTCAGTCAGAGAGAATGAAGACTGGAATATACATGAAGTATGCTAAAGAATTGATAGAAAAGAAAGAAGCGTATTATTGTTTTTGTGATAAAGAAAGATTAGAAGCATTAAAATCAGAAGTCAAGGATGGTGAAGTTATTACAAAGTATGATAAACATTGCTTATCTTTGTCTCCAGAAGAAATCGAAAAAAATCTTAATGAAGGAAAGCCTTTTGTTATAAGACAAAATATTCCAGAAGAAGGTACAACAACTTTTCACGATGAGTTATATGGAGATATCACGGTAGATAATGCTGAGCTTGATGATATGATTTTAATTAAATCTGATGGCTATCCTACTTATAATTTTGCTAATGTAATCGATGATCATACAATGAACATTACACATGTTGTAAGAGGTAATGAATATCTTTCTTCATCACCAAAGTATGTTCGCCTTTATGATGCTTTTGGATGGAGTGTTCCAACATATATCCATCTTCCTTTAATTACCGATGAGAATCATAAGAAATTATCAAAAAGATCTGGTCATGCATCTTTTGAGGATTTAGAGGATCAGGGATTTTTAACTGAGGCTATTATCAATTACGTAGCGCTTCTTGGATGGTCTCCAGAGGATAATAATGAAATATTCTCACTTGATGAGCTTATTGAAAAATTTGACTATAGAAGAATTAGTAAATCGCCTGCAGTATTTGATATAGTTAAACTTCGTTGGATGAACGGAGAATATATTAAAGCTATGGATGATGATAAATTCTTTGCTATGGCAGAAAAATATATAGATGAAGCAATTAAAGGTAAAAATTTGGATAAGAAAAAGCTTTCAGCTATGGTTAAGACTAGAATAGAAGTATTTCCAGATATTCCTGAACTTATTGATTTTTTTGCTGAGCTTCCAGAATATGATACTGCAATGTATGAGCATAAAAAAATGAAGACTACTAAAGAATCTTCACTTGCTCTTTTGAAGGAAATCTTACCTGTACTTGAAGCCTGCAATGATTATTCAAATGATAATCTATATAAGCTTTTGGTTGACTTTGCAACAGCTCATGAATATAAGAATGGCTATGTATTGTGGCCTGTTAGAACAGCTACATCAGGAAAGCAGATGACTCCTGCTGGTGCTACTGAAATAATGGAGCTTTTAGGTAAAGAAGAATCGATTTCGAGAATAAAAAAGGGAATTGAGCTTTTAGAAAAATAGTTTTTTATTAAAATTATAAACCGTGAACTGCTAGATGATTATAAATATCAGTTCGCGGTTTATTTTTTACTTGCATATAACCAATGGCTATGATATGCTACGAATCAAATATCTATATTTTTTCTATAAGTCTAATGTATTTAAGGAGAATTCTATTGAATAAACCAAGTATTAAGCAAAATGAAGCTATAAAGCATATGAATGGCCCTATGATGGTTATTGCAGGTCCTGGAAGTGGAAAAACCTTTGTTATTATTTCTAGAATAATGAATCTTCTTAATGAAAAAGTTAATGAAGAAAATATTTTAGTCGTGACTTTTTCGAAAGCAGCAACGCAGGAAATGAGAAGCAGACTTGAAAAAGAAATTGGAAAAAACAGAGTGCACTTTGCAACATTTCATTCTATTTCATATGAAATATTAAGAAATTCTTTTTCCTTTTCTACTTCTTCAATAATTTTAGATAAGGATAAGCAGAGTATCATTTCTCACATTTTAAAGAATAGAGGCTTAAATAAGCTTGCTACATTTGACAATATTAATTTGATTATTTCTTCTATATCAAAGAATAAAAATTCTGATAATTATGATATGGATAATAATAGTTCTCCTCTCGAAGAACTAAATGATAATGATTATTCAAAAGTACTTGCTGATTACAATTCATACCTAAAAGATAATTATTTACTTGATTTTGATGACATGATTATAAAGTGTATTAATAAACTTAGAGTGGATAGTAATATACTTGAGCTATATCAAAATGAATTTGAATATATTTTGGTTGATGAATTTCAGGATATAAATAATCCGCAGTATGATTTATTAAGATTATTAGGAAAGAAGTATAATAATGTTTTCGTGGTAGGGGATGATGATCAGAGTATATATGGATTCCGTGGATCCAATCCTGAAAAAATGTTTAAATTTCAAGAAGATTTTAATTCTCCAAATACTGTAATTTTAGAAAACAATTATAGATCGTCAAAGCAAATTGTTGATTTTGCTTCTTCAATAATAAAAGAGAATAAATATAGATTTTCAAAGAAATTCATTCCAGCTAATGAAGATGGGACTGTTTCTATATCGATAAATGACACTAAGAAGGAAGAAGAAGATAGTATAACAAGACTTCTAAATAGTTTTGGAGATGAAGACTATAATGAAACAGCTATTATTCTTAGGACTAACAGAGAAGTCATGCAATATCATGATTTGTTAAAGAAGAATAATATTCCAGTATGTGAAACCTTAATTAAGAAAAAATCAATTCTAGATAATGAAATTATTAAGGATATTAAGGCATACTTAAAATTTATATATGAAGGATTTAGAAGAGAAGACTTTATTATATTTATGAATAAGCCTAATCATTATTTTCAAAGAACCTCACTGAAGGATGAAATTGTATCTAAAAAAATACTTCTTGATGCATATAGATATAATTCAGAAATGATAGTAATAATAAATAATCTTTTTTCGAAAATGGAACTAGCCTCTAAGATGAATATAGATATGGCTGTTAGTTTGTTCAGAAAAGCAATAGGGTATGATAAATATATCACTGAAATATCTAAATCCCAGGATGAACTAAGAGAAAATATGAATATTCTTGATCATATTCCTTTGCTGTTTAAGAATTATAATTATTCAGATTCTATTGAGGATTATATTAATAGCTTAAAATTGGAAAGTGAACAAAACAAAAAAGAAGTATACAGGACAAAAGGTGTAAATCTTATGACCATGCATACTTCAAAAGGATTAGAATTTAATAATGTTATTCTTCCAGACGTCAATGAAGGAGTTATTCCATCGAAAAATGCCTTCAAAGATGCGATAGAAGAGGAACGAAGATTATTTTATGTTTCAGTCACTAGAGCAAAACGTAATCTTTATATTTTTACAGCTAATGAAAGAAACAAAGATATAAGTCGTTTTATAAAGAATATAATGTAATTATTCTGCGTCAACGATTTCGTCGAACTCAACATTGTCAAGGAACTCATCAAATGCATCAGCTACAGCTTCGTATTCGTCATCATCATCGATATAACCAAGCTCTGGTTCTTCATTAGGATCATTTTCGTTTTCACTATATCTGTAGAACCATACTTCGCCTTCCTCATTTCCGTTACCATCTTCGTCAAGAGGTAGAAGAACTATATAATCCTTCTTATCAACTTCTAATATTGTTACAACAGCACATTCAACTTCAGAGTCATCCTCTAAAGTTATTGTTACTGTCATTTCTTCTTCAGTATTTTCAAATGTTTCAATTGGCTTATTTTGTGACATGATTATCTCAACTTTCTTTGTTTAGTTTGATTGGTACCTATTTATTTTAACACATAACTTAGTGTTTATGTTAAAATAAATAAGCTAGAGAAAATCACTAATTTCAACAAGTTTATTATTGAAAACAAGGTGTTTATGGAAAAAGGATTAACTAAGAATCATACAAAGATGTTACAGGGGTTAGCCATATTGATGATGTTGTATCATCATCTTTTTTCTACTCCATTGGCTTTAGGTATACCATATTATTCAGTCTTAAAATTCGGTGATATTAATATTGAACTTAAGATGGCATGGTTTTTCAAGATATGTGTTGCAATTTATGCATTCGTAAGTGGCTATGGTCTGTCAAGGGCTCTTTCTAATAAAAGAGCAGATTATGGTGTGTTTAACAAACTAAAAAATGATTATCTTTTTTCTATAAAAAAATTGATTTCATTTTATGGTGTATATTGGCTTGTATTTGTTACATTCGTACCTTTAGGTTTTATTTTCTTCGATAAAACCTTTGAAATTAAAGAGTTTTTATTGAATTTCTTTGGAATAGAGAGTACATATAATGGAGCCTGGTGGTATGTTTTCTTTTACCTAAAGGTACTTATTACACTTCCATTATTAAATTTAATATTTACACATTTTAAAGGAATTAAAGAATTAATAAAAAAATATATATTCATTATTGTCCTTGGTCTTTTAATTTATTTATTTTATTTAAAGGACGAGACTTTATTGATGGATATTATTGAATCCTTTCAACCTGCATTCTATTTATCTTTTTTGATGGGATATTTGATTTCCAAATTTAAGATTTATGAATTCTTTTCCAAAATTTTGCCTAAAAATGTATTATATTTTCTTGGTTTAGTAGGATTAATTTTGGTAATAGTTATAAGGGTTCGTCTTGCAAAGGATGCATCATCTGCGGGGCTTGATTTTATATTGGTATGCATTTTTGCGTATGGCTTTAGTGTATTAACTAATATGTTTTCGTTTTTACAAAAGCCTTTGCTTTTCTTTGGAAAGTATTCGACCATTATTTGGCTTACACATGTATTCTTTTATGATCATTATGCGAAGAATATTGTTATGTATTCACACATTAGTACATTTATTTATATAACCTTATTATTACTTAGCACGCTTACTGCAATCGTATTGACAAAGATTATTCACATTTTCAAACATATATTTTTATGATAAAATTAATTGTTTGATTATAGGTGGAGATTATTAGATGAATTATTCTGAAATAGGATATTTTAAACCATATAAACCCGGCGTTTTTCAATTAGGATTAAACGGTTCGCCAAGAAAAGAAGGAGTAGCTTTTTCTTTTGATGCTGGCCGTGTTCTAACTAATGAGGAAAAAGCCGGATTAATTATTTATGAACGTAATGAATCGAAGTGCTTTTATTTTGATAACCATATTCATTCAGGTTCCTTATATGGAATATATTTTGAAGATTTAAACTTTGATGAAGTATTGAAATATAATTTTGTTTTGAATGATGAAATTATTAATGATAAATATGCAGCTTTTTATGATGGTAATTCAAAATTTGGTATTAATGTATCGAAAAATGAATTGAAAAGCTGCTATGCTAAGGATTCGTTTGACTGGGAAAATGATACCAACCCGCTTACTAAATTTGAGGATCTTATTTTGTATGGTTTAAATGTTCGCGCATTTACTATGCATAAATCTTCTAAGGTTAAGGATAAGGGTACTTACAACGGAATCTGTGAAAAGATATCATATTTTAAGGAGTTGGGAATTAATGGAATAGTATTAATGCCATCTTATGAATTTGATGAATGCATTAATCAAAAAAAGGAAAAGATAATTCCATTAAATGTTAGTGAAGCTACAACCATTGCCAAAGAAGAGGCAAAGGATATAGCTTCTAATATCAATTGCTGGGGATTCATAGAAGGATATTATTATGCTCCTAAAGCATCATATGCAGCAACTAAGAATCCAGTTAATGAATTTAAAAATATGGTTAAAAAAATGCATGAAGCCGGTATCGAAGTATTCATGCAGATGTATTTTGAACCTACAGTTAATAGTGCTCAAATTATTGATATATTAAAGTTTTGGGTTCATGAATATCATATTGATGGATTTAGAATTGATGGATTCAATATTCCTTTTGGAAGCATATCAAAAGATGCTTTGTTAAAGGAAACTAAAATTTGGTTTAGGTATATTAACGAAAATGAAATTGATTTAAAGAATGGATATAACAAATATCTTTGCTCTGATAACAAAAATATTAGAAATGATCTTAGAAGATTTTTAAAAGGTGATGAGGGTCTGTTAAATACATTTATTTCATACCAAAAGGCTAAACCTTCTTCGTATGCATATATTAATTATATTTGTGATTATGATGGTTTTTCACTAAAAGATTTATATACTTTCGAAAGAAAGCATAATGAATTAAATGGTGAAAATAATATAGATGGTACGGAATATAATTTTAGCTGGAACTGTGGAATAGAAGGAGAAACAAAGAAGAAGAGTATTCTGGAGGAAAGAACACAGCTAATTAAAAATGCATTAACCATTCTAATGCTTTTAAGTGGAACGCCATATATTTTCAGTGGAGACGAATTTGGTAACTCAAGATATGGAAATAATAATGCCTATTGTCAGGATAATGAAATAGGATATGTTGAGTGGAAGAGTAATAAATTAGCTACAGAACTTTTGGATTTTACGAAGAGCGTTATAAAACTTCGTAAAGATAACAAAATACTTCATATGGATAAGGAACTTACGAATACAGATGTGTTGTCTTTAGGATATCCAGATTTAAGCTATCATGGAATTGAAGCCTGGAGACCAGATCTTGGTTTTAATTCCAGAATGATTGGACTTTTCTTTAATGGGAAATATTCTGATGCATTTTCTAACTCATTGTATGTCGGAATTAATATGCATTGGGAAAATCACAGGATAGCTATTCCGAAAATTAAAAAGAATGAAAAGCTGGTTAAAATTATAGATACTTCGGACTATAATGGTTCATCCAAGGAAAATGAAATTCCTTTAGGTAAAAGATCGATATCAATATATAAAATAGTATAAGAGAAAGAAACAAGATGGAAGATAATAAAGAGATTATAGAAATGAATAATAATGAGAATAATAAGCCTGATATTTTTGACAAAATAATGAGCTTACCAATTCTTAATATACTTGAACCCTTTTATAAAAAGAATAAATCGGTACTGCTATATTTGTTTTTTGGTGGTCTGGCATTTTTGATGTATTTTGCACTGTATTATCTTTTTGGGACAGTGTGTAATCTGAATGAAATAATTTCAACTATTCTCTGTAATATTATTTGTATTACATTTCAGTTTTTTACCAATAGAACCTATTGCTTTGAAAGTCATGTTGAAACAAAGGCGCAGTTTTTTAGACAGATGGGAGAATTTTTTGCTGGAAGAGCCGGTACTTTTTTAGCAGATATGCTTATAACCTTCGTATTTATTACATGGCTTAATTATAATGAAATGCTAATTAAGATTATAGATCAGATTATTATTATTGTTTCGAATTATCTGATTAGTAAATTTTGGGTATTTAAGAAGAAATAATCACAGGGGACTAAAATGAGCGAAGCGTTAATTCAAAAAGATTATATAAATAAAGCTAAGGCTTATGTTAAAGAGTATGAATTACTCATTGGACATAAGCCTTCGGCTTGTGTAACAACTTTTGGTTGTCAGATGAATGCAAGAGATTCAGAAAAACTGTCTGGTATTTTACTAGAGACGGGTTTTGATGTTGTAGAAGATGAAAATGCAGATTTTGTTATTTATAATACATGTACTGTAAGAGATAATGCTAATCAGCGTGTATATGGACGTCTTGGAAATCTTCATGCAATGAAAAAGAAGAATAAAAATAAGAAAATAGCTTTATGTGGCTGCATGATGCAGGAGCCTTCTGTTATTGAAAAGATAAAGGAATCTTATAGTTTTGTTGATTTAATCTTTGGAACTCACAATATATTTAAATTTGCTGAGCTTCTTTGCAGGATGTTTGAAAGCAAAGGAATGATTATTGATATCTGGAAGGATACAGATATGATAGTTGAAGATCTTCCAGTAGACCGTAAGTTTAAGTTTAAGTCCGGAATTAACATTATGTTTGGCTGTAACAATTTCTGCTCATATTGTATTGTTCCTTATGTAAGAGGACGTGAACGATCAAGAAATTCGATAGAAATTATTAGTGAGATTAAAAATCTAGTAGATGATGGTGTTAAAGAAATAATGCTTCTTGGACAGAATGTTAATTCTTATGGAAAGAATCTGGAAGAGGATATAACATTTGCTAAATTATTAGAAGAGGTTGAAAAAATAGAAGGACTTGAAAGAATAAGATTTATGACATCTCATCCAAAAGATCTTTCGGATGAACTTATTGATGTTATGAAAAAGTCTAAGAAAATCTGTAAACATTTGCATCTTCCTCTTCAATCAGGATCTACTAGAATATTAGAAAAAATGAACAGAAGATACACTAAAGAGCAGTATGTTGATCTTGCATTAAAAATACGTAAGGAGATTCCTGATATTGCTATAACAACTGACATCATTGTCGGTTTTCCTGGAGAAACTAATGAGGATGTTGATGAAACAATAGATGTTGTTAAAACTGTAAAATTTGATAATGCTTTTACATTTATTTATTCAAAGCGTACAGGTACGCCCGCAGCAGCTATGGAAAATCAGGTTGATGAAAATACGGTTAAGTATAATTTTGATAGATTATTAGCAGTTGTTCAGGAAACTGCCAGAGAATCAGTATCTAAGTATGAAGGAATGGAGATGGATGCTCTGGTTGAAGAAATTAATGAACATGATTCTGATTATGTGACTGGAAGGTTGTCTAATAATACTATTGTACATTTTAAGGGTGATGAGTCTTTGATTGGAAATATAGTTAAGGTTAAATTAACTAAATGTCAGGGGTTCTATTATTTAGGTGAACAATGTCTCAAGAATTAATCAATGAAGTTACGCCTATGATGGCGCAATATTTAGAAACAAAAAAAGAATATCCTGACTGCATATTATTCTATCGCTTAGGCGATTTCTATGAAATGTTCTTTGATGATGCAATTACAGTTTCAAAAGAACTTGAACTTACATTAACTGGAAAAAGCTGTGGATTAGAAGAAAGAGCTCCGATGTGTGGAGTTCCTTTTCATGCAGTAGATTCATATCTTCCTAGATTAGTATCACGTGGCTATAAGGTTGCAATCTGCGAACAGGTTGAAGATCCTAAAATGGCTAAGGGGTTAGTTAAAAGAGAAGTTGTAAGGGTAGTAACTCCTGGAACAAACATTACTCCAGGTGCTATTGATGAAACAAAGAATAGCTATTTGATGTGTATATCTTTGTTCGAAAATAATACAGGTATATCGGTATGTGATGTTACCACTGGTGATTATTATTTAACAGAGGTAAATGATACTCGTAAAATTTTTGATGAAATCATGAAGTATAACCCTAATGAGATTATATGTAATGATGCTTTCTTATTATGTGACCTTGATCTTGATGATTTAAGAGGAAGATATAATATTTCTATTTCTTCTTTAGATATGAAATATTTTGATGAAGACAGATGCAGAAGAACATTACTTAAGCACTTTAAGGTTAATACATTAACTGGTATGGGAATTGAAGATTTTCCTACAGGAATAATTGCTTCTGGTGCATTAATGCAATATCTTAATGAGACACAGAAAATGTCCCTTGAGCATATAACTCATCTTTATCCATATTTGACAAGTAAATATATGCTTTTAGATTCTTCAACAAGAAGGAATTTAGAGCTTACAGAGACTCTTAGAGATAAGTCAAAAAGAGGTTCTTTAATGTGGGTTCTTGATAAAACCAAGACAGCTATGGGAGCAAGAACATTAAGGTCATATATAGAACAGCCATTAATTGATAAGGATGAGATAGAATCAAGACTTGATGCTATCGAAGGGTTGAAAAAGAATGCAATTAATAGAGAAGAGATAAGGGAATATTTAAATCCTATCTATGACTTAGAAAGGCTTCTTGGAAGAGTGGGCTATAAAACTGCTAATCCAAGAGATTTAATTGCATTTAAAACATCAATAAAGATGCTTCCATATATTAAAACTCTTTTAAAAGACTTTGATATTAAAGAATTAAAAGACATTGATAATGATATTGATGATTTACAGGATATATATGCATTAATTGAAAATGCAATTGAAGAAGAACCACCTCTTCAGGTAAAAGAAGGCGGAATTATTAAAGACGGTTTTGACGAGAATATTGATAATTTGAGACAGGCCAAGACGAAGGGTAGGGTCTGGCTTTCGGAGCTTGAAGAAGAAGATAGAATAAGAACAGGAATTAAGAATCTTAAGGTAAAGTATAATAAAGTTTTTGGATATTATTTTGAAGTAACTAATTCTTTTAAGGATTTAGTACCAGAAGATTATATAAGAAAACAGACACTTACTAATGCGGAAAGATATACTACACCAAGACTAAAGGAATTAGAAGATACCATATTAAATGCAGAAGATAAGCTATATGGTCTTGAATATGAGATGTTCGTTTCTATCAGAGATGCTATTTTTGGAGAAATTGAACGTATTCAAAGAACGGCAAAGGCAATAGCCAAACTGGATGTTTATGCATCGTTGGCTACTGTTGCTGAACAGAACCATTATGTAAGACCATCAATTAATGAAAAGGGTATCATTAATATAAAAGATGGAAGACATCCTGTAGTAGAAAAAATGATATCAAATGATATGTTTGTATCAAATGATACGTTGCTGGATAATAATAAGAACTGTATTAGTATTATTACTGGTCCAAATATGGCTGGAAAATCAACCTATATGAGGCAGGTTGCATTAATAGTTTTAATGAGCCAGATAGGTTCATTCGTTCCTGCTAAAAGCGCTAATGTATCTTTGGTTGACCGAATTTTCACACGAGTTGGCGCGTCAGATGATTTAGCTTCAGGACAGTCGACATTTATGGTTGAAATGAACGAAGTAGCTAATATCTTAAGGAATGCAACATCAAAAAGTCTTTTGATTTTAGATGAAATAGGTCGTGGAACATCAACGTTTGATGGTCTTGCAATAGCATGGGCTGTTGTCGAGCATATATCTAACAAAAGACTACTTGGTGCTAAGACATTATTCGCTACACATTATCATGAGCTTACTGAATTAGAAGGTAAGATGAGTAATGTTAACAACTACTGTATTGCAGTTAAAGAGCAGGGAGATAATATCGTTTTCCTAAGAAAAATAATTAAAGGTGGAGCAGATAAATCATATGGAATTCAGGTTGCGAAGTTAGCTGGAGTACCAGATATGGTAATTGACAGGGCGAAAATGATAGTATCTGAGCTTGTTGATAATGATATTTCAGAAAAATTGCAGAATATTGCAATTGATAATAAAGAAATTAAATCTAAGCCTGTTGTATATGATGAAGTAGATTTAGGTCAGATATCTTTATTTGATACCTCAACTGATGAGGATGTAATAAAGGAATTAAGAGAAATTGATTTAGAGTCACTTCGTCCGATTGATGCTCTTAACAGATTATATAAGCTACAGAATATGATTAAAAACAGATGGTAATATATGGCAGTAATTAATATTTTAGACAAAAATACAATTGATCAGATTGCAGCAGGAGAGGTTGTTGAACGACCTTTGAATGTTGTAAAGGAATTGACTGAAAATGCTATTGATTCTAACGCGACATCTATCACAGTTGAAATCAAGGATGGTGGTTCTTCACTTATCAGAGTAACTGATAATGGTTCTGGTATTCCAAAAACAGAAATTAAGAAAGCATTTATGAGACATGCAACAAGCAAAATAGTTAATGCTGCTGATTTACTTAAATTATCATCATTAGGTTTTAGGGGAGAAGCTCTTTCGTCTATAAGTGCAGTATCTTATGTTGAATGTATTACCAAACCACATGATGAGCTTTTGGGATTAAGATATGTAATTGAAGGATCTCGTGAAATTGAGTTTCAGGAAATTGGGGCACCTGATGGAACAACTTTTATAGTTAAAGATTTATTTTTTAATGTTCCGGCAAGAAAAAAATTTTTAAAATCAAATCAGACAGAAGGCTCATATATTACAGATTTGATGGAACATTTAGCTTTATCTACTCCTGATATTTCGTACAAATATATAGTTAATAATAAGGAGATATTTAATACATCAGGAAACGGTGATTTAAAAGAAGTAATTTATAGAATATATGGAAAAGAAATATCTGATAGTGTATTAGATATTAATATTGAAAATGATTTATTTAAAGCACATGGATTTATAGGGAAACCGGAAATTAATCGTTCTTCAAGAGTTAATGAAACATTATTTGTAAATGGTAGATACGTACAGTGTGATGTTTTATTAAAAGCTGTCGAAGAAGGATATAAAAACTTTTTAATGCAGCATAAATTCCCATTTGTTGTAATACATTTTGATATTAATCCTTCCTGGATTGATGTTAATGTTCATCCATCCAAAATGGAAATAAGACTTCAGAATGCTAAAGAAATATATGATCTTGTTGTGGAAAATATAAATGCCCGACTAGCAAATATTTCTTTAATTCCTTCAGTCAAGTTAGAGGATGAAGTTTTAATTGATGAAAAACCTACAAAAGGTCCTGAATTTTTTGAAACTAATCGAATAAGACTTAATGATAATGCTGATATTAAGCCTCTATCTATTAAAAATATTGATGATAATCAAGCAAAATCCGTTAAGGTAATAGGGCCTTTAAAAATTACGAGACCAACTTTAGATGAGGCGACTTCAAACATTATCAAACAAAAGGAAATTATAGATATAGAATCAACTTCGCAATTAAGTTTGTTTGATGCGGATTTTTTAAGTGAAGATGCTAAGCCTTCATATGAAATTTTAGGCCAGATTTTCAAAACATACTGGCTTATCGCATTTGAGGATAAACTCTTTTTTATGGATCAGCATGCAGCTCATGAAAAGGTAAAATATGAAAGAATATTAAAACAGGTTAAAGAAAAAAGTATTCTTACACAAAATGTAAATCCACCAATTATTATTAATTTAACCGGTAAGCAATGTGGAATAGTGACTGAGTATACTGACATGTTTAATAATCTTGGGATTAATGTTGAAGATTTTGGTTTGGGAGCTGTTGCTATAAGATCAATGCCATTGGATTTGTATGGATGTAACGAAAAGGAATTTTTCTTAAGACTTCTTGATGAAATAATCGAAAATCCATTAAAAGGTTCTTATGACGTGATTTTGGAAAAAATCGCTTCGATGGCATGCAAAGCTGCAGTTAAAGGTAATACTAAGATGAATATGGATGAAGTTAAGGCACTTCTTGATGAGCTTATGACCTTGGATAATCCATATAATTGTCCTCATGGACGACCTACAATTTTTAGCATGTCGAAGTATGAAATAGAAAAGAAGTTTAAAAGAATTGTCAATTAATGAAGAATAAAGTTGTAATAATTACTGGTCCAACTTCAGTTGGAAAAACAAGTCTTTCAATTGAATTAGCTAAAAGAATTAATGGTGAAATTATATCTGCAGATTCTATGCAGGTATATAAATATATGGATATTGGTTCTGCTAAAATAAAACCATCTGAAATGGATAACATTAAACACCATTTAATTGATATTTTAGAGCCTACGGTCGATTTTAATGTATATCTTTTTCAAAAAATGGCCAAGGAAGCTATGGATGAAATATATCAAAATGGGCATATTCCAATAATTGTTGGAGGTACTGGGTTTTATATTCAGGCTCTTTTATATGATATAACTTTTGATGAGGAAGACAACTCGGCTGTAAGGAAAAAGTATGAAGATCTTTTGAAAGAAAGAGGATGCTCATATTTATATAATTTATTAAAAGAAAAAGATCCTAAATACGCGGATACTCTTCATGAAAACAATTCTAAAAAGGTTATTAGGGCATTAGAGTATATAGAATTAAATAATAAGCTTTTTTCTCAACATAACGAAGAAGAACGAAAAAAGGAATCGCCATATGATTTTAGTTATTTTGTTCTTAATGATGATAGAGATAAGCTTTATGAAAATATAGAAAAGCGTGTTGATATCATGGTTAAAGAGGGCCTTTTAGAGGAAGTTAAATCACTTCATGATAAAGGTTATACTAAGTCAATGAATTCAATGCAGGGTCTAGGATACAAAGAAATATTGGATTATCTTGACAATAAATGTTCATTTGAAGAAGCAATCGATAAAATTAAGCTTGAAACAAGGCATTTTGCAAAAAGGCAGCTGACCTGGTTTAGAAGAGAAAAGAAGGTTACATGGATTAATAAACCAGACTTTTCGTATAATAATGATAAAATATTGGAATTTATGATTGGAGAAATAAATCATGCAGGAAACTAAGGATATATATCAGTCTTTAGGAATAAGTAAAGAAGTATATGATTATGGAAATAAAATCTTATCTGAATTAGAGGATAGATTTAAAATAATCGATGAAACTGCTGAATATAATCAGTTAAAGGTTATTAAAGCCATGCAGGATAGCAGGGTGTCTGAAGCCTGTTTATTGGGTACTACCGGATATGGATATGACGATATTGGACGAGATACTCTTGAAAAAGTTTATGCTAAGATTTTTAATACGGAGGATGCATTAGTAAGGCCCCAAATTACATGTGGAACACATGCATTAGCACTTGCGTTAATGAGTAATTTAAGACCAGGTGATGAGTTATTAAGCCCTGTTGGAAAACCATATGATACCCTCGAAGAGGTTATAGGTATTAGACCTTCAAGAGGTTCTTTGGCTGAGTATAACATTTCATATAAACAGGTAGATTTATTAAGCGACGGCAGTTTTGATTATGAAAATATTAAAAAGGCTATTAATGAAAAAACAAGGCTTGTTACCATACAGCGTTCAAAAGGATATCAGACAAGACCTACTTTAAGCGTTGAAAGGATTAAAGAGCTTATAGCTTTTATTAAGAATATAAAACCTGAAGTAATATGTATGGTGGATAATTGCTATGGTGAATTCGTTGAAACCATTGAACCGACAGATGTTGGTGCAGATTTAGTTGTGGGTTCTCTTATTAAGAATCCTGGTGGTGGTCTTGCTCCAATTGGTGGATATTTGGCAGGAAAGAAAGAATGTATTGAAAATGCTGCAGTAAGGCTTACATCCCCAGGTCTAGCGAAAGAGGTTGGAGCTTCATTAAGTGTTCTTCCTTCACTTTACCAGGGCTTGTTTTTAGCTCCAACAGTTACTGCGAGTGCACTTAAAACATCTATATTTGCAGCTAATGTATATGAGAAATTAGGATATAAGGTTGTTCCTGATGGAATAGAATCAAGGCATGATATTATTCAGGCTGTTACACTAGGTAGTAAAGAAAAGGTATTAGCTTTTTGCGAAGGAATACAAAAAGCAGCACCTGTTGATGGATTCGTAATTCCTGAGCCATGGGATATGCCAGGATATGATTCAGAAGTTATAATGGCTGCAGGAGCTTTCGTTTCGGGATCTTCAATTGAATTGTCTGCTGATGGTCCAATGAAGGAACCTTATAATATCTATTTCCAAGGTGGATTGACTTTCCAACATGGAAAATTTGGTATATTAAGTTCACTTCAGTCACTTGTTAATAAAGGGCTTATTAGTCTTTAAATTATGTCATTTTTGTGCTAAAATTATTAACTGAATTGTTTATTTGAAAGGATAATTTCATGACTAGTGGTAATGCATATGGTATTGATTTAGGTACCAGTAATATTAAAATATATAGTCTTTCTGATGATAAGATTTTAGTTGAAAAGAATATGATTGCTATAGAGGGAAAGAACAATCTTTTCGCTTATGGTGATTCGGCTTATGAAATGTATGAAAAGGCGCCATCTAATATTCATATTTCTTTTCCTCTAGCTAACGGTGTTATTGCAGATATTAATAACATGAAGCAATTAGTTCATTTTTTTGTTAATGATTTATCAAGAAGTAATATTAAACCTTCGGATTACTACATTACAGTACCAACAGATGTTACTGAAGTTGAAAAGAGAGCTTTTTATGATTTAGTAAAAGAAGCAGATGTTAAAGCTAAAAATGTTTCAGTTGTTGAAAAAGCAATTGCTGATGGCTTAGGACTTGATGTTGATGTAAAAAATTCTGTTGGAGTTTTAGTAGTAGACATAGGCTATGATACAACTGAAATTTCAATTCTTTCCCTTGGGGGAATAGTTAAATCTAGACTAATTAAGACTGGTGGTTATAAGTTTGATGAGGCAATTAAAGCCGCTGTTAGAAAACAATATAATCTCGTTATTGGTCAAAAAACGGCTGAAGGCGTAAAGAATTCTTTAAGAGATCTAGAAAAGGCAGGAGAAGGCGCAATAGTATACGGAAGAGATTTAGTTACTGGTCTTCCTGTTGAAAGGGAGCTTCCTACTAGATTCGTATGTGAATCAATGGCTGAGCAGTTTAGAATTATTATAGATAATATTAAAGTTATTCTTGAACTTACTCCTCCTGAATTAGCAGCTGATATATATAAGCATGGTATATATTTAACAGGTGGCGCATCGCAGACAAGCCATTTAGCTTCATTAATCAGTAAGTCTACTGGACTTGATGTTAATGAATCACAAAATCCAATTACATCTGTAGCCATAGGATTATCGAAGGTTATTAAAGACAGTAATTATAAGTCTGTTGCTTATTCGATAGAAGGAAAATAATTTATTTATGAGTCCATTAGTACCTAGAAAAGGAGAACGATTCACCATACCGGGAAAGTATCTCCTTTTTATTTTAACAATTGTATGTATTTCTTTAATTGTAGTCTCTTTTAATACTGATGCTTTATCAAAACCTATCAGTACTGTAGGAGGCTTTTTGGTGACTCCTTTACAGAATGGAATTTCAAAGGCTGGAAGTTTTCTGGCTAACAGAAAAGATAATCTTGATACCATTGAAAAATTACAGGAAGAAAATCAAAAGTTAAGAAGTCAGATAGATGAGTTAACAATAGAAAACATTCAGTTGCAGCAGGATAAGTATGAGCTTAACAGCTTAAGGCAATTATTTGAACTTGATGCAACATATGAATCATTTGATAAAATTGGTGCCCGAATCATAGCAAAAGATTCAGGAAACTGGTTTCATAGCTTTGTAATTAATAAGGGCTCACTGGATGGTATTGAAATAGACATGAATGTAATGGCTGGAACGGGTCTTGTTGGAAGAATTAGCGATGTTGGACCTCACTGGGCTAAAGTTCTTAGTATTATTGATGATAATTCCAATGTATCAGGAATGGTGCTTGCTACATCTGATAACTTGGTGGTTTCTGGTAATCTTAAGTTGTATGAGGATGGAGTTATTTCATTTGATAAGCTTGTTGATTCGGGGGATAGAGTATCAGAAGGTGATAAGATAGTTACTTCAAATATATCGGACAAATTTTTGCCAGGTATATTAATTGGATATATATCAAATATTAATAAAAATTCTAATAATCTTACAAAATCAGGATTGATTAGTCCTGCGGTAGATTTTGAACATTTAGAGGATGTATTGGTAATTACCAGACGTAAGGTTAATTCAGAAGAGCAGGATCAATAAATTGAAACGTTTTTTGGTTGCATTAATATTAGTAATTTCATGTTTTGTTCTTCAAACCACTGTTTTTCAGTGGATTTCTTTTGGTGGAATAGTTCCTAATATTCTCATTATTTTAACATCTACATATGGATTTATGAGAGGTGATAAAACCGGTCTTATTTTAGGTTTGTTTTCAGGTCTTTTAGTTGATATATTTTTTGGCTCATTTATCGGTTTTAATGCTCTTTTATATATGTATATTGGATATTTAAATGGAAAATTCCATAAAGTTTTTTATGAAGAAGATATTAAATTACCTATTATATTGTTTGTCTGTTCTGATTTATTATATGGATTTTTATATTATATAATTATGTTCCTTTTGAGAGGACGTTTTGAATTTTCGTTTTATTTTACGAATATTATTTTACCTGAACTTGTATATACAATTTTATCGAGCCTTTTGTTTTATCCATTATTTTTATTATTACATAAATGGCTTGACAAGAAAGACGACAGAAGAGGTATGAGATATGTTTAATGAGATTAAAGAGCATATTTTAAGCCTAATTACATCAAGAATCTTTATTGTAATCATAATTATGAATATAATTGCCATAATTATGATTAATCGTGTTTTTGATCTTCAGATAGTTCATGGAGAAGAGTATCTTGATTCCTTCGAGACCCGTATTAAAAAGGAAAAAACAATTGATGGTGCAAGAGGTAATATATATGATCGAAATGGTAATCTGTTAGCTTATAATGAGCTTGCACATTCCGTGACTATAGAGGATGTCTATGAATCAGGAATAATGAAAAACTTTAATCTAAACTCTACAATATATAAGACTATAAAAATTGTAGAAGAAAATAAGGACTCATTAATTTCGGATTTTAAAATTAAGCTTGATAGAAATAATAACTATATATTTACAGTTGAGGGAACTTCGCTTTCAAGATTTCTGGCTGATGTTTATGGTCATAGTTCGATTTCTGATCTTACTTTAAAAGAGAAGAACGCATCACCTGAAGAGGTAATTAATTATTTATGTGGATGGGACAGATTCAGAATAGGAATTTATGATGAAAATGTACGAAGAGATACATTTATACCAGGAAATGGTTATTCTAAAGCTGATATTTTAAAGATTCTTAATGTCAGATATGATATGAATAATAATTCATATCAAAAATATATTACAACTACTATTTCATCTAATGTAAGTGAAAATACCGTTGCGGTAATTATGGAGAATTCCAATGAACTAGAAGGTGTTGCAATACAGGAAGGTACTATTAGAAAATATGTAGATGCAAAATATCTTTCGAATATTATTGGATATACAGGTAAAGTATCTTCAAATGAAGAACTGGAAACACTTTTAGCAACAAATCCTATGTATACAATTAATGATACTGTAGGAAAACTTGGAATAGAAAAATCTATGGAGAATTATCTACAGGGTCAGAAGGGATCAGAGACGTTATTTGTTAACTCTGTTGGTAAAACAACTCAGGTAACAGAGCATACTGATCCAATCGCTGGAAATGATATCTATTTAACTATAGATAAGGATCTACAGATTGCTACTTATAAAATTCTTGAAAGAAACCTGGCATCAATTTTATATACGAAAATAATTAACGATAAGAGTTTTGACACATCTAATGTTTCTGCTTCTAAAATTATGATTCCTATATATGATGTATACATTGCTTTGTTTGATAATAATGTAATTAATATTGAACATTTATCAGCAGAAGATGCAAAGGATAGTGAACGATTAATATACCAAAAGTATTTAGATCACAAAGCAGCTTTATTTAATAAATTAAGACTAGAATTATACGATGCTAAGACTCCATATGACAGACTGAGCCTCGACTATCAGGTATATGAAAGTTTTTTAGTTGATAGGCTTTATACAGATGGAATAATTGATAAATCTTTAGTTGACACCGAGGATGATATTTATAAAGCTTGGACAGTTGAAGAGACAATTTCGTGTTATGAATTTATTAATTATTGCATATCTAAAAACTGGGTGGATGTATCTAAAATAGAACTGGATTCACAATATTCTGATTCATCAGCAATCTATGAGAAAATTATCGAAAAGGTTTTGGATGAATTAGGAAACAGCACTTCTTTCGATAAGAAGATATATAAATATATGATTAAAAACGACCTTTTATCTGGAATTACCATATGCAAGGCCTTAGTTGAACAAAATAAGTTTGAATTAGATGAAACTACACAAAGACAGCTTTTTAGTGGAGGAATAAGCGCATATAGCTTTATTATGGCCAGAATTAAAAACCTTGATTTAACGCCTGCAGAGCTTGCTCTTGATCCATGTTCGGCATCGTGTGTAATTACAGATGTTAATACTGGTGATGTATTAGCGTTAGTTTCATATCCAGGATATGACAATAATAAGCTTGCCAATGGCGTGGATCCTCAGTATTATGCGCAGCTCCAGATGGATTTATCTACTCCTATGATTAATTATGCAACAAGACATAAAACAGCTCCAGGTTCAACATTTAAGATGGTTTCGGCTACAGCAGGTTTAATGGAGGGACAGGTTAATATTTATTCTACATATACTTGTACCGGATTGTTTGATAAGATTTATCCTCCTGCAAAATGTTGGGCATATCCATCAGCACATGGCTCTATTAATATAATTGAAGCTATTAAAGAATCATGTAATGTATATTTTTATGAGCTTGGTTATCATCTTGGAGCATCTGGTGAAACATACAATAACGATACAACATTATTAAAGCTTAAGATTTATGCTGATATGTATGGATTAACTGATCTTAGTGGAGTGGAAATTGAAGAGTCTGCACCAAATTTTTCTGATGAAGATGGTGTTAGATCTATGATTGGTCAGGGTACTCATTCTTATACAACAGTAGGGCTTTCTAGGTATGTAACTACTGTGGCCAATTCTGGCACATGCTATAACTTAACTCTTTTAGACAAGGTTACTGACAGAGCTGGTAATCTATTAGTAGATAATTCTGCAAGTGTTAGAAATACTATTACTATGGATAAGTCATATTGGAATGCTATTCATGCAGGTATGAGACAGGTGGTTGAAAGTAAATCGTATTACAAAGATTATCCTATTACAGTCGCTGGAAAAACAGGTACAGCAGAAGAGTCACATAATAGAGCTAACCATGCTTTGTTCGTGTGCTATGCACCTTATAATGCACCTGAAATTTCTATTGCTACTAAGATAGCATTTGGTTATTCATCTAACTATGCAGCTATGACTACGAAAGATGTATTAGATTATTACTTTAATATTGGAGATAAGGAAGAAGTTGTAAAACAGGAAGCAGAAGCACTCCAAAATATTACAACTCAGACTGATTAATATGTTTAATAAATATCATTTTCTTCATTACAATTTTAAACTGGTTATTTTAACAATAGCAATTGCTATTGTTGGAATTTTAGCAATTGGTTCTGCTGATGAAAGTCTTCAAAATACTCAGATTTGGGGTGTAGTTGTGGGCTTTGTTCTGATGGTATTGTTGTCTTTACTGGATTACAATGTAATTATTAGATTCTTTTGGGTATATTACATTGCTAATTTTATATTACTTTTTATGGTTATATTTTTGGGTGAAAAAGGTAATGGTGCTCAAAGATGGATAAAAATTTTGGGAATCAGATTCCAGCCATCAGAATTATGTAAGGTAATAATAATTTTAAGCCTTGCAGGATATATTTATAAGTATAAAGAAGATTTTGATTCATTTAAACATGTTATAATCTGCGCTTTGATTTTTATAGCTCCGGCAGCTTTAGTTTATAAACAGCCAGATTTATCTACAACTATAATATTATGTTTGATATTTGCTGTAATAATGTTTGTTGCAGATACTAAATGGCGAGTTATTCTCGGATTTTTAGCAATAGCTATACCCGCTTTTTTAATAGTTTTATATCTTATCATGCAGCCTGATCAGACGATTGTTTCTGAATATCAAAAATCAAGAATTATGTCTTTTTTTAACAAAGAAAGTACAGCAAATGATGAAGGATATCAGCAAACATATTCGGTTATGGCAATTGGTTCGGGTCAGTTAAGTGGAAAAGGATATCGTAATAACGAGATTTATTCTGTAAAAAATGCAGACTTTATTGCAGAACAGCAAACAGACTTTATTTTTGCTGTTATCGGTGAAGAATTTGGTTTTGCCGGAACTTGTTCGGTTATAGTACTATTATTATTGATTAGTGTTGAATGCCTTATGATAGGCTTTCGATCCGCCGAATTATCCGGGCGTATAATAGCAGCTGGAGTAGGGGCATGGCTAGGATTTCAGGCGTTTATTAATATAGGGGTTGTAACTTATATTCTTCCTAATACAGGATTACCTCTTCCTTTTGTTAGTTATGGATTAACATCATTAATTTCATCATTTATAGGAATAGGTATTGTTTTAAATGTAGGCTTACAATGTAAAGAAAAATAGGTTATAATATTATTTGGGGCGCGAGAGTATCATTGGGGAGGTTTTAACATGAATATTGCTTTGATTGCACATGATGCAAAGAAAAAGCTTATGCAAAATTTTTGTATTGCATATAGGGGTATATTAAGTAAAAATGAATTATATGCGACTGGTACAACAGGTCGTTTAATTGAAGAAGTTACTAACTTGAATATTCATAAGTTTTTAGCTGGACATTTAGGTGGAGAACAACAGATTGGGGCAGAAATTGAACAAAACCAGATGGATCTTGTTATTTTTTTAAGAGATCCTTTGACGTCAAAAAATCATGAGCCTGATGTTAATAATGTTGTTAGACTGTGTGATATGCATAATATTCCTTTAGCAACTAACCTAGCTTCGGCTGAATTACTGATTAAGTCCCTGGATAGAGGAGATTTAGAGTGGCGTGAAATGTATAAGTAACAAGTTTATTTATTTATTTTCATTAATTATATTTATTGTTTCATTTACAGGATGTGGATATTCTAATATCGACATCCCTTATTCTGCTGATTCCAATATCAGCAGTTTTCGTTTGGTTAATTTTGAAGCTACCAAGGAAACTACTGATTCTTTTGCATCTAAAATATGTGTCGTTGACAAAGATATTAGCAATGAAAAAGTTAATATTCCAACTGGAGTTGCTGGTGGACTATTTGATTCTAAGGGAAGAAATGTATTATATGCTAAGAGCGTGCATGAATCATTTGCTCCTGCTTCATTAACAAAAATTATGACAGCTATAGTAGCTTTAAAATATGGATCAGCTGATATGATGCTTACGGCATCAAGTAATGTTAAAATTCCTGAGTATGATGCGCAGGTAATGGATCTGAAGCCAGGAGATCAGATGACACTTGATCAGGCACTTCATTTTTTACTGATATATTCAGCTAATGATGTAGCAATAATGATAGCCGAAGGCGTTGGTGGTTCGATTGAAAATTTTGTTAGTATGATGAACCAGGAAGCTATTGCTATAGGTGCTACGAATACTCATTTTGCTAATCCTCATGGATTAACACAGGATGATCATTATACAACTCCGTATGATATGTATTTAATGATGAATGAAGCCTCACAGTATGAGCTCTTTAATGAAATAATTCATTCAGATGCATATGAAACAGTTTATTATGATGCTGCTGGAAATGAAAAATCAATGACAGTAAAGTCTACTAATTTATACATTCAGGGAAATAAACAGGCTCCTTCGGGGGTTACTGTAGTTGGTGGAAAAACTGGTACCACAAATGCAGCTGGTCATTGTCTTGTACTATTGTCAAGAGATACTAAATCTAACCCATTTATTAGCATAATAATGCGAGCTGAGACTAAAGAAAATTTGTATTCATACATGAGTTCTTTACTTGATTTAGTTCCTTAATAGTCTTGTTTTTTAATAGTATAACTAATATAATATAGTTAATTACTTTTAGGAGGGTTACGTATGATTCAATTAATTATAGGTGAAAAGGGTAAAGGTAAAACAAAGGTTCTTTTAGATAAGGCAAATGAATATGTATTGGAAGCTAAAGGTAATAATGTATACCTCGATAAGAGTACCAAGCATATGTATGAGTTGAACAATAAGGTAAGACTTATTGATGTTTCTTCTTATATGATTGAAAATTCTGATGAGTTCATTGGATTTTTATGTGGAATACTTTCACAGGATCACGATTTAGAGAGAATGTATTTTGATAATTTCTTATCAATTGCATGTTGCAATGATAATTTTGAAGATGTACTTAATAAGATTGAAAAGATCAGCAATACATTTAAGGTTGATTTTGTAATATCAATGTCTAAGGTTGAGAGTGAGTTATCAGATAGCTGGAAGAATTGTATTATTGAAGCTTTATAATTTTTATTTATGATATTATTTAAGAAGCGATACTTCGGTATCGCTTCTATTTAGGTTAGGAGGTCTAAATCTTGTCTAGTGATAAGAAAGTTGAAAAACTGAATAAGAATCGTGGCATGAATTTTGGCCTCATTATATTTTTAGTTATATTTGCATATATTATAGCTGCATTATTTAACTATATGACTGAAAAGCATGTAGAAAGTTATCAGGTTAAGTTAGGTGCATTGTCAACTAATAACATATTTAAAGGTGTAACATTAAGGGATGAAACCATTGTCAGAGCTTCAAAATCTGGATATGTTAATTATTTTGCAAGGGAGTCTGAAAGAGTAGGCGTTGGAAATTTAGTATATTCACTCGATGAATCAGGAAGAGTTGCTGAATATTTAACAAAAGATGTTGAACAGTCTGATTTAACGAATAAGGATCTTACTGAGCTTAAAACAGATATTTTAAGTTTTGTTAATGAATTCGAACCTTCTAATTTTAGTAATGTTTATGATTTTAAATATAATGTTGAAGGTACTGTATTAAAACTTTCTAATGCTAATATTTTATCCGATATCGCTAAAATTAATGAATCAGGAGTATCTTCATTAGTTGATTTCAATTATGCTCCAACTTCCGGATATGTTATTTATTCTATAGATGGATATGAAGATATATCTTTGAACGATATGACATCTGAGCTTGTTGATTATAAATTATATGAGACCGAAAGCAAGAAAAAACAGTTAATCAGTAATGAACTCGTTGCTGAAGGCGATGCTGTATATAAATTGTCTACTAACGAAGACTGGTCTATTGTTATTCAGGTAGAAAGTCCAGAAAAAGCAGAAGAGTTATTAGAAGAAAAATATATTAAAGTTAAATTTTTAAAGAATCAGGATACATCATGGGGAAAGGTTTCAAAATTCGTAAATGAAGCTAATGAAGCCTTTATAATGCTTACATTTACCAATTCTATGATGACATTTTGTACTGACAGATTTATAGATATAGAATTAATACTTGATGAAGATAATGGTCTTAAGGTTCCTAATTCATCAATTATTGAGAAGGAATTTTTCATTATTCCAAAAGAATATATTACAAAAGGTGGTAATTCAAATAATAGCGGTGTACTTAGGGAATACTATCTTGAGGATGGAACAAAATCATCCGAATTCGTTCAGACTGCTATTTATAATGAAACAGATGATGAATATTATTTAGATGATCTTTCGCTTAGAATGGGAGATGTCTTAATAATGACTGATTCTGCGAATACATATACTTTGAATAAAAAAGGAAGTCTTATTGGTGTTTATAATATAAATAAAGGATATGCAGATTTTAAGCAGATTAACATATTATATCAGAATGATGAATATTCAATTATTAAGCCTAATATGGTATATGGATTAAGTGCTTATGATTATATTGTGTTGGATGCTTCAACTGTAAATGATGATGAGTTGTTATATGATTAAAGATAATATATTAGATGTTCAAAACAATATAAAAGAAGCGCTTAAAAGATCAAAAGTAAGTAATTCATGTACCCTTATTGCAGTATCTAAAACTAAACCAGTCTCAATGCTTCAAGAGGCATATGATACAGGAATAAGGGATTTTGGAGAAAATAAAGTACAGGAAATCTTAGAAAAATATGAGGTTCTTCCTAATGATATTAAATGGCATATGATTGGTCATCTTCAGACCAATAAGGTTAAATATATAATTGATAAAGTATGTGCTATTCATAGTGTTGATTCTTTTAAGCTTGCTGAGGTTATTTCCAAGGAAGCAGTTAAGCATAATATTACTATGCCTGTATTTATAGAAGTTAATATAGGTGATGAAGAATCTAAGTTTGGAATTTCAAAAAATGATGTAAATACATTCTATGATAGTATAAAAAATCTTCCGAATTTGAAGATTGAAGGGCTTATGTGTGTGGCACCATATGTTGATACTCCAGAGGACAATCGTCAACATTTTGTAGATTTACGCAACATATCTGTTGACATAAGTAACAAAAATGTGGATAATATATATGGTAATAAATTATCCATGGGTATGTCTAATGACTATATAATTGCAGTAGAAGAAGGTTCTTCTTATGTAAGGGTAGGTACTGATATATTCGGAAATAGGAATTATAATGTTTAAGGAGTATTAAATGGGAGCATTTGACAAAATTGTTGATATTTTAAGAATAGATCCAGATGATGATTATGAAGATGATGATATCATCGAAGAAAAGCCTCAGCCTTCAGTTAAGAATGAGGATGCTGGAATAGAAGAAAGACAGATTAAAAAGCCAGTTCGTCCTTTAAATCAGTCAAGAAATTCTAGGAAAGGCGCAGGAAATACTAATATGGAAGTAGTAAGAATTGAACCTACATCAGTAGAAGATGGAAGAAAGATTTCAGATTTATTATTAGAAAATAAAGTTGTGTTTTTAGACCTTGAAGGTATTGATATGAATCTTGCGCAGAGAATTATTGATTTTACTTCAGGTGCTACATATGCAATTGATGGAACACTTCAGCAGATGTCTAAGTATACATTTGTAATTGCTCCTGCTGTTGTTAATGTTTCTGGTGATTTCCAGGAATCTGTTATTGGAAATGGATCAGTTACTTTTTAATTAGAGATTGTTAATTATTAGAGTTCCGCATATTATGTGGGACTCTTTTTTATAATCATTTATTTAGGAGATTATTCTTAAAATGGCAAATAGACAGTATTTTTCAAGTTTGGCATATTATTTTCAACGTGCACTTAGTCAGGATGTAACTATGTATGTTGATATGATTGATCAGTTATATGAAATATGTGATGAAGATAAAGTAGTATTAGAGGATTTAGATTCTAGATCTAATAAAAATCTAGAGATTATTAAGACTAAATATGATATTGATAATGAACCTAATCCTACCTGGCTTGGAATGAGTATTTCTAATGTTTTATATTCTGTATATAAAGAAAAATATACTGATGGAGAAGCGTTGGCATTAGGGCTTGTTGGTACTGCATTTATTTCATATAAGAAAAACTGGCTTAATAAAGACGAATATTATGAAATAAGAGATATGTTTGTTCCATTTAATCTTCCTATTTCTATCGAAATGGTTGACGTTGATAAACTACTTGAAGAGTTTAAGAATAATAATAGTAAGAACGAAAGTGGATTATATACTATGGTTTTATTAAAAAAAGTTGGAAAATGTGTTATTGATAAAACTGTATCAATTGATGATATAAAAGATGCAATCGATGAGCTGAATTTTGATGAGGCCTGGTAAAATGAAAAAAACAAAGATATATTTAATAGATATAATATTACTACTATTTTTAATTATTATTGATCAATTAACTAAATATATTGCAGTTCTTAAATTGAAAGATAAGCCTGCATATAGTCTAATTGATGGTGTATTAGAGTTTAATTATTTAGAAAATAAAGGTGCTGCATTTGGTATGCTCCAAAATCAAAAGATATTTTTTGTTTTTGTTGCAATTATATTTTTAGCAATCGTTATTTTTGTCTTAATTAAGACACCTTTACACAAAAAATATAATATATTACATGTTCTTTTGGTCGCGATAGCAGCAGGTGCTGTTGGCAATATGATTGATAGAGTAAGGCTTGATTATGTAATAGATTTTATATATTTCTCATTGATTAATTTTCCAATATTTAATGTTGCAGATATTTACGTCACTGTATCTACGATTTTATTGATAATATTTATATTATTCGTATACAAAGATACAGATTTTAATTTTTTAAGTATTAAACCTAAGAAATATAAAGAGATTAATTAAATGGAAAAACTTAATTTTTTAGTAGAAGAGGATTATGAAAATGAAAGAATTGATAAGTATCTTCCGATATTTATCGATTCTTTTTCACGTTCATACCTTCAAAAACTTATAGATAATAGTAGTATTCTCGTTAATGATAAAAGCATAAAGGCAAGCTATAAATTAAAAGTTGATGATAGGATTGAAGTTATTTTACCTGATAGTATTGTTCCTGATATTACACCCGAAAATATTCCTTTAGATATTTTATATGAGGATGATGATGTAATTGTTGTGAATAAACCTAAAAATATGGTTGTACATCCATCTGCAGGCCATTATAGCAATACTTTAGTTAATGCGCTTTTATATCATTGTAAAGATAATCTTTCCGGAATTAACGGTGTATTACGGCCAGGAATTGTACATCGAATAGACAAGGATACCACAGGTTCAGTTATAGTGTGTAAGAATGATTATTCTCACAAATTCATTGCTGATTTATTAAAAGATCATTCTGTTACTAGAAAATATCATGCAATAGTTCATGGTTCTATAGACGAAGATGAAGGAACTATTAAAACGTTAATTGGAAGAAATCCAAATGACAGAAAGAAGATGGCTGTAGTTACTTCGGGAGGTAAAAACGCTGTTACTCATTATAAGGTATTAAAAAGATTTAATAACTATACTTATGTTGAATGTTCTTTAGAAACTGGAAGAACTCATCAGATTAGAGTACATATGGCATCAATAAATCATCCAATTTTAGGGGATGAGATGTATTCGAATAGAAAGTCAGAATTTAAGCTTGAAGGACAGTGTCTTCATGCCAAAATATTAGAATTTCCACAACCTCATACAGGTGAATTAATTAAAACTGATGCACCGTTACCACAATATTTTAGTCATTTACTTGAGATACTTTAATTTGATATAATTTTAATAGAAATGGAGGGTTTAGCTTATGAAGACTGTAATTACTATTTCAAGACAATACGGATCTATGGGACATATTATAGGTGAAAAGCTTGCTAGTGGACTAAATATCAAGTTTTATGATAAAGAATTAATTTCGCGAGTTGCTAAAGAAAGTGGGTTTTGTGAAGAGATTATTGAAACACAGGAGGAGCGCCCAACAAGTTCTTTCTTATATAATTTAGTAATGGATACATATTCTTTTGGCTATAATACAGCGCATTATGTTGATATGCCAATTAGTCAGAAAATTTTCCTGGCACAATTTGATACAATTAAAAAAATAGCAGAAGAAGGACCTTGTGTTATTGTAGGAAGATGTGCCGATTATGCACTTCAGGATAATGATAATTGTTTGAATATCTTTATTTATGCAGATGAAGATTTTAAAACTAAGTATGTAATGGAAACACATAATATTTCTGAAAAAGAGGCAAAAGATTTATGTATTAAACATGATAAACAAAGACAAAGCTACTATAATTACTACACCTCGAGAAAATGGGGTAGAGCAGATAGCTATGATTTATGTATAAATAGTGCTGTTTTAGGTATAGATGGTACTGTTACATTAATCAAACAGTTTATTGAAGATTTTGAGAATAAAAATAAATAATGAAAAGTGTAATTATTGTAATTGTAGTATTCATAGTTTTCGTGAATGCTTTTACATTTATAAAAATAAGAAAACGAAGAAATATTACAAGTTCAATTAATTCTGTTGAAAAATTTCATAAAGATCATAATATAGACGTTAAAGAATTTGGTATACATGATCAAATGGATTATATTGGTCGGGAGGAGTTGCATGAAATGATTCAGGAAGAGCTCCATTCTGATGATAAAAAGAAAAAATTTGAATTTAGATTTTAGTTGTAGTTCTACACCCAACTATTCGCAAAACACAAGTTTAACGAATAGTTGGGTGTTTTTTATACAATAATATATAGAATTTATTTTAGATAAAATTTAGTGAATTTACTTATGTATTCGTTATAAGTATCTTAAATTGTTAAATAATATATATATACATATACTAAGTCATATTATTAGATTTTGAAATTACTGTAACCTATTATATATTTCAATAATATATTTATATATAGATAATAAGAATACATAAACCCATATTTCAATAAGCTATAACTAATATTTTGCGTTGTATTATTATGGTACGATTCTTGCATTATATATTATAATTAATTCACTGTATATATAGTTAGTAATATTATTATAATATGTTATAGTAATTTTGATTACAGATAATTATATTGCATAGATAATGTATATTATTTTGATGTAATTTAACTGGTTAATGAAGTTAATAAATTATGTAATTTAATAGTATAAATTATAATAAATATAGTCTAGTTAACATAATTATTTTATGTCAACTAGACTATGCATTTTTCTTAAAAATATATCTGTGTTAAAAAATTAACAAATATATATGTTTTTAATTTACTATTTTTAATTCTAATGTTTTATCTGTACATAAATTAATCCAGTCTATATATCCAGTTTTATCTAATCTGCTAGCTAAATTGAATCCAGCTGGTAATGTAAGTTCGAATTTAACACCATTCATTTTAAATCTACAAGCTAAAGAAATATCTGGTCTATTTACCAACATAGCTGCTACACTTGCATCATAGCTCATAGGGGTCTCCTGCTCTACTATGACCTTTGAATTAGGTGCAGCCATCATGATTTGACTTATGGTCATAAAATTTAATGCTGTAGAATGTGTTGGATTATATTTGTCATTAGTATTTGTATTAATATTCTTTGCAGCATTTATATAGTTTTTATAAGGATTTGCTTTTGTTACAGTAACTACAATGCTATTTTTTATTCTTGTATCATATAAGGATGTACAGGTAATAATTGCATATCCAGGTGAAATTCCAGTTACTGTTCCATTTCCTGTAACTATTGCAGTCATTGGATAAGAGGATTCCCATGATACTGAAGTATTACTTGTATTTGACGGTGAAATTATTGCATTTAATTTAATCATGTCACCTGCTTCTATTACAGGATTTTTTTCTTTAATATTAATTGCAGTTACTGGTAGATTTTTAGGTCCATTATCAAGAACTATAACATTACAGTAATCCGAATAATTTCCTTCATTAGTATATGCTTTAATATTACAATTTCCCTCTCCAACAGCTATAACATTACCACTTGGTTCTACAATTGCTACATTAGTATCTGTTGAAGAGTAAGTAATACCAGAGTTACCTGCATTGTCAGGTAATACCTTTGCACCAACATATCTAGATTCACCAACCCACAAGGTCATACTTTTAGTATTAATATCAATACCTTTTACAGGTATATATTCATCTGCATATATTTTTATACTTGAAATAAAAAATAAAAATACAACAGAAATAATAGAAATGAATGCTTTTAAACGAAATGAAGTTTTCATGTTATATACCTCCAGCTATATTTCCGATTTAAAACTAGAAAATAAATTATATTGTAGCAATAATTATACCTGAAACTACAATTAATGCACATATGAATTTATATCCTATATTTTTTTCTTTAAATATAAATTTGCCTGCAAAAATTGTAATAATACAAGCTGATTGCTTTATTAATGTCATTATGGATACTTTAGATTCTGGGTATGTATTGGCAATAAATAGAGCCTTATCTGCAAGAAAAAACAAAATGCTTAGAAGCCATAACCATCCATTTTTCCAAATAGAACTTCTTATCTTAATTCTTCTTGCTAAAATGTATATCGCATAATAAATAACCATAAACAGCATATACCAAAACTGTAGTTGGGAGCTTGAAACATCCTTGGTATATATCTTGTCTAGGCCTCCTGAAAGTCCATTTAATAAGCATGACAAAAATGCCATAATTACATATTTGGGATTAATTTCTTCTGAATTATTTACTTCATGATTGCCATTTTTAGTTAGTTTTTCTTTTATTTTAGGGTAAAGTTTAAGTAATGAAAGGCCTAATAATACTAAAGATAATCCAATTCCTCCGCTTAAAGATATAGTTTCTTTTAGTATTAATACTCCAAATAATGTTGAGAATATAATTCTTGAAAGATCAACAATTCCATATACACTAATTGGCATATTATCAATAGCATTAAATGAAAAAATCCATGCTAAAAATATTGCTAAACTCTTTAATGCAATTAGAAAATAATAATTAGAAGGAATTCCAAGAGAATTATTTATATCAGGAATACAAAAAACAAAGGTTATGAAAGTATGTGCAAACAATACTTCCATAACCGTATTTTTAGTAAATGCCTTCTTTTTAATTACATCTCTAAATCCTTTAGCAATTCCATAAAATAAAACCAAAAGGATCCAATTCATAGTACTTTATTCTCCTGCTTTAAAGCTAATTAACCATGGTGCAGGCTGTTGTTCGTAATTATGTCTTGAAGTTACCTTTGAAACAGCAATTTGTATGATTTCAGGATCAGAAATACATATTTTTTTGCAGTAATCAATCATTGATGCAGCTAAAACAAAATCCAAAGTATAAATTACAAATTCCATATTAGGATTCAATTTTAGTAATTCTGTAATCTCCTGCTCCATAGAAGCTGATGCAACTAACATTGTTACATCAGGGATAGGAAGACCTCTCATGGATTCTTCATCAACATGATCAATAATTGTAACATTATTTAATCCAAACTGCTCAACATTCTCTTCTAATGCTCTTCTATCATTAGAATTATATTCAACAGCAATAATAGAACCTTCACCATTTAAAATACCAGATTCTACAACAATTGATTCACCTGATATAACACAAATATTTTTTCCTTCTTCAATCTGCATTTTAGAAAGAATAATGGCACGAATTTCAGATCCTACATATTTTACCGAACCCTTTGCCAAAACAGAATTATCCATTCCGAATTTAACTGTAGAACGTGCATTAGGATTAAGTACAAGCATACCTGCAGAAGCATTAATTCCTCTGTCAATCATATTTAATACTAAATCCTGTTTAATAGGTCCTGTAGGTTCTGAACCTTCATTATAAATAACTGTACATTCACCTAAACCAGCATTATACATTCTGTAAAATATGTCAGAATGTCCAGCTTCTGTAAAAACTAAAACACATCTATGCTGCTCACATGCTGGAATAAGATTCTTATTCTTTCTTGTAATATCAAGAATTTTAACATGTTCAAGATCTACATCTGTCTGATCTGAAAAATACTGTAACCATGAAATTATATGACCATTATTAAATAATCTTTCTTCCATAACTAACCCCCAAAATAATATAAATTATTTAGCACATCTATATAATAAGTCTTCCCATCTTCTATCAACTTCATTTTGGAATTGAACAATAAGATCTTCATTACCAGGCTTAAATAAATGTTTGAATCTACCCTGAGCCCTTAAGAAATCTTCAATAGGAAGCTTGTTCTTAGGCTCATAAGTCAATGTCCATACTCCATGATCCACTTCAAACATAGGCCAATAACATGTATCTATAGCCAACTGACAGATCTTCATAACATCAGGAGTATCATATCTCCAACCTCTTGGACATGGAGTTAACATATTTAAGAATGCAGCGCCTTCTGTATAAATTGCTTTTTCTGCTTTTAAGTGAATATCTTTAAAATCTTTTGTTAAAGTAGTTTGAGCCACATATGGAACATTATGTTCTGCGATAATGGCAGCCAAATCTTTTCTAGTCTGCATTTTACCATTAGATTCTTTACCAACTGGTGTAGTTGTTGTATCAGCAAACTGTGGTGTTGCAGAAGAACGTTGTATTCCGGTATTCATGTAAGCGCCATTATCATAACATACATATACTAAATCATGTCCACGCTCCATAGCACCTGATAATGACTGAAATCCGATATCATAAGTTCCACCATCACCACCAAAAGTAATGAATTTATAATTATCCTCAGCAGGGATGCGACCTCTCTTTTTTAATACTCTGTATGCTGTTTCAACACCACTTAATGTTGCCCCTGCATTCTCGAAAGCATTGTGAATATAACTATCTTCCCATGCTGTATATGGGTATGTGTATGAAGATACTTCAAGACATCCTGTAGCATTACCAATTACAGCATGATCTTCTTCGTGTAACGCTCTAAGGACTGCTCTAACACCAATAGTAGCACCACAACCTGCACACATTCTATGTCCTGGAGCCAAACGCTCCGGTTTATTCATAACTTCTTTTAAACTATAACCGGCCATTTTAATTCTCCTCTTTTGTTCTTAAATTAATATAACGATGCTGTTTAACTTTCTTATTATTTAAATCAACATCCTTTAATTCATCAAAAATAGAATATACATGTTCTACAGTAAAATCACGTCCTGCAAGGCCATATGTATAACATACAGCTTTAATATTTATTCCATTTTCGAATAACCCTGCTCGAACTTCAGAAGCTAATGGTCCACCATGTCCATTATAGCTTTCTGTACGTTCCATTATGGCTACTGCTTTACAATTAGATAATGCTTTAGCAATTTCATCAGCTGGGAAAGGTCTGAATACTCTTAATTTAAGAACACCAACCTTATATCCTTTTTCTCTTAAATCATCTACAGCCTGCTTAGCTGTACCTGCAGCCGAACCCATAATTAACATTATATAATCAGCATCAGCAGTTCTATATTCTTCAAATAATTCAAAACCTCTGCCAAATTTTTCTTTATATTTCTTAGCAACTTCGATGATAACTTCTTTAGAATTTTCCATAGCCATTTCCTGAGCCTTACGAGCTTCCATGGCATAGTTACTAATAGAATATGGTCCAATAGCTATTGGATTACCTGTATTTAAAAGATATTCTTCTGGATTATATTCTCCTACGAAATCTTTAACATCCTGGTCTTCATTTAATTCAATATTCTGAACGGCATGTGAAGTGATAAAACCATCCTGACAAATCATGATAGGGAGATGAACTCTTTTATCTTCAGCTATCGGATAAGCCTGAATAAAGTTATCATATGCTTCCTGATTAGTCTCTGCATAAATCTGAATCCAGCCTGTATCTCTTGCACCCATTCCATCAGAATGGTCACAGTTAATATTAATAGGACCAGATAATGTTCTATTAACTAAAGCTAATGCACAAGGCATTCTATTAGAAGCGGCAATTAATAATTCTTCCCACATTAAAGCAAGTCCACATGAAGATGTTGCAGTTAATGATCTTGCACCTGCAGCTTCTGCACCAACTGTAGCTGACATTGACGAATGTTCAGATTCTACTGGAATAAATTCTGTATCCATTTCTCCGTTAGCAATATAAGTAGATACTAACTGTGGAATTTCTGTTGATGGTGTTATAGGAAATGCTGGCATTACATCAGGATTAATCTGACGAATAGCATAAGCCACTGCCTCATTTCCAGACATTCTATCTTTTTTAGACATTTCTTACTTCTCCTTACAAGGGTCAACACCCTCTATCATTTCTATTGCACCGAATGGACATGCTTTTTCACAAATTCCACATCCTTTACAGTGATCATAATCAAATTCACTTCTCTTTGAATCTTTAACAGGAATACATCCATCAGGACATACAGGAGCACATAACAGGCATTGCTTACATTTTTCAGCATTAAAAATAGGTGTATTAGTTCTCCATTCACCTGTCATGAAATCTTTACTGGTTCCACCAGCAAACATAATTAGACCTTCTGTTAAGTCTTCGTATGGAGTTGTTTCGTTTATTTTATTAACATCTGTTCTCATGATTACCTCTATAAACTATCTCTTAATGCATCAAATGTCATAGTAAGTGCTTTCATATTTCCTTCAATAACTTCAGGTTTCTTAGCAAACTTATGCTCATATGATGCTTTCATTTCGTTAATAAATTCATGTTCTTCCATTACTTTTGATACTGCAACAGCAGCAGCAAGCATTGGTGAATTAGGGAAATACTTACCTAATGCTTCAACAGAAATTTTTCTTGCATCTATAGTAAATACTTTACCTTTATATCCTTTGAGTGAAGGGATGATTTCTTCCACTGATTTTGGTGTGTTAATAATAATAGCTCCATCTTCTTTAAGTCCAGCTGTAACATCAACTGAATCAAGAAGTGTTTCATCAACGACTACTACAAGATCAGGAGTGTAAATGTTAGAATGAACTCTAATTTCCTTGTCACTAATTCTGTTAAATGCTGTAATTGGAGCACCCATTCTTTCTGGACCATACTCAGGGAAGCCCTGAACATATGCACCAGTCTTAAAACATACATCTGCAAGTAAAAGTGCAGCTGTTTTAGCACCCTGGCCTCCACGGCCGTGCCATCTGATTTCAATACCGTGAGAATTCATTAATATTGCCTTTCATTGTTACATATTTTCATACCTTATCTATACTACTTCAAATTCTTTAATTTCACAAGGAAAATGACTAGAATATGCGGAAATTGTACAAATATATTCGTTATTTATCAAAAATTCTTTAAGATATACATCATCAATTCTAAAAATATCTCCTATATTATTTGGAAGTTCAACTAAAAAAGAATTCAAAGATATAGATAATCCAAGTCCTTTTAGTTTTATATAGCTTTCTTTGGCACTCCATATTCGATAAAAAGCTAATAAACTATCATTACTATCAATAATATAATTATATTCTTCTTCTTTAAAAAATCGTTTTGATATATTGATGAACTTATTAGTTTCTTTAAAATACTGAATATCTACGCCAACCTCCTGTATATCTAAATAACAACAGGCAAAATTATTTGAATGAGATAGATTAAAGAATATTGAAGAATTGTTATAATATGGTTTTCCATATTCATTTTTAATTATTTCTCTATCATCTATGTTAGTTAATTGATTCAATAATTTATGAGCAATATATGAATCATATTTATGATCCTTAGAAGCTGGTTTATTTATTTTAGTAATATATAATCCTGTATTCATAATAAATATATTAACATAGTAAATAAAAAAATTTCGAACAAAAAGAAAGAAAAGGCGAAATAATTCGCCCTTTCTCCTAACATATCCCCAAAATAAGCCTGAAAACTAATTAATAAATTCTTTTGAATAATATGGAATGACAAGATTCATTCCATATTCAATTTCACCATTATATAAATGATTAATAACAACAACTTCATCTACATAAGCCTGATAATTATCATCATTAGAGAAATTCATGGCATAATCCCATAATGTATCATTATTATTAACAGTTACAGATTTAAAATACTTATATACATGCTCTTTGTTTTTGCTTTCAGCATTAGCTTTAATACCAAAAAATGCAATCGATAAAGTTAAAACCATAATAATTGAAAAAACAAATATAATAAAATTCCTTCTAAGCTGTCTTTTCCTTCTTATTCTATTTCTTTTAATTTTTAATTCATACTCTCTATTCATATCAATCTCCAGAATGTTTGTTCGAGAACATTTGTTCTATGCTTTGAATTATACCGAACAGATATTCGAATGTCAACACTTTTTCGAACAAATTTTCGGAATATTTGTTTGCTTTTTACAAATTCATTTGATATAATTTTTTTATAACCAAACAAACATTCGGAGGTATTCTATGGCTAATGGTAATATAAGTAACAAGCAACAGCAGATACTTGATTATATTAAAGAAGAAATTTTAAAACGTGGTTATCCACCTGCAGTTAGGGAAATATGTGAAGCTGTTAATTTAAAATCCACCTCTTCTGTTCATTCTCATTTAGAAACATTAGAAAAGAATGGATATATAAGAAGAGATCCTACGAAGCCTCGTGCTATTGAAATCTGTGATGATAATTTTCAGATGGTTAGAACTGAAATGGTTTCACTTCCTGTTGTTGGACAGGTTGCTGCAGGTTGTCCTATATTGGCTGAACAGAATATAGATAGTTACTTTCCTGTTCCTGCTGATATGGTTCCAAGCGGAGAATCGTTCGTATTAAAGGTTAAGGGCGATTCAATGATTAATGCAGGAATTTTTAGTGGCGATCAAATATTTGTTAATAGTACAAATGTTGCTAAAAATGGCGATACTGTTGTTGCTTTGATTGATGACTCTGCTACTGTTAAGACATTTTATAAGGAAGATGGACATATCAGACTGCAACCAGAAAATGATAGTATGGATCCTATTATTGTTGATGACTGTCAGATTCTTGGAAAAGTATTTGGAGTATTTAGAATAGTTAAATAATTATATATTTATATAATGAAAAGAAGTTGGAAACATTATTTAATTTCCAACTTCTTTTTATTTATCATGTTTATATGTATAAAGCACTTAATATTCTAATTGTTTTTCATATCATCTTCATCCGCGATAATATCATCATCTGCAGAATCATTTAATGAATGTTTCATTTTTATAAATTTAAACTTCTTAATTTTTTCGATAAATTCCTTGAAATCCATCGGCTTAGCTTTGTAATTTAAATCATTAGCTTCAATTAAAGGAACTATCTTCTTTGTATTTACATCAATTCTTTTAACAGGTAGATATTCCCAACTTTCGGTTGGAAGGTTCTTCTTAACAAGTCTTCTTTCAACACTTCTTTTAAACATTGCATAGAATACTGAGAATATTGGTATACCTATGAACATTCCAACAACACCCCATAGTCCTCCAAAGAATGTAATTGAGAAAATTACCCACATACCTGAGATGCCGGTTGTAGAACCTAATATTGCAGGTCCAATAATATTTCCATCTAATTGCTGAAGAATAATAACGAAAATGATAAAATATACAATTTTCCAAGGATTTTCACTAAAGGTAGCAATTAATACAATGAAAGAGGTAGGAACTGCTCCAATTATAGGTCCAAAGAAAGGAATAATATTTGTAAGTCCAATAACTACACTTAATAGAATTGGATATGGCATGTCTAAAATTAATAATCCAAAATAACAAATGAATCCAATTATTATTGAATCAACAATTTTTCCAATAATAAATCCTAAAAATGTATCAGATACAAATCTTAAGTCTCTTAATAAATGATTAGCTTTTTCTAAAGAAAACATAGAATAAACAATTTTCTTAGCCTGAGCTGCGAATAATTCCTTATTTAACAGAACATAAATACTTATTACAAAACCAATAAGCATATTCCATACATTTTTAAAGAAACCTATAAAGAATGAAGATACGTTAGTTAACAGATTATTTATAGGTGTAGCATTATTTGCATTTGATGAAAAGATACCAGCAAAAAACTCTAATGATGAATCACGAATTTTCTCAAAATCTATCATTCCATCTAGCATACTTCCAGGTCCAATATACTTCTTTTGGAAATCATAAAACCAGTTAGTAATGCTATTAACCCATCCTGAAACTGTATTAAAATATGTATTACTCTGCTCCTGCATTGTATTAATACTTGCAGTAATTTGAGGAATTAAGCTTCTCATGAGTAATGTAATTAAAAATATAACTACAGAAAAAGAAAAAATAATTGAAAATACTCTGAATACACGCTTCTTTTTATTAGAGATATGATCTTTATTTCTTAAAGCTATTCTATAAAAAAGCTTTCGATCAAAGAAATTTACTATAGGAATTAAAAGATAAGCAAATATAAATCCATATATAACAGGTGTTAGCAAATTAAAAATATTTCCAATAACCTCTTTAAAAGCGTCAACCTGAAAACATGCAAAGAAAAACAATATTGCCAAAATTATGACACCTAAAGCTATTATGCCAATAGAAATATATTTCTTATTGAAATTAAACTTCATTAAACGATTCTCCTAATCTTCTCTTAACTTAACTGCACTTGCAGCTCTTCTTCTTCGATCTTCTTCCTGTGCTGCATAATGTTTTCTTGTTGTATTAACATCTTTATGTCCAAGTACATCTGCAACTAAATAAATGTCACCAGTCTCGCGATATAACGATGTACCATAAGTACTTCTTAATTTATGTGGTGTGATTTTTTTTAATGTAGTTACTGTCTGTGAATATTTTTTTACTAAATTTTCAACAGCTCTTACAGTTATTCTACGATTTTGTAAGGATAAAAACAAGGCTTCTTCATGACCTTCAAGTGTAATTATTTTCTTACGCTCAGTAATATAATCAAGAAGTGCATTTTCTACTTCATCACCAAAATACACTACAGTCTCATATCCACCCTTACGTCTTATTTTAATACCATTATTTTTAAAATCTACATCGTTAATATCCAGTCCTACACATTCGGAAACTCGAATTCCAGTTCCTAAAAGAAGAGTCATTAATGCAGTATCTCTGACCTTTGTTTTTTCATGAAACTGAATTTCTTTCTTAGTTAATTTAGTGCCTTCTTCAACATTATCTAAGAGCGTTGCAACTTCATCAACATCAAGTCGTATAATTTCTTTTTCATGAATTTTAGGTAAAGACACAAGCTGTGCAGGATTTGTCTTAATTAGTTCAGCGCAGTAATAATATTTATAAAAACTTTTCAATGCTGAAAGTTTTCTCTTTTTTCCCCTTTCATCATTTGTGATTTCTTTTCCATCTTTAACATAATAAGTAATATAATCCATATATTCTTCTATATCTTCTCTTGTTATCTGGTCAAGTATGGAAATTGGGAAATCAACAATATCTATTTTTTGGCAATAAGAATTATTCTCATGCATATATTCAAAAAATACTCTTATATCATATGCATAAGCTAATCTGGTTCTTGAAGATGTTGAGTCCTGAATTCCTCTAAAAAATGACTTACAAAACTGAGGAAGTGTCGATACTACATCTCTCATCTTCAATGTATTTAAATTATTCTGTTGATCATGATAATTCTTGTTCTTCTCCATCTATAGGTGGCCAGCCTTTAATATTGCTTCTTTGAATTGCTGAAAACATACGCATTTTAACACCAGGAGCTTCAGCATTTATTTGATTAAGTAAATTCTTAGCATATTCACGTTTAGTATAACCATCTGCAGGGCAAGAGCTTTTTACTATAGGAATATTATTTGCATTTACAAAACCAATTACCTCAGATTCATTCATGTAAATAAGAGGTCTTATAACTGTTATTTTCATTTTGTCCAAAAAGGTTACAGGACTAAAGGTATGTATTCTTCCTTCATAAATCAAAGATAACATCATTGTTTCCACAACATCATCTCTGTGATGTGCGTAGGCAACCTTGTTGCATCCTGCATCCTCCATAGCATAATTTAATGCTCCTTTTCTCATTTTAGCACATAAAGAGCATGGATTACTTTCTTTTCTTTCGTTAAAAACAATCTCCGCAATATCTGTTTTAATAATCGAATATGGAACATTTAACTTATCACAAAAGTTTTTTATTCCATCAAGGTTAAGGTTTTTAAAACCTAAATCAACTGTAACAGCAATTAATTCAAATTTTTTAGGATAAAATCTTCTAAGTTCAGAAAGTGCATATAATAAAGTAAGGGAATCCTTACCGCCAGATATACCAACAGCAATTTTATCCCCTTCTTCAATCATATTATAATCGTCAACAGCGCGTCTTACGCGACTTAATACCTGTTGTAATTTCATTATAATTCTATCTCTTTTCCATCCTTCCAGACTCTTTCAAGATCATAAAATAATCTATTATCATTATCGAAAATATGAACAATAATGTCACCAAAATCCATTAATATCCAGCCTGCTTTTTCATATCCTTCAATTTGTTTTAATAATAGACCATTCTTCTCAAGCTTAATTTCTACATCATCTGCCATAGCCTGAGTCTGATTAATATTATTACCACTTGCAATAATGAAATAATCAGCAATCTGAGATATTTCACTAATATCTAAAACCTTAATATCAGAAGCTTTCTTTTCTTCTAAAGCATCAACCGCTAATTTAGCTAATTCTGTTATTTTATCTTTTGAAAATTCTGCCATTATTTTAAACACTCCTTCATGTAATAATCATAGGTTTCTTGAGTTGTTGGATCAATTACAGATTTTTTGTTATTTAAATGCTTTAATGTGCATTCTAATATTTTGATAAGGCATAAATCTAAATCTTCGAAAGCAAGTTCTCTGAGCATTGGAAGATTATCAGCAAAATCTCTGTTTGGTTCAATATAATCAGCTATAAAGATGATTTTTCCAAGCAACGTCATTTTGGGTTTTCCTGTTACATGATAAGAAATAGCATCTAATACGTCTTCGTTATCAATATCAAATTTTTTCTTAGCAATTAAAGCGCCAACTTTTCCGTGCAGCAAAAATGGATTTTCTCTTTCTACTTTAGATACCTTTATAGAATATTTATCACACAATTCCAGCATTCTTTCATCAGAAAGATGTTTTCCACAATCATGTAACAAACCAGCCAATCTGGCATTTTCAACATTTTCCTTATAGCGCATTGCAAGTGCTGCAGCTGTGTATGAAACCCCTAATGTATGTTCAAAACGCTTATCTGATTGTACCTTTTCAATTTTTTTTGCTATTTTTGATAATTTCATAATTTTATTATTCTATATATTTTGTATTATCTAGGTAATTCTATTTTGGGATTATCTTTGTTTTTCTTATATAATACTATTTTCTTTCCAATAACCTGAACAACTTCTGATCTTGTTCTGTCAGCAAGTGCTTCAGCTATCATTTTAGGATCATCAAAGCAATTCTTCAAAACAGAAACTTTGATTAATTCTCTTTTATCAATAGCTTCCTGGACAGCTTCTGTTAATTCTGGCGTTAATGATGATTTTCCTATCTGAAATATTGGATCAATAGTCATTGCCAATCCTTTTAAATAGCTTCGCTGTTTACTAGTCATGTTAAAACTCCTAACTACTTATAATACTCAAACACTAAATCGTAAAGCCTTACAGTATCTCCTTCTTCGATTCCAGCATCTTCTAATGCTTTCAAAATACCATTTTCTTTCAAAAACTTTTGGAAAAAACTAAAGCCCTTTTCTGATTCCAAATTAGTATATCCAAGCATCTTTTCAATTCTTGGACCTTCAACAAGATATTCATTCGCTGAATCATCATATGTTACTGTAAATGGTTCATCAGAAATAGCAAGCATATATTCTGGGAAAAACTCCTGCTCAAATATAATAGCTTCATCCTGAATTTCATCCAAGATTTTGCGTACTCTATATAATACTTCCTTTACGTTTTCACCTTTTATTGCAGCAGTTTCTATAACCTCATAGCCTTGTGGTTCGAATTCTTTTCTTATTTTATCTATAGGATTTTCCTGTCCTTCATCTAAAAAGATACAGTCAGCCTTATTAGCTACAATTATCTGAGGTTTATTTTTTATGTCAAAATTATATCTTTCTAATTCATTATTAATAGCATAAATATCCTCTACAGGATCTCTGCCTTCTGTTGATGCTGCATCAACGATATGAATAATAACCTTACATCTTTCGATATGTCTTAAAAATTCATGCCCTAATCCAAGCCCATCAGATGCTCCTTCTATAAGACCAGGAATATCTGCTATAACGAATGGTTCCACGCCTTCCACATCAACTACTCCAAGATGAGGATTAAGTGTAGTGAAATGATAATTAGCAATTTCAGGTCTTGCATTAGAAACCTTAGTTAAAAATGTCGATTTACCTACATTAGGAAATCCAACAAGTCCAACATCCGCAATAAGCTTAAGTTCAAGCATAAGCTCTAATTCTTTTGAAGGTTGGCCAGGCTGAGCATATTTTGGAGCCTGCATGGTTGATGTTGCATAATGCTGATTTCCATTTCCACCTCTACCACCAGACAAAAGTAAAAACCTTCTATTTTCACCAGAAAGGTCTGTAATTACCTTACCTGAATTTAATTCTTTAACAACCGTTCCCTCAGGCATTTTCAAAATAAGGTCTTTTCCGTTTTTGCCTTTGCAATTACGTTTTCCGCCCTTTTCACCATCTTCTGCAGCATATTTTCTTACATGTCTGTAATCAGAAAGTGTATTCATACCTTCATCAATTTCAAGATAAACAGACCCGCCCTGGCCACCATCGCCACCATCAGGTCCACCATCAGGAACATATTTTTCTCTTCTAAAGGAAACATGGCCATCGCCACCTTTTCCAGATTTTACATAAATTTTAGCTCTATCTGCAAACATATTTTATTACCTTTTGAAAAAAGCCCTAAACCAAAATGGTTTAGGGCCAATAAAATCAATTAATCTTCTACTGGATAAACAGAAGCCTGCTTCTTGTCACGGCCAACTCTTTCGAATTTTAATACGCCATCAACTTTAGCAAATAATGTATCATCACCACCGATACCAACATTTACACCAGGGTGAATCTTTGTGCCACGCTGTCTGTATAAGATGTTTCCAGCCTTAACAATCTGTCCATCTGCACGCTTAGCACCTAATCTCTTAGCTTCAGAATCTCTACCATTCTTGGTAGAACCCATTCCCTTTTTATGAGCGAATAATTGAAGGTTAAGCTTTAACATTTTGCATTTCCTCCTTATAGTCTACTTTACAATATTTTTTACCGTATTCTTTTTGAATACTTTCCAACCCAAGAACTAATGCCTTCATTAAAACCTGTGTACTTTCTTCTTTCTCGTTAATAATTCTAAAAGATAAAAGCCCATCTTCTTCGTTTAATGTTAAATCAATCTCTTCGTGATTAATTTCATCAATAGCATTAACAGTGTTGGTTATTAGAACTGACATGGCAGAACACACAATATCTTTTCCATAAGAATCATACATTGCATGACCTTTTGCTTCCATACCTGTATATTTGCCATTACTTCTAAAAAATACAATCTTAGTCATTTCACAAAATTATGCGTTAATCTTCTCAATCTTAACCTGTGTAAATGCCTGTCTGTGACCGTTCTTCTTGTGGTAGCCAGACTTTCTCTTGTACTTGTATACGATAACCTTCTTAGCTCTGCCCTGATTCATAACAGTTCCTGTTACTGTAGCAGAAGCAACATCAGAAGCTACCTTCATTGTACCGTCTGAAATAGCTACAACCTGGTCAAAAGTAACTGTATCATTAACTTCAGCATCAAGCTTTTCAACTCTGATGATGTCACCTTCTGATACCTTGTACTGCTTTCCACCTGTTGCAATAATTGCGTACATTGGTTCTTCCTCCTTCTAATTAGTCATAAAACTAATTTACTCGCTAGTTTCGGTGTGTATAAATATACATCTTAAACCCCACTAAGCGGCATACTCAAAAAGTTTAACAAAACTTTATTTCAATGTCAATAGATAAATTATGTAAATTAAAATTTATCTGCTTCCCTTAGAATATGGAATTCCAAGAGATCTTGGTGCCATATTCTTTTTAGAGAAAAATATAAGTAAAAACAGTGTCAGAACATATGGAAGAATCATAATAATGTCCTGATAACTACTTGGTAATTCAAGAATTTGAACCAACTTATATCCGCCAGATCTAGCAAAGCCAAATAAAACACATGCTCCTAATGTAGGTAGAATCTTCCAGTTTCCAAAAATAAGTGCTGCAATGGCAAGATATCCATATCCCATATATATGCTTGAAGAAAATCCTGCAAGAATTGAATATGCAAAACATATTCCACCAATTCCAGATAAAGCACCACATATCATAATTGCTTTTAATCTAATAGAATTAACTTTTCCTCCAGCGGCATCAACTGCATGAGGATTATCTCCACACGCCCTTAAATGCATTCCAAAACGTGTTTTGTACATAATAAACCATGCTATAAAGGAAATTATTATGATAATGAATTCAAATATATACATATTCTTAAACAATGCTCCAATTATAGGAATTGAAGAAAGTCCAGGAATAGAAAATCTTGAACTTACATTTAATACAAATTTGTCAGAAGTTTCGTTGAATGCAATTTTATTAATAATCTTAGTTAAATATGAAGTAATGGCAACTGTCAAAATATTAACTACAACACCACTAATAACCTGATTTGCTCTAAATTTTATACACAAAAGTGCATGAACAAGAGAAAAAAGTGCACCACCTAGACAGGCAAATAAAACACCTATAATAAATGGAATCTGTGAATCTCCTGCAAAATTACTTTGTATAATAAAAGCAGTCAACGCACCGGTAAATGCTCCGAAGCCTTGTAATCCCTCAACTGCAAGCATGGTAATTCCACTTCTCTCACAATAAATTCCACCAATAGCCATAATAAATAATGGTAATGTAAAGGATAAACCATCAATAAATATTGAATCCATAATTATTTATCCTCCTTTATACTTTTTAATTCAAGGTTTGCTTTTTTAATCTCAGCCCTATGCTTAATGTAAGCATTGCTAGCACTAAATATTAGAATAATTCCAATGATAACAGATGCTATTTCTGATTCAACACCTGCCCTTGACTTCATATAAGTACTACCATTTGATACAAGAGAAATAAGCATAGTTGAAAAAATAATTCCAACAGGATTGTTATTTCCAAGTAAAGATATTGCGATTGCATCATATCCCGTCGATGATAATACTTTAGACTGTATTGATCCAGCATATCCAAGATAATATGTAACTCCTGCAAGTCCAGCAAGAATACCTGAAATAGCCATAGCAATAATCATGCTCTTGCCAACATTTACGCCTGCAAAATCTGCTCCTGTTCTTGAGAATCCAACCATTTTTAACTCATAACCTAAAATTGATTTATCAAAGAGAAATTTCACCAGAATAATTGCAACAATTGCAATGATTAATCCAAGTGGTATATCAACCTTTAATCCACCGATCTGGCAATCTTTTAGAGTAAGACGAGAATTCTGTCCAACAGTTACTGACTGTCTGCTAACAGGATCTACATAATATGTATTAATCATAAAACTACAAACATACTGGATAATATAATTAAACATAATAGTTGCAACAACTTCATTTATATTAAATCTATATTTTAAATATCCAACTAAACCGCCTACAAAACCGCCTACTATTATTCCAATAAGAACAACAAGAGGTTTTGCTATTATTGGGTTAAGTTCACTGTATCCAACTATTACTGAGGCTGTAAATCCTGCTGCAAGCATTTGGCCCGAAACTCCTATATTAAAAAGTCCTGCCTTAAGAGCAACTGCAACAGATAATGCAGCAAAAATCATAGGTGTAAAGAAATCAATATATCTCATAAAATCTGTAAACATATTAAAAGAAGCACCATATGATTTTTTAGGCAAAAAACCACATCCCTGTAATAATGCATAATAAGCAGAAAATGGATTAGATCCTGTAAATAAAATAATAATTCCACCTACTACTATTGCAATCAGCACAGCTAAAAGAGGGATTTTAACACTTGATAATATTCTTTTTAAATTAGACATTATTGTTATCTCCCTTCTTCTTTACTCCCATCATAAATTCCCCGACTTCTTCTTTAGTAAGTTCTTTTGCCGGAGCAATTTTTTGTATTTTTCCATTATAAATAACTCCAATCGTATCAGAGATATCCATAATTTCATCAAGTTCTAGCGAAACCAGTAATATTGCTTTTCCTTTATCTCTTTGCTCAATTATCTGTTTTCTTATATTTTCAATAGCACCAACATCTAATCCACGAGTTGGCTGAACAAATATCATAAGATTAGAATCTAACTCTATTTCTCTTGCAATGATAACCTTTTGCTGATTACCACCACTCATTGATCTAACTACAGTGTCTATTCCCTGACCACTTCTAATATCATAAGAATCAATTAATTCTTTAGCATTTTTATTTATATTATGGTGTTTAAGAACACCCTTCTCGCTATATTTTTTTCTATAATATTCCTTAGTTACAAGATTATCCTTTAAATAAAAATCAAGAACTACTCCATAGGCTTGTCTGTCTTCTGGAATATACGAAATACCTTTTTCAACTCGACTCCTAATCGAATCATCTGTGATATCTTTATTTTGGAACATAATACATCCAGATGCCACTTTTAAAAGACCATAAATAGCATCGGCGATTTCGACCTGACCATTACCTGCAACACCAGCAATAGAAAAAACTTCTCCTTCATGAATTTCAAAGGAAACATCATTAACAACTGGAAAATCATCTATATTTTTTACTACAAGATTCTTTACACTTAATATAGTTTTTCCAAATTTTGCTTCTTTTTTTGGTGTTTGGAAACTTACTTCTCTTCCAACCATCATATTAGCCATATCTTTAGTGCTTGATGTTTTGACATCAAGTACATCAATTAGCTTACCTCTATTCAAAATAGCGCATCGGTCTGCAACCTTCTTAATTTCATCCAATTTATGAGTAATTAAGATTATTGTCTTTCCAGCGTCTCTTAAATTTCTAATAATATTAAGTAAAAAATCGATTTCCTGAGGTGTAAGAACCGCAGTAGGTTCATCAAATATTAAAATTTCAGCTTCTCTATAAAGCATTTTTAATATTTCAACTCTTTGCTTGGTAGATACACTAAGTGTTTCTACTATATTAGTTGGATTAACCATTAATCCATACTTATTAGAAAGCTCTTCTATTTTTTCATTAGCCTTCTTTTCATCAATAACTGGAATAAAACCAAACAATTTCTTAATAGGTTCATCACCCATTACAATGTTTTGAGCGATTGTATAATTACTAACTAATCTAAAATGCTGATGAACCATACCAATATTTAAATCATTAGCTACATTAGGTGATGAAATTCTAACCTTATTACCTCTTAATATAATTTCACCCTCATCAGGCTCATACATGCCAAAAAGCATACTCATTAATGTTGATTTTCCGGCGCCATTTTCACCTAAAATAGCATAAATTTCACCCTTTTTTATCTTTATACTAACGTCGTCATTAGCAATAATTCCAGGGAATCTTTTGGTAATATGATTCATTTCAACAATGTATTCATAATCAGCCATAAACAACCTCTTTCATAAATAAAGGACGCCTTAATTGCTTAAAGCGCCCTTAAATATTTAACTTATTACTTTACTTCAAAAGTTTCAGGTGTAACTCCATTAAAGTTAGCAGCAGGAACAATAGTTCCATCCTTAATTAACGCCATAGCAGCATCGATTTTTGAAATAGTATCAGAAGATAACTGATTTCTTCCTTCTGTAGAAATATAACCAGTATAATCACCAGAAGCATTAAGAGTTTCACATGCTCCCTTGAAAGTTCCGTTGGCAATATTATTTAACTGATTATAGTTGGTAAGGTGCATAACCTTAAGTGCAGATGTTAATACAACGTTCTTATCACCGTTAGCACCATCATCATACTGGTCAGCATCACAACCAATAACATATACATCAGTTGCTTCCTTAGCAGCAGTGAATACACCATTTCCTGTTGCACCTGCAGCAACGAACATGATATCTACACCTTCCTGAATTAATGCTTCACCGATAACTTTACCAACAGCTTCATCACTAAAGCTTCCACCATAGTTACCACCTACATTTGTTCCAGTAACATCAGTACCTGCATATGAAGGAAGTTCAACAACTTCTACATTAAGTCCTTCCTTAGCGTTAACATACTTAACTCCGCACTCAAAACCATACTGGTAATTTACATTAGATGGGTATGCAATACCGTGAACTGAAGCAACCTTACCTGTTTTAGTTTCTAAAGCTGCAGCCATACCAGCATAAAAACCAGATTCCTGTTCAGCATAATATGAAGCATATACATTAGCTAAAGGAGCATCTGGAGTAAGCTCTGTACCACCAACTGTTGGCCATGAATCAATAAGAATAAACTTAGTATCAGGATAATCAGAAACGATATCACCAATTCCTGCGAACTGGAATCCACAACATACTACAACATTGTAATCAGCTGCAATATCAGCAACCATCTTTACACATGCCTCGCTGTCACCTGTCTCTTCCTTAACAGCTGTAACCTTTGAAGAAGGGTTCTCAGCGATGAATGAAAGAATTCCCTGATAGTTATCATAGTTAAATGAACCATCATCAACACCTGAAGGGCTTGAAATAATGGCAATATTTAATTCTGCACCACCATTAACCTCTTCAGCAGAACTAGCATCACTAGTTGTAGCAGCATCACTAGAAGCAGCACTGTTTTCTGTAGTATTACCACAGGCGCTAAGTGAAAGAACCATAACTAATGAAAGAACTAAAGCTATTAATTTTTTCATAATATCTCCTCCTATGAAATATATTTATTTAACAGCAAAAATATAACACAGACATAAAATAAAAACAATTAATTACATTTAATTGAACTTAATAAAGTATCATTTATTTTCTTTCTTGTGATTTCAACAATTCCAAGCGGAGTCATATCAACTACTGTAGTCTTTACGCGATCTTTAGAAACTTCATCTCTCAAAATTTTAATAAGCTTTTCGTTATCGTCATCATCATCCATATTAATAAAGTCAATCATAATAATTCCCGACAAATTTCTGATTCTAATTTGCTTAGCAATTTCTATAGCCGCCTGATGATTAACCTTAAAACGTGAATCTTTAGTATCCTTCTTTTTTGTGTCCATCTTACCTGAATTAACATCAATTACGGTCATAGCCTCTGTTGGCTCAATAATTAAATAACCGCCACAGTCAAGATATACTCTTTTGTCTAAAGCTCTATTAAGAAATGTTTCAAGAGAATGTAGATTTTTTAATGAAACATACTCATCATCATGATATTTAATTTCTTTTGTTGAAAATAAATTATTAGACAAAAGTTCATTATAATAACACGCGTTATCGGTTACAATTGAATCATACATATCAAGAGGAATATCGCTAATTATTCCTAATATGCTTGATGTATTTTCGTAAAGAACCGAATAGATGCTTCTATGTTCTGCTTCGGATGTTAAAAATGACATTTTTTCAATAAACATTTTTATTTCATCTTTTAATGGAGTAATATCATCTATTAAATATTCAGCATTAGTTCGTATAACGAAACCAAATTTTTCAATTCCTTCAATCTTTAAATCCAATATTTTATTTAATAGAATTTCCTGTGTATCTTTATCAAGCTTTCTTGAAACACTTATTCCTTCTTTATTCATATGGCATACACAATACTGTCCTGGAAGACAAATATTAGGATCACCTTCTGGAAGTTTCGTTTTAAGTGCATCAACTTTAATCTGAATAGGTAATTCATCACCACATTTTGGCTTATTACCCTTGAACGAAGACAAAGATATATATACTTTCTGATTATTAGATATTGAAGCAAAGCATGCATTAAGACCCTTGTTTATTTCAACAATTTTGGCCATATATACATTATCAACAATCGATGTATCGATGCATTTAATTAATTCCACATCATGATTATCATTGAATAAAAACAAAATATCCTGATTATTTAACTTTGAAATTACAATTTTTTTCATATTAAAAATCCAATAAACTAACTAATTTAATATTTTCTTCGGTACCTGCGTTTCCAAAAATATCAACTCTGTGCACATCATATCCGTATTGTGGATACTCACAATTTAAATTATCAAAAACACACTGAAGAATAAACTCTGGCTTTATATTTGAAGAAGAACTGGAATTAACAATAAAAGAAATAGTACGATTGATTATAGAAAAATCATACAAATAATCTTTTAAATTAATTTCGATAAATCCACCACCCTTTTTCTTAGGCTTATTGACCATAATAGTCAATTGACTAAAATGGTCAACACTATCTGCGCACCAATTTTCAGGTAATAAAATATCATCATGGATTGTAATTTCATATTTAGAAGCAAACACTGAAGCCATGCAATTAGCGGATTTATCGGGTAATTTTCTTATATTTGTAACGCTGATACCTTCATTCATCTTTTGGTTAAACATATCGATCAGATTTCCTTCATTGACTACCTCAGTCAGTTCCATGTCGAAATATTCACCTTCCGATGTGAAGCCAACCGATAAAGGAAAAGCAAAAGAAAGAATTTGATGAGGACTAAAACCTTCAGAATACGCAATAGGTATCTCGGCTCTTCTTATAACCTTTTGAAAATATCTCATAACATCAAGATGACCTATATATTTAATTGCACCATTTTTTGAAAACTTTACTCTATATTTCATCTGTTAATACATATTCCGGTTTTAAACTTAGAAGCACCACACCCATTACATTTTTCTTTACAATTAGGAGTCGTTACTTCCTGCTTTGCTTTATGCCATTCACTTAATAAAAATTCTTTACTTACACCACAGTCTATATGATCCCACGGGAAAATTTCATCATCTTCTCGTATTCTTGTAGTATAAAAGTCCATTGAAACATTACATTCATCAAAACTTTCAAGCCACAAATCATGTCTGTAGGTTTCAGACCAGGCATCCCACTTACAGCCTTTCTTATAGGCAGTAAGTATTACTTTATTTAATCTTCTGTCACCTCTTGCGAATACGCCTTCCATAACAGAAGTATCAGCTTCATGCCAATTGAACTTAATAACCTTTTGATTTTTCTGCTCGGTTATTGCTTTTCTTGCCATATATGCTTTTTCAATAAACTGTTCTTTATTATTTTGTGGAGCCCATTGAAAAGGAGTAAATGGCTTAGGTACAAAGAATGATGCAGATGCAACTATCTGAATTTTACCATTTCTCTTTTCCTTAGGAACAGTATCATAGAATAACATTGCTATAGTATCAGATAATTCTGCAATTCCTCTTATATCGTCCTCGTTTTCAAAAGGCTGGCCTAACATAAAATATAATTTAACTCTGTTCCAGCCACCATTAAAAGCTTCCCTACAGCCATTTAAAATGTTATCTATTGAAAGATTCTTATTAATAATATTTCTTAATCTCTGGCTTCCGGCTTCAGGTGCAAAAGTAAGTGATGACTTTTTTACATCCTGAACTTTAGACATAATATCAAGACTGAATGCATCAATTCTCAAAGAAGGCAAAGATATATTTATCTTTTTTTTCTTACAGAATTCAATAAGTTCATCTAATAATTCGCCCAATCTTGAATAATCAGATGAAGATAATGAACTTAATGTTATTTCTTCAAAACCTGTATTCATTAAGGATTCTTTAGCAGTTTTTAGAAGATATTCTACTGATTTTTCTCTAACAGGTCTATATAATTGACCCGCCTGACAAAATCTGCAGCCTCTTATGCATCCTCTTTGAATTTCTAAGTTAATTCTGTCAGAGTAAGTCTGAATATATGAAACAACAGGTTTTGTAGGGTAATATGCTTCATCAAGACATGTTACAAGCTCTTTAGTGATTTTTAACGGAATATCGTCATACTTAGGAACCAGTTTTTTAATTGTTCCATCTTCCTTATATTCAAATTCATATAAAGAAGGTACATACATTCCGGGAACTTTTGATGCTCTATGTAAAAATTCTTCCCTAGTAATACCTTCTTCTCTTGATTTCTTGTACAAATCAAGAAGTTCACGATATCTTGTTTCTCCCTCGCCAATATAAAAAATATCAAAAAAATCAGCGATAGGTTCAGGGTTATATGAACACGGGCCACCCCCAAGAACTATAGGGCAATCCCAGTCTCTTTCTTTTGCGTTAAATGGAATATTAGCCAAATCAAGAATCTGAAGAATATTGGTATAACACATCTCATACTGCAAAGTAATACCTAAGAAATCAAAATCCTTAACAGGATCTTGTGATTCTAACACAAATAGAGGGATATTTTCATCCCTCATTATCTTTTCTAAATCAAGCCAAGGCGAATATACTCTTTCACACCATGTATCTTCAAATTTGTTAAGCATATCATATAAAATCTGAATTCCAAGATGAGACATGCCTATTTCATATACATCAGGAAAACAGAATGCAAATCTTATATCTACATTCTGTTTGTCTTTATATACTGCATTGACTTCATTACCAATATATCTTGCAGGTTTTTCAATCTGCATAAGTATTCTTTGTGGTAAAGCAAGCTTATTATTCATATATATTTATCTTTTATCTAACTCTTCAGTTATCTCTTCCCATGTAACATTCTTTTCAACCATAAGAACCATCATATGATATAAGAAATCTGAAATTTCATATTTAATTTCATTTGGATTAGGATTTTTAGCGGCAATAACAATTTCTGTAGCCTCTTCTCCAAGTTTTTTAAGGATTTTATCAATACCTTTATCAAACAAATAATTAGTATATGAACCCTCTTTAGGATTTACCTTTCTATCCTTAATAATATCAAGAACTTTTTCAAATACTTCCAAAGGATTGGATTCATCCATACTTGTATTATTATTAACAACTTCATTAAAGAAGCATGAATAAGAACCAGTATGGCATGCAGCACCAACCTGATATACTTTAGCAAGAAGTGTATCTTTATCACAATCAGCCTTTAATTCTTTTAAATACTGATAATGACTTGAAGTTTCGCCCTTAATCCAAAGCTCATTTCTAGATCTGCTAAAATATGTCATTCTTCCAGTTCTAACTGTCATATTGTAGGCTTCTTCATTCATATAAGCACACATTAATACTTCATTGGTTTTATAATCCTGAACTATAACTGGAATCATTCCATCGCTATTTAATTTAAGTTCGTTCCATGGTATTGAAGGCTCTAAAACTCTTACACTAATACCATTTTCTTTGCACAAATTTTTAATGTTATCGAATTCTTTTGAATTAGCATTAATAAATGGTCCTGTTAATCCAAGTACTTTCTCTTCAGACATTATTTCAAGTATTTTATCAAGAGAAATATCAGGAACAGTTACTATAACAGGTAATGTACTTATTTCAACACAGTTTCTTATTAAACTTTCGTTGATAACAATGATTGAAGATACGAATTCGTCTAAAATTTCCTGATTATTTATTATTTCATCTTCTAAGTTAATGCATGCAGCTATCTTATCTTTTCCAAATTTAAGAGATACCTCTTTAGTAATTTCAACATTAGTTTCTAAAGAATAGTTTAGACAAGCTTTAGAACAGCCAGCATAAAGAAGTTTTTTAATATCTTCCATTCTTTTTACATTTCCTGCACCTATAACAGGGACAGAAACCTGATTACAAATATCCTTTATAATATCCAATGCTTCTTCATGTTCTTTATCTTCTTTGGAAAAATCAAAAACAACAATTGAATCCGCACCATTTTCGCAATATTTTGTTGCAAGGCTAACAGGATCTGTTGATACGACTGTTTCGTCATTAAATGAAGAAACAGCCTTTTTATCCTTTAAATATATACATGGAATTAATTGTTTAATATTATTCATTACAGGCTTCCTTTCGTACTTGGAATATCATTGCTTCGGCCATCATACTTAGTCGCTTCATCTAATGCACGTCCAAAGGCTTTAAAAATAGCTTCAATCATATGATGATTATTCCCACTATTAATCATTTTTATATGAAGATTCATACCAGCAGAATATGATATTGCATAGAAAAATTCTTTAACAAGCTCAGTATCAAGATATCCAACTCTTTCAGCTGTAAAATCACAATCAAAAACCAAATATGGTCTTCCACCTAAATCAACAGCACAAAGGGCTAAACTTTCATCCATAGGAATCATTTTAGATCCAAAACGAACAATTCCTCTTTTATCACCTAAAGCTTCTTTAATAGCCTGACCTAAAACAATACCACAATCTTCTACTGTGTGATGGCCATCAACATTAAGATCACCTGAAACCTTTAATTCAAGATCGAAGAAACCATGTTTTGAAAATCCTTCAAGCATGTGATCGAAAAAGCCAATTCCCGTTGATATATCGCATTTTCCCTGACCATCGAGATTTAATTTTAAAGTAATATCAGTCTCTTTAGTTTTTCTTGATATAGTTGCTTCTCTCATATATTTTTCTCCTTAGTCTTCGAATCTAACAGCAACAGAATTCGCATGTGCTGTTAATCCTTCAGATTTAGCAAATAATTCAATTTCTTCATGAACCTTTAATAAAGCATTCTTAGAATAGCTAATTATCGATGTTTTCTTCAAGAAATCATCAACATTTAATGGGCTAAAGAATCTTGCCGTTCCATTAGTTGGTAAAATATGATTAGGTCCAGCAAAATAATCCCCCAGAGGTTCTGACGAATATTCTCCTAAGAATATCGCACCTGCATTCTTGATCTTAGGCATAATTTCAAACGGATTTTTTGTTAAAATTTCCAAATGTTCTGATGCAATTTCGTTAACAGCATCTATAGCATCCTCCATAGAATCTGCAACAAGAATATATCCGTAGTTATCAAGGGATGCTCTTATAATATCTTCTCTTGAAAGAACTTTCGTGAAATTTTCAACCTCTAATGATACTTTACTAGCCAAATCCTTAGATGTAGTAATTAAAATAGCTGATGCCATCTGATCGTGCTCAGCCTGACTTAATAAATCAGCTGCAACATATCTTGGATTAGCGTCCTCATCTGCTAAAACAAGTATTTCTGAAGGTCCAGCAATTGAATCAATAGAAACATAACCAAAGCATGCTTTCTTAGCTAATGCTACAAATATATTTCCAGGTCCTGTAATTTTATCAACCTTTGGAATAGATTCTGTACCAAAAGCCATTGCAGCGATTGCCTGGGCGCCACCTACTTTATATATTTCATTAACTCCAGCTATATCAGCTGCAACTAAAGTTCCAGGATTAACCTCACCTTCGCTATTTGGAGGTGTAGTCATAATAATTCTGGAAACACCAGCTACCTTAGCAGGAATTATATTCATAAGAACCGAGCTTGGATATGCAGCCTTACCACCAGGAACATATACACCCGAAATTGAAATAGGTGTAATTTTCTGACCTAAAATAGATCCATCATCTTTCGTATCAATCCAGGAATTGTGCATCTGTTTTTGGTGAAAAGCTCTAATGTTAGAAGCTGAATGTTTCATAACCTCAACCAATTTTGGATCTACTTTTTCATAAGCCTTTTTAATTTCATCTTCTGTTACTTTAATATTATCTTTTGTCAAAGCATATTTATCAAATTTCAAAGTATAATCAAATACAGCTTTATCCTTATTATTTCTGACATCAGTTATAATATTATTAACAGTTTCTTCATATTCACCATATGAATTTGGACTTCTTTTTAATAAATCTTCTAAAAGATTATCCTTAGTTTCCTTTGTTAGATTAACAATTTTCATTTTCACATAATTCCTTTAACTTATATACTATATCTTTAATTCTCTTTGATTCCATTTGCATAGAAACAGGATTTACTATTACCCTTGCAGATAATGGCATTATTTCTTCTAATACTTCTAAACCATTTTCTCTTAATGTTGATCCAGTTTCAACAATATCAACAATTACATCCGAAAGTTCAACTATAGGACCCAGTTCAACCGATCCATTAAGCTTTATTATATCAACTGTCTGATGTTTTTTATTATAAAAATAATCTTTAGCAATAAGAGGATACTTAGATGCTACTCTTATTCTTTCTCTATGAGCTAACAACTCTTTTGCTTTTGCCGGACCACAGACGCACATTCTGCATTTTCCAAAACCTAAATCAAGAACTTCAAATACTTTACGGTTTTCCTCAACTATTGTATCTTCACCAACAACGCCAATATCTGCTGCACCATATTCAACATATGTAGGTACATCAGGACCTTTAGCAAGGAAAAACTTAAGTTTATGTTCCTCATTAACGAAAATAAGTTTTCTGGTATTTTTGTCCAACATCTCATCACAGAAAATTCCCATCTGTCCAAGAAGCTCCATTGTCTTATTAGCAAGTCTTCCTTTTCCAAGTGCAAATGTTAAATATCTGTCTTCTTTTTTAATATCAGTATTTTGATTATTTAATGCATTTAATAAATCATCAATTACAATACCAAATCCAATAGCCGGTGCATCCTTACCGAACGAAGAAAGAAGATTATCGTATCTTCCACCCTTTGCAATAGCGCCTCCTATTTCATAAGTATATGCATTAAAAACGACGCCTGTATAATAGTTATACTTACTTAAAAGTCCAAGATCAAAAGTAATATATTGTTCAAGATTCTTAGACTTTAAAATATCATAGATTTCTTCAAGTCTTGATATAGCATTAAGACATCTTAAGTTATTTTCGTTAATAGTTTTAAGCTTTTTAATTTCAGAAACATCACCAAAAGCTTCATTAACACTCATTAACTTTTTGATGTCATTAGAATCAACATTCTGACTTATTAAATAGTTTTCAGCACCAAAAACATTCTTTCCAGAAATATAATTTCTTAGTTTAAGTTCAATGTCTTTTGACAAAGAAACTTCTTCACATAATCCTTTGAAATATTCTACATTACCAATACTTATCTGAAAATCAACCAATCCTGTTGATTTTAATACATCAATTAACAAGCTTATTACTTCAGCATCCGATTCAACAGATGATACATTCATAAGCTCTGCACCCATTTGAGTAACTTCCTTTAATTTACCCTGAAGAGATGATGTATTAGCAAATGTATTACCTAAATAACAAAATCTCATAGGACCATCATTTTCATCGCTAAAATATTTTGCACAACATCTGGCAATTGATGGAGTAAAATCAGGTCTTAAAACAAGAGTATTTCCTTCTGGATCATTAAACTTATAAAGATCATTTGATGGTGTTGTTCCAATATCAGATGAAAAAATATCAAAATATTCAAAAGTAGGTGTCTGAATTTCGTTATATCCTTTTTCTTCGAATACTTTTCTAATAGTTTCTTCTATTTCCAGCTTCTTCTTTAAATCATTTCCATATAAATCTCTTACTCCTTCTGGAGTATGTAATAATTTTGAATTCATAATTTTCTCCTCGCGCTTTAGTGTGGTAGAGTGCTAATTCGTTACTATGCTATCACGATAAAAACATTATGTCAACACTAATGCACAATATCTCTTTCTTCTATATCTTTTTTCAGTGGAACAAGGTATGGTACGAAAACCCCTTCATTTTGATTAATAACAAAATCCGGATTCAGTTCACTTAATAAAAAGCTTTTTCTTCCACCATTATTTGATCTATCCCAGAAAAACTTAAACATATCAAATGGTAGATAAATCATTATATCTTTATGCGTATAATGAATTATAAAAAAAGATACGCCTCCCTGCTTTTCAAAATGCTCCATAAAATCCACCTGATGCGCATGTATATTTTGAAGAGGAAACCTGTCCTCCTTACATTCTTTCGCATCAAAGCATATTGGAACTCCCTGTACTACCCCAATATAATCAACTGTACTTTTCTGCTCGAAAAAAGCCAGGGTAATTTGATTTTTAGAAGGATTCATTTTAATTGGAGTAATTGGAGTTGGAATTTTCTGAACTATAGCAAGTCCTGTTTCCTTATATTTTTCGTTTGTTTCATTAATTAAGTCCTCAAGAGCTGAACCTCTTAAGCCTCTGGACTTCCATGTTGCCATATTATAGTTTAACCACCAGTTTTCTTAATGATTCAATTTCGCATTCATCAGGAAATTCTAATCTATATGCAGTTAAATCCTGAGTATATTTATTGTATTTTTTATTAAAAGCTTGATCCCCATATTTTGGATCTCCTAAAATTGGATGTCCAATTGAAGCTAAATGAGCTCGTATTTGATGTGTTTTTCCTGTAAAAAGTTCTACCTCACAAATGGTTTTATCTTCCAAAACATGAAGTGGAGTGACTTTAGTCTTAATATAGGAACAATCCATTCCTTTTGGTTCTTTGGAATAGATTTTAACTTTATTTGTTTTAGAATCCTTGCTTAAATATCCTTCAAGCAATTTATCTTCTTTAAGAACACCTTTTACAGTTGTTTTATAAAACTTTCGTATTTTCTTTTCCTTAATTAGTGTAGAAACAACCCTTGATGCTTTATAGGTTTTAGCACCAATCAAAAGTCCTGTTGTATTCTTATCAAGCCTGTTAAGTATGGAAGGATGATATGTATTTAAACCTTCTATGGTAATACATTTATTACTAATTAAATATCCTATTAGCCATTCATTAACTGAAATATCATCATCCTTTGCTTTCTGACTAAGAACGTTTATTGGCTTATTAACAATGAGTAAATCATTATCCTCATATACAACATTAATATTTCTTAGTGTTTTATATGCTTTTTCGTATTCATTTACCTTTTCGACTGTATCTGAAGCAAACATAGAAAAGGTTTCATCAGAAAAATAAATTTTAACAACATCTCCTATTAAAAGCTTCTCATTTCCTTCGGCCTTTTTGTCATTAAGCTTAATATTCTTCTTTCGAAGCATCTTATATATAAAAGAATCATTAGCTTTTGGAAGGACTGTTTTTAAGAACTTATCAAGTCTTTTATTTTCTTCGTTTTTATCAATCAAAAATTCTTTCATTAATACCTTTTATAATGTAATTTCGTACAAAGATATTCTTATTTCATCATCCTGTACGCTTTCATCTAATATATCTTTTTCATTAAAATTATCCAGCATATTAATATATTTATTAAGATCAGAGGTCAAAGATATAGTTACATTATTGTACCCTGCATTAGCAAGCATAGTTGTAAGATGCTTAACGCATTTAGAATCATCAAATTTTAGATCATTATAAAACCCAATCACAACCTTATTGTTAACAATCATATGAAGAATCGGGAAATTGGCATCATATGATGTAAAATACATATCATACATAGATACAAGTTTACCTGTATGCGGCTCTATTTTTTCTTTAATATCCAAAGGACAGCCTTTAGCCCTTAAGAACATAATCATACTTACTGCACTCTTGCTTGCAGGCAAACATCCCAAAACAGCAACAATGGTTAATAGATTCTTTTTAGTTCCAGTCGTAACATATCCTGTTATGAATATACCAATAGACATAGCAAATAGAAAAACTGTCATTATTATGACTCTTGCTTTCTTCTTTGATAAATAATTAAAATCACCCTTTATAATTCTTTTAAACATCTAAAATATCCTTATAATTCTTAATATAGTAATCAGCTTCTGATTTCTTTTGGTTATCATCCGCCTTAGAATACTCATCAAAAACAGCACAAACTTTCATATTTGCGTTTTTTCCAGCTCTGATACCAGGAATAAGGTCCTCAAATACAAGACAGTTAATAGGGTCTGTTTCCAACGCCTCAGCACCCTTTAAATAACATTCTGGTGATGGTTTTCCTTTTTTAACATCACTTCCAGATATAACAATTCCAAACATTTCCTTAATATTAAGTCTAGATAATACAACATCTAATAATATGTTGGAATTGCTTGAGCATATACCAAGCTTAATACCGCTTTCATACAAATATTTTAAAAAATCAAAGGCCCCTTCTTTTAGATATACATCATTTTGATATTTATATTTGGCCATTTCATTCCATGTATTAATAATGTTTTGCGGAGATTCGTTTATATTGAATCTGTTAATAAAGTAATGTGCGGTTTCAACAACGCTAATACCTTCAATACATTTAGATAAATCTTTAGGGACCTCATGCCCATACCGCGCTAAAAACTCTTTATCAATCTGTCTCCAAAGCCACATCGAATCGACAAGCGTTCCATCTAAATCAAATAAAACTGCTCTTGTTCCATCAAGCATTGGTTTATAAAAATCATTAATTTTCATTTTTTAATAACTCAATTTCTTCTTTTGAAAGTTCGATAATATCCCCTTCTCTAAGATTTGAAGGAAGAATAAGCTTACCAAATTTTATTCTTTTTAAATATGTAACGTTACTACCATTTAACGAAAACATCTTTTTAACTTGATGAAATCTTCCTTCAACTATTGTTATATTACATTCAGTCATTTCATCATTCAGAATTTCAATTTTGGATGGCTTGGTTAAAACATCTTTTTCAATATATACACCATCTTCTATTTTCTTCTTAATACTTTCATTTATTGGAGTATCTATCTTCACGTAATATGTTTTTTCAACATGATATTTTGGAGATAATAATCGATGTGTTAAATCTCCATCATTAGTTATAATTAAAAGACCAACTGTATCTTTGTCAAGGCGACCCATCAAGAAATAATCTGAAACTTTAATATCAGGATATTTTTCAACAAAAATATCCATAACAGTCTTATCTTTAGGATCTTTATTAGCGCTTAAATATCCAGACGGTTTATTCATCAAAAAATATCTATATTTTTGATATGTATATTCTTTTCCTGAATATGAAATAACAGCATTTTCCGAAACCTTCATATCTGCTGAAGTAATTTTTACACCATCAGCAAGTATAAGTCCCTTTTTAATTAGAGTTTTAGCCTCTTTTCTGCTTGCAATATTTAATTTTGATAATAATTTATCTATTCTTTCCAATGCGATTTAATATCTTTGTTTTTATTAATGCGAAACCAAAAACTGCAAGTGCTCCAATAGTAAACAACATACTAAAATCGATACCGTCATATGTTTTAGTAAGTGTCTTAGCTTCAAGAATTGAGGTATGTGCTTCATAATTAACTGATGGAAGAAGGAGCATATTACTAATTGTTGACTTATCGTTTCCATTAACAACCATGGTCACGATACTATTAGCACCAGACGGAATTTCAATATTCACAATATGTTCTTTGACTGATGTATTCCATGATGTTCTTGGCCAGTCAAATAATTTGGAATAAGTAAATCCTCCATCAGTACTATATTTGTAATACTGAATAAAACCATTCTTATCCTCTGCTTTCATTTTAAGTGTGACAATATTTCCGCTTCTTCCCTGTAATTCGATATTATTTACTTCCGGTTCGGTATTATCAGGTAAAATTTTAGTGCTTTTATTAGTACTATTAGTTGTTTTGAATTTAGAATAATCCACGCCTAAAATTGTTGATTTCAAATGAAGAGCTCTAGCAAAAGCATCTGCATCCTGAGTTCCAAAATTATAAAGTGCATCACTCATTGCTTTAGGGTTAGAAGAAGGGATTATCCAGTTGTCATTAGGATTATCCATATGACAATGCTCTATTATGCAGGAAGGAATTCCGTAATTAGTAGCATATTTAATAACAGCATAATAATTATCACCACCACTTCCAACTCTGGTTTTTATTCCTCTGTTATGAAGCCCCATAGCATCAAAATTATTCATAAGTTCATTAGCAATTGGATACATTTTGTTATAATACTTATTCTGTATTGGAAGCCAAACCTCAGAACCATACAAATCGTGTAGTGAAGAAAGGTTAAAATGAATGCTTACGAAATAATCAGCATTATAAGCCTTGGCAATATCACATCTTTGTTTTAAATCAACCGGAACATCACTTTCTCTCGTCAAATATACAGTAACACCATCATACTGCTCTAAACGGCTTTTCATAACATTTGCAACTGTTAAATCTATATCTTTCTCAATATATGGTCCGAATTCACCTCCATGAAATTCTTCGCCACCATGACCTGGATCAAGTACAATAATTAAACTCATAAATAAAACCTTTCTATAGAAATAAACACCGGCTTATTTAGGCCGGTGTCTTAATTACATTAAATCTAATTTAATATCTCCTGTATTTTGACCTGTAGCTGCATTAACTGTAGCCTGTGGTATGGATCCTGTTCCAGTAATGTTTCCTGTATTCTGGTTAACAACTGAAGAAGGAATATTATCAGTATTTTGAATATCCTCTTCCATGTTTTCGAAATACTCTTGAGGAATTTCTGAAGTATCAATTGATGGAGGCAAAAGTTCTAACCTGTTTGATACTGCAATTTCATGATACTGAGTCATCTGAGAATAAAAACTTTCATAATGGCTCTGTGACAATTTCATAGCCTGAGCTGTCAACTGTTCATATGAAGAAAGCATATTATCCATATATTCAACGGCAGCGTTTCTATATGCATCTGCTTCTGCCTTGGCTTCTGCCAAAATATCCTGTGCCTGCTGATATGCAGTTTTTACAACCTCATCAGCCTGTGCATATGCTTCTTTCATAATAGCATTCTGGCTAATCATTTCATGTGTCTGCTGTGCAGCTTCACTTATTAACTTCTCAGCCTTTTCTTTCGCATCATTTAAAATACGCTGCTGATTGCTAACAACCTTTTGATACTGAGCAAGCTCTTCAGGCGTTTTTGATTTTAAATCCCTAATAAGCTCATCAATCTTATCTTTTTCAACAATAATCTTGGTATTAGATAAAGGCTGATATCTACAGCTGTCAATATAATCCTCTATTTCATCGATCAACTGTTCAATTCTGTTGGTCATTTTACTTCCCCTTCATATTACAATACTTTTCTTTAACCATATCCTCAATTACTGGAGGAACACAAATACTAATGTCACCATCAAAGTAAGCAATTTCTTTAACGGCACTAGAACTTAAATATGAATAATCCAAGCTCGTGGTCAAAAATACAGTATCTAATTTACCTTTTGATAACAACGAATTAGTCTGAGCATTTTGCAATTCATAATCAAAATCAGTGATTGCTCGTAATCCTCTGACTACAACCTGAACATCTTTTGATGCACAATAATCAACTAATAAACCTCCAAAAGACTCTACCTTAACATTAGGTATATCTTTCAAAAGTTCATTTAACATTTTAACACGTTCATCAACTGAAAACAATGGAGATTTACGATTATTATCAAGCACGCCAACTGTAAGTTCGTCAAACATTTTAGCCGCTCTTTTAATAACATCAAGGTGTCCATAATGAACTGGATCAAAACTTCCAGGATATACTGCTTTAGCCATTTTTTCTCCTAAAAAAAGTATGTTTATTTGTTTTATATATTTTTTCTTTAACAATCATAAATCCATCAAAAGAAAAATCTTTTGAAATATCTGATTCAAGAATTATTAATGTATCTTCGTTAATATATCTTAATTTCAAAAAAGTATCAAATAATGAATTTTCATATCCAGCCTGATATGGAGGATCTATAAATATGATGTCAGCATGATCTTCTTTTACTAAATGCAAATTAGATAATAGCTCACCTTTTAATACTACAGCGTCTTTTTCTAATTTTGTAAATCTTAAATTTTCTTCAATACACGAAATTGCTTCCTTTGAATTGTCAAAAAAATATGATTTTTTAGCACCTCTGCTTAATGCTTCTATACCTATTCCACCGGAGCCTGAATATAAATCTAAAAAAACCGAACCAGAAACATCATTCTGTATCATATTAAATAAAGTTTCTTTGATTCTATCCTGTGTTGGCCTTGTATTTAACCCTTTAGGTGTTTTTAGTTGTAATGAACGGCATTTTCCTGCTATTACTCTCATTAATATCTAAGTTTTGTTCCTTTACCATCTCGCTTCGCAAGCTTAATCTTAGTTAATTCAAGTGGAATTTCATGATATTCGATAACGTTATTCGAATTAGTAGTAACATAATGAACTTCATCAATGAAATCCTTGGCTCCAAGTTTCATTCCTCGAACACCTACAGCAGCCTTCTTCTTTTCAGGAATTTCTTCAACACCAAATCTTAAGAAATAACCATCATTTGACTTAAGAACTATCTGTTTTTGATCAAATAATGAAGTAACTAAAACTACCTCGTCGCCATCCATAAGTTTAGTTGCCTGAATAGACAGTCTTGAAACATCAAATTCACCACCATCAACTATCTTAACCATCGACATTTTAGTTACAAAAATAAGCTGATAAAGATTTAATCTACTTTGAGATTCAATTCCAACAACAAATTCTCTTTGTGTATCATACTTACAAACATTATCAATAGGAACTCCCTTATCTCTTAATTTACCAAAAGGAATATCCTTAACCTTAACCGTATGCATATAACCTATATTGGTAAATATACAGATACGTCCAATGTTTTTGCAATTAACTACATATTTAAACTCATTATCACAAGTTTCTTTATTTCTTTCATATGTATTCATATCAATAGTTTTGGCATAACCAAATCTATCCATAAGGAACATTACGTCCATTTCCTCTATTTCTTTTTCAACGTAATGAGCCTCTTCTACGTTATCAATAACTGTACGTCTTTTAACTGCGAACTTTGTTTTAAGCTCATCTAATTCATTGATAATAACCATCGCCATAGATTCACGACGCTCTAATATATCTTCATACCTAAAGATATTTGCTAATGTTTCTTCGTGATCATTAATTAATGCTTCAATTTCAAGTCCAATTAACTTATAAAGACGCATATCAAGAATGGCATTAGCCTGTTTTTCTGTGAATCTAAGCTGGGATGCCATAATTTTCGATTCTTTTGACTTGAATTTAATACCATCAACATTACCATCAATAAGGCAGGACTTGGCCATACTTCTATCCTTTGAGCCTCTTAAAATCTCGATAATAAGATCAATAACGTTGCAGGCTTTAATTAAGCCTTCCTGAATCTCTCTTTTTTCATTTTCTTTTTCAAGAAGAGTTGTATATTTTCTTCTCGCAACTTCAAATTGAAATTCAACATTATGCGCGATGATATCCTTTAATGACATAACCTCAGGTTTGCCATTAGCAATCGCAAGCATATTAACACCGAAAGTATCTTCAAGACGCGTTTTCTTATATAATAGATTAACAAAATTTTCTACATCAGCATCTTTTCTAAGCTCAATAACAATTCTAATGCCTTCCTTAGAAGACTGATTCGTGATATCAACAATATCCTGAGTCTTTTTGCTTTCAGACAAAGCAGCAATATCAGAAAGAAATTTCGAAATATTAGCACCAATCATAGGATATGGAATCTCAGTAATAACTACATTAGTTTTTCCACCCTTTAATTCTTCTATTTCAACCTTTCCCCTGACCTTAATTTTACCGGTTCCGGTTTCATATATTTCTTTTAAATCATCTTTATTAGTTACTATACCACCCGTAGGAAAATCAGGGCCTTTAACATATCTTAAAAGCTGTGCATTAGAAATATCCTCATTATTCATATAAGCTTTAGTTGCCTCTATGACTTCACCTAAATTATGAGGAGGTATAGATGTAGCCATTCCTACAGCGATACCATCTGATCCATTAACCAGAAGATTAGGAAATTTAACAGGAAGAACCGAAGGCTCTTTCTCGTTTTCATCAAAATTAGGAATAAAATCTACAACATCCTTATCTAAATCCTGTAAAAACGCTTCCTGTGTTACTCTTTCAAGTCTGGCTTCGGTATATCGCATGGCAGCAGCACCATCACCTTCGATGTTGCCAAAGTTACCATGACCATCAACTAGTGCCATACCTTTCTTAAAATCCTGGCTCATAACAACTAATGCTTCATAGATAGAACTATCTCCATGCGGATGAAATCTACCCATCGTATCACCAACGATACGCGCAGATTTTCTATATGGCTTATCATAATTAATCTTTAAGTCATACATATCATAAAGAACTCTTCTCTGAACAGGTTTTAATCCATCTCTTGCATCAGGCAACGCTCGTGAAACAATAACACTCATCGCATAATCGACGAATGACTTTTGCATTATTTCAGAATATTCTGTTTTAATTATATTTTCCTGGAAATCTTTATTCTTCTTCATTTAATATTCTCTATATATCTAATTCAGCCTCGTTTGCATGTTCGTAAATAAACGCTTTTCTTGGAGGAACTTCAGTACCCATTAATAAAGCTGTCACTTCTGAAGCCATTCTTCCATCTTCTATTTCAACCTGCTTTAATACACGTCTTTCGGGATCAAGGGTAGTCTCCCATAGCTGTTCTGCGTCCATTTCTCCAAGTCCCTTATATCTTTGTAATGTAAATGGACCTTTATGTGTTTTTCGATACTCTTCAAGTGCTTTATCATCATAAAGATATTCTTCTTCACCCTTACTTGGCATAGCCTTATACAATGGAGGCATAGCAAGATAAACATGCCCCTCAAAAATAAGTTCTGGCATAAATCTATAAAATAAAGTAAGTAAAAGTGTTGCTATATGAGCACCGTCTACGTCGGCATCTGCCATGATAATGATTTTATCGTATCTCAATTTCGTAATATCAAAATCATTACCATATCCTTCTGAAAAACCACATCCAAAGGCATTAATCATGGTCTTAATTTCAGCATTAGCCAAAACCTTATCAATTGAAGCCTTTTCAACATTAAGTATCTTTCCTCTTATCGGAAGAATAGCCTGATACATTCTGTTTCTGGCAGTTTTTGCAGAACCACCTGCAGAATCACCCTCTACTATGAAAATCTCACATTTTGAAGCGTCCTTGGATTCGCAGTTAGCTAATTTACCATTAGAATCAAAGCTGAACTTTTGCTTCGTAAGCATATTGGTCTTTGCTTTTTCTTCTGTTTTTCTTATTTTCGCAGCTTTTTCGGCGCATGAAATAATATTCTTTAATGCTTCTAAATTTCTATCAAAAAATCTTGTCAACTCATCCTGTGTTACTTTAGAAACAACTTTAGTAGCATCCTGATTATCGAGCTTTGTTTTGGTCTGACCCTCGAATCTTGGATCTGGATGCTTGATAGAGATAACTGCAGTCATTCCGTTTCTAACATCAGTTCCTGTAAAGTTTACATCTTTATCTTTTAAAATATTTAAATCTCTTGCATAAGAATTAATGATATTAGTAAATGCAGTCTTAAAACCAGTTAAATGAGTTCCTCCTTCTGCATTATAAATATTGTTACAGAATCCTAATACATTTTCGTGAAACTCATTGATATACTGAAGTGCTCCTTCTACTTCAATACCATCGTATTCGCCCTTAAAGTAAACAACATCTGAAACAGATTCAGTGTTCTTATTTAAATCTTCAACAAAGCCTATAATTCCTCTTGGCTCATTAAAATCAATGACTTCCGCTTCATCTTTTCTATCATCCTTAAAATGAATTGTAAGCTCTGGATTTAAGTATGCAGTTTCATGAAGTCTTGATTTAATTTCATCTTCTTTAAAACGCGTTCTATCAAAAATGGTATCATCTGGAAGAAAATTAATCTTAGTTCCGGTTCCCTTGGCTTTTCCTATAATCGGTACTAATCCATTCTCAAGTTTAGTAACTGGTATACCTCTTTCATACTTATCTTCATATAATGAACCCTGAGACTTAATCCAAACTGTTAAATATGTAGATAAAGCATTAACTACAGAAGAACCAACACCATGAAGACCACCTGAGGTTTTATATGCAGAATCATCAAATTTACCACCAGCATGAAGCGTTGTGAATACAAGTCTTTCAGCAGAAACACCTTTTTCATGCATACCTACAGGTATACCTCTACCATTATCTTCTATTGTAGCCGAACCATCTTTTTCTAATGTAACCCATATCTGACTACAAAAACCAGCCAAATGCTCATCAACAGCATTATCAACAATTTCATAAATAAGATGATTTAGGCCCTTAGTAGACACTGAACCAATATACATTCCAGGTCTTCTTCTAACGGCCTCTAATCCTTCTAATACTGTTATTGAACTGGCATCATAATTAGATGCTTTAGACATAAAAATCTCCCTTATAACTTTTTAGATACAGCAATCGCTAATGACAACGGACCTATATGACATGCAACACTTAAAGAAAGAGGTACAACGAAAATATCATTATCTGGAAAAATTTCTTTTAACTCTCTAGCAAATTCTTCTGCATCTTCTAGATTGTTTGAATATGCAACAGCAATATTGTATTCTTTAGGGTCACTACATCCAATAAGATTTTCCATATCATTTAATACAGCATTAATCATTATTGGTTTTGCAAGCTTAAACGATCTTGCTGTCGCAAATTTGTCCAACTTTTCACCATGAATAGCTAAAACTGGTTTAATTTTCAAAAGACTACCTATAGCCGCAGCTGCAGGAGTTACCCTACCGCCTCTTTTTAAATAATCCAATGTACCAACAGTAATATATATTGTTGAATCAAACTTGGTTTCTTCAAGTTTTTCTTTAATATCCTTAGCAGTCATTCCATTCTTCGCCATCTTTAGAGCTTCAAGAACAGAATCCCTTTGGGTTGGACTTATTCTCTGATTATTTACAACAAAAACCTGATCATCATAATCATCTGCAAGCATCATTGCAGTTTGACATGAACCAGACAACCCAGAGCTCATAGGAATATAAACCAAAGCATCATGAGTTTTTAGTATTTCGTCCCACATATTCATGACTGCTTCAGGGGAAGGTTGAGAGGTAACAACACTTGCACCATTTTCCATTTTTTCATAAAACTCTTTTCTGGTAAGCGTTATATCCTCGAAAAATTCCTCATCATCTATCATGAATGGCATTGGAACAACATATACTCCAAGTCTATTTGCCTCTTCTTTTGAAATTGAACTATTTGTATCTGTTACAACAGCTACTTTCATATTTCTCCCATCCTGTGAAAAACACAATATGTTGTGTTTAAAAGATTATAAACACACAAAATTATCATACTTTTAGATTGTTCCAAAGTCAATATAATTATCATTCTTTTGAAGAAGATAGCGTCTTAGGCTCTCGTTTTCTTCTTTCATTAAATGTGGGTCATTTTTTAACAAAATATCAAGTGTTTTTGATATATCAATAATTAAATCTGAATCTTCAATTATGTCAGCAACTTCAAATTCAAATGCTCCAGATTGTCTGATCCCAAATATATCTCCAGCGCCGCGAAGCTTTAAATCTTCTTCTGCAACTTTAAAACCGTCATTGGTAGAGTTCAGTATTTCAAGTCGTTCATTTTTCTTCTTTTTATTATTAGCATTCACAAAAATTGCATAAGATTGAAAATCTCCTCTTCCAATTCTGCCACGTAATTGATGAAGCGATGACAATCCGAATCGTTCTGCATTCTCAATCATTATAATATTTGCATTTGGGACATCAATTCCAACTTCAATTACGGATGTAGATACAAGTATATCTATATTTTTGTTATAAAATGCCTCCATAATATCTTTTTTATCTTTAGGCTTCATTTTTCCATGAATATATTCTATGTTGATATCCGTAGGAAACTCTTTTTTTAGCTTTGATGTATAATCAATTACATTTTCTAAATTTTCAAGGCCTTCTGATTCTTCAACCATTGGACAAACAATATATACCTGTCGACCCTTTTTTATTTCTGAATACATAAATTTATATGCAGTATTTCTATAAGAAGTATCGACAACGCAATTCTTAATAGGCAGTCTGTTATCTGGTTTTTCCTTAATAAAAGAAAGGTGTATATCCTGATAAAGCACCATGGCAAGCGTCCTTGGAATAGGAGTTGCCGACATAACAAGAACATGTGGTGAATTTCCTTTATTTTTTAAATTCTGTCTTTGATTAACGCCAAAACGATGCTGCTCATCTGTTATTACTAATGCTAAATTATCAAATTCAATACCATCCTGAATAAGTGCATGTGTACCTATTACAGCATTATATTTTCCATTCTTAATATTTTCATAAATTATTTCTTTTTTTGCCTTAGTGACTGAACCAGTTAATAAAACAGGCTTTATTGGAAGATCATATTTACTTATTAAAGTTGACAGTTTTTCAAAATGCTGAGTAGCCAAAATTTCTGTAGGGGCCATCAAAGCTGTCTGATAACCATTTTCAGTCATTAAAAGCATACTAAGAAATGCAATAATTGTTTTTCCCGAACCTACATCTCCTTGTACAAGTCGTTTCATCACCTTTTTACTTAACAAATCATCAACAATTTCTTTAAACACTTTTTCCTGATCAAAAGTTAATCTATATGGAAGTTTTTCAATTAATCTAGAAGGTCCGGCAGTTTCTATAACGTTGAATACAGATTCTTCATCTATATTTTCTCTAAGTGAACGTAATTTAATTAAGAATAGGAAAAGTTCATCAAAGGATAATCTTTTTTTCGCTTTAATTAAACTGGATTCATCTTTTGGGAAATGTATTTCTTTTAAAGCTTCCTTTACAGATATCAGATTAAATTCCTTTAGAATAGTTTGAGGAAGATATTCCTCATAAATTGAAAGATAATCATTCTCTTCAATCGAAGATCTAATAGATTTTTGAACTATTTTATTACTAAGTCCTTTGGTTAAAGGATATATAGGCTGTAATGATGATTTCAGATTTTCATATTCTTCTACTGAATACATTTCAGGATGTTCCATTTTGTACTGGCTATTCTGAAATAATAATTTTCCATAAAAAATATATCTCATTCCTCTTAAAAGCTTATCCTTTAAATATGGAGCATTAAAAAAAACTATATTTATCTCATTTTGACCATCAGAAAGAATACCCTGTCCAATATTTATGGAACGAGTCTTTTTAAATGTAAATGTTTTAACAACAGTAAGATCCAAGGAGACAAACATTCCTATATCATCAGACATTATTTTCGAAGGTTCTTCATATTTTAGATATGTTCTTGGATAAAAGTGTACTAAATCCTCAATAGTAAAGACTGCTAGTTTATTAAATAAACTAGCAGTCTTTTCACCTATGCCTTTAATATTCTTAATATCTTCATAGATTTTCATAAATCATCCTATACTATTCGCAAGACACAATATAATAATAAATAGGCTGTCCACCATACTGTATATCTACATCACAGTCACTGTATTTTTCTCTAACCATATCAGCAAGCTTATTAGCATTCTCTTCTGTAACATCAGATCCATAATAAATACTAATAATTTCGTATTCACCAAGACTCATCATTTCATCTATCATTTCGAATGAGGTTTTTAATTCATCTGTTCCTACACTTAGAATACCAGCATCACCAATTCCCATATAATCACCCTGGTGAATTTCCTTGTCATCAATCATTGTATCTCTTACAGCATAAGTAATCTGTCCAGTAGATACATTTTTGATTTCACATTCCATAGTTGCTGCATTATCCTGAGGATTCATTCCCTCTACATAATTAATTACAGCAGTAATTCCTTGAGGAACTGTCTTGGTTGGAATTACAATAATATCTTTGTCCTCTGTCATGCTCTTAGCCTGATTGGCTGCCATAATGATATTCTTGTTATTAGGAAGAATATAAATAGTATCTGCATTTACCTTTTCAATAGCATTAAGCATATCTTCTGTGCTAGGATTCATAGTCTGACCACCCTCAATTATGTAATCAACGCCTAGACTTTTAAATATTTCATTAATTCCATCACCTACAGATACAGCAATAAATGCAACATCCTTATGTTCCATTTCAGGTTCTTTAGTTAAAGATTCTAACTGTTCTTGCTTAAATAGCTTTTCTTCATGTTCAAGCCTCATGTTATCAATTTTGATACTTGAAAGCTGACCATATTTTAAACCTCTTTGTATTGCAAGACCAGGATCATTAGTATGAACATGAACTTTAACAACATCATCATCTGCAACACATACTATTGAATCCCCTATTGATTCTAAAAACTCCTTAAAGTCAATTTCCATCTTAACATTGAACTGTTTATTAGTCATAATAATAAACTCAGTACAATAGCCAAACTTAATTTCAGCATTAGCCTGTACTTCAAAATTTGGTTTATCATTATTAGAAGCTTTAGGAGCCTGGAAATTAAGATCAATCTCCTTTCCTAAAAATGCATCATATGCACCTTTAAGAACCTGCATAAGTCCCTGACCACCAGAATCAACAACACCAGCCTGTTTTAAAACTGGAAGCATATCTGGTGTCTTTTCAAGAACTTCATCGCCATATTTAATAACTTCAGAAAAGAAATACTCAAGATCTTCACATCCATTTTCTGAAAGTTCAACAGCCTTTTCTGAAATTCCTTTGGCAACAGTTAAAATAGTACCTTCCTTTGGTTTCATAACAGCTTTATATGCTGTTTCTACGCCTTTTGTTGATGCTTCAGCAAGAATTTTAATGTCTAAAGAATCATAATCACGTACAGTCTTACAAAAGCCTCTAAGAAGCTGTGATAATATAACACCAGAGTTTCCTCTTGCACCCTTTAATGATCCAGAAGAAATAGCCTTACATATAGTCATCATATCTGTATCATTAGTAGAACATAAAGATGCAACATCCTTAGCAGCAGACATAATAGTCATCGTCATATTAGTTCCCGTATCACCATCTGGTACAGGAAATACATTTAAATCATTAATCCATTCCTTCTTTGCTTCAAGATTCTTAGCTCCAGCGAGAAACATTTTAGCCATAAGAGCAGAATCAACAGTTAAATTAGACACAACCTATCCTCCTAATCAATCACCCTGACACCTTCAACGAAGATGTTTACTTTGGCAACTTCTATCCCAGTGAATTCTTCCAATCTATATTTTACAGTGCTAATTAAATTTTCTGAAACACTCATAACATTAACACCATATGCAACAATAATGTGAAAATTAATAACAAGCTTATTATTCCTAACAAGAACTGATACGCCACGTTTAATATCATCAAGCTTTAATAATTTGACAAGACCATCTTTTACATTAAGTCCAGCCATGCCAACAATGCCAAAGCATTCCATTGCTATTGCACCAGCAAATTCAGCTATGACATCACTATTAATAGATATATTACCCATATGCGTATTAGAATTAGTCTCTTTAGAAAGCTTCATAACCGTATTTTTCTTCATATACTACCACCCTTTCTCATATATTAAATACTCAATAAAGTAACGAGCAACGTATAAATTATACTATTAAAAATATAAAAAGAAAACAAAAAAATATCCTTGCATTTTAGAAATCTATCTGATAATATATCAATGTTGCGTAACTATTTAGAAGTTAGGAGGTGCACCAATGGCTAAATGTGATATTTGTGGTAAAGGCGTTCATTTTGGAAATAACGTAAGCCATTCTCATAGAAGATCAAACAGAATTTTTAATTCTAACGTAAGAAGCGTACATTGTAAGGTAAACGGAGCTTCAAAGAGAATGCACGTTTGCACAAGATGCTTAAAGTCAGGCGCTGTAGAAAGAGCATAATGACGATAAAAAAACCGCCAAGAATGGCGGTTTTTTTATTTCCTTAAAATATTTTATAATTTATATTATTTTAGAACTTTCATAGTTCTTTTTTAATTCTTCATATATCTGATTAATGGCTAAAACCATTTCATGATCTCCGCTCATATTATCAGGGTGAAAAATCTTTAATAAATCCTTATATCTTTTCTTAAGAGAAAGTAAACTATTAACTCCTTTAAATAGAACGACTATAGAATCATCGCTAGAATTATAACTTTTCTTACTATCATAGGAATAAGAATACCTTTCTCTTTCAAACTGTTTTCTGGAATTCTCCAATGCTTTCCTATCAGCCTCTAATGCTTCAAATCCATTTTTAAGAATTTCCATTTTTTTAGAGAAGAAAAGTTGTTCATCCTTAAGTCGTTTTCTTTCAATTACTATTTGTTTATTAACCTCATCCGACTCATTTCGAAGACGTGCTTTTGCATCTAATACTTCTTTCTTTAACTCTTCAAGCTCTTTCTTTTCCATTTCTATACGAATATTCTCACGAAACAAAAAAGCTTTAAGCTCATTTAGTTCATCTGCATCGCCGAAACTTATTGTATTAAGAATTTCTATCGAATCAGGATCTACCTTATGGGTTGCCATATTAAAAACCTTTAATCTTCTTCGAATGCAATATCTTTTGCTACATCATCATCAACCATCTGTTCCTTTGGAGTAGTAAACTTATCAACTAAATCAGGTATCATATCAAGAACTTTATTTATTGTTCCTTGATCCTTAACATTGACAAGTCTTGTCTGTCCATTCTTTATCACCAAAATAGCACTTGGAGTTTCTTTTCCCCAAAAACCACCAGCACCAGAATTTTTCTTATCCTGAAGGTTAGAACCTGAAGCACATCCAAAACTAACATCCACTAAAGGAACGATTATAGTATCACCAATTACTGTAGGCTCGCCCACAACTGTTTTAGTAGATAAAACAGAATTCATACCCTTCATAAGAGAATCAACTACACTTGTTAATCCATTATCAGCCATTATTTGACTCCTTCTTTAGCATTTTTATCAAACGTTTAATATCTTTATTAAAATATATCTTAAATCCAACTTTCAAAAGAGAAAAAATCATAATTCTTCCCTTTATTAATATATTACCATTTAATACAGTTGTTTCAACATTAAAATATGGAAGCACTGTCAAACCAGATCCGATAAATGGATAAATAGTTGAATATATTCCATATATCATACCAGTTGTTGAAGGATCTTCGAAACCAATCGAAACCTTTCCCTTGAATTTTCTCGGTTTAATTATTTTAAAAATCCTAATTAATTGATCTTTAACCTTACTAAAGGCTCTCTTAAATGTATCTGACTTTAAAATATCTATATAATATGTAATATTATTTTTGATATCTATAACTTTAGTGAATATACCTTCAATTTTATCCTTGATATTTAAAATAAACTTATATACAACATCAGCATATATCTTTATCTTATCAAATAAACTCGTGTCGTCATCTTCATCCTCATCAATTTGGGGAGGTATCTCAGATTCTGGAGCTTCTATTTCATCTATTTTAGTATCAATAACAGAATCCTTTAAATTAATTTCTGTTTGAGCCACCTCATCAATATCTGAATTTTTAACAATATTATCTTTTTCTTTAGTCTTCTTTTCTTTTACTTTCTTTTCTTTATTTTTCTTTTCTTTTTTAGGAAAAATTTTAAATAAAGAAATCCGCACTCTAATTAGTTCATCCTGAGGATACAAAACTCTGATATTAAGAAAATGTAAAAGCCAGGTAATTTTCAATAATATCATCATATTATCTTCTTTTTCGTCAGTTTTATAACCATAAATTTTGTACCTAAGCGGAACAAACAAAACAATTAAAAGAAGAAATAATATAAGACCAATAATGGATAGAATGGACCAACCTATAATTTTTAATACAATCAAAAAAATATTAAGCATTATATAGTAAAATCTCGTGTTTTTGCTCTTAATTTTAAATACTCTTTAACATTTGGAGAACCTGTTTTTTCAATACTTTCATTAATTATATTTATGACAATATCTAAAGCTTCATCATATGTTTTCGTTATACCGATTACTATTTTAGGATGCTTTCTATAATATTTTAATTTCAAATATATAGAATTCATTATTTCGAGCATATCGTTATTATCTGATAACAAAATAACATACATCGAAGTAAAACCATTATGTGTATTAAGTTTCAACTTATACTTTTCAATTTTCTTAATACTATCACTAGTATATAGATAACGATAATACTTCATTTAGTTCTCCTTATTAAAATATACTACCACATATAGTAGAAAACAAAAAGTAAAATATTGACATTACATTTAAAAGAATTATACTAAAATTGTGTAATTATTTTTTAGGAGAAAACCTATGAAAGATATAGCCAGAATGGCATTACAACCAGGAATGGAAATTGCTTCAGATGTAACTAACGCTCAGGGAGAGGTTATAGTAAAAGCAAGAACCAAGGTCACTGATTATACAATTCAAAAGTTATCTCGCCATAATATTATGCTTGTTACTATTATGGAAGAGGTTGATTATGCGGTTACTTATTTTGAGAAAATAAGACTTTCTGATGGTTTTAAAAAATTTGAAAAAGCTTATAATCAGGCAATGCCTTTATATAAAAAGATTATGTCTGATTTCATAGATTCTAATATTTCAATTCCTGTATATGAATTGATGCAGATATATCAGGATATTATGGACTCTGTAGAAAATAAATCAAAGCTTCTTGATTATTTATATAATATGCTTCCAACCGAAGACGATATGACTTATGCGCATTGTCTTAACTCAGCATTAATTGCTGGTGTTTTTGGTCAGTGGCTTTCAATGAAGGATGATGAAATAGAAATATTAATTCAGTGTGGATTTTTCTATGATATAGGGAAACTAAAGCTTCCATATGATCTTATATGGAAACCAGGTAAGCTTACTCCTATTGAATTCGCCAAAATTAAAACACATACAATCTTAGGTTTTCAAATGATTCAGGACGAACCACTTAATGATCATATTTTAAAAGCAACTCTGACACATCACGAAAGATTCGATGGTTCAGGCTATCCTTCTCGTCTGCATGATGTTCAGATAGATAAGTACGCCAGAATAATTGCTATTATAGATGCATATGAAGCCATGACATCTGCAAGAACCTATAGAGAATCAAAGCATCCATTTCAGGTAATACAGATTTTTGAAAATGATGCCATTAAATATGATATAGAAATTTTAACTCCAATCCTTTTCCATATAGCTAATCATATGGTTGGATTAATGGTATTACTTAATAATGATGTAAAAGCTGAGGTAATGCTAATTAATCAAAATAATATGTCAAGGCCGCTTCTTAGGGACGAAAGTTCAACCTTCATTGATTTGATGAATAGAAAAGATTTAGAAATTATAGGAATTTATTAAAAAAAAGGAATCTCATTTGAGATTCCTTTTTACTATTATTCAAATGCTTCCTGTGTGACATCAGCATCTGGAAGTGGTTTGCTAGCAGATGCTTTAAAATCTGCAACAGATTTTTGAGCAACAGGAATTGTTATATTCGTACCTGCTCCAGCGATACAACCTCCAGGGCATGCCATACCTTCTATAAGACATCCATTCTTTTTCCCTGCCTTCGCAAGCATAAGCATCTTCTTACACTCATCAAGACTTTCAGCATGTTCAATATGAACCTCTGTATCAGGATAATATTCTTTAATTACAGCCTCAATAGCGCCTGCAACTCCACCTGCAACTCCGTAACCTCTGCCTGCACCTGTTGCATCATTTAATGTTTCTTCACCTTCAATTTTAGAAAGATCTATACCTTTAGCTTCAAACATTCCAGACAATTCCTCAAATGTAATAACAAAGTCAACATCTGAACGAACTGTTCTTCTAGAAGCTTCAAGTTTTTTTGATGCACAAGGTCCAATAAATACAATTCCAGCATCTGGATGTTCTTCTTTTATTTTTCTTGCTGTAGCAACCATAGGAGTTAATGCATTAGATATACTTCCGATTGTCTCAGGGAAAAATTTCTTAGCAAGTACAGACCAGCTAGGGCAACATGAAGTAAGTAAAAATGGAAGTTTTCCTGTAGTTACCTCTTCTACATAATGCTTAGCTTCTGTCATTGCACCCATATCTGCGCCTACAGCAGTTTCATATACATCACTAAAACCTAAGTCTAATAAAGCCTTTTTAAATTTATCAGGAGTAACACTATATCCAAATTGTCCAACAAATGCTGGGGCAACCTGAGCTATAATTTCCTTTCCTGACTGAAGAGCTCTAATCAACTGGAATATCTGAGATTTATCAGCAATTGCACCGAATGGACAACTAACCATACACTGACCACACGAAACACAATTATCTGTATTAATTTTCGCTCTTCCTAAACCATCATTTTCTATTGCTCCAACACCACATGCCTTGGCACATGGTCTTTCCTGATGTGCTATAGCATCGTAAGGACATACCGACTTACATTTTCCACACTTGATACATTTTTCCTGATCAATATGAGATTTACCATTCTTCATAGTAATAGCTCCGCGCGGACAAACCTCTCTACAGGTGTGCGCCACACATCCCATACATCTTTCAGTTATAGAATATGTATTAATCGGGCAGGAATTGCAAGCAGATGGAATAACCTGCATAAGAGGTGGTTCATAATATTTTTCAGCAATATTACTCTCCTCTAAGCCCTGTGTTAAGTGACTTGGCTTATCCTCTGGTCGTAAGGAAAGTCCCATTGCAAGTCTTAATCGTTCTCTTACAATTGCCCTTTCACGATATATATTTTCATGAAATTCATGATCATCATAATCTATAATTTTATAAGGAAGTGCCTCCATATCATCTTTTAGATTATCTGAATAATATGCAAGATTAGCGACCTCTTTAAATATACGTCGCCTCATCTTTCTAACTTGTGTATCAATTCCTCTCATAATTTCTCATCCTATTAAAAGTATTATCTAACATCACCCATAAAGAATAGCGCTACAGTACCGCAACCTGTATGAGAGCCTATTGTAGGTCCAATATAATTAATCAGGAAATTCTCAATACCAAATCTTTCCTTAATCTCATTAGCAACAAACTTGGCATCTTCTTCACAGTCACTATGACTAATAAATACTATGTCATTCTTATCTTTCCAAGAGCCCATATGCTCTCCCATATAATCAACTAATGCCTTAAGAGCTTTTTTTCTACCTCTTATTGTAGAAAGATTAATCAAATGACCTTCATTATCAACATGAAGAATAGGTTTTATATTAATTAAAGAACCAACAATTGCAGCTCCTTTTTTTACTCTTCCACCTCTATATAAATGGAAAAGATCATCAACTGTAAAACAATGAACTACATTAAGTTTATTATCTTCAAGCCATTTTGCATTTTCTTCAAAACTCATTCCGTTTTTCTTATTTTCAACGGCTTTATGTACGAAAAGACCTTCGCCTAAAGATGCAGCTAAAGAATCAATTGCTATAATATTAACATCATTTCTTTCTTCAAGAATCTCATCAACAGCAATTTTTACACTCTGATATGTTCCACTAAGTCCTGATGAAAAGCATAATACTAAAAGATTCTTAGAATCATTTAAATTTTCCTCTATAACTCTTTTAGCCTGATCTGGATTAACCTGAGAAGTTGTTGGTAATTCACCATTTCTTAATCTGTCATAAAAAACTTTTTCAGTTAATTCTCTTCCAGTTTCACCTGAATACTCTTCTTCTCCAAAAATATAAGAAAGTTTCATTAAACCTAAATCATTTTCCTTAATGTAATCCATAGGAAGATCTGATGTTGTGTTAATAATAATCTTATAATCCATATTTAATCCCTTTCAAAATAAAAAATATAACTTAAAAATTGAATTACTTATTCCAATGTACATATATTATCATTTATTTTGGTAATAAGCATCAAAAATTCTTTTAGCAATTGGAACAGCATAATCGCCACCACTACCAGCTTCTTCTATAATTATAGTAAGACAGATATCTGGCAGCTCATCCTCATCATTTTCACTTCCTGCAAATGCAGTAAACCAGGCATGTGATTCTCCACTCTTAGAAACCCCAAACTCAGCTGAACCTGTTTTTCCACCAGAATAATATGAAGTACCCTTTAACTTGGTAGCCGTTCCTTCATTAACAACATTTACCATTAAATCTCTCATTATCTGAGCTTCATTTTCTTCCATAAGCCTTCCATATTCTTCAGGCTTAAACTGTTTAATTACAGTTCCTGCACTATTTTCAACTCTGTCAATCACATATGGCTGCATCAAAATTCCATCATTAGCGATTGCAGATGTAATCATGTTTAATTGTAAAGGAGTAATATTAGACAAACCCTGTCCAATAACAATCTGAATCATATCAGTATCTAATGTACTATCAGTAACAATAAGCTTGCTAGATGATGTTTGCAGGCTTGTTGGCAGTACATTATTAAATAACAATGTATTTAATGTGTATCCAAATTCATTTCTATTAACTGAAAGTCCAATATCTGCGAAAGCGGAGTTACATGATTTAGCAAAAGCTTTCTTAAAATCAAGGCTTCCATGTACCATTCCATGATAACATCTAATAGTATCTTCACCCCTTGTAATTGAACCAGTACAATTATAATGGTATTTATAATAATCATCAGGGTGTTCTTTTATATATTCTAATGCTGTAATAATTTTAAAAGTAGAACCAGGAGGATATTTACCCTGTGTTACACGATTTAATAAAACAGAGCTTTTACTGTCGTTAATTAAATCATTCCACTTATACATAACCTCTGCAGGATCAAAATCAGGTTTAGATACAAGTGCAAGAATCTTTCCAGTAGAAGGTTCACTAACAACAATTGCACCTTTATATAATCCCATTGCATCATATGCAGCTTTTTGAAGATTAAGATCCAAAGTTGAATATACCGAATCACCAGGGTATTTTAATCCCTGAGCATCCATTTTAGCTTTAGTAGAAACTGGAGCATTTGAATTAATCAAATAATAATTAGCCTGATCTTCTATTCCCATTCTTCCATTCGTTGCATATCCTATAACATGAGAAAACATAGGACCATATTCATAATGCCTTACTTCTTTTCCATCCTGATTAAGAGAAGATGATACTAAAACATCTCCGTCCTTTGAATAAATTGTTCCACGTAAATTCTGTGCAGCAAGAATTTTAGCTCTTCCATTATAACTATTGCCAATTAGTTCCTGTTTATTATTAATAGAATAATCTACAATATAATAAATCATTCCTCCAAACAAAAGTATGAAGAACCACATAATAATCAGAATTGGAATATTCGATTTTTTAGGGTTATTTTCTTTGATCTTTTTCATATTCTTCTTCGCTATATAATATTTCTTTTGAAAAATCTATATCATTATCTAAATACTCTTCATCTTCTCTTGAAAGTTCATTAACAAGATTAATATCAATAGGAGATGTAAAACCATGAAGAAATTCTAAGTCATCATCATAACCATTCTCGCTACGATAATTGTTATCATAATAATCATTTTGATCATAATATTCTATATCATCGTAATTTTGATTGTTATAATAATATTCTCTATCATAATTATTTGCAGTTTTACGATAGCGAGCGTTATTATAACGCCCGTTCTTGTCATAATTAGTAGGACCAGCAACTCTTCTATTATTATTTTTGTCCATTTTTCTTCTTGCCTTTTCATCTACATATTCAGATGATTCTTCGCGAATCATATACATTCCCTCAATTATGGTGAACATTAATACTGTGGTTAATACGCTTGTTCCGCCATAGCTTACTAACGGAAGCGTAACTCCTGTTAAAGGAATAAATTTAGAACCCCCTCCAATAGTTAAGAAGACCTGGAATATATATGTAACTGCAAATCCAAACGCCGAAAGCTTATAAAATCTGTCTGTTAATTTTAATGCTATTTTTACAAATGCGATAAAACAATTTAAACATATCAAAATAAGACAAACTGAAAATATAATACCAAACTCTTCGGACAATGCAGAAAATATAAAATCATCTTCAACAAACGGAATTGAATTAGGTGCACCTTTATACAAACCTAATCCAAAATATCCACCACTCGTTATTCCAAATAATGACTGTGTAATCTGATAACCTGCAGAATCAATAACACTCCAAGGATCCTGCCATGCCAGGACTCTTACCTTTACATGTGAAAATGCTTTAAAAGCAACAAATGCAGCTCCTGCACCAGATGCCATACCTAATATCAAATATATAGGATTTCTTGTGGCCACAAATAATACACATATATATACAATAAAGAAAATAAGAGCAGATCCTAAATCTTTATTTGCCACCTGAATAACCACATGAAGAGCAGCAATAACTCCGGATGTCAATACATCAATAAAGGTTGTAGATTCATACAAAGCTGATGCTATAAAAAACACAAATAGAATTTTAACAAATTCTGCTGGCTGAAAGCTTAATCCAGCTATTGTATACGATATCTTGCTTCCATAAGTAGTCTGACCAAGTATCATAACTACACCTATCATTGTTACGCCAACACCTGCATACAACCACTTAAGTTTCTTTAATATTTTAAGATTTTTAATAAAAAAGGGAATAAAAAGGCCAACAACTAAAGAACCACTTGCAATTGCAAATTGTTTAATAGCTTTAGAATATTCTAATCTTGTTAATATAACAAAGCTTATACTCAAAAGCATACACATATTATTAATTACAAGCCTGTTAGCCCTAGGATAAAAGGACTTAAATAGCATAACAGCAACATACAATGCAATCTGTTGAAAGGCATAAAAGATAAGATAACTTACTTCATGTGTTTCAAAGCAAATTACCATAAATGAGCTAAAGTGAAATGCAAAGAGTAATACACTTTGTCTAGCATATACCCCCTTGCTCTTTTCTTCATTCTTATACAAAAAAGCTGTATAACAATTTATTACATATAAAATCATAACAGCTGCTATGATATATTTTGAGAATTCACTAATATAAGTTTCTAAACTCATTACTCCACGCCACGTTTATAATGTCCTGTAGTATAATCCTTATAAAAAGGATCCTCATACTTAGACATCAAGCCAATATAATAATTTATAATCTTCTTCATTTCGAAGGCTTTTTCATCTACAAAATCTAATCGAATATTACCATTCTTTTTTAATTCATTTACATATTTATGTAATGATAATGGAACACTATTATATACTACATTATAACAGTGTTCACAGTTACAATATATAGGAAACGATTTATTCTTTCTATCTTCAATCTCATAAAATCCGGAATTCCCATTACATTTATCCAATGTTTTCCTAATACAGTTAGCTGTAATCATCATTGGAATTCTTCCATATACAACACTGGAATGAATTATATTATTACCTTCATTTTCTATATTATATATAAGACGTTTTAGTTCTTTTTCGTTTAATTCAAAAGAACTGTAGTATTCTTTAATAGGTATATTAGAATTTTCAATATAAAACTTAAGACTCTCGCTGTTCAATACATACATCTGAGAATCAAGCACTATATTAATATTCTTAAATGATTCATAATTAATATTTAAATATGAATATACCTCAAGGTTCCTAACTAATACTCCTTTAAAAAGCCCAGTTTTAACAATTTCAGCGAACTTATTAACATCCTTTTTTCTGAAAACATAAGGTGTTGCAAAATAAAATTCACAATTGGGATACTCCGAAATAAAATCCAGATGCTCATAAGCCAATGAAGAATTTATGTAAATTCTTTTAATATAATCTTTATTTAACGAAACAAGTTCTCTCAATTGTTCAAATTCATTTACATATACGTGAATACCATTAACCATTAATTATTTTCTCCTGAAGAAGGTTGACCAAGTTTCTTCTTAATTCATTAAGTGCTTTTATTGGAATAAATCCATTTCCTTTTTGCTCTATCAAAACTTCATTAATTTTAAAATATGTATCTCCTAATTTTGAAACTTGTTCAATAAGCTTTTCTTTATTTAGAGGAGCATTTTTTGCTTCTTCAACAACATTTCCAGTTAATGAGACTTCAGTATCACCATATTTATAAGACAAATATACAGGTTCATTTACATTAAATTTAATAAAAGCATTGATCAAGAGATATGGCTTCGAATTAACGTATTTATTAGTCAGATTAGTGATAACCCCTTCATCCTGAGATGAATATGCACCCTGACTTAATGTAACCATATCTTTTCCATTATTTTTATGATAATAACCTAAAGAAATTTCGTTTCGTATATATAAGTTTCTTAGCAAATTCATATCATTTTCTTCAATAACGAAATTACCATTTTTATAATATAAATCTATATATTTTCTATATACGGAGACAACACCTGCAGCATATTCTGCTTTTTTCATCCTTCCTTCTATCTTAAAGGAATCAATACCTGCTTCAATAAGTTCCGGAAGAATTGATATTGTACACATATCTTTCATACTAAAAGGATATACCTCTTTTTCCTTTTTCGTATGATAAGGAAGTCTGCAAGGCTGAGCACATCTGCCTCTATTTCCAGAACGTCCACCTAAAATTGAACTAAATAAACACATTCCAGAATACGAATAACACATCGCACCATGAATAAAGCTTTCAATTTCAATATTCCCAAGACTTTTTATATATTTTATTTCTTCCAGGGAACATTCTCTGGCAGGAACAACTCTATCAACATTATATTTTTTAAGAATTTCTACAGCATATGGACCTAATATGGAAAGTTGTGTACTTGCATGAATATGAAGAGTGGGAAACTCTTTATTTAAAACTCTGATTACACCAACATCCTGAACAATAACTCCATCTAATCCTTTTTTAACAATAGGTGCCATGAAATCCTTAAGAGATGCTATTTCTTCATCTTTTAAAAGTGTATTAACAGTCATGTAGACTTTAACATTAAACAAATGAGCTATATCAATAGCCTCTAAAATTTCATCATCATTAAAATTGTCTGCATATGCTCTTGCTCCAAATTTATTACCTGCAAGATATACAGCATCACACCCAGCCTTGATAACTGCAAGCATTGTATTAAAATTTCCAGCAGGAGCTAATAATTCTACTTTTTTAGTCATAAATTTAAAAAATGAACTAAGGTACAGTGCACCTTAGTTCTTTAATTCTGTTTCCAATCTAATAATCTTCTTAGAATACTCATTAGCCTGATTCTCTAATGATTTAACATTCTTTTCAGTATTCTCAAGTTTAATCTGAAGATTAACTAATTTTGATTTAATGTTATACATTTCATTATCTTTACTTGAAATGATATCTTCTAATTCGCTTATTTTATTTAAAGCTTTATGATAATCATCAGCAATATTAAGAGCTAATAACACACTCTGTCGTTCCTGAGTCTGACGTTTAAAAGACTCAGTTCTGGTAATCTCCAATATTTTGTTATTGATATAAGAGGCAACCTTCTGAAGATATTCTTCAGATTCAGCACCAGATAAGGTTAAAACCTCACCTCCAATAATTACCTCAACATCGTTTGAATTAGCCATAGTATATACCCTGTTTAATAGTTGCAACTATGAATAATTATAAGGTGATTATGTTGGGATTTCAAGACCAAAATGGGCATAACCTTCCTTGGTAACAACCCTTCCACGAGGTGTTCTGTTAATAAACCCCATTTTAAGTAGATAAGGCTCATTAACATCTTCAACAGTTCCTGGATCTTCACCAATTACAGCGGCCAATGTATCTAAACCAACAGGTCCACCTTCAAATTTATTAATCATTGTAAGTAGCATATTTTGATCAATATGATCAAGACCAATTTTATCAACATCCATAAGATCAAGTGCAGTCATAGCAAGGCTCTGAGTAATAACACCATCGCCCTTAACCTCGGCATAGTCTCTAACTCTCTTAAGCATTCTATTAGCTATTCTAGGAGTTCCTCTTGATCTTTTAGCCATCTCTAAAGCTCCATCAGTTTCTATATCAACATTCAAAATTCTGGATGAATGCATAATAATAGTCTGAAGTTCTTTTGGTGTATAATATTCAAGTCTATGAATAATACCAAATCTGTCTCTTAATGGAGCTGACAATAGTCCTGCTCTAGTCGTTGCTCCGACTAATGTAAAATGAGGAAGGTGTAGTCTCATAGATTTAGCTGACTGGCCTTCTCCTATAATAATATCAATACAGAAATCTTCCATTGCAGGATAAAGAACCTCTTCGACCTGTCTGTTTAATCTATGTATTTCGTCAATAAAAAGCACATCGCCCTCTGATAGCGAATTTAATATAGCAGCAAGTTCACCTGGCTTTTCAATTGCAGGGCCAGATGTAACCTTCATCTTAACCCCCATTTCATTAGCAATTATAGAAGCAAGTGTAGTTTTTCCAAGTCCAGGAGGGCCATAAAACAAAATATGATCTAACGATTCTCCTCGTTTTCTAGCGGCTTCTATATAAATATTAAGGCTTTCCTTTATCTTATCCTGACCAATATATTCATCAAGACGCTGAGGTCTTAGCGAACCTTCCAAAGCTATATCTTCACTTAATACTTTAGTTTCAATAACTCGACTCATTAATATTCACACCTTTAAAGTAAAAATTTTAACGCTTCTTTTAATATATCTTCTACATTATCGTAAGAATTAATATCAATATTCTTAACAGCTTTATTGGCTTCTAGCGAACCATAACCTAATGCCAAAAGTGCTTCAACTGCCTCTTTAGCCATTCCATCCAAATGTCCGGTATTTATTTTTTCAGAAGAAGCATTTTTAATTTCCATATTAATTAAATCATTATTCCATTCAAGCTTATCCTTAAGGTCAAGAATTACTCTCTCAGCTGTTTTTTTGCCAATTCCAGGAGCTTTCGAAATAAGCTTTGAATCTCCATTTAAAATAGCAAATTTAAGTTCATCAGCATCTGTAAATGAAAGAAGCGAAAGTCCACCCTTGGGACCTATTCCATTAACAGAAATAAGCTTTTTAAATAAATCAAGTTCATCCAAAGAATTAAATCCATAAAGACTAATACTGTCTTCTCGAACAGCCGTGTACGTAAACAACTTAACATTATTACCCAATAAGGGCATAGTCTCCATCGTTCTATTAGAAATCATAACATTATAACCAATGCCATTAACATTTATTATAGCCTTATCTTCTATTACGCCTTCAAATTTTCCTTCAACAAAAGCAATCATAAATTGCCTCCTATGCTAATTATTTTTTTAATATATGGATTAACAATTGATGCTACAAACCCAAGTATAGCTCCTGTTAGAAGTCCTGAAATCATAAGAATTGGAAAATAGTATAGTATACTAGTATCCTTTAATATAAATATAGCTACTAAAAGTTGTCCAATATTATGAAATACTCCTCCAATTATAGAAACAGTAATTATATGAATAATATTAATTTTATAAAATATAATCATAAAAAATATACTTAAAAATGCACCACCTAAGCTGTATATCATAGAAAAAGCACTTCCAAATAATAGCGAAGATAAAACAGCCTTTAATATACTTAATATGAAAGCATATTTATAATCAATTAAATACAAACATACAATAACAGAAAGATTAGCGAGTCCAAGCTTAACGCCTGGAATACTACTAAAAAACATTAATAAGCTATCTAAATAAGATAAAATCAAAGAAAATGCCAAAAGAACGCCCAAATATGCAACTTTATTAATTGATTTAATATGCGATTGCATCATATGAACCCTCCATATTACCAACGTTCTTCAAAACAAGATGATTAGGAATACAAATAATACTATTAGAACCATCTGATAACAGGGACATATTCATACATTCTTTATTTGGGCAATCCGCATTGATAACTCTTGCTATTTTATTATCAATACGTATAACATTTACTCCATATTCTGTCTCAATTACATAATCGCCTTCTTCGCCAAAATCAAAGCTATTAATTACCTCTCCATCAACTAAAACAATAATTTTAGATGAATTAATAAAAGAATCAGAATGTGTTTGAAAAAAAATATATACACTTAAAGCAATGATCAAAAAAGAAATAATAATACATATATCCCATTTATACTCAAGCATTTTTCTTTTTATATTCATAAAAAAAATATACCACAATCGAACATATGTTTCAAGTGAATTTCTTTTATTACTATGCTATTATAGTTTCATTATGAAAATTATATTTATTAGACACGGTGAACCAGATTATAATACAGATTCTCTTACGAAAAATGGTCAAATAGAGGCAGAACTTCTTTCAAAAAGAGTACAAAATTGGGATGTAACTAAATTTTATTCATCTCCTCAGGGACGGGCTAAAGAAACTGCCATGCCATCTTTAAAAGCGTTAAATACTGAAGCTGAAATTTTGGATTTTATGAGAGAATTTTCATATCCTATTATTGATCCTGAGACTAATAGACATGGAGTTCCATGGGATTTCATTCCATCTAAAGTGTCTAATACAGACTGTTTTTATGAATTAGAGGACGGCTTTTTGAAAGCACCCGTTATTAAAAGTAATCCTGATATAGAGTTAAACTATCCTCAAGTAATTAATGGATTTGACAAATTATTAGAAGAATATGGATACTTTAGAAAAGATAAATATTATATAAACAAGAATTCTAAAGAAAGATATTTAAGTTCAACTGTTGGTCCCAATAACGAAATTAAAGATAACGGCCCCGAGTTAAAAGATGGTGAAAAAGAAACTGTAATTGTAATCTTCTGTCATCTTGGAGTTACATGCCTCGTTCTTTCTCATCTATTAAATATACCTTTTGAGGTATTAACTCACAGTTTCTTCATGCCTACAAGCTCTGTTACCATATTGACTACTGAAGAAAGATGGGGACACGAAACATCCTTCCGACTTCAGGCGATAGGGGACGTAAGCCATTTAAGAAAAGAAAACCAGCCGATTTCTCCAGCTGGTCTTTTTGCAACTCCTTTTCAGGGTTAATAAAATTCGTATGCCGTTGCATACATCGCATCATAAAGCTTTTCATAGCTCTTTATATTTTTATTATTATCTTTTATTAATTTAACATACTCATCAAAATCACCATATTCATTCAATGATGAAACATATACAACCATATTTGATGCATTGTTAATCTTTTCTTCTATAATTGCATCCTTGTTCGATGCCAAAACAAAGTACACCTCTTTATACTGACTAAGTTCACTAAAATCATTCCACAAAAGATACTTGTTAGCCTCATCATTATATATATATACACAAACCTCGTCCTTGTGTTCTTTTGCTATTTCGTTCATTTTTTCCTGATTCTCATATAAATAGTTAACCTTCGAAGTTAACATTCCATGTACATTAATAATCAGAAATGAAACTAACGCAAATATAAATAACATATTTTTAACATTATTATTTTTAATCAAATAATTCAATGGGCCATAAAGCATTAATAAGATTCCAATAATAACAAGATTATATATCGGAAGCTGATATCTCATCATGGTAACATCTCCCAGCAATGCTCCCTTGGCCGAAACAAGAAAATATCCTAAAGTTGGTACAAAAATACATTCTATGAATACAAAAATTCTATTATTAAATACTTCTTGCTTCTTCATCTTATAATATGAAGTAAGAAGAAGTAAAACTACTGCAATCAGAATAATATATAAGAAATTGTCAAAGATATAGTCATTGATCAAGCCTATGAAAAATGACATTCTCTCACCCAAATCACTAAAATCCAACATATAGCTTCTAACTTCCTGACCTCTATATCCTGAATTTACATGTCCAAGGCATGCAGGATATAAAACGACACCTAAAATACCTGCAAAAAGCATCGCCACAAAATATTTTAAGAACCCCTTGTAGTTTCTTTTCCATTTGAATATTTTAGGAAGCCAGAAACCAAGCTCAAGAAAGAAAATAAAGGCCAAATAAAAATAATGCGTCATGAAGCCTAAAAAAGCTAATACTGCATTAAAAATAATATATTTATTCTTTAATGTATTTAACTCACTTTGCTCGCTCATTATAATATGAAGATAAACAGTTATCATAATAAATAGAGTCATGAGACAATACATTCTAATATACATTACATTAGAAATTACACCTGGATTGACAGCTGCTATGAGCATAATTCCAAGTGCTATATATTCTGATTTAGTAAGTTCCTTTACTATGAGGAATACAAAAATAGAGGTAATTAACGCATATAATATATTTAACGATAATCCGAACCACATAGAAAATATGTTAGGGAATAATGAACATAATGTATGTAATAATAAATAAAATAAAGGAGGATGAACGTCAAAGCTTTGAAGCTTAACTACATAAGAATAATTAAATCGTTCACCATCTTTAACATAAAAATCCTTCATAATATCAGAAGATGAAACAAATGATCTGTCATACGCCTCTCTTCCTACTGAATTATTAGTGTTAAAATAGGAAAAACATTCGTCAAAATGCATTCCTTTTTTCATAGTTCCGAAATACATCAAAACTACAATTTCTACAACTAATATTAAAATGAAAAACAATTTACTTAAACGTAACTTCATATTCACTCTTTAATGTATCTAAAAGCACTTTCGTTTCTATTTCGCCCTTATTTTCCAACAAATAATTTTTATATGAAGAAGCATAAAAGCTCTTCTTCAATAATGTCTCAGTATTATCTAAAGTCGCATAATCTCCATAATACTTTTTTAAATAATCATCAATACTCTTATTTTCGGGAAGAGATTTATTAACTGTATCAAGGAATTTGTCATATTCTCCTTGAAGGTCAAAAATATATTTGTCCTCTTCGCCAAGCTTATTAAGAACATCTATAGTTATTATCTGATCAATACAGCAATCTTCAAAATACTCTTTAAATGTTCTTTTATCATCATACATCTGTTCATCCAGGCTTTTAGTTGTATCAACTGCCATATAATTAATAATCGAACCATAATTATTAAGATAATTATAATAGTACTGATAATAATAAAAGTCATACTCCTGATGCGACAGATATGTATCATTAACTATTAAATATTCTGAATTACAATATTGATATTTTCCTAATAATTTAATACCGACGACAAGTGCTAAAACTAGCACCATGCCGCCGATTACTAAACAAATCTTTTTAATATTTTTCAATTCTAATCACTATTTTGCATTAATATAATTAATCAGACCCTCAGCATCAATAATTTTCTGCATGAATGGTGGGAATGCCTGCCCCTTAAAGGTGGTTCCCTTGGTAACATTAGTAATTATTCCGGAATCAAAATCTACCGAAACCTCATCTCCGTCTTCTATTCCTTTAGATGCTTCAGCACATTCTATAATTGGAAGCCCAATATTAATTGCATTTCTATAGAAAATACGTGCAAATGTTTCTGCAATTACACAGGAAACTCCTGCAGCTTTAATTGAAATAGGTGCATGCTCTCTTGATGAACCACATCCAAAATTCTTAGTTGCAACAATAATATCGCCTTCTTTTACTTTGTTTACGAAATCCTTATCAATATCCTCCATACAGTGAGTAGCTAATTCCTTAGGATCTGAAGAATTAAGATATCTTGCTGGAATTATGACATCAGTATCTACATTATCGCCATATTTAAAAACTCTACCATTTGCGTTTTTCATAGTTTTCCTCCTAAAGATCTTCAGGACAGCTAATCTGTCCGGTAATAGCAGATGCAGCTGCAACTGCTGGGCTTGCTAAGTATACTTCTGAATCAACATGACCCATACGTCCTACGAAATTACGATTGGTAGTTGATACGCATCTCTCTCCGGCAGCCATAACACCCATATAACCACCAAGACATGGACCACATGTTGGTGTAGAAACAACACATCCTGCTTCAATAAAGATCTTAAGCAATCCTTCTTCCATAGAATCAAGATAAATCTTCTGGGTTGCAGGAATTACAATACATCTAATTCCATCCTTAACTTTACGACCCTTTAAAATTTTGGCAGCTATTCTCATATCCTGCATACGTCCATTAGTACAAGAACCAATAACTACCTGATCAATCTTAACTGGTTCCTTAATTTCATCAATTGTTTTAGTGTTTTCAGGAAGGTGAGGGAAAGCAATTGTAGGACGAAGCTTATCTAATTCAATTGTATATTCTTCATCATATACAGCATCAGAATCAGCTTCAAAAATTTTATATTCTCTCTTAGAATGTTCTTTCATATATTCAATGGCAAGATCATCAACAGGGAAAATACCATTCTTCCCACCAGCTTCAATAGCCATATTAGCAATAGTGAATCTATCATCCATGGTAAGAGATTTAACACCATCACCAGTAAACTCCATAGACTTATATAAAGCACCATCTACGCCAATCATACCAATGATATGTAAAATAACATCCTTACCTGATACATCCTTTGGAAGCTTTCCTGTTAAATTAAATTTAATTGCAGAAGGCACTTTAAACCATGCTTTTCCTGTGGCCATTCCAGCAGCCATATCTGTAGAACCAACTCCTGTAGAGAAAGCTCCTAAAGCTCCATATGTACAAGTATGAGAATCTGCACCTATAATAACGTCTCCAGCAACAGTTAAGCCCTGTTCTGGCAAAAGTGCATGTTCAATACCCATTTTACCAACCTCAAAATAGTTAGTAATATTATTCTTAAGTGCGAACTCTCTTACACATTTACAATGTTCAGCTGATTTAATGTCCTTATTAGGCACGAAATGGTCAGGAACAAGAGCAATTTTATCTTTATCAAAAACTCCATTAACCTTCATTTTATCCATTTCTTTAATAGCTACTGGACTTGTAATATCATTACCTAAAACCAAATCCAAATCTGCTTCTATTAACTGACCCGCAACTACCTCAGAAAGGCCTGCGTGACTGGCTAATATTTTTTGCGTCATTGTCATTCCCATAACTAATTTCTCCTTTTAATAAATAAGGGCCCAAGCCATCACTTGAGCCCTTTCAAGACTTAAATATTAGTTGTTAATTAACTTATCTTCTTCATTATTCCATGAGTAAAGCTTACGAACTTCCTCACCAACCTTCTCAGCTGGATGCTCAGCAGCTAACTTTCTCATAGCCTTGAAGTGAACCTGACGTCCTGCAGGAGACATATCAAGTAAGAACTCCTTAGCAAATGTTCCATCCTGAATATCAGAAAGAATCTTCTTCATAGCCTTCTTAGTATCTTCTGTAATAATCTTAGGACCTGTAATATAATCACCATACTCAGCTGTATTAGAGATAGAATATCTCATTCCAGCGAAGCCTGACTGATAAATAAGATCAACGATAAGCTTCATCTCATGAATACACTCAAAGTATGCATTTCTTGGATCATAACCAGCTTCGCAAAGTGTTTCAAAACCTGCCTGCATAAGTGCGCAAACACCACCACAAAGAACTGCCTGCTCACCAAATAAGTCTGTCTCTGTCTCTGTTCTGAAGTTAGTCTCAAGAACACCAGCTCTTGCTCCACCAATTGCTAAAGCATAAGCTAAAGCTAAATCTAAAGCCTTACCAGAAGCATCCTGCTCAACAGCAACTAAACAAGGAACACCCTTTCCTACCTGGTACTCAGATCTAACTGTATGACCTGGTCCCTTAGGAGCGATCATTGTAACGTCAACGAACTTAGGTGGCTTAATACAACCAAAATGAATGTTAAAACCATGAGCGAACATAAGCATGTTACCTTCTTCAAGGTTAGGCTCAATATCCTTCTTATACATATCAGCCTGTAACTCATCATTAATAAGAATCATAATGATATCAGCCTTCTTAGCAGCTTCTGCAGCTGTATATACTTCAAAGCCCTGTGCCTCAGCCTTAGCCCAGCTCTTAGAGCCTTCATAAAGACCGATAATTACATGACAACCTGACTCCTTAGCGTTAAGTGCATGTGCGTGACCCTGGCTACCGTAACCAATAACAGCGATAGTCTTGCCCTCAAGTAAAGATAAATTACAATCTTCCTGGTAATAAATTTTGTTTGCCATTTTCATGACTCCTTTCATTTATATATATGTTTATAAATATACTACTCCTTCAGACCCTCTACAAAGACCAGCTATTCCTGTACGTGCAAGTTCAAGTATTTCATAATCTCTAAGAAGATCTAAAAATGAATCAATTTTAGCGGAGTTACCTGTTAATTCAATAATAAGACTATCATAACCAACATCTATAATCTTAGCCTTATAAAAATCAACAATAGACTTAACATCACCTCTAACATTGGCATCAGCTTTTACCTTAACCAATGCAAGCTCTCTATATACAGAGCCCTCAGCATCCAACTCCTTTACGCTTCTAACATCAACAAGCTTAGCAACCTGTTTCTCTATCTGTTCTAATGCTTCATCATCACCAGAAGCAACAATTGTAATTCTAGAATATCTACTATCTGCTGTAATTCCTGCAGTAATAGATTCAATATTATATCCACGACGGCTGAATAATCCAGATACTCTGCTTAAAACGCCCGTAGTATTATCAGCCAAAATTTGAAAAACTCTTTTATTCATAAAAACCTCAATAACTAAATACTGGCATAATCACGCCAAAAAATAGTTTATCACTATTAATTACATAAATCAATCAGATTCAGTACACTTTTGCAATGCAAGACAACCAGTTCTCGCAACTTCAACAATAGAAACAGACTTAAACATATCAAGAAGTATCTGAACTCTTTCTGGAGTATCGCACATCTGAATAAGCATCATATTTGTAGACATATCGACAATCGATGCTCCCATTATTTCACAGTTTTCCATTATATCTCTTCTGTTATTCTTGTTATATTTAACCTTTACAAATAATAATTCTCTAGAAATACTATCTGTTTCAAAGAATGTTTTAACCTTAATAACATCAAGCTTTTTATTTAACTGCTTCTCTACCTGTTCAATAGTTCTCTCATCACCAGAAGAAACTATAGTCATTCTAGAAACTGCTTTATCTTCTGTTTCTCCAACAGCCAATGAATCAATATTGAAATTTCTTCTTGAAAACAACCCAGCAACCTTGCAAAGTACACCGGTTCTATTTTCAACTAATACTGAATATATTTTTCTCATTATTTAAAAACTCCTAAACCAGATCCATTGGATCTATCATACACTCTAAAATAACAGATTCATCATTCTTTAAAAATTCATCAATTATCTCATCAACATTACTCATATCATTTAATCTTAAGAATTTAATATCGTATGCATCTGATAACTTCTCAAGATTAGGTGAACCATCTTTAATATCTACAACTGAATAATTATCATTATATGTAAAATGCTGATACTGTCTAACCATTCCAAGATAATTATTTCTAAATACGATAACCTTAACATTAACATCATGTTGCTTCATAGTAGCAAGTTCCATCATTGACATTTGGAATGAACCATCACCACATACAGCAATAACCTGTTTATCCTTTTGAGCTATCTTGGCTCCCATAGCAGCAGGAATTGAATAACCCATAGTTCCCATACCACCAGAAGTTAAGAATTTACCTTTCTTAACAATATGATAACCACATGACCATATCTGATTCTGTCCAACATCTGCAACATAAATACCATCATCTTTCATCTTATTAGATAAAAGGGTTATAAATCTGGCTGGATCAACATACTTTTCATTAGGATTACGTTTAGGAGTCATAGTATCTCTATAGTTTTCTAATGCTTTAAGCCACTCATTATGCGAGCACTCAAAATCAAGAGATAACAAGTCTTCAAATATATTTTTGCAATCTCCAACTAAAGGAATTGAAGCCTTAGCATTCTTGCCAATTTCAGCCGGATCAACATCTATATGTATAAGTGTCGTATTCTCCATCGTAAGATCTGGCTGAGAAATAGCTCTGTCAGCGACACGTGCACCAACCATAATTATTAAATCAGATTCATTCATAGCCCTGTTGGCATATGGCTTACCATTATTTCCAACCATACCAAAATACAATGGATCCATAGTTGGCATTACTCCAATTCCCATCATGGTAGAAACGACTGGAATATTATGTTTTTTGCTAAAACTTCTTATTTCTTCATTAGCATCTGCTAATAGAACCCCTCCACCTACACACATAATTGGTCTTTTTGCCTTGGAAAGCTTTTCCGAAACTTTCTTAATCTGGGCCATATTACCCTTAACTGTAGGCTTATATGTACGCATATTTACGTTTTCTGGATATACGAATTTCTTAATTTCAGCATTCTGAACATCAATTGGAACATCAATTAAAACCGGGCCTTTTCTTCCTGTTCTTGCAATATGAAATGCTTCCTTCATTATTCTTGGAATGTCATTAACATCTCTAACAAGATATGAATACTTAACGAAAGATTCAACTGCTCCAGTAATATCAGCTTCCTGGAAAACATCTGAACCTAATAATTCAGAATTAACCTGTCCTGTAATAACAACTAAAGGAATACTGTCTGCAAAAGCTGTTGCTATACCAGTAATTACATTAGTAGCCCCAGGACCTGAAGTAACTGCGCAAACACCAACCTCGTTACTAACTCTTGCAAGTCCAGAAGCCGCATGAGCAGCATTTTGTTCAGTTCTAATTAAAACAGTCTTAATATCAGAGTCCAAAATGCTATTAAAAAATGGACATATTGCTACACCTGGATAGCCAAAAACATATTTTACGTTTTCCATCTCAAGGCTTTTTACTATTGCATCAGCACCTATCATAAATAATTCTCTCTCCATAAATATTCTTGTTATGTAAATCAATCCAAAATATTGTACTACTATACTAAGTTTTTAGCAACTATTACAGCATCTGCAGCATCTTTCGAATATGCATCTGCGCCAATTTCTTTGGCATATTCTTCTGTTATTACAGCTCCTCCAACAATAATTTTCACAGGAACCTTCTTTTCGTGAAGATATTCAACTGTATTCGCCATTTCTTTCATTGTTGTTGTCATCAAAGCAGAAAGTCCAACTATACTTGCATTATTCACAATTGCAGCCTTAGCTATTGTTTCTTTATCAACATCTTTTCCAAGATCAATAACGTTGAATCCATGATTTTTAAGCATTAATACAACAAGATTCTTTCCAATATCATGAATATCACCTTTTACGGTCGCCATAATAACTGTAGGCATCTTATCACCTGAAGAATCCTTTGGAAGCTTCGGCTCAATAATCTCAATAGCTGCTTTCATAGCTTCTGCTGATGAAATAAGCTGAGGGAGAAAATATTTGCCAGAATTAAACAATTTACCCACTTCATCTATAGCTGTCATTAATGAATCATTAAGAAGCTTTTCAGGATTATTACCTTCATCTAAAAGTTTTTTAGTATGCTCCTTAATAGCATCCTTATTTCCTTTCATTACATCCTGATATAGAATATCATCCCTCTTAGCATCTAACATATTCTCAGTTTCACTTTTTCCTGTTGGTGAGGCTGGTGTGTTAGAACTAAATTCAAAATGATTTTCATTCATTCTATTAATATATCTAATATCTGCACCTTTTTTATTAAGTAATAAATCTGCAGAAAAAGCTGCATTAACCAATAAATCCTGTGACGGATTCATAATAGCCATAGTAAGGCCATTATTTATAAGCATAGTTAAAAAAGCTGTATTAACAAAAATTCTTTCAGGAAGTCCAAATGATATATTTGATAATCCGCAGGTTGTCGCAAGCTCATTTTCTTTTGCATATTTAACAGTTTCTAAAACCTCATTAGCAGCATTGGGATTAGCGCCGACTGTAGAAACCAAACCATCAACAACAATATCCTCTTTGGTATATCCAAGCTCATAAGCTCTTTTTAATATAGTATTTAAATTATCAATCTTTTCTTCAAAATTTTTAGGAAGACCCGTATCAGATAAAGGAAGTACGATTATCATTGCTCCGTATTTTTTAGCAATCTTTAGCTTATCTTCCATAACAGAGGATTCGCAAGATACAGAATTAACAAGTGCTCTTCCTGGATACTTTCTTAATGCAGCTTCTAAAACATCACAAGGCGAAGTATCTATTGACAAAGGAAGCTGTGTTAACATTCCAACCTCATCTAAGACCTTTAGCATCATTGATTTTTCATCAATTCCACCCATACCAACATTAATATCAAGGATAGACGCTCCCATTCTTTCCTGTTCTTCAGTATATTGAATTATGAGATCTAGCTTATTCTCTTTAAGTTCTGCCTGAAGCTTCTTTTTACCTGTCGGATTAATTCTTTCACCAACTATAATAAATGGATCACCTAAATCAAATTCAAGGCTCTTTCTCTCACTTGATAAATATCTTCTTCCTTTAATCTTATTATGCTTAGGAAGTTCCATATCCTTAGTTTCTTCAATAAGCTTTTTAATATACGTAGGATCTGTTCCGCAACATCCACCTAAAATTGAAGCACCAGCTAATACTAAAGCCTTACATTCAGTGGCAAACACTGAGGCTTCCATATCATATATTGCTTTTCCTGTATCATCAAGGCGTGGCATTCCTGCATTAGGCTTCGCAATTATAGGAATATCAGACACTTCTGCCATCTTTTTTATGACATCAACCATCTTATCTGGCCCTGTAGAACAATTAACTCCAACAGCACTGGCGCCAAGAGATTCTAATGTTATCATTACAGATTTAGGATCTGAGCCAAACAAAGTACGACCATCTTCATTAAATGTTAATGTACACATAACCGGAAGAGTGCAAACTTCCTTAGCTGCAATTAATGCAGCTCTTGTTTCCTGAAGTGACATCATAGTTTCAACGACTAGTAAATCAACACCAGCTTCATCCAAAATAGAAATCTGTTCCTTATAAATATCTATAAGGTCTTCAAATTCCATAGAACCAACAGGCTTTAGGGATATTCCCGTCATAGTTATATCGCCGGCTACATATGCCTTTTTTCCAACAGCCTCTTTAGATAATTCAACTAATTTTTTATTAATATATACAATATCTTTTTCAAGTCCATATTCGCTCAACTTAATCCTGTTGGAAGTAAATGTAGGCGCATATACAATATTAGATCCTGCATCAACATACTGTCTTTGAAGATTAATAATTGCTTCAGGATTATCAATTATCCATTTTTCTGGACATACTCCTGATGGCATTCCAGCCTTAACTAGATTAGAGCCTGTAGCTCCATCCAAATATATAAATTTCTTAGAACAAAGTTCCTTAAATTCCTGTTTTTTCATATATATACCCTTCTTGAAAATATTATTATTAAAATATCATAATTCCCTTCAAAATACTATGTACTTTCTTGTATGTTTTGTTTATTTATGTTACATTTTTAACGTTGAGGATAATAAAAATGAAAAAAATAAAGTATTTACTTGGAAGTATAATTTTAACACTATTATTATATGGCTGTGCCTTAGAAAGCGGTCCTGACAAGGCTTCATATCAGGAAAACATGGCGAAATTCTTTAATAATATAACTGCTCTAGACGAAGCAATTAACGAATTAGACACAACATCTGAAGGTTATGCTGATACATTGCTGGTATATTTAGATCAGTTAAAACAGACATTTTCGCAGATGAGTGAATTAGAAGTTCCTGATGGATTTGATGGAGTTAAAGAATTGGCTGAGGATGCTTCAAAGAATATGTCCGACGCAGTTGATAAATATCACACTGCTTTTGAGAGTGAAGAATATAGAGATGATATAATTAACCGCGCTTATGTTCTTTATTCTAAAGCAAGTACAGAAATTCAATATATAATAAGAATTCTTCATGGTGAAAAATATGAAAATCTGACTAAAACAGAAGAAACTAATTAAAACATATGAGCATGTTCAGTATAGAACATGCTCATTTATATTTTATCTTAAAAAATCCTTAAGTGCGTCAAGAAGCTCATCTATACTATCAATTTCTGATAACTTCTTTAAATTATCACTGGCATTATCAACAATTTTAGTATATAAAAGCGAGCTAATACCCATAAATACAGATAATAATAAGCCAATAGAAGCACAAACTATTCCAACTATCGCAAGTCCCTGATTACTCTCTTTACGCTTAAAGCTTAGTATTCCAAGAATAATTGCCGGAACAGAAAAAAGTAATCCTAAAAAGCCAAACCAACAGCAGCATATCATCGAAAAAATTCCAAGAGTGACACTTAAGATACCGCATATCGGACCAGTTGTTAACACAACCTCTCCGGTATCATATTCAACTTCTGTGTAACCTTTATTATTAATTCCTGAAAATTTTCCGTTATCAGTATATTTATTATTGTTTCCAAGAAAATCATCTGCATCAATTTTCTGATAATTATGAATATTCATATCTTCAGATGTATTTACATTTTCATTATGACTATCTTCATCAGTCTTATTTACAGGGCTGCCACATTCAGGGCAAAAATTCTTTCCTTCTATCAATTCAGAACCACATAGCTTACAAAATTGAACCACTTTCTTCACCTCACCATAATTAAACTAAAATAATTACATCATTAACTTAAAAAGGCTTTAGCATAAAACTAAAGCCTTATAATAGTATTATAACTATTTTAAGTATCCATTGCAAAATTAAAACAAAAACAAAAGCATATACATATCTTTCTATATTAATCTTCCTATCAATTTTCTCAGTATTAATATGTATTTTATAATACATTCGACTCATAAAATGAATATATTCAATAAAGAAAAATATAACTGATGGATGATATAAAAAACTATCTGTCAAATGCCCTTTAGCCAACGCTAAAACAGCTCTTGTTCCACCACATCCCGGACACGGAATTCCAGTCAAGGATTTAAACACGCAAAAATACTTATCTTTAATGTAATTATCATATCCCCAGTAGGAAAATGTGAATAACAGTAAAAGTACCAGTATCCAAAACCACTTTCCCACCTGATAAATTTGATAATCAGAACGTTTCTTTAAGTCCACGTTACCATTACCATTAAAATCTTATTTTTTCTTAGAAATGCCAATAATTGAAAGAACAAATATAGCAATAGTACCTAACATGCAAAACCAGAAACCAATTCCCATTGATACTGAAGCTACACCACCAAAATTAGAATACTTATCCTCTGCAGCAAATTTAGCAAATAACATTAAAAGATTGCATAAAAATCCAAAGACAGAAAATACAAGAGATGTAATATATAGTCCCTTTGCTGTTACAAAACCTGTAAGAATATAAAAAGCGCCAAAAAACATCAATGCAAATGCAATAAATGATGCAAGACCATCATCCATATCAAACAATGTTGCAGAATTGCTAAGACCCATTCCTAAGTTATCTGAAGCCGAATAAAATGGTAAAAATGCACCAATCAATGTTAATAATCCTATAACTGCAAAAACAATTTTAAACCCCATGCCAACACTTGATTTTTTAGCATATGAAGCAGGCATCGAAGTCGCCTGACTTAAATTTGTTCCACATCCATCACAGAACATGGCATTATCTGGTAAATTTTTACCGCATTTTGGACAAAACATAATTTTGAACCCTCCGTTTTTTATTTTGAATTATATCAAATACATAGCTTATTAACAACATAGAAGTACAAAAAGAGGACTCTATATAAGAGTCCTCTAAACTAAATATGCTTATTCTATAATTTAGAACTTACCAGCCTTTGCAGCTTCTTCGATAGATACAGCAGTTGATACTGTCATACCAACCATAGGGTTATTACCTGCACCGATTAATCCCATCATTTCTACGTGAGCAGGAACTGATGAAGAACCAGCGAACTGGGCATCTGAATGCATACGTCCCATAGTATCTGTCATACCATATGAAGCAGGACCTGCAGCCATGTTATCTGGGTGAAGTGTACGACCTGTACCACCACCTGAAGCAACTGAGAAGTACTTCTTACCAGCTTCAAGTCTTTCCTTCTTATATGTACCAGCTACTGGATGCTGGAATCTTGTAGGGTTAGTTGAGTTACCTGTAATAGATACATCAACATTTTCCTTCCACATGATAGCAACACCTTCACATACATCATTAGCACCATAACAGTTAACTAATGCACGTGGAGAAGCTGGATTCTTTGAGTAACACTTACGTGATACTTCCTTTACTGTATTTGTATAAGGATCATACTCTGTTTCAACAAATGTGAAACCATTTATTCTTGAAATAATCTGAGCTGCGTCTTTTCCTAAACCGTTTAAGATTACTCTTAATGGAGTCTGACGAACTTTATTAGCCTTTTCTGCAATACCGATAGCACCTTCTGCAGCAGCGAATGACTCATGTCCTGCTAAGAAAGCGAAACATTCTGTTTCTTCTTCAAGAAGCATCTTACCAAGGTTACCATGTCCAAGACCAACCTTACGTGTATCTGCAACTGAACCTGGGATACAGAAAGCCTGAAGACCTTCACCGATTGCAGCTGCAGCATCAGCAGCCTTACGGCAGTTCTTCTTAATAGCAATAGCAGCACCTACTGTGTAAGCCCACTTTGCATTTTCAAAACAAATTGGCTGAATTCCTTCGATCAAGTTATATACATCGATACCAGCAGCCATTGTGATATCTTTACATTCCTCAATAGAATTGATGCCATACTGCTTTAATACAGCAAGAATCTGAGGCTCTCTTCTTTCATATGATTCAAATAATGCCATCTTATTAATCCTCCTATTCCTTACTCTTTTCTTGGGTCGATTACACGAACAGCATCATCAACACGGCCATACTGACCCTGAGCCTTTTCAAATGCCTTATTAGCGTCATCGCCAGCCTTGATGAAGTCCATCATCTTACCAAAGTTTACATACTTGTAACCAATGATTTCATCATCCTCATCTAAAGCAACACCTGTAATGTAACCATCTGTAAGTTCAAGGTATCTAGGGCCCTTAGAGAGTGTACCATATGTAGTACCAACCATTGAACGAGATCCCTTACCAAGATCTTCAAGTCCAGCACCAATTGCAAGACCACCCTCAGAGAATGCAGACTGTGTACGTCCATATACGATCTGGAGGAATAATTCTCTCATAGCTGTATTAATAGCATCACAAACAAGGTCTGTATTTAATGCTTCCATAACTGTTAATCCAGGAAGAATTTCAGCTGCCATAGCTGCTGAATGAGTCATACCTGAACATCCAATAGTCTCAACAAGAGCTTCCTGGATGATACCCTCCTTAACGTTTAAGGAAAGCTTACAAGCACCCTGCTGAGGTGCACACCAGCCAATACCATGTGTATAACCGGAAATATCCTTAACTTCTTTTGCTTTTACCCATTTTGCTTCTTCAGGAATAGGTGCACAACCGTGATGAACACCCTGCTTAACGGGACACATTTCTTCAACTTCTTTTGAATAAATCATGTGAGTACTCCTTTCAAGTTTAAATATATCGCATTACGCGCATTAAATATTTTCGCACACTCGCTATCAAAAATCAATGAAAATAAAGTAAATTAAAGGAAAAATGATAATTAATCAATCTCATCAAGAGTAAAATCAAATGAAATTCTTTCATCCTCATATTTAAGAACCGAATCAAAGCTTTTTCCAGATTTTCCTACCATACCTGTAACCTTCTTTTTAGTTCTTTTAAGACTTAATAATTCTACTATTTTTTCTTCATCCAATCTTACTTTTGCGACAGTATGATATATTCTAAAACCACAATCACAAAAATATGATCTATTATCAACCTTCAGCTTGTTGTTAGCACACTTGGGACATAGAATAGATGATTCATTTACTTCATTCTCACCAAAATCAAATCCAATTTGTCCATCCCTTAAAACTAATGATGCATCAAATTTCTTTCCAGCCTTTGATTTAAAACCTTTAATTACTTTAGTTTTTCCATTTGTAATTAAATCTACAAAATCCTTTTCTGAAATCTTTTTACCTAAAATTGTACCAAGTGAAAATTTACACGGATTATCTTCCTTAGAATAATTGCTACAGCCAAATCCAAATGGTGTTGTAGTCAAATCTCCATCCTTACATAATGGACATTTAAGCATCAATGAACGTTTCATTTTAGCATCTTTGCTAACAAAAGGACTTATTTTATCTGATATTTCACTTGAAAGATCACTATTAACAATCTTAATAGTTCCATTTCTCACGAAATCTTCGAGCTTACTTCTATAATCTTTCAATTCAACAGTTTTATTGGTAATTCCATCAAGTCCTTTTTCCCAGGAAGCTGTCATTTCTGGATTTAATAATGATGGAGCAGTCATTTTAACAACTTCATATATCATTTCACCGAAATTTTCTGGAGTAATAACTTGTGTTTTTTTATTAATACAAATATATTTATTCGTATCAAGCTTTTCCAATATTCCCTGCCTTGTTGCGGCGGTTCCAATACCTGTTGTTTTGATCTGAGCTCTTAACTCTTCGTCTTCTATTAAATTACCGGCATTTTCCATGGCGAGAATAATAGTTCCGGATGTATATCTTTTAGGTGGGGAAGTTTTACCTTCTTTGATTTCAAATGATGCAAACTTAATAACATCTCCAATCTTTGCGTGTTCAGCAAGATCTAAAAGATTCTTCTTTTCATCTTCAGTACTTTCATCCTCTTCATCCTGTACCTGCTCATCATTTTCATTTTTACTCTTCTTTTCTTTAGAAGGCTCTGATACCTTTGGAGCGCCTGACACTTCCATATATCCTAGTTTTGAAAGAACTTTTGATGAAGCAAATAAAGATTCAGCATCTATAACTACCGTTATTTTTGCTTGAACATATTCTGCCGGTGGATAAAAGATTGCTAAGAATCTTTTAGCTATTAATTCAAATACTTTTCGTGTTAGATCGTTTAACGAAGAAATTGAATTAGTCTGTCCTGTAGGTATAATCGCATAGTGATCTGTTACCTTTGAATCATCTGTATACTGTGTTTTTTCAATACCGAGATACCATTTATTTTCATTAATGGTATCAACAAATTTCGACAATGGACTATAATTTCTAAGTCCATTGATATTTTTACTAATCTCTTTTGCTACTGCAGTTGTTAAAACTCTTGCATCAGTTCTTGGATATGTCGTCAATTTCTTTTCATATAATTCCTGAACTATATCAAGTGTCTGTTGCGGAGTGATTTTAAATATTCTTGAGCAATCCGCCTGTAATTCAGCAAGATTATATAATGCAGGTGCTTTTTTCTTAGATGGTTTCTTTTCTACGAAGCTTATTGTTCCATCTTTTCCATCTAAAGAAGAAATAAGTTCAAAAGCATCATCTTTTAATTTAAAGCCATTTTCTTTGTATAATTTAGGAGATTCAAAATATTTTGAACCTTGAACAGCTCTCCATTCAAAGGGAATCGATTTATCACTTCTACCAATCACTCTAAAAAACGGAGTATCATTGAAATTTCTAATTTCTCTTTCTCTATCAACGATCATTCCTAGAACGCATGTCATAACACGTCCTACTGCAATAGCCTGATAATTATCTGTAGCAGCCGCTTTATTTAATAATCCACCATATTTTACAGACAAAGCTCTTGAAAAATTAATACCTAAAGCATAATCCTCAATAGCTCTCATAATTCCAGAGTCACCTAAGGAAGCATAATCTGACATAGGCTTAGCTTCTTTAATGCCTCTTAATAATTCTTCTTCTGTCTGAGAATCAATCCATACTCTTTTTTCGACGATGCCTTCTCTGACACCACCATAATTTCGAATATTTTCTTCGATAGTCTGTCCTTCTTTTCCAGAGTCACCAGCCCATAAAACTTCATCTATATTATCATCATGCAAAAAACCATTAACAATATTGTATTGTTCCTTCGCAGATGAAACTACACCATATATATATTTTTCAGGGAGAAAAGGAAGATCTTCCAGATTCCATTTTTTGAATTTAATATCATATGCTTCTGGATAAAGCATTTCGACGAGATGTCCAAAACACCAGGTTATGACATATTCATCATTATCAATATAACCATTATGTCTATTATTTACATGCAAAACCTGAGCATAGTCTCTAGCAACAGAAGGTTTCTCTGTAATAATCAATTTCTTACCCAAATCAAACCTCCTATGTACTACATATCCTCTAAGCTAATAAGTTTTAAATTATTCTTAACTTTAGCCTCAAGATTTAATTTTTCATCAAATCTTCTAACTGAGAATAAATATACATAATCAGCAGGTATCTTAGCTTCTTTGCAACAAAATAAGAGCCATTCATAATCATCGTATCTCATCATTGGTTTATCCCAGTTACAGATACTAACAATTGTTTTACCCTGGCTATTTTGAGCAACTACATCTATAGAACCTAATTTACCTACCCATTCACCAATTCTGTCAATTTCAATAGGGAGATTCCCCCACTGATTCCATTTCTCAATATGCTGACGACAAACTGTTTTAAAATATTCCGCAACATACATTCTAAATGTAGGCATAATATGCTTCTTATAGAATTCTGATGGAACCATTGATTCTAAATCAGTTAAATTAGGATAAATATATGTGAAATAGAAATTTACAAAATGATTACTAATTCTGTAAATACCTTTTTGAGTATTTTCTTTTCCTTCAGAATCATATGAGAAGATTTTTTCAACTATCTCCAATTCCATCAGGTTCTTTAAATACACACTTATTTTTGCCCTGCTAAAATCAGTATGTAAAAACAAATCATTCAATTTATGATTGCCAGAAGCAATCGATGCTAATATAGAATTATATACATTAGTCTCTCTTAATTCTTCTTCAACAATTCTTTGACCCTCAAGTTTAAGAAGAGCACATGGATCTAATATAAATCTGCATATATTCTCTCTTAAAGATAACTTATCATTAAAATGCTCCCATAAGCCTGGAATCCCCCCTAAAACAGCATAGCTTTCGATACACTGCTCCATGGAAAAGCCAGAAAAGAATTCCATCATATTGTCAAACGAAAGCTCTTTTACCTTCAAAAACGAAGATAATTCATATGCTGCATCCCCAATTTTATTAATCATGGAATTTTCTATCCAGCCTATTGATGAACTAGAAAGAATAATCATAACATTCTGAGCCTGCCAATAACTATGAACGAAGGAAATTAAATCCTTCATGAAATTGTCAGAATTACGAACAATATACTGAAACTCATCAATAATAATTACTTTCTTATTATCTTTTTCGCTAATGATTGATTGGAAAATTTCAGAAAAAGAAGGATATTTTGGAAGTTTCACATCCATCTTGCCAAGTTCTCTTCCCCATTGATACTGCTGCTCTCTTTCTGACGCAGATCTAGCCAAATAATAATAATTAGGTTTATCCTGAACAAATTCTTTTAATAGAAGAGTTTTTCCAACATTACGTTGTCCATAGACAACCATAATCTGAGAACCTTCCTGATCATAATATGAATTTAAATGTTTTAGTTCTGAAGTTCTTCCTAAAAGCATTAATAACCCCTTACTTACATTTCACTCTGAATAGATAATAATAATCTTTCCATACCTTCCTGATCCAACGGTTTACTGAAGAAATAACCCTGAATACAATCACAGCCTGTCCCCAAAAGATAATCAAACTGAGATTGCATTTCTACACCTTCTGCAATTATTTCATAGCCTAACTTCTTTGACATATAAATAATAGTATCAAGTATTACTCTTGCATTATCATCAGTTGTTACTGTATCTACGAATGACTTATCAATCTTAATTGTGTCAATTGGGAGACCCTTTAGATAAGAAAGTGAAGAATATCCTGTCCCAAAGTCATCTAAAGAAATCATAATTCCAAATTCACGAAGAAGATGAAGTTTTTCAACTACATCATTAAAATCATCAATAAATACACTTTCTGTAATCTCAAGTTCAATGTCTTCAGGTGAAACATCATACTTCTTTATTATCGAAAGAACATCCTCAACGAAAGTCTCTGATCGATATTGAATAGCAGATATATTTAAAGACAATTTAAAATCAGCATTATACTTCGCCTTCCACTGAGAATAATGTCTTATACTTTCTTCAACAATCCACGAACCAATAGGAATAATTGTTCCATTCTTTTCCGCAAGTGGAATAAACAAAGAAGGCGGAATAAATTTTCCATCATCATCTCTCCATCGAATGAGAGCTTCAACACCTCTTAATTTTTTTGAATTCGAATAATACTGAGGCTGAAAATTCATTTGGAAGTTCTGATTAAATACAGCTTCCTTTAATTTATTTTCAATATTAACATTATTAAGGAAATCTCTAAGAATAGGAGCATCAAAATACTGAATCTGACCTCTTCCCTTCTTCTTAGCCTTAAACATAACTATTTCTGCACAATTTATTAATTCCAGAGCATTGGTACTAGCATCAGGATATTCTGCAACACCCATACAGAACGATAGAACAACCTCATTTCCATTGCTTAATCTCATAGGTGACTTAATCTTACTCTGAATCTCATCAAAAATAGTATTAGGTGATTGATTAGGATTAGGATCATATATTGCTATACAATACACATCAGCATTAAATCTTGAAATAATAACATTATCAGAGATAAAATTCTTTAGCAAAAAACCAAACTGCTGAACAATTTCATCACCAATAACAATTCCCATACCATCATTAATGGAATGAAAATCATCAAGGTCAATGAACATTACAGATACAGATGAATTCTCCTCTTCAGCTTTTCTTACATAGTCTGCAAGAAGACGCACAAAATAGTTACGGTTATACAAACCCGTAAGTATATCAAAATACGCCATATAAGTTAATTCATCATTCTGATTTTTAACCTTTGTAACATCTTTAAATCGAACAATTTTATCTGTAATTAAATCATCTTCATATAAGATATTTACTTCACATTCAAAAAAGCGGTTTTTCCCATTACACTTAAAAATTTTAGTAGCTCTTGCTTCATTTCTGTCTTCCCAGAAGAGCATGCTTTTAAAATCAAGAACAGATTCTTCTTCAACATATGGATATAGTTTTGAAAGATCATTAATATCATTTAAAACCACACCTTCAAAAAATGAATCCCACTGTCCAAGTGTTCTAACTATTCTATGTTTTACATCAAAATATATAAAAGCATTACTCGAAGAATCACATATGAGGCGGTACATTCTTTCGTCCGCCTGCATACGCGTATTCATAGCATTAAGAAGATCAACTTGATAACGTAACTCTTCCATTATCCATAACCCCGAAATATAATATTATTTTGCGCTAATAAGTCCCTTAGCCTTTAATAATTCTGCACATAATACTGCTCCACCTGCAGCACCACGTACTGTATTATGTGATAATCCAACAAACTTCCAGTCATAAACTGAATCTTCACGAAGTCTGCCTATTGAAACACCCATACCGTTCTCATAATCAACATCAGCCTTTACCTGAGGTCTGTTATCCTCTTCCATGTACTGAATAAACTGCTTAGGAGCAGAAGGAAGATTAAGTTTCTGAGGCTCACCGCTAAATGCTAATAACTTTTCGATAAGCTGTTCTTTTGTAGGATTTTTCTTAAATTTAACGAATGCAGCAGCTGTATGTCCATTAAGTACAGGAACTCTGATACACTGAGCTGTAATCTTAACATCATCTGCAGGAACAATAACACCGTCCTTAACCTCACCCCATACTCTAAGTGGCTCTTTTTCAGATTTTTCCTCTTCACCACCAATATATGGAATAACATTCTCTATCATCTCTGGCCAGTCTTTAAAAGTTTTACCAGCTCCTGAAATAGCCTGATATGTACATACTACAACTTCATATGGCTCATACTCTTTCCAAGCAGTAAGTGCAGGAGTATATGACTGAATTGAACAGTTAGGTTTTACTGCAATAAAGCCTCTAGTTGTACCAAGTCTCTTCTTCTGCGATTCTATAACATCAATATGAGATGCATTAATCTCTGGTACAATCATAGGAACATCAGGTGTCCATCTGTGAGCAGAGTTATTAGAAACTACAGGAGTTTCTGTTTTTGCATACTCTTCCTCAATTGCTTTAATTTCTTCCTTAGTCATATCAACTGCAGAGAATACGAAGTCAACTTCGCTTGCAACCTTTGATACTTCATTAACATTCATAACAACAATCTTTTTAACTGCCTCAGGCATTGGTGTATCCATCTTCCATCTGTCACCAACTGCTTCTTCGTATGTCTTTCCAGCAGAACGTGGAGAAGCTGCAATTGTTGTGACTTCAAACCAAGGATGATTCTCTAAAAGGGAAATGAATCTTTGTCCAACCATTCCCGTTCCACCTAAAATACCAACACGTAATTTTTCACTCATAATAATTCTCCTCACTTAATATTATCTAAAAATTCTTTATTTATTTTAAGCACTTCTCTCATGGCACTAGGTCCAGGAGCGCCTATTGTAAGTCTCTTTTCAACACAAGTTTTTAATGAAATTGCATCATAAATATCGCTCTCAAATACTGGTGATATCTCTTTTAACTCATCTAAAGAAAGTTCATCTATGCTCTTACCTTTTTCAATGCAAACAAGAACAAGTCTTCCTATAATTCCATGTGCATCTCTAAAAGGAACACCTTTATTTACTAAATAATCAGCAGCATCTGTTGCATTAGTAAATCCCTTCATGGCACTCTTTTCCATTACCTGATTATTAAATCTGATTGTACTTAACATACCTTCAAATAACTCAAGGCAGTCCTTAACAGTTTTAATTGCATCAAAAGTAACTTCCTTATCTTCCTGCATATCTTTATTGTATGCAAGCGGAATTCCTTTCATGGTTGTAAGCATACTGACAAGTGCACCATATACACGTCCAGTCTTTCCTCTAACAAGTTCAGCAATATCAGGATTTTTCTTTTGAGGCATTATAGATGAACCTGTTGAAAATCCGTCATCAATTTCTACAAATCTGTATTCATTAGAATTCCATATAATTATTTCCTCAGAAAATCTGCTAAGATGCATCATAATAGTAGATAATGCACTTAAGAACTCTATAACATAATCTCTATCTGCTACAGAATCCATACTGTTTAAAGTAGGTCCTTCAAAACCAAGTAGTGAAGCTGTGTAATTTCTATCTAATGGATAAGTAGTACCGGCAAAAGCTCCAGCTCCTAAAGGACAATAATTTAATCTTTTAAATATATCCTGTAATCTTAAATAGTCTCTTTTAAACATCTCAAAATAAGCACCCATATGATGAGAAAGCGTAGTTGGCTGTGCCTTCTGAAGATGTGTGAATCCAGGCATATAGGTTTCAAGATTATTCTCCATTATGTCATAAAGAGTTTTAAGAAGAATAACGACATCATTTGATACGTTTAAAACCTCACCCCTAATATATAAACGCATATCCAATGCGACCTGATCATTTCTAGACCTTCCAGTATGCATTTTCTTTCCCGCATCACCAATTCTATCAATCAAATTAGCTTCAACAAAGGAATGAACATCCTCGTATTCTGATGTAATTACAAGTTTTCCATCATGAACATCATCTCTTATCTCGGTAAGACCTTTAACTATCAAATCTTTTTCCTCAAGAGTCAATATTCCTTCTTTCTCAAGCATTACAACATGAGCTATGCTTCCTTCTATATCCTGCTCTAAAAGCTTTTGATCAAACAATATGGAAGCATTAAAATCATATACTTTTTGTTCAGTAGATTTAGTAAATCTACCACCCCATAACTGTGCCATAATATCTCCTAAAAATCAAAAGTGAATTTAATTTTATCACAAAAGAATTATTGAATCAATAAACAATAAGAATTACATATAATATAGAAAAATACATAAAAAAAGCTCCCGAGGGGGATCGAACCCCTGACCTACTGATTACGAATCAGTTGCCCTACCGACTGGGCCACGGAAGCATTACGGCCTAATTAAAGGCCGATAATCATTATAATAAAATTACATTGCATCTTCAAGAGCTTTCTTTGCTTTAAGAAGTTCTTTGTCTCTGGATTCCAAAGCTTTTTTTATTCTAAGTTCTGCGTCCTTCATTTGTTTTTTAACTTCTTCTAATTTGGCTTTAGCTTCTTCATATTCAAGCTCAGTATTTTTTGCAATATCTTCATACTCTTTTGCTCTGGTATTAGCAATAGACGCTTCCTTTTTCTTTTCAATCTGATACTTCTCTTTTTCTGTAAAAGGAACGAATTTGAAAATAGCTGCGCTTAATGGTGCAAGCTTAATATCTACAGAATATGGTCTTCCATCACTACCAATTTCTGAAACAGATTTGTATCCTCTGTTTACCACATTAGAACCTACATATTCCTTCGAATCAGTATTAAAAATCTCCTTATATTTTCCAGCTATATTAGAACCAACTTTAAATGACTGAGCTATATTTGCAAAATTAAATACTACCATTAAAATATCTTCTGGTGCTTTTGCCTTTCTTAAAAAGCTTAACATATTCTGTTCGCTATTAATGCAATTAATCCACTCAAAGCCATCTAATACATTATCCAAAACTGAAAGCTCATCATATTTTTCATATAATGCATTCAAATCTTTAACAATCTTTTTAATTGCTTTATTATTTTCATTTTTTAGCAAAGACCAGTCAATTACTTCATTTTCATTAAACTCATCAATAGCACCAACATCCTGTCCTTGGAAAATATATTTTTTACCAGGATGAAGATATAAATATGTTAAGGATAACTTCACATTCTTAAACTTTTCATCTTCAGTACCTGGCATTTTTTCTAGTAATGTTCCCTGACCATAAATGAAATTCTCATGAAAAAAAGCAGAAATTAGATTATCAGAATACTGATATAGCATATTATCTGTTAACTCATTATGATGATGTGCCCTAAAATATGGATCATATGAAATATAGCTTAGATAGTCGTCACTTAATCCCTTATTCATTTTAAGGTCAAAACCTAATCCACCATCTTCAAGGCTTCCTGTAATCATAGGGAAAAGTGAATCATCATTTGCAATCATAAGTACATCCTTATGAAGTTTTCCCATTATTGAATTTAAATGCTTAATAAATTCAATGCCTTCAAGATTTTCATTACCACCATAGATATTAGGAATATAATCATCCCCTCTTCCATAGTCTAAATATAATATGCTTGATACACCATCCATTCTAAGACCATCTATATGATATTCTGTTACCATATTAATAGCCGAAGAAATAACATAGTTTGAAACCTCTTTTCGACCAAAATTAAACATTTTTGTTCCGAAAAATGGATGTATTCCTTTTATTGGATCCAAATGTTCATACAAACACGTTCCATCAAATTGAGATAGTCCATCCTCTTCATTCGAAAAATGGTATGGTACGAAATCTAAAATTACACCAATATTATTTTGATGAAAAATATCAATCATCTTCTTTAAATCATTGCTACTACCGTACCTTTGGGTTGGAGCAAACAATAAAGAAGGTGTATAACCAAATGTGGAATCATTAATATATTCCATCAATGGCATAATATTTACATGAGAAAAGCCCATTTCACTTACATATTCCGATATAGCCTCAGCAAGCTTTTGATAATTTAACAGGCTGTTCTTTTTTCCACGTTCAAAATATCCAAGATTGATTTCATATATCGAAATTTTAGAATTAGGTTCCTTAAATTTAATTCTGTCTTTTATATATTTGTCATCATTAAATTCATATTCACTAAAATCACACTTACTATATCGTTTTTCATTTACATCAATAGAAACTGAATATGGATCTAATTTTTCAACATACTTTCCACCTTTGTGCTTAACTTCATATAAATATAAGTCTCCATCCTTGGCACCTGGAATAAAAATCTCATAAATACCATATTGTTCATTCTTTTTCATTTGATACATTCTCGAAATGTAATTATTAAAACTTCCAAGAACTGAACATCCTATAGCGTTAGGAGCAAATATAGAAAACTTAACACCGTCGACACCATTTACTACAGCCTTATGAGCACCAAAATATTTATAAGAATCATACAAAATTCCATTTTGGAATTTTTTTAATATGTCATCTTTGATTTCAAAACCTTTAATAGAATAAGCATCTTTTATTCTAAATATTTTTTTATTATAAGTTACTTCATATTCATAAGATGGAATCTTCTTGCCAGTTATCATACGCGCAAAAAATCCTGCTTCATCAACCATCTCCATATCATATGAAGTTTCTTTTCCATTAGTAGAAACTATTAGTGAAACTTTATCAGCATCCTTAATAAATGTCTGAAAAAGGACACTATTTCCAACAACTTTAGCGCCTAATACACTATATGGATCATCTATTTCAGAATAGACAACCGCCTCTATTTGTGGCCAATCCATTAATTTATATAATTTCTTATCCATAAACACATGCCTCCATAAACAAACTATAACAAAGTTCCCTATACAAAACAAGTTAGCGTGTGCTATCATAACATTTAGTTATTATATATGAAAGGAAATATTATTATGACAGATCAGGAAATGCTTAATAAAATAAATAAATATGCTGAAAATGTATTATCTGATATTGATCCTCAAAAAACTAAGATTTCATTCCAGCTTGATAAATTAAAACCAGTAATGCAGGAAATTGCTGATGAAGAAGGAGTTGCTATTGAGGATATCTTTATTAAATATATGGATCTAGCAACTCTTCAGAAAATTGATATGGAAAAACAGTTTCAGCAGACAATGGAAGAAGCTGGCGTAACAGATCTTGGAAAACTAGAATTTTAATATTAGATTGTACAAAAATATTTTTCTAAACATAAAAAAAGATGGGTTTATCAATCGATATAACCCATCTTTTTATATTAGATTTATTTTTTATAATTCACTTATTTAACAACACGAACTCTGATTACGCCATCAATGCTATTAAGCTTATTAATAATAGAATCATCTGCTTTAGTCTCAACATCAATCATTGTATAAGCATATTCACCCTTTGACTTGTTCATCATATCAGAAATATTAATGCCCTCATCTCCAAAGCATGCTGTAAACTTAGTAATCATATTAGCTGTGTTAGTGTGCATAATAGCAACTCTGCCAGCCTGCTGACATACTCCCATATCACAGTTAGGGAAGTTAACTGAATTAATAATATTACCATTCTCTAAATAATTCATCATTTCTTTAACTGCCATCTTAGCACAGTTATCTTCAGACTCTTCTGTAGAAGCTCCAAGATGAGGAATTACTATACAGCCTTCCTGACCTGCTGTTGTTGAGTTAGGGAAATCTGATACATACTTACGAATCTTACCAGCCTTAATTCCATCAAGAATGTCTACCTCATTGCAAAGAAGATCTCTTGCAAAGTTAAGAAGAATAACACCATCCTTCATTTTCGAAATAGAATCCTTATTGATCATACCCTTAGTAGAATCTAACAAAGGAACATGAATTGTGATAATGTCACACTGCTCATAAATTTCATCAACATTAAGAACGTGCTTAACATCACGGCTTAAATTCCAAGCAGCATCAACTGAAACGTATGGATCATAACCATATACTTCCATACCCATGTGCTTAGCAACATTAGCAACCTTAACACCGATAGCACCAAGACCAATAATACCAAGCTTCTTACCCTGAACTTCAGTACCAGCAAATGCTTTCTTAGCCTTCTCTGCTGATTTTCCAATATTCTCATCAGAAGTATTATCCTTAACCCAGCCAATACCTCCAACAATATCACGTGATGCTAAAAGCATACCTGCTATAACAAGCTCCTTAACGCCATTAGCATTAGCACCAGGTGTATTGAATACTACAATACCCTTTTTAGCACATTCATCTAAAGGAATATTATTAACACCTGCACCTGCTCTAGCAACAGCCAAAAGATTTTCTGAAAGTTCCATGTCATGCATAGCTGCGGAACGAACTAAAATACCTTCTGCTGCATTTACATCTTCTGTTGCCTTGAAATTATCAGTAAAATTATCAAGACCAACCTTAGCAATTGGATTTAAGCAATAGTAATTAAACATTAATTTTCCTCCTCATACTTCTTAAGGAAATCAACTAAAGCCTGTACACCTTCTATTGGCATAGCATTGTAGATAGAAGCTCTTAATCCACCTACGCTCTTATGTCCCTTAAGATTATCAAATCCTGCAGCCTTGGTCGCTGCAACAACAGCTGCATCCTTTTCAGCGCTCTCAGTTACGAATGGAACATTCATTAATGATCTGAATTCTTTTTCAACAGTACCGTTAAACATCTTACTCTGATCTAAGAAATCATATAAAATAGCAGCCTTTTTCTCGTTCATTTCATTCATCTTTTCTAAGCCGCCAATTTTCTTTAAGTACTTGAATACCTTACCACATACATAAATAGCCCAGCAGTTAGGTGTATTGTACATAGATCCATTATTAGCATGTGTATCATATCTTAAATATACAGGAGTAGCTGGATCTAAATCTTCTCTGATTAAATCTTCTCTGATTATTACAATTGAAAGACCAGCAGGTCCGATATTCTTCTGAACTCCACCATAAATCATTCCATAATCAGAAACATTACATGGCTTGCTTAAAAACATTGACGACTGATCTGAAACTAAAATCTTTCCCTTTGTATTAGGAAGCTTCTGGAATGTTGTTCCATGAATTGTTTCGTTTTCACAAATATATACATAATCTGCATCATCATCAACTGGGAGGTCTGAGCAGTCTGGAATATAGCTGTAATTCTTATCTTCAGAAGAAGCAATTACATTTACCTTACCAAACTTCTTAGCTTCAGTAGCTGCCTTCTTAGACCATGCTCCTGTCACAATATAATCAAACACACCATTTTTGCACAAATTTATAGGAATCATAGAGAATTCAAGAGTAGCTCCACCCTGAATAAATAAAACCTTATAATTGTCAGGGATGTTCATTAATTCTCTTAAATCTGCTTCAGCTTCATCAGCAATCTGTTGGAACACCTTCGATCGGTGTGACATCTCCATTACACTCATTCCACTTCCCTGATAATCAAGAAGCTCCGACTGGATTTCTTCTAATACAGGTAATGGCATCATTGCTGGACCTGCTGAAAAATTAAATACTCTAGCCACTTTTCTATCCTCCATTAAAATTAATATATTATAGCCAAAATGCTAAATGACATTATAAACTTATTAACACGCTTTAGTCAATTAAAGATTTAGTAAAACAAAACAACCGGAGTGCCTATTTCCACTAATTCCCATAACTGTTTTACTTCATCATGACGTGTATTAACACATCCATGTGAACCATTAGTCTTATATATTTCTCCACCAAATTTTCCATGTCTCCATGATGCGTCATGAATACCGATACCTCTATGAACATGAATCCAGAATTTTACAAACGATTCATAATCACGTCCTCGCAAAGTAACATTTCTTGCCTTATCAAGAACAGAATATGTACCTGTAATAGTTCCATGTCCTAATCTTAAATTACCAGTTACTATATCGGAATCTAAAATCAAAGCACCATCCACATAATAATAAAGATGCTGAGTTGTCATATCAATTTCAATATAGGTATTACCTATATCTTCTGCGCCTTTAAAAGTATTATCCTGAGAATACATAGGAGTTCTTACTGTATGCAGATGACGAGACATTGCGTCTAACAAAAAATTAGTTTCTTCCTCCTGGTCAATAAGCTTTCCATAGGTTCCGCCTTCAACAATTACATTTCTTCCCTCAGTAGTTTTGAACACCCTGTTACTTCCATAGGTACTATACTTTTTAGTAAAAGCATCCATGAATACATTAATCTTTTCTGTATCAGGCTGTATATTCCCATTATCGTCTAGAATGTAATCGCCATTTTCATCAATAAGTGCAAATGTAGCTATAGCACCAGGTCCAATGTTAACAACTTCATCACCAATATGATATTCTATTGAACAGTCTTGAAAGCTTTTAAGTTTATCAAAAAGGTCAATTGTAGCTTCATCAACCTTCGTAAGAGGAAGGTCCTCATAGCATCCTGCTTTTGCTAAATCTAAAACAGATTCATTATTGTCAAAAAATTCATATACCAAATTAGGTGTAGAAATCTCATTCAATATATCCGTCTTTTGATTAACAAGAACAAAACCATCATTATTATTTTGCTTAATTTCTACTTTTCGTTTATCCTTTGGAATATTTTCTTTCCACAAATCAAGCTTAGAAACAATCTCATACAATTTGTCTTTGTCATAAGAAACGTCTGGCTCAATATTTATACCCTGATAGGAAGGTAAAAGATTCATTCCCCAGAACATTGCATTTTGATTCAAATAGGCATCTTCTACAGGCTTTTCAAAATCATATTTTAAGTCAACATCATCTGGCGTGATTTTATATTCTTTTCCATCTTTTGAAAGAATTCTAAGTCCTTCATAAGTAGGTGCCTGATATGCTAAGTCAACAGCAACCTGTTCTGGTGTTTTTCCTGTACACGAAATGCCATTAATCTTAGTTCCATAGGAAAAACCATTTTTATAATAATAAGCAAGTCCTAAATATAGACCTATCACGGACAAAAATATAATACCAAATGAAATTCCTAAGCCTATCTTAACACTACGTTTCATAACTATTTCTTTTCTAGATCAGATGCATCAAATGCTTCTTTAATAGGAGCACCAGGACTTACCATTGGGAATACCTTATCATCCTCTGGAATTACACATTCAATAACAACAGGTCCTTTTGCCTTAAGCGCTTCCTTAATTGCTTTTGAAACCTCTTCCTTCTTAGTAACTCTTATTGCCTTACAGCCTAAACCTTCTGATACTTTAATAAAATCAACATTATCATTAAGAATAGTCTGTGAATATCTCTTTCCATAGAATAATGTCTGCCACTGACGAACCATTCCTAAAACATGGTTATTAATAACAACCTGAATAATAGGAATATTATATCTTGATGCTGTAGCAAGTTCATTTAAGTTCATTCTGAAACATCCGTCTCCAGCTACATTAATACATATTTTATCAGGATTACCAACCTTAGCACCTATACATGCGCCAAGACCATATCCCATAGTTCCAAGTCCACCTGATGAAAGGAATGTGCGAGGAGCTGTATATTTATAATACTGAGCTGTCCACATCTGATGCTGTCCAACATCTGTTGTAATAATAGCTTTTCCTTTAGTAGCCTTATCAATTTCTTCAATAACATATGGGCAAGAAAGATTCGTCTTATCATATGATAATGGGAATTCTTCTTTCAATTCCTTAATATGTTTAATCCACTGAGGATGCTTTTGTTCCTTAACCTTGGCATTAATTTCAGTTAATACTTCTTTCAAATCGCCAACAACTGATGCACTTGTTTTAATATTCTTATCAATTTCAGCTGCATCAATATCGATATGCAGAACCTTAGCATTAGTTGCAAAAGAAGCTGTATTACCAGTTACACGGTCTGAAAATCTGGCACCAAGAGCGATAAGTAAGTCACATTCACTAACACCGAAATTGGAAGCCTTAGTACCATGCATACCAATCATACCCGTATAATGGTCTGAATATCCATCCATAACGCCCTTACCCATCAAAGTATCACAAACAGGTGCATCAATCTTCTTGGATAATTCTCTAACTTCGTCACTGGCGCCTGAAATAACAGCACCACCACCAACATAAATGAAAGGCTTCTTAGACATTTCAATCATCTTAACAGCTGTCTTAATATCTTCATCCTTATATGTTTTTTTAACAGGCTTCTTAACAATCTTAACTGGTTCATAGTCAATCATCGCAGCTGTAACATCTTTTGTAATATCCACCAAAACTGGTCCTGGACGATTAGTTGATGCTATTTCAAATGCTTTTCTTATTGTATCTGCAAGCTTGTTAATGTCCTTAACTATGACACTATGCTTAGTAATAGGCATAGTAATTCCAGCAATATCAACCTCCTGGAATGTATCTTTTCCCAAAAGAGGAAGACCTACATTACATGTGATAGCAACCATAGGAACCGAATCCATATATGCTGTTGCAATACCTGTTACAAGATTAGTAGAACCAGGGCCGGAAGTTGCGAAACACACACCTACCTTTCCTGTAGATCTTGCATAACCATCTGCGGCATGAGAAGCTCCCTGCTCATGACTAGTCAAAATATGATTAATTTGATTCTTAGGATTCGCCTCATTGTACTTATATAAAGCATCATAAACATTAAGTATTGTTCCACCTGGATAACCAAATACTGTATCAACACCCTGTTCTTTTAAACACTGTATAACTAAATCAGAACCGTTTATTAACATTATTAATTCTCCTAATTCTTAATTATTTAACTAATATAGCACCCTTATCGCCAGAGGTAACCATCTTTTCATATCTTGAAAGATATCCTGATGTTACCTTAGGCTCACGTGGTGTCCACTCTGCTTTTCTCTTAGTCATTTCTTCATCTGAAACCTTAATATCAAGCTTGGTGTTTGGAATATCAATAGAAATGATATCTCCTTCCTTAACCAACGCAATAGGACCACCTACTGCTGCTTCAGGAGAAACATGTCCTATAGAAGCTCCACGGCTTGCACCCGAGAATCTACCATCTGTAATAAGAGCAACCGATGAACCAAGTCCCATTCCAGCAATAGCCGATGTAGGATTAAGCATTTCTCTCATTCCAGGGCCACCCTTAGGTCCTTCATATCTAATTACTACAACATCGCCGGCAACAATCTTTCCACCTTTAATTGCCTCAATAGCATCTTCTTCACAATCAAATACTCTTGCAGGGCCTTCATGTACCATCATTTCATCACATACAGCGGAACGTTTAACAACTGAGCCATCTGGAGCAAGATTTCCCTTAAGAACAGCAAGACCACCTGTCTTAGAATAAGGATTACTTATTGGTCTTATTACTTCCTCATTTTTATTAACGGAATTCTTAATATTCTCACCAACTGTCTTAGTAGTTACTGTAATACAATCAGTATTCAAAAGGCCAATATCAGCAAGCTCTTTCATGACTGTCCATACACCACCTGCTTCGTTTAAATCTTCCATATAAGTAGGACCAGCAGGTGCTAAATGACAAAGGTTAGGTGTTTTAGCTGAAATTTCATTAGCATATGAAATATCAAAATCAAAACCAATTTCATGAGCAATTGCAGGAAGATGTAACATAGAATTAGTAGAACAGCCAAGAGCCATATCTACTGTAAGTGCATTGATAACAGCTTCCTTAGTCATAATATCTCGAGGCTTGATATCCTTCTTTAATAACTCCATAACTGCCATACCTGCATGCTTTGCAAGCTTAATTCTTTCAGAATAAACCGCTGGAATAGTTCCATTTCCACCAAGACCCATTCCTAATGCTTCTGTTAAACAGTTCATTGAGTTTGCTGTGTACATACCAGAACAGCTTCCACAAGTAGGACAAACTTTTTCTTCGAATTCTCTTACTTCTTCTTCTGTCATATTTCCTGCAGCATGTGCTCCAACTGCTTCAAACATCGAAGATAGCGATCTCTTCTGTCCTTTAACATGGCCGGCAAGCATAGGACCACCTGAAACAAATACAGTTGGCACATTAATTCTTGCTGCAGCCATTAAAAGACCAGGAACATTCTTATCACAGTTAGGAACCATAACAAGACCATCAAACTGATGTGCAAGAGCCATACACTCAGTAGAATCTGCAATCAAATCTCTGGTAACTAAAGAATACTTCATTCCAATATGTCCCATTGCAATACCATCGCATACTGCAATAGCAGGGAAAACAACAGGAACACCACCTGCTTCCGCAACTCCTAACTTAACTGCATTAACAATTTTATCTAAGTTCATATGACCAGGTACTATTTCATTATATGAACTAACAATACCAATCATAGGCTTTTTCATTTCTTCTTCTGTGAATCCAAGGGCATTAAATAAACTTCTATGAGGTGCCTGCTGCATTCCAACCTTAACGTTATCTGATTTCATATACTATATCCTTTCTGCGATTAAATCGCCCATCTTAGAACAATTTACTTTCTCAGTTCCTTCACTATAGATATCTACTGTTCTGTAGCCTTCATCAAGAACTGTCTTAACAGCTTTTTCAATACTATTTGCTTCTTCATCTAAATCGAAGCTATATCTTAACATCATTGCAGCACTTAAGATTGTTGCTATAGGATTAGCAATTCCCTGTCCTGCTATGTCAGGTGCTGAGCCGTGTGAAGGCTCGTATAATCCAAACTTTGTGTCATTTAAAGATGCTGATGAAAGCATTCCGATTGAACCAGTAATCATTGACGCTTCATCAGATAAGATATCTCCGAACATATTCTCTGTTAATACAACATCAAACTGTGCAGGATTTTTAACAAGCTGCATTGCACAGTTATCAACAAGCATGTGTTCTAAAGTAACATCAGGATAATTTTTTGCTACTTCGTTAACTACTTCTCTCCATAATCTTGAAGAATCAAGAACATTAGCCTTATCTACAGAAATAACCTTATTATTTCTTTTTCTAGCAATATCAAAAGCCTTGATTGCAATTCTTCTAATCTCATTTTCGTTATAACTTAATGTATCAACTGCAGTCTTTACACCATCTACCATAGAGGTATGTCTTTCACCAAAATAAAGACCACCTGTCAGCTCTCTCATAATAAGCATATCAAAACCCTGTTTTGCTACTGATTCCTTTAATGGACATGCATCAGACAAAACATCATAAAGATATGCTGGTCGTAAGTTAGCAAAAAGATTAAGAGACTTTCTTATTTTTAACAATCCGGCCTCAGGTCTTAATGAAGGTTCAAGCTTATACCAAGGAGATTTCGTAGTATCTCCACCAATTGAACCCATTAAAATAGCTTCCTGTTCTTTAGCCTTAGCTATAGTTTCATCTGTAAGAGGTTCACCTGTTGCATCAATAGAAGCTCCACCTAATAATAGCTGTGTATAATTCATCTTGTGGCCGTATTTATCTGCAACCTTATCAAGAACCTTCATAGCCTCTTCAACTATTTCAGGTCCAATTCCATCACCTTTAATTACTCCAATTTTAAGTTCCATATATCCTCCTAAAAAACAAAGCGCACAGGTTTGATCCCATGCGCTTAATATTATTCTGCGTTAGCTTTTTCAATCTGAACAATAGCACTCTTTTGCATTGGGATACGACAGTTCTTATTATTTCCAAACTCAACAATAACTGTATCATCTGTAATATCAATTACTATACCGTAAAATCCACTTGAAGTAAGAATACAATCGCCAACTTCCATTGATGAATGCATTGCCTGCATTTTCTTTTGTTCTTTCTTCTGCGGACGAATTAACAAGAAATAAATAAACGCAACGATGACCACAACATAGACCACCATCACGATGCCTCCATTTAATAATCCGCCTTGTGTAGCAGCTGCTGCATCATTTCCCATATTATTTTCCTCACTTTTCTATAAACAAAACTAAATCATATAATACTAAATAAACGCCCTAAAAACAAGGGTTATTTATCATCATTTGACATAGAATATATCTTTTCTTCTCTGAACGATGAAAATCTGTCTTCTTCTATAGCAAGCCTTATATCTTCCATTAAGTGATTATAAAAATACAGGTTATGAAGAACACATAATCTCATTCCAAGCATTTCCTTCGCTTTAAGAAGATGTCTTATGTAGGCTCTAGAATATCTTTGGCATGCGGGACATTTACAACCTTCTTCTATAGGTCTTAAATCCTTTTCGTATTTGGCATTAAACAAATTAATTTTACCATTGTATGTATATAAATGACCATGTCTTCCATTTCTTGATGGGTATACACAATCAAAAAAGTCAATTCCTCTATAAACTCCTTCAATTATATTAATTGGAGTTCCAACACCCATTAAATATACAGGTTTGTCCTTCGGAAGAAAAGGAACTGTATGTTCAATAACATCATACATTTCTTCATGACTTTCCCCAACGGCCAGTCCACCAATCGCATAACCAGGAAGTTCAAGCTCAGAAATGGTCTTAGCATGTTCTATTCTAATATCATTATATATTGCACCCTGATTAATGCCAAAAAGAAGCTGATTCTTATTAATCGTATATTCTTGTGAATTAAGACGTGACATCTCATTTTTACAGCGAAGAAGCCACCTTGTTGTTCTGTCTACCGACTGCTTCACATATGACTTATCGGCAACCGATGAAGGACATTCATCAAAAGCCATTGCTATAGTCGAAGCTAGATTAGACTGTATCTGCATACTCTCTTCAGGGCCCATAAAAATTTTACGTCCATCTATATGAGAGTTAAAGTATACACCTTCTTCTTTTATCTTCCTAAGTGTTGAAAGTGAAAAAACCTGGAATCCACCAGAATCAGTCAAGATAGGCTTATCCCAGTTCATGAACTTATGAAGTCCACCAAGTTCATGGATAAGCTTATCGCCCGTTCTTACATGAAGATGATATGTATTAGACAGTTCTACCTGTGTATCTATTTCTCTTAAATCAAAAGTATCTACTGCACCCTTAATTGCAGCTACTGTCCCTACATTCATGAATACAGGAGTTTGTATTTTTCCATGTACGGTGGTGAATTCACCTCTTTTTGCATTTCCATTCTTTTTTAATATTTTAAACATAAATAACTCTTTCTATAATCACATATATAAATCCCAAAACTCTTCGAGACAAATTTCATTATCCATAATTATTGTAGCAGCATCACGGCCAACATACCTAAAATGCCATGGTTCATACTCAATACTTGTTATATTCTCCTTACCTTTAGGATATCGAAGAATAAATCCAAACTCATGGCAATGTTTTTTTAGCCACCTTCCGGCATCTGTGTTTTCAAATCCTTCATCTAGCATGGTATATTTAGGAGAAATTAAATCAATAGCAAGGCCTACCTGATGTTCTGATGCACCTGGTATGGTAACTACCTGAGATGATAATTTATAAGCATCAATATATGAATAGCCTGATTTAATATAATATCTTATTTTTCTTTCAAACAGTTTCTTTTGTTTTTCTAAATCTCTATAGGGAGAACATACGACAAGTTTAATTCCATCCTTGTCTGCTGCTTTCATCATTGATAGTAAATCATCAATGATCCTGTTATCACATTGCATACTATTTGAAAGATTGCCTAATGTGAATTCATAATCTGTCGAAATTGGATGCTGTTTATTAATTAATACAAGATTCCAGTCATCACTATTAAAACTAAGTTCTTCCTCATCATTTTTTTCTTCTTGAATAGTCTCATTATGCTCTCTGACATCAAGAATTTCTTCTAATGATACTGTATCCTGATCTTCAACATCACCATACTCAGAATCAAACGGATCAACTACATTATCACTCATTATTGTTGATTCATTATTTTCTTTCAAAACCATAGTATGGTCTATATCAGCAAGAATTACTGCCTCTTCCTTAGTATTCAAAAAACCATTACCATTATTAAAATAAGCGAAGGCAAAACTATTTGAAAACAAAGAAATAAAAAGCACAAATAAAACGCAAGCAAAACGCCTTGTTCCTCTTTTCAGGTAGTCAGATACTCTCATAACAAACATAGTTACGAAAAGTCCAACTACTGCCACAGGAAGCATGAAGCGATGTTGCTTGCCTAAATTAATAAAGAAATCTTTAATTTTTTCATTAATTCTTTTATGCACAGATAGTTCCTTAATATTTTTACTTGATTTTATGGAAAATAATACAGTTTGGTCTATCTATCGGTATTTCTTTTCCACTCATAACAAGTGTTCCCTTCTTCATGTCAACACTGAAAAATGTCATAGTATTAGACTCATGATTCAAAGATACAAGATGCTTATTATCTGGGAAAAGAGCCGCATCCTTTGGATAATCTCCCGAAACAGGAAGGCATAATATTTTATTTAGCATTCCATTCTTTTCATTAACTGAATATATAATAACAGAATTATCTCCTGCATTTGAGCTTACTATATATTTGAAATCGGAAGACCAGTTAATTGCAGATGCACTTGTAACAGACGCATGATAATCATTCAATGTGGAAATAGACTGTATTTTTTCGAATTCGGGAATTCCATTCTTATCAAGAGTATATGTATATACATCAACATAACTTTTTAATTCATGCACAATATATAAGAATTTTCCATCTTTAGAAAACTTCATATGTCTTGGTGCTGATTCCTGCTCAGAATGAATAATATCAATCTGTCTTAACTTACCTGAAGAATGATTAAGTTCATACACAACAACATGATCCATACCAAGGTCAGCTGCTAAAAGATACTTATTATCTCTTGTCATCTTAACGCAATTAATATGAGGTCTGAAGTTTCTCTCAGCAATCGAACCTAAACCTTTATGGAAAATTTCATCTGTAATTTCACCAATTGAACCATCTTCTTTTAGTTTTAACGCTGTAAGCTTGGCATCATGATATCCTGCAACAAACAAATACTTATCATCATAATCTGTAGACAAATAACAGCCTCTCATACCATTAATTGATGCCTTATTTAATAATGACAATCCCCCATCGCTTTTAATAACATACGACTCAACACCAAAATCCGTAATCGAATAAAGGTATTTCTGATTATGCGAAATTGTCATATATGAAGAATTAGTTATTTCAATCTGTTCTTTAGGATACAACGTCCCCTTTTTAACATCTACATCAAATACAGATATACCCATATTTGATTTATTTCCTGAAGTATAACAGGAAACATAGGCAACAAATTTTTCGTCCTTTGATTCAGCCATTTTTAACCCTCTTTTTCTATAGGTTTTAATTCAAAAGAATAATAGCAAAATAAATGCATTTTCTCAAGATTTATTACTTTCTATTTTCTAAATAAATAATCAGAATCAATCAAATATTTATAGCTTGTTAGTTCATTTAATCCCATTGGACCTCTGGCATGAAGTTTCTGGGTACTAATACCAATTTCAGCACCTAATCCGAATTCAAAACCATCTGTAAAACGTGTCGATGTATTAACATATACGCATGCAGCGTCTATAGATTTTTGAAATTTATTAGCATTATCCTTATCTGATGTCATAATTGATTCAGAATGATGAGTAGTATATTTGTTAATATGTTCTATAGCTTCATCAACATTACTTACTACCTTCATCGAAATAATATAGTCAAGATATTCTGTTGCAAAATCTTCTTCGGTCGCCAAGGTGCAATCGATAACTTCCGAAACCTTAGAATCTCCCCTTATTTCAACATTCCTAGCTCTTAATTCTTTTGCTAATTCTGGAAGAAGCTTATCTTTTATATTTTCATGTATTACTAAAGACTCTACTGCATTACATACGCCAACTCTTTGTGTTTTCGCATTAATAATTATAGGAATTGTCTTCTTTATATCTGCAGTTTCATCTACAAAAATATGACAGTTTCCTGTTCCTGTTTCGATTACAGGAATTAAGCTGTTTTCAACAACACTTCGAATTAGTCCAGCTCCGCCTCTTGGAATAAGTAAATCAATATATTCCTTCTGCTTCATCAGCTCTAGTGTTACTTCTCTTTGTGTTGATTCAATTAAATTAATAGCATCACTAGTAATATTTAAGTCAGTTAATCCATCCTTAATTATTCTGACAATAGCTTTATTAGAATTGATGGCATCAGAACCACCCTTTAAAATAACGACATTGCCTGATTTAAACGTAAGAGAAAAGGCGTCTGCTGTAACATTGGGTCTTGATTCATATATAATTCCAATAACCCCCATAGGTACTCTTACTTTTGTAATATTAAGACCATTATCAGCTTTATAGGAATCAAGTATTTCTCCAATTGGGTCTTTTAATGATGCTACCTGTCTAAGGCCAAGAGAAATTCCAGATATTCTTTCTTTAGTAAGGGTCAGTCTGTCCAAAAGACCTTTACTCATATTCTTAGATATTCCATTATCAATATCTTTTTTATTCTCAGCTATAATTTCTTCGCTTCTATTTTCAAGAAGATCTGCAATATGTAAAAGTGCTTTATTTTTTTCATCCTCAGTAAGCTTTTCAACCAAAAATCTAGTTTCTTTAGCTGTTTTACATATTCTTAGTAATTCCTCATTCATTATATGAAATACATCCTTTCTTCTGTAACAATATAATCCATCAAAATATCATGTTCTTCTTTTGGAAGAGGCTTTTTAGATATTTGACAGCAAAACGAAAGACCTATTTTAATAAGCTTTTTGTATTTATTAAGATATCTATCGAAAAATCCCTTTCCATATCCTAATCTTCCACCATTTTGATCAAACACAGAACCTGGTATTAGGGCAACAGTATTTTCAATATCATCACCATCATACTTTTTAAAACCTTCTTCTTTCTTAGGTTCTAAGATTCCCTGATAACCACATTCTAGGTCGTTCATTGAGTCAATTTCATAAAACTCAATATCTAATCCTTCAACACGAGGAACAAAAATTCTATAATTAGTTTCATCAATTAAATACTTTATATATTCACGTGTTTGTACTTCAGATCTGTAATCAACATATATAAGAATATTTTTTGCATTTTTAACGCAATCAAGTGTCGATACAAGCTGAATTATTTCTCTTGATTTTTCAGTTCTTGTATCCAGTGATAATTCATTTCTTTTTTGAAGAAATTTATTTCTAACTTCTATTTTTTCTGTTCCCATAGTTTTTCCTTCATTCTTTTCCAAGAATTCTTTCTGCAACCTTTTCTGCTATCAATATACCATCCATCGCAGCCGAAGAAATACCACCGGCATATCCAGCCCCTTCACCTGCTACAAACAAATTCTGAATATTTGATTCACAAAATTCGTCTCTTGAAATCTTAACCGGACTTGATGTTCTTGACTCAATACCAAATATTAAAGTGTCCGGCGAATCAAAGCCTTTAATTTTAGTACCAAACGCTTCCATTCCTTCAACAAAATCATCATTAATGAATTGAGGCATTATCTTATGAACACACGAATGTTCACTCTTTCCTTTAGTACCTATCAAATTATCATCCAAATCATCTAAATAAAGTCTATTTTCTTTAAACTCAGAATAAAATTCATATGGAATATGACCATTTCCTATATCATAGGCTTTCTTCTCAAGTTCTTTTTGAAATTCAATACCAGACATAGGATTTTTACCATCTCCATAGTCTTCCGGATTAATTGTAACTATGATGGCGCTATTAGAATATGGTGAGTTTCTGTCATAATAACTCATCCCATTTACTGCTAACATATTTTTAGTGCTGGATGCATTAACAACATATCCACCCGGACACATACAAAAAGAATACACCCCTCTTTGATCCTTGCATGTATATGTCACTTTATATGGAGCATTCCCTAAAGTGTCACTAGACGATACTCCATACTGACTTTCATTAATTAACGATGTCTTATGCTGAACTCTAAAGCCTATTGCAAATGGTTTCGGTGCCATACATAGCCCATTATCAAACAATATTTTAAATGTATCTCTGGCAGAATGTCCTATCGCCAAAATTACAGGATTTGATTTAAAACTAATATTTGATTTACTAGAGCTTATTTTCTTTAATACATTTTCTTTAATTTCAAACTCATCTATTAACGTGTCATAGAATATTTCACCACCAAGTTTTAATATCTCATTTGAAATATTCTTGACTGTAGTTTTTAATCTGTCTGTACCTATATGAGGCTTATAATCATATAGAATTTCTTCTGGAGCTCCAAAAGACACTAAATCCTTAAGAACTGCTTTATTTCTACCGTATTTATCCTTTACAAGAGTATTAAGCTTACCATCCGAAAAAGCCCCAGCTCCACCCTCTCCGAATTGAACATTAGAGTTCTCATTAAGAATATCTTCTTCCCAAAATCTATTCACATCATGAGTTCTTTCATCAATTTTCTTGCCTCTTTCAACCAAAATCGGTTTAAATCCATTTCTTGCAAGATAAAGACCTGCGAACAATCCACATGGACCAAGACCTATAATAACAGGCCTTGAATCATCTTCTATTTCATCTATATGATGTGGAAATGCATATTCAATATTATTAACTTTGAGAATTTTCTTATCAGCTCTTTTTAAAATTTTATCTTCATCGTCAACTATTATATCTATGATATAACTAAAAAAGAGCTTTGGCTTTTTCCTTGCATCCAGTGACTTTCTTACTATCTTATATTCAAAGGGTACATCACACCTAAGAAGTTTTACTATTTTATTTCTTATATCTTTTTCATTGTGAGTAATTGGAAGCTTTAGTTCATTGATTCTTAACATAAAATCACCTAAATTAAATTGAACGTCCTTCCTAAAGCAAGCATTATTCTACCAGGAACAGACTCCTCTAGTTCTTCTTCATCGTATCCCCTTAATGCCAAAAGAATTATTGCATATACAATAATGCAAATAACAAGAACAATTATTAACGAAATCAAATTACCAACCTTTGAAGCAATAGCTTTATTAATAAATAATCCAATAAGTGAGCTCACTCCTGCACCAATAAATGACACGACAAAACATCTAAACCACTCCTGCGTATATTGGAAAATTCTCGATACAATAACAAAAGAAACACCACAAACCAAAGCAAAGAATATAATATTACCTATTATTGCACCCTTTATTGATAACTTTAATGAATAGACCATAATCAATGAAACAACTATATGAATAACGCATGAGCCTAATGCTATTATTCCTGTTAAATTAATATATCCAAGTTGAACTAAAATCTCTACGAGCACCAATGCAAATGCAGCGAAAATTATGCTTATAGCTTCTATCTGTAAATTAGAAACTGTGCTAGCGCCATTATCAACATATAAAATACCTAAAATATTTTCAGAAAAAACAATTACCATTCCAAGTACAAAGAAGCCAAGTGTTGCGCCTCTGTGTATCATTCTCATAAGCTGTTCCCTTGCTTTTCTATATTCTTCCTTATATGAAAAAGATATAGATTTTCTGAGCAAATTATAAATTAATAAAACAATTAAGAGAGCAAAAATATATGCAACCGAAATAGACTTTCCATAATACTCTCCAAAGGTAAATTCAACAGCCGTCTGAGTATCTTTGTCTGAACTTAATATAAAAATCTCATTCACTAAAAATGTTAATATGAACGATCCAAACAAAGCAAATGGCAAAAGACTATTAATTACCAAAGAGACTGCTAAACCAGGAATACTTTCAAGCGATTTTGAATAATCTCTTCCATTGTTATAATCTGTTCTCTTTGACAAAAGAATAAATAAAACAAGGGCATGTAAGAAAGTCAAAATTGCTGAAATTAATATTCCAATACATGCGCCCATGGCAGCATATGAATATTTAAAATCATCAACCTTTAATAATAAAGATACTTTATTTCCATAATTACCCAGACTAAATGAACCCAGATATCCAAATACAAGATATGTTGAAATAAAAACAACATAAGACTGATTCATAAGAAAATTATTGTTAATTCCACTAAAATAACCTCTCAGAACACCAGTTAACAAAACAAAAGGAATAGTCGGAATAATACAATAAAAGCCCATAGAAGAAAGAGGCATCTTGAATAATCCACCTGTTACTTTTCCACTCAAAAGATATAAAAGGAATGAAATCAATAGACCTATAATCAAAGCTGCCATTCCTCCACCTCTAACAACTCTTTTTGCATTTTCATATTGTTGTCTTTGCATATATCCATCTACTAATAAATCTACAGCCTTTTCTAATCCGAAAGAAAACGCAACAGCCAGTAAAAAGAACAAGTCATTAGACACACTAAAATAAGCCATACCTTTACTTCCAATAGTATGGGTTAAAATAATTCTAAACACGAAAAGTGAAAGAAGTGAAATTATAAGAATTAAAAAGAATCTATTTTTCTTTTTTGACTTAATCATATTATCCTTATCTTAAAAAATCATAAAACATCTTTTCATCAACCAGCTTTTCTTTAATAATGCTGATTTCTTCATATGAAATCTTAGACCACGAAATTGCTCCGCTATTAATTTTCTTTTCAAAAATCGCATTAATTAACTTATCGTAATCAATAACTGCATTTTTATCTTTAACAAAAAGATATCTAATGGATGAAATAACAGTATCTGCAAAAAGCACTAAAACTGTTTCCTTTGATTTCACTGGTCCATCAACCATATTATATTCCTTCAATAAAGAAATAATGTTTTCTGGGAATTCATATTCATGCAATAGTTCTTCAACATCTTTCCAATCCTGTGATTTAGCTAATACTCCAATTTTGTGGTAATATCCACAAGCTTTTGAAACATTTTCATCAAGACCTATGAAACTGGCCATTTTGGAACACAAAACTGCAGTATAAATTGCATGATCATAATCTTCTTTTGATTTTTCTTTTAACGCTGCTAAAAGTTCAAACTCAGGATCAATAATATCAAGACATCTGTCATCATTCTTATATAGCAATGAATAACTAAAAATCTTAAGAATAAAGAAAATAACAGCAATACTTATCAGTATATTATATAAAGGAATTAAAAATAACGAGAAACTAAATTCTACATTTAATATAAGTATTTCCTTAACACACAATGTTAAAAACAAAAGCCCTAATGAAACAACCAGAGGATATAAAATCTTAAACTCTTCATCAATCGTCTTAAATAAAATTATACCCACAACTCCTGGCGCAAAATATGTAATAAATGATACAAAATCTGCACTGGATGAAAGCATTATTGATATAATAACAAAATTAGCACCTAATAATACTGCGCTTATTTCATCAGAAAATAACATCAGTGAAATAAATACTGGAAGAAAAATCCATTCTGAATCTGGAAAATAGGCAAAAACTGCAGATGCCACCAGACAAATTTCATAGTCAATAAAAAACTTTATAAAACTATTGTTAAACAAAAAGCCATTGTGTTTTTCAGTATATGAAACACTAAAAATACCTGCAATCAGCAAGACTCCAGCAATAATTACATTACCTATACTATTTTCTATATTAACATTATATAAATATCCACATACACCAACAACTAATATAGTCGAAGCAATCATGGCAAATTTATAAATTAAACTTGATTTACTTTTATTTATTCTGGTCATTTCTGGATCTATCCCGGCTAGTTTTCTTTTTTGCTAAACTCTCTTCATAATTCTCATATGCTTTGACAATCTTTTGTACCAAAGGATGTCTGACAACATCTTTTGAGGAAAGCTTAACAAATTCTATTCCTTCAACCTTTGATAATACTTTAGTTGCTATTTCAAGTCCACTTTTAACATCCCGAGGGAGGTCCTTCTGTGTGCTGTCTCCTGTAACTACCACTTTAGAACCGAATCCAATTCTTGTTAAAAACATCTTCATCTGTGAAGGAGTAGTATTTTGTGCTTCATCCAGAATAATATATGCATTATCAAGAGTTCGTCCTCTCATATATGCCAAAGGTGCAACTTCAATTAGCCCCTTTTCCATATTTTTAAGAAAGCTTTCAGCTCCCATAATCTGATATAGTGCATCATATAAAGGTCTTAAATATGGATCAATTTTGGATTGCAAATCTCCTGGCAAGAAACCTAGCTTTTCACCTGCTTCAATCGCGGGTCTTGTTAAAATTATCCTCTCAACCTCTCCGTTTTTGAACGCAGTAATAGCCATCGCCATCGCAAGATATGTTTTTCCAGTTCCAGCAGGACCAATACCAAAAACAATCATATTATTATTAATAGCATCAACATATTTTTGCTGACCTATTGTTTTAGGTTTAATAGGTTTTCCAGAAATAGTATGGCATATACAATTAGAATCTATATCAAGAATTACACTTTCGTCCTCATTATCCTTGGACAAAGATATTGCATAATCAACATTCTGCATTTCTATTTCATTTCCCTTTTTTGAAAGTTTAATAAGATTATCTATAATAGAAACTGCCTTATCTACATCCTTTGCATCGCCAGCAAATTTTAGCACACCATCCCTATTAGTAATACTTACATTAAAATCTTTTTCAATTCGTTTAATATTACAATCAAACTGACCAAAAAGATTCATTTGCTCGCTCAATAGAACATGGTCCAGCGAATATGTTCTTTCCATTAATCAACTACTCCTAAAATAACCTGTCTATCTAATGGTTTATTTTCATCAAATGAATAGGCATCCAACAATCTTTTCTTGGCAATTTCTTTCTTTTCTTCGTCATTAGCATAAATATATGCTATACAATCATTTTCATTTACGTAATCTCCAACCTTCTTAACAAGTTCTATTCCAACTGCTAAATCAATTGAAGATTCTTTAGTTTCTCTACCCCCACCTAAGATTAGGGAGCAAATACCAACCTCATCACATACGATTTTTGTAATATATCCTTTTGTTGGTGCCAATACTTCCTCTCGTATTTTCGCTTTTGGAAGTAAAGATGGATCTTTTACCATCGAAGGATCTCCACCCTGGGCTTTAATAAACTCACATAATTTTTCTAATGCTTTTCCTGATTTAATGGCATCATCAACTAATCTTTCTCCATCCTCAAGACTTTCGCATACGCCTCCCATCATAAGCATCATTGAACCGAGCTTATAGCAAAGAGTTGTAAAATCTTTTGGACCAACACCATTTAGTGTATCAATTGCTTCTTTTACTTCCAATGCATTACCAATCATATTACCGAGAGGCTGATCCATATCAGAAATCACTGCCATCATCTTCTTATTAGCACCTTTTCCGATATTAACCATCTTAGTTGCAAGTTCGAACGAATCTTCTTTTGTTTTCATGAAGGCTCCTGAACCTGTCTTTACATCAAGAATAATAGCATCTGCACCAGAAGCCAGTTTTTTTGACATAATCGAAGATGCTATTAATGACATATTATCTACAGTAGCCGTCACATCTCTAAGAGCATATAGCTTTTTATCAGCTGGCGCCAATGAAGCAGTCTGCCCCATAATAGAAATTCCAATAGTATTAACATTATTAATAAATTCTTCTTCTGAGATTCCTGTAGTAAAACCACTAAAGCTTTCAAGCTTATCAATAGTTCCACCTGTATGCCCTAAGCCTCTTCCGGACATTTTGGCAATTTTAACACCACATGATGCAACTATCGGAGTTAATGCAAGCGACGTTTTATCACCAACGCCACCCGTTGAATGCTTATCAACCTTAATACCATCTATTCTTGACAAATCAAGCATATCTCCAGAATGCGCCATTGACATAGTAAGATTTAAGGTTTCTTCATCATTCATTCCATTAAAACAAATAGCCATCATCATAGCTGACATTTGATAATCAGGGATTTCACCTTTTGTATACCCAGAAATCATGAATTCAATTTCTTCTTTTGTTAATACTTCACCTTTTTTCTTTTTAACAATAAGATCATACATTCTCATAAGCACACCTCTTGCTACTTGTGGTATGGTTCATTTTTCATAATTCTAAAAGAACGATATATTTGTTCTAATAAAAATACTCTCATTAATTGATGTGGAAATGTCATTTTAGAAAAGCTCAAATGATAATCAGCCCGTTTTATTACCTCTTCACCAATACCAAGTGAACCGCCAATTACGAACTGTATATTGCTTTTTCCTAATACTCCAAGATTATTTAAATGCTTTGACAAAGCAACTGAATCTAACTGAACGCCATCAATCTCCAAAGAAATGACATATGCGTCATTATTGATATGCTTCATTATCCTTTGAGCCTCTTTAGCTTTAATAATTTCTTCTTCTTTTAAAGATGCCTCATCCGGAGTTTTTTCATCATCTAATTCGATAATATTTAACTTCACATATCTCGAAAGCCTTTTACTATATTCCAAAACAGCTTCCTTAAGATACTTTTCTTTTAGATGTCCAACACAAATAATATCTATTTTCATTCTTCAAATATCGATGGATAAATTTCATCAACAAGTCTGTTCAAGTACGACTCATCAAGATTCATAAACTGAGAACGAATTGTACTTTTAATGTACTTGGTTCTTTCAAAATATTTTGCTTCTTCTAACATTTCACCAAGAGAAAGCTTACTATCAATATCATCCTTATTAAAGGTCTGAAGACTCCATTTAGTTATTTCAGAAGTAAGATTGTTCTCTTTATAAGCACGTTTTTTAAATAACTTGAAATTTTTCAAAGATACAATGCCCATAATTATAAAAAGAAGGAACAAAGACCCCATAACACCAGTAATCATATACTTACTTGTTTTACTCATAGAGCCGCCAAACACATCAAGCATATAGAGAACAACTCCTATAAATCCAAGACTTCCTATGATTAAAAGAGTATATGCAGAGGTTCTGTTTTCTTCAGCTTTTTCCTCGTTATTGATATATACCTCTGTTTCAAACTCCTCTTCTTCCTGCTCTAATTCTTCATAAGCTTCCGCAAGCTCATCCTCTTCATTCTCAAATGTATCTTCTTCTAAATCATCATTTTCTTCAATTAAAGAGAGGTCATCAACTAACTCACAGCCACAATCTGCGCAAGTAGTAATGCCCTCTTTATATTCATCTTTGCAATTAGGACACCAAGGCATAAATTTTCCCTCCAAAACAAAAAATACCTAGTATTAATAATACACTTAAATGCCCTGATTTGCCAATTATTTTTGATTAGAAATATAGTTCTTAACCCCTATATTTTTGTTATCCTTCTCACTCATCCAGTAATAGTCATCAGGATTCTCTCTGTTAGTCATGACAGGTCCTGCCTTCTTAGAATCCCTACTTTCAGAAACATATATTAAACTTCCATTTTTCGCATTTCCCTCAAAGTCATCATAACTACCAGATTTTGTAGTAGTAGTACAGTAAACATATCCATCTATGAGACCATCTTTATAAGTCGTCATAAAGTTTGTAATATATCTGTCCGTACCAACTAATAAATTATTATCATATTCATAATGATCCTGACCTTCTCCATTAGGTAAATCATTAGAAAAATGTCCTATAAATTCATGAAATGTAACCGGGTCTGTTAAATTCTTAGTAAGATGTATATGATAATGTACCCAAACTCCAGCACCCTGTCTTAATCCATTAGACCATTCTCCTGCATAGTACTGATTATCTGCATATACAGCAATTCCCTTTCCATCAGGTTCACCATTAGAATTAACATCACCATAATAATAATAGTCATTAGTATTTCTTAATGCGTAAGACATTGCTATAAATCTGTCTAAATGAGCAAGATCTGACATTGCCTGAAGGTTATTAGTCTCAAAATATCCCTCCATCTCTTTTAAATTGCTCTTAGTATCAAACTTTACCTTAGAGTAATTATTAACATTAAGTTCCATTACAGGGCCAGGAGTCGCACTAGGTAATTCCTCTTCGCCAACTTCTGTTTCCTCTGGAACTATAGTTGGTGATGGTGTTTCTACCTGAGTTTCTTCTTTGTCTTCATCTCTTGATATAACATTACTACTTTCAGTAGGAATAGGTTCATTCTCTATTTCGTTATATTTAGAAATGGTATCTTCTGGCCTTTCTGGATCCTCTCTGCCTTTCATTGTCAGCATAAATACAATTGCTATAATAGCTATTAAACTTAATACAACAGCTACAACAATTGCTATTTTAGTATTTTGCGAACTGTCTTCTTTAAAGAACTCATCCTCATAATTATTATCTAATTTTTTATTAACTTTTTTATTCATAATATTATTTACCTTTCTTAATTACTAAAAGTGTACAGCAATATATTTAACAATATATGGTATTATTCTTAATATTTTCTTAAATTTTCATATTTATAAGCAATAAGGAAATGCATTATCATAAAACCTTATTTCATCATTTTCAATTGCTATTACATCATACCTTATTTGGTGATTCATATATTCTTTGTGTGAATATAAATAATATTGGGATGCCTTGCAAATCTTTTTCATTTTTCCCAAGTTTACTGCCTCTTCCGGAAGGCCACTTCTCAAACTTTTCCTATACTTAACCTCAACAAAACAAATATATTTTGCATCTTTTGCAATAATATCGATTTCGCCGTGTTTTGTATTATAATTCATTTCAAGAATTATATACCCATTCTCTTTTAAGAATTCTGCAGCAATTTGCTCTTTTTCTTTTCCAACTTCTCTTCTATTCAAATAATCTTACTTTCCTTTTGAGGCATCCATTTTAGCCTTAATTTTATCCATAGCATCAACGAATACCAGAATTTCTGCCACTACCTCATACAATTCAGGAGGAATCATCTCACCAATATCTAATTTTGACAGTGTATTAGCAAGCTTGTCATCCTTATGAACAGCAACATTAGCTTCCTTGGCCTTTTCAATAATTTTTTCCGCCAACGCACCCTTTCCAGATGCAATAACCTTAGGAGCATCCTGATCAGGATCATATGCAAGCGCAACCGCTGTTTTAACCTTTTTCTTATCCTCTGCCATTATGCCCTCGCGTCAAATGATTTAGAACTAATCATAGATATATTTTTGTTATCATCTACTATAGTTTCAATAACACTCTTATCATCAACTTTGTTAATAAACTCTGAGGACATGCTGTATCCTCTCTTCTCTAATCTTTGATTTAATGTATCTATATTTTCAGCAATAAGGTCAAGTGCCGAATCATCTTTTAAATAAAACTTTGTTTTAACATTGTTAAGCTCATTCAATGTAACATGTACATCAACAGGTCCTAAATTATCCATATCAAGATGAAGAAGTGCAGAAACGCTACCATCATCTCTCGCCAGCGATTTCTTATTAGAATAAACATATAGTTCACCTGATGCATCCTGATTGAGCATTTTAAGGGGTATCTGAACATAGTTAAAGCTCTGGTTAAGCTGATTCATAAAATCAATATTAGAATTGACATTATTAACAGATTTTGCAATAGGTGTATCAGCCTTACCCATATCACTTAATTCTTCGGCAATATTCTTAAATACCATATTCATTTTATTAAAAGTCTTGGTAACTTCACCCTCTTTCGCTATATCTTCAGGCTTAAGCTGAAACTTGGAAAGAAGTGAAGTCTTAAACTGATCTTTAAAGTTTGTATCCTTTATAGTATTTTTTATTTTTTCTAACACGCTATTAACTTCATCCTGTGATTTGGCCTGTTTCAATTCATCCTTAAGAGAATCAATATTCTTAGTAAGATCAGCGCTATTAGATATTTTATTATTTGCCACCTTATTATCAGCATCTTTCAAAGAATCACTATTGAATTCTTTTATTACATTTTCAGTAGTTTGTTCTTCACGAACTTGAGTTTCTTCTTTTAATGAATCATTTAAAGCATTCAAAGCATCTTCGTTTTCTAAAGGCTGTGACTGAATAATCTCATTATCTATGTTCATCAAATTTGGTTCATTCGAAATTTGAGAATCCTCTATTCCAATGAATTCATCAATAATATTAAGAAATTGTCCAAGGCTCTCCTTTGTGCCTTCTGTAACAACATTATTATTTTCAATAAATGAATTTAGATTGTCCTCATCAAATAACGAGTCAGAAATATCAGCTATTGTGCCTGAAATCTCCTGCTTTAAATTAATATAATTTTCAAACTGATTAACCATTTCCTTTGTAAGCGGAATATTAAGACTCTTCATCTGGCTTAAGCTTTTAATATCAGCCTCAGGATTAGTCATTACTGCCTTATTCATATCATATAAGGACTGTCTGTCTATAGGAAGTCCCTCCTGCATCATAGCTTTAACCATATACTGCATTTTAGGATTATTAGGAAGTCCTGAAGCCTGAAGTGCACTATTAACAGTAGACATTTGATTAGTATTTTCAAATAACGGAGTTAATAGTACCTGATTATTTGAATCAGAAGATACCATAAATGACATATTGCTTCCGACGGCTGGATTAATACCACTTTGAAGCTTCGCGTCTACCATCTCATTATTACCAAGAAGAATCTGGACCTTATCATCTATCACAGATACTATCTCTCCAGATACAAAAGAACCATTAGGAAGGTCTAAAAGCGAATTAATGCTGTTTTCATTTAAAGCACCTAAATTAGACGAAGTATTTGCTCCGCCTAAATTATTCATACTAATTGCATCATTTAATTGTCCAATGATAGAACCAATATTCATTACACAAAATTACCTATGAATGATCTTCTGTGAATTGGTGTAGGACCATACTTTTTCAATGCTTCTATATGCATTTGAGAACCGTATCCCTTGTTTGAAGCAAATCCATACTCTGGATATATACTATCATACTGAACCATAAGTCGATCTCTTGTTACTTTAGCAACAATACTCGCTGCCGCAATGGACGAGCTCTTAGCATCTCCCTTAATAATAGGAACCTGCTTCATATTAACTCCCGGAATAGTAACTGCATCATTTAGTAACAAATCTGGCTCATAATCAAGTTTTGATATAGCTTCTCTCATTGCTTCATATGTAGCCTGAAGAATATTTATTTCATCTATTCTTTCTGGAGAATTATATCCAATTCCTACTGAAACAGCTTTTTCCATAATTATGTCATAAAGCTCTTCTCTTTTCTTTTCGGACAATTGCTTAGAATCATTTAGATATAATATATCCATTTCCTTCGGAAGAATTACAGCTCCGGCAACTACAGGACCTGCCAAAGGACCTCTTCCGACTTCATCTATACCGCAAACATACATATAGCTTTTATATTGTTCCTCATAATATAGCATTGCTTTCGTACGTTCTACTTCTTTTTCATAAGCAACAATAGTTTTATTAGCTCTCTCAAGCAATTTTTTTACTGCGCTTCTTTCATCATTTGCATATTTTTCAATAAAAGAAGGCAGCTTACTAACATCAGCTGCCTTAAGTTCATTTTTAATATCATCCAATTTAATATTCAATCTTCTATACTCCTATTGGTGCTTAATAATTCCGAGCTTGCTAAGTGGAAATACTCTCATAAAAGCTCTTCCAATAATTTCACTTCTTCTGATATTACCAACATTCGGATCTCTTGAATCCTGACTATTATTTCTGTTATCACCTAAAAGGAAATATTCATCAGGTCCTAATTTAATGTCTTCGTACGCTCTTCCAGGATCCTTAATTGTCTCACTACCATAACCTTCCTCTAATGGCAGATTATTAATATAAATAGTTCCCTCATCATCGATTTTTACATGTTCACCAGGAAGACCTATAACTCGTTTAATATAATATGTATTCTTTTCATATCTGTAAGGAAATACAACTATATCAAATCTCTCTGGATCACCAAATTTATATGAAAACTTATCTACTAAAAGATTATCCTTATCTTCAAGAGTAGGCTGCATCGATGATCCAACAACTTCAACCCTTTGACCTACATATGTAACTACTAAAAATACAAGCACCAATACTAAAAGAAAATAAAAGCTTGTTGCCAGTATGCTCTTTAATCCACTTTTCACCTGTGCTAAATCTCCTGAACACTGTCTAATGTAATACGACCCAGTTTACCTGTTCTAAAATCATCAATCAATAGAGTTGACGCTTTTAGGTAATCTATTTCGCCACCTTTTATTAAACAACCTCTTTTTGCAGCAATCTGTTCCAGTATTTCTATACTTTTTTCACCTTTATATTCTATATTATATCTGTCATAAAGTGAATTACTATATTTTGAAACAAGAAAATCAATCATAGCCAACGAAAGTTCATTCTTGTCTATAATATCATCATTTATTGAACCAATAAGTGCAAGTCTTTCGCCAACTGTATTATTTTCAAATTTAGGCCACAAAATTCCTGGGGTATCCAAAAGCTCTAATTCTTTACTAAGCCTTATCCACTGCTTGCCTTTAGTAACTCCAGGCTTATTACCTGTTTTAGTACATGCCTTTGATGCAAATGAATTAATGAAAGTAGACTTTCCTACATTAGGAATACCAACAACCATGGCCCTTATTGGTCGGTTCATAATTCCACGCTTTTTATCTCTTTCTATTTTTTCTTTACAGGCTTCTTTAACAATATTAATAATGCCCTTTAGCGAAGCCTTATTCCTTGCATCAATTTCTAAAACCTTATAACCTAACGATGAATAATAATTCTTCCATTTTTGATTTTCACCTGAATCAGCCAAATCTGATTTATTGAGAAGAATCACTCTTGATTTATTCTTACCAATTTCATCAATATCCGGATTCTTAGAGCTATACGGAACTCTAGCATCTACAAGTTCTATAATAAGATCTATTAACTTAACATCTTCCTGCATCTGACGAACTGCTTTCGTCATATGTCCAGGATACCACTGATAATTCATATACTTCCTATTCTACGAATCCAAAAGAATTATCATCCTTTGAAAACTTATACCACACTTTACCAACCATCGTATCTTTACTAACAGCACCAATGTTACCATTTCTACTGTCCTCAGAATTATTTCTGTTATCGCCTAGTACAAAATACTCGCCCTCACCAAGTTTGAATTCTGCTTCAGCAAGACCGGGTTCCCATATTTTTTCATGTTCATCATCAAGAAGTCTAATTCCATCAACATATACATATCCATCCTTAATCTGAATAGTTTCAGAAGGAAGACCTATAACCCGTTTAATATACATATGGGAATTTTCATTTCCTTTAGGATAAAAGCATACAACATCATATCTTGAAGGATTAAGCATTTTAAATGCGAATCTGTCAATTAATACTTCCTGTCCATTATTTAATTCTGGCATCATGGACGACCCTATTACTGAAGTTCTAAGTCCAAAGGCTACAACTAATACGACTCCAAACAATACTGCAGCAAAGCAAAAGAAAATCGTACTTAGTATTTCACCAACAAGATCTTTAGATACAACCTTTTTCCTACTAACAAAGGATAGTCCGCTATTCTTTCTGGCCATATATCACCCATAATAAAAGAAAGGCAATTGCCACTAAGCAATTGCCTTAATCAACTACATTAATTATCTACCAGCTTCTTTAACCTTAGCAGCCTTACCAACACGCTCTCTTAAGTAGTTTAACTTAGCACGACGAACTTTACCCTTACGAACTACTTCAATCTTCTCAACTAATGGAGAATATACAGGCCATGTCTTCTCAACACCAACACCGTTTGAAGTCTTTCTTACTGTAAATGTTTCTCTAGCACCTGTTCCCTGTCTCTTAAGAACTGTTCCTTCGAAAATCTGTACTCTTTCACGGTTACCTTCTTTAATCATACCGTGTACCTTAACAGTATCACCTACATTAAACTCAGCAACCTCTTTAAGTGCTTCATTTTCGATTTCTCTAATAATATCACTCATTTTGTTTCTCCTTTTTATTCTTCTATTTAAAAACAGATGTTCATACGTAAAAACCAGAGGACCACCAAGTTTTTAGACAACATTAGTAATTTATCATAAGTCTTAATGTTTTGCAAGTATATTTTAATAATTCTTCATGCATACATTAATGTCCACATTTCCTTTAATTCCATCAATTTCACCCTTACTGGTATATTGCCAGATTGAATAATTATATGGATTATAAACAGGATAATTATAGTATGCAAACCACTTATCATATGCCTCCAAATCTTCCAGATTAAGCATATTAAACAATGAATTCAAATTACCATAAATAATCGTCTTATATCCTTCCGCTTCGAGCTCGCTTAAAAAGACTATTGCATTTTTAGTACGTTGTTCCTTCGAAAGGCCTTCTGTTCTTCCCTCAAGATTCTCTATATCAAGGGCAATCGGATAATCTATTTTATAATCTTTAATCTGTTCAATTAAGAATTTTGCTTCCTCATCGGCTTCATTTTCATTAACAGCCTGGGTAAAGAAATAAACTCCAATTGGAATATTGGTTTTAGATGCTTCTTTTATATTAGTCTCAAATGTAGAATCAAGCATAAGCTTTCCTTCTGTAGAGCCTCTTAATCCACATCTAATATATGCAAAATCAACATCACTTTTTGCGACTTTATTCCAATCAATTTCACCATTAAACGATGATACATCTATACCTTTTTTAGATAATATGTTTTTATTATCATCCACATAGGTAATTTCTTCTGTCTCTTCATCCTGTATAAAATTCTCTGTGACATAATTATTCTTTCCAATCTCATCAGATATTGGATAGAAATTATAACCATCATCAGAAAATACAACAACCTGATCAGGAAAAATCGCTCTTAACATATAGTATGCTGAATAGCCATTATCCATAGTTTCCTTGATTTGTTCAAGCAAAAGATTTTTTTCTCTGAGATTCTCTTCTTCTCTTATTTTCTCAGCCTGGCTTTCTAAATCCTTTTCAGTATACAGATGTGTATTTTTGTATTCATTTAACTCTTCAGTTCTGGATTTATATATATTTATCTCATCACTCATCCTGATATTTGTTAACAAAACAACAATTAATGCAGTAAGTGATATCACTGTAATAATGCTAAATGCGATATTAGCAAGTAATCCAGAACGTCTTTTTTTCTTTCTATTAGCCATTAAATATTCGTCCTAACAAGCTTTGGCTTATAGCCTTCTTCATCAAGTTTCTTCATGATTTCATTCTTATGTTCAGTTCCGAAAGCTTCCAATGTAATTCTAAGCTCAACCGCAGAATTTCTATTTATAGAAACAAACTGATTATGCTCTAATTTAATAACATTACCATTAAGCTTCGCAATAACATCAGAAACCTTACTAAGCATACCTGGCTTATCTGGAAGAAGTACAGAAACTGTAAAGATTCTGTCTCTCATAATAAGACCCTGCTGAACAACTGATGACATTGTAATAACATCCATATTTCCACCACTTAATATGGATACAATTTTCTTGTTCTTAACATCTAATTTCTTTAAAGCAGCCACTGTCAGCAAACCAGAATTTTCAACAACCATCTTATGGTTCTCAACCATATCAAGGAAAGAAACAACTAATTCTTCATCTGAAACAGTAATAATTCCATCAAGATTTTTAACTATATATGGGAAAATCTTTTCTCCTGGAGTTTTAACTGCTGTACCATCCGCAATAGTATTAACCTTTTCAAGTGTTACTACTTTATTTTCTTTGATTGATTCTTGCATACAGTTAGCATTAAGAGGTTCTACACCAATAACCTTAATATTAGGATTAAGAAGTTTGGCAAGGGTTGAAACACCTGTAGCAAGACCACCTCCACCAATTGGCACTAGGATATAGTCAACTAAAGGAAGTTCTTTAAATATCTCCATTGCGATAGTACCCTGACCTGTAGCAACAGCAAGATCATCAAATGGATGAATAAAAGTATAACCATTTTCTTTTGCAAGTTCTAATGCTTTAGCACATGCATCATCATATACATCACCATAAAGAACTACCTCTGCCCCAAAGCTCTTGGTACGATTTACTTTAATCAATGGAGTAGTTGTAGGCATTACAATAACAGCCTTGGCTCCAAAACTTCTGGCAGCGTATGCAACACCCTGAGCATGATTTCCTGCGGATGCAGTAATCAAACCACGTTCTCTTTCTTCCTCTGTTAATGTACTAATCTTATAATATGCACCTCTAAGCTTGTATGCACCAGTAAACTGCATATTTTCAGGCTTAAAATATACCTTATTGCCTGTCTGATTTGAATAAAAATCAGAAAAAATCAATTTTGTCTCTAATGTTACTTTTTTTACAGCTTCAGAAGCTTCTTCAAAAGCTTCCAGCGTAAGCATTTCTTTTTTCATTGAATTACCTCGAATATATACTTATGCAAATAATCCTTCAATATAAGAATCAGGATCAAATCTTTTAAGATCAGAAACCTTTTCACCTACACCAATAAATTTTACAGGGATACCAATCTCAGACTGAATAGCAACAGCAATTCCACCTTTCGCCGTTCCATCCATCTTAGTTAAAATAAAGCCTGTAAGACGTGCAACCTGACTGAACTCTCTTGCCTGTGCCAATGCATTCTGTCCTGTTGTACCATCTAAAACTACGAGATTTTCTCTATGAATCATTGGATAATATGAATTAATTAATCTATTCATCTTTTCCAATTCATCCATTAAATTTTTCTTATTATGAAGTCTTCCTGCTGTATCAACCAAAAGGACGTCAACCTGTTTTGCTTTGGCAGAAGAAATGGCATCGAAGAGAACTGAAGAAGGATCTTGTCCTTCTTTTCCTCCTATCATTTCAACGCCTGCTCTTTTAGCCCACTCCTCAAGTTGTTCGCCTGCGGCTGCTCTGAAGGTATCTGCCGCAGCAATCAAAACTTTCTTTCCCTGGCTTTTATAAATACTGGCAAGCTTACCTATTGTAGTTGTTTTTCCAACTCCATTTACACCAATTACGAAAACAACAGAACGAACTTTTTCGAACTCATAAGCATCATCCGGAACCTTCATCAGTTCCTTCATGTTTTTCTTTAAATATTCTTTACAATCTTCAGGATTTTTAATCTTATTTTCTTTAACCTGATCCTTTAGTTTTTCAACTATCTCTTCAGAGGTTCTGACTCCTGTATCTCCAACAACTAAAGTTTCAAAGATCTCTTCATAAAAATCTTCATCTATTTCACTAAATCCCGAAAATAATCTGCTAAAAAAACCTGCCATTAATCATCAAGCTCCTCATCAATAAGATTAACAGATACGAGTGCTGATACACCCTTCTCCTGCATGGTAATACCATATAATCTGTCCGCCTGTTCCATTGTTCCTCGTCTATGTGTAATTACAATAAACTGAGTATTCTTGGTAAGTTTATGAAGATATGAAGCAAAACGTACAACATTTGATTCATCAAGAGCGGCTTCGATCTCATCTAATAAACAGAATGGCGATGGCTTAAGATTCTGAATTGCAAACAACAGCGCAATAGCAGTAAGTGCCTTCTCTCCACCTGAAAGCTGCATCATATTACCAAGCTTCTTTCCTGGTGGCTGAGCTATAATCCTGATACCAGCCTCTAAAATATCTTCATCCTCCATCAGTTCTAAAGATCCAGTACCACCACCAAACAGTTCTTTAAATACTTTATTGAATTCCTTCTCAATTTCTTTAAATTTGTCTCCAAACTGCTTACGCATTGCAGTATCAAGCTCAGTAATAATATTCTCAAGAGTTTTCTTGGCTTCAACTAAATCATCATGCTGAGTCTTTAAGAATGTAAAACGTTCCATCACGTTCTTATAGTCTTCAATAGCATTAACGTTAACATCGCCAAGAGCCTTTATTTCACCCTTCAATCTTGATGATTCCCTCTTCATAAACGAAAGGTCTGTCATATTATCATCTCTTAATAAAGCAGCATCAACTAATGTAATTTCGTATTCTTCGAACATATAGGAAATTCTGGAAGAAATACTTTCCTCATATCTTTCCTTCTGATTATTAAGTCTATATACTTCTTTATCAAGACTTGAAAGCTTTTCACTCATAGCTTCTCTGTCTTTAAAGAAAGACTTCTGCTTAGTCATAAGCTCTTCTTTCTTTTCTGTATCTTTATTAAGACTAATTTCTGTATCAGACTGTGTTGTATGAGAAGCTTTAATCGTCTCCTCGATTTCTTTAATGCTCTGTTCCTTGAATTCAACATCACTTAATGATGTAGCCAGTGATTCCTTAACTTCATTCAATTCTGCATCAAATTTAGCAATTTCAGCATCAATACGATCTAAGTTCTGTTGATGGAATCCCTGCTGTTGAAGCATCTTCTGAGCTTCTACATCCCATTCAGACACCTTAGCTAAATGAACAGTCTCTTCATCGCGCTTTATATCTAATTCTTTTTGGAATTCCTCAATTTGTTTTTCGACATTCTTTTCAAGATTCTCGGATTCAACTAATTCATTATTAATCTTTTCCTTGTTTTCCTGAATATCTTTAATCTGTTCTTCGATCTCACGCTCTTCATTTTTAAGTTCCAAAGAACCCTCAGAAGCTTCGTTCTTTCTTTCTTCAGCCTTTTCAACATTAAGTCTTGCCGTATTTTGCTCAAGAAGTTTTCTTTGTTCTAATGTCTTAATTTCTTCAATTTCAAGCCTAAGAGCACTTCTTGTTTTCTTAGTATTCTCTATAGCCTCAAGAAGATCATCCATTTCTTTCTTGTATGACTTAACCTTTTCCTCAAGTTCGTCCATTTCTCTTCTTCTTGATAAAAGGTTAGAGCTATTCTTAAAGGTTCCACCAGAAATAGCACCACCAGGAACTAAAAGCTCTCCTTCCAAGGTAACCATTCTGATTCCATATTCGAACTTTCTGGCAATCTTAACAGCATTATCAACATTATCAACGACAACAATTCTGCCAAGCATAGACTTAGCAACATCTTTATACTTTTTATCAGTGTTTACAAGTTCATCAGCCATACCAATAACGCCCTTTTCTTTAAGAGCTTCAGGATTCTTAAATTCCTGTGGGTTAGTTATTGATGTAAGTGGAAGGAAGGTTGCTCTACCAGCCTTATGCTGTTTCAAATAAGCAATCATCTTCTTTGCTGTCTCTTCATCATCTGTTACGATATTTTGAATATTACCACCAAGAGCAGTCTCAATAGCTGTTTCATATTTAGGATCAACTTTAATAATATCAGCAACAACACCGATAATACCTTTCTCGTCATCCTTTCTTTCCATTACAGCCTTAACTGAACCACCATAACCTTCATAACGTTCAGTTAGATTAGAAAGTGCCTCTAACTTAGACTTCGCCTGATGATATTTAACCTGAAGTGTTCTTGATAACTCATCCTTTTTAGCAAGCTCTTCTCTTACATGAGCTAATTCGTCTTCCTTTTTATCCTGCGAGTCCTTTAATTTGAGAATTTCCTCGCCAATTCTATTAAATTCCTCTTCCAGGCTCTTCATAGCTTCAACCTGTTTAGCTTCATCAGATTTAATTCTAAGAAGACGTGAGGTTAATTCTGACTTTCGTATATTAATACTTTCAGTCATAGAATCTAATCTTGATAGTTTAGACTTAATATTAGCTCTTGAATTAAGAGTATCAATAATTGTATTTTTTCCACTCTCAATATTATTGTTTAATTCTTCTATCTTGTTTTGAACCGCTTCGAGTGTAGCCTTGGCATCACTACGCTCGCTTTCTATTTTATTAACGGCATCGTCAACAACACTCTTATCTTTTACTAGTTCTTCTCTTTGTGCATTTCTTTCTTCGATTTCTAAAGAAATAGATTTAACTCTCTGGTTAAAATGTTCTTCATTATTTTTAGCTGAATTAATCTGCTCTTTAAGTACATTAATTTCACCCTCAAGCTTTCCTCTTAAAACATTAGTATTAGAAAGTTCAGAGCGTTTTTCATTAATTGATGCATCAAGATTTTCAATTTCCTGCTGCATTCTATCATATTCTTCTTTAATAGATTCATAAGAAGCAGTTGTATTCTCGAAATCTTCTGTTGCTATCTTAAGATTTTCTTCTGTCTTTGTAAGCTTATCCTCTAAATCCTGATTTTCCAAAAGGAACATATTAACATCAAGACTCTTAAGCTCTTCTTTTTTCTTAAGATAAACCTTAGCTTTCTCAGATTGCTTTTCTAATGGTCCAACCTGCTTTTCAAGTTCAGTTAAAATATCAGTAATACGAACAAGGTTATTAGCTTCATCTTCAAGCTTTTTAACCGCAGCAGCTTTTCTTTTCTTAAATTTAACTATACCTGCAGCTTCATCGAATAATTCTCTTCTTTCTTCAGGTTTACCAGAAAGAATCTTATCAATCTGACCCTGTCCGATAATAGAATATCCTTCTTTTCCTATACCAGTATCATAGAATAATTCATTAACATCCTTTAATCTGCATGGTGTACCATTTAACATATATTCACTCTCACCAGAGCGATATATTCTTCTAGCAACAGTTACTTCATTAAAATCAGTAGCTAATTCATGATCTGAATTATCTAAAGTTATAGCTACATATGCATATCCCTGAGGCTTTCTAAGTTCAGTACCAGAGAAAATAACATCCTGCATTGATGCTCCACGAAGCTGCTTGATTCTTTGTTCACCAAGAACCCATCTGACAGCATCTGCAACATTCGATTTACCAGAACCATTAGGGCCTACGATACCTGTAATTCCATTATGAAATTGAAAAACTATTTTATTAGCAAAGGATTTAAATCCGTGTATTTCTATGGATTTTAGATACATAGTTCACCATCACTTCTTAGTTAATATCTGATATGCCGCCTGTTGTTCGGCACTCTTTTTAGATTTTCCAACACCTGTGCCCATAACAGTATTATCAATTAGGGCATTTATAGTAAATAGCTTATCATGATCTGGACCTTCTTCTTTAACCAGTTCATACGAAAGCGTCTTTCCATCCTGCTGCACTCTTTCCTGAAGAATAGTTTTAGCATCGTAAAATAACTGTTTATTTTCAAGATCCTTCATAACATGCGAAAGTACGAACTCCTGCGCCACGCTAAAACCACCATCTAAATACATAGCACCCAGTAACGCTTCGAAGACATCGGAGATAATAGAATCTCTCTCTCGTCCTTTAGTACTTTCTTCACCTTTTCCTAAGAGGATAAATTTCTGAAGATCAAACTCTCTTGCACAATATGCTAATGCAGGTTCACATACCATCGAAGATCTAAGTCTTGTAAGCTCTCCTTCATTCTTATCAGGATAAGCATTATAAAAGAACAAAGAACTCATGAGCTCCAAAACAGCATCTCCTAAAAATTCCAGTCTTTCATAATTTCCATACTTATTTATTTTCATCTCGTTAGCATATGAACTATGGGTAAGTGCAAGCTTCACTAAATCCTTATCCTTAAATTCATATCCTATCTTTTGCTCTAACAAAGATATATCAAAATTATTCATATTATTCCTATCATAACTAAAAGCCCGTTGGGGCTTTTAATTAACTAATTAGCAGCTGATTTAATTAACAAAATAGCATCTTCTACAGTTGATATTTTTTCTGCTTCCTCAGCAGGAATTTCAATATCAAATTCTTCTTCAATACCCATAATAATCTGAAATACATCTAAAGAATCAGCACCTAAATCATCTAAAAATGTTGTTTCTTTAGTAATTTCTTCAGGATCTACATTCAGTACTTCTGCAATAATTTTCTTAAGCTTTTCAAATTCCATCTTAAGTACTCCTCCTATGCCTCATCTAAGGCAAGTTTTTCTTTTATTTTTTGATTTATATTTTGTTCTTTAAATGAAATGCACTGTAAAATTGAATTCTTTATTTCTTTAGCTTTAGAACTTCCATGTGTCTTAACTACAAGACCATTTAGTCCAAGCATAGGTGCACCACCATATTCTTCTGTTTGGAATCTTTTTAAAGTTTCTTTTAAGGCTCCTTTAACAAGTAATGCTCCAATTTTAGTCTTTAGTGACTTCATCATTCCCTTCTTAACTTCAGAAATCAAAGCGCCACCAACACCTTCATACATTTTTAATACAACATTTCCGGTAAAAGCTTCACATACAATTACATCAGCCATTCCATAAGGAATATCTCGTGCTTCCACAGAACCAATAAAATTAATATCTGGACAATTCTTCAGAAGTGGAAATGTTTCTTTAACCAAAGCATTACCCTTTTCTTCTTCTGCGCCTATGTTAACAATTCCAACTCTGGGATTCTTAACACCCATAATTGATTCCATATAAACAGAACCCATCTTGGCAAACTGCAGAAGATGACTTGGTCTAGCATCAACATTAGCGCCACAATCTATAAGTAGTGATACTCCTTCAATAGTTGGAATAAGTGGAGCCAAAGGTGCACGTTCAACACCTTTAATTCTTCCTACAACAACCTGTCCACCAACCAATGTAGCACCAGTTGATCCAGCCGAAACATATGCATCACACTCCCCATCCTTAACCATGGTAAGTGCCTTAACCAAGGAAGAATCCTTCTTTTTCCTGATAGCCATAACTGGAGGTTCAGCTGTTTCAATAATCTCAGTAGTAGGAACTACCTCAATCTGTTCTTTATTATATGTATATTTAGATAATTCTTCATTAATAGTGTCTTCTATACCAGTAATGAATACTTTAACCTTAGAAGATTCATTAACTGCCTCAACTGCTCCTTTAATAATCTCAAAAGGTGCATTATCCCCGCCCATGCCATCCAGGGCAACTTTTACATAATCTGCCATATTTTTCTCCTTAAAGTGATGCTCTTATACTATACAAGACCAATACCGAAAAATCAAGTACACGAAAAAGAGGATGTTGCCAAACAACATCCTCAAAATTTTCGTTAAAATCAGAGCGAACTAATCTACTGTGATTACTTCCTTCTTATTGTATGCGCCACAAGCCTTACATACTCTGTGAGGCATCATTAATGCTCCACACTTGCTGCACTTAACTAAGTTAACTGGGCTCATTTTCCAATTAGCACGTCTCTTATCTCTTCTACCTTTAGAAGATTTATTCTTAGGACAGATTGACATATCTACACCTCCTTATCCTTACTTGCATTAAAAATATCTGATATAACTGCCATCCTGGGGTCCGGTACGAAAGTATCACAACCACATTCTCTGTGATTTAAGTTATTTCCACAAACTGGACATAACCCTTTACAATCTTCCATACATAAAACCTTCGACGGCATGTTCATTAATACATTCGAATTAACGAAATCATAAACATCGAAATCGTTCCCCTGCAAAAAACTATTATCCTCATTCTCATCATCAGTTTCTTCATCAGTAGAATACAAAACCGAATCAAATTCACAATCAATTAAGACATTGACATCTTCAAGACATCTGTCACATGGAATAACAAGTTCAATACTAAATTTTCCGGTTAATCTTATCTTGCCTGGTTCGAAAGCATGAAATACAAGCTTTACTGGCGACTTACTAGCTACCGGGTACGTAGCATCAGCAAGACAATACTCTTTGAACGGATATTCAAGTTCTTCTGTTCTTGTTTTTCCATTTGTTGTAAATACATCAAATAGATTTAGCTTAATAGTTTCGCACACCTTAAAAAGTATAATTACATTATTATTCTTTGTCAAGAACTAAATATCATTATTTATTACTTCTTTAATCACAATAAATAACACTTATTTATTTATTTTTCGCATTCCTTTTAGCAAGAACAATCGTTAATACTATGCTAAGTATAAGTACCACTAATCCAATTATTCCACCTATGAGCATATACTTAAATGTACTTATATAAGTAAGTGCTTCCTGTGCAGATTTTTCTGCCATTTCAAGAAACGCTAATGACTTAGTAAACATATATCTTCTATATGTTAATACAGCATCTAATACAACACCTGCTAATAAAATAATATTCCATATAATCCATGGAGTTATACTAAATACACCCTTTTTCGCTGCATCTTTCTTCTTCATGAACATTAACGAAAGAATAATTATTATTAAACTAACAATTAATCCCGAAAATAGTGGAATATATTTGAATATACCTGTATTTTTATTTCCTTTACTGCTAATTGATGAGGTTCCGTATAATAAGGTTAATGTCGTGGAAGATGTATTATTATTCACATCGCTTGCAACCAGTTCAAATACATTTTCTCCTTCTGACAAAGATATATCTTTGTCAAAATTACCATTTTCATCTAAAGCTACCTCTTCTTCATTGATAAGCAGCTTGTCTCCACCTTTAACCATACCTAAAATATGAATATTTTCGCTTCCAAAGCGTTTTCCATCATATTCTTCAAACAAAATAATTTCAGGAGGATATGCATCAAATATTACATCATCATCAATATAATAAGTTATATTTTCATCTGAAACAAAATAAGCGTTAATGTGGTTAATATCATTAACGAGGCTAAATGATATCTCTCCTTCACCAGTTATTTCGTATTGATTCTTTTCACCTTCATATTCTGTATAAAGAGTCTTATCGCCAGTAGTCTTATAAGAAACAATAGCGAAATTATCACTTGTTACATTAGATGTTTTAAGATTAAGTCCCTCATTTTCAAGGTTTATTTCCTTAACCAAGGGCGAAAGCCATACATTATAATACCTAACTGCCAAAGATATACTAAGCTTTTTCGTATCATCCTTTATTTGAGCAGATATAGAAGTAAACGAATCATCTAACTTCTCTTCATACACAACCTCATCATCAGATTTAATAATAATTTTGGATTCAGAGCATCCATAAAATTCTCTTGACCAGTCAACATCAACAACATTAGCGAAGGTATTAACCTTAACCACAAAATCATTAATTGTTTTAGGCTCATTTGGATTATTATATTTGAAGGTATCATCCAAAACCTTAGAGTCAGTAAGCTCTATTTCGCCATCAAGATAACTTATATCAGCTCTTAATATGTATTCACCGCTAGGAAGAAATTCAAGTTTAGCTTTAACCTCATTATCCTTATTAGCGTATACTCTTCCCTCTCCAATAACGCTATATTCATCATTATTAAGAGTAGAAACAGCGCTTATAATATAATTATAGTAAACATCCTCGCCGTTATATTTTGCATTAATATTAAAAGAAATACTGTCGTCTTCAATTCCGGTTTTTTCGAAGCTTTCAAGAACAAGGCCATAGTTATCATTAATAACCGAAAATTCTATTGACTCATTTCTCTTAAGGTCATATCTTACGCTCCATTTACCTTTTTCTGGAGATTCAATTCTAAAGGTACACCATAATTCTCCCTCAGCATACTGAACGCCTGAAGAATTAGCACTATATTCTCTTCCAGAAGGAGAAATAAGAACAATATCAACATTTTCCTTATCAAATTGAAAGTTAACAGCAAGATCATCATCACTTTGATGGTCTACGAATTCAACTTCCTTTTCTACAGCCTTAGCACTAACAGTCATAGCAAAAGATATGAACACAACAGCTATTAATATTTTAGTTATATTTAATATATACTTTTTCATAATCTTCTCCCATTAAGTCAGTGTTCCGCTAGTCTTAGACAAATGGCCCTTAGAATCAACATAATAATACTTTCTGCCAAACCAGCCATCTACATCAAAGGACAGAACAAAATAATGATTTCCTGATTCTGTAAAATGAACTCCTATTGTAACATCCCCTGTCTTTTTCTTTTCAAAATTAATAAGGAAGAATGAGCAGTCTATTAATGCGGTTCCATTATAGGTAACACCAACGTATTTATTATGAGCATCTAATATTCCTTCACCTGAAATATCAAGCTTAAGCTTTCCATTATCAGATTCAAACATGACACCCTTCTTAACGCTTGCCTCTAGACCCTTTGCACTCACACCATTTACATAAAGCAAAGGACTTGTGAAATCAAAATTACCAACTGTAATCTTTTGTTCCATAAGCTTAACTTTTTCAAGGAAATTAAGGCTACCTGAAGCTTCAGCTGTAAATGGGCTAAGTTTAACACTTGCAGTCAGATCAGGTATTTCAAGTATAGATAAATCACCAACAATCTTCTCCGCTTCAGGAACATAATCCTTAACCTTGGCAAAGCTTATTTTAGTTCCAAGTGCATACTTTAATTCAGCCCAGCTGATTTTCTTCTGCATTGCGTCTTCAAGTCCATCGAATATTTCCATATTAAATCCATCAAAATTGGTCAATGGAACATTAAAGAATGGAATAGGTTTAGGAACATCTAATCCAATTTTTACACCATCCACAGCAATTTTATTTAGATTATCACTTCTCTTCCATGTAACCTCACCACTAAGCCCCGGCGAATAATCTGCCACATCAAGACCAACTGCTACTCCTATCATGTACTCTTCTTTAAAGGTATCAATCTTAGTCTTAAATTCGCCCTGGAACTGAAGAGGTTTTCCTACGAATGTGAAATTACCCTGTTTTCCAGTATCAACCTCAAGATCAATTACACCACCAATCATAGTATCAGAGATCATAATATTGCATTTTTCTCTGGTATTGATTACATCTCCAATACCCTTAAGACTCAATACCTGCTCCTGTAACGGGAACTTGGTATTCAGACTCGAAACCTCTACGTCTATATGATCCGGATAAATATTAACAATGCCTGACAAAATATACATCAGGTTATAAATATTCATATTAACCATACTGATATCATCAACAAGATAATTAGAATAGTCATATATCTGTCTTGAATCATTATACAGATTAAATCCACCAAACTTAGGGAATGAAAGGTTAAGATTGTTATTAACTAATTCAAGTGCATGACCCCTAGCTGTTGAAGCACTATATTCAACATATGAACCATCATTATCTGTTACATAGATCTTATCATCCGTATCCGGATTTCCAACAATATTCAGATTTCCCTTGAAGTGTAGCCATCCATTCATGGTTACATTTCCTGAAAGAATATGTGATGAATTATTATTACTATGCGAAATATTATTAGCGGTAAAGATATATGGACCGAAAACAAACATTCCATCAGTTCCAGTGTCGACTACATTAAGGCCTCGTACTATTTTCTTGTTTTCAGCCCCAACCTTAATATCAATATTATATGTTCCAACCGCAATATTGCTAGGTATTACAACCTTGTATGTATTTTCATCAACATATTCGCCTGTCAAATCATAATCAACATTTCCATCCAATTTAAGTGTAGCTTTAATATCTGATTTAAATCCACTTCCCTTAATTGAGATATTCTGATCCTTCAGACTCTTATATATAGTACCAGGTGTAATTCCAGTAACTGTAACTTCTCCATCTGATTTTGTAACTAAATCATTTCCTGATTTTCCTTTTGATCCATTTCCATTATTTTCATCATCCAGTAATGAATATACCTTAGTCGTTTTTACATTTTCGTCTGGCAAAGATATAGTTAATTCTCTATCAAGCTTTGTATTAACATCTTTAGCCTTGTATATAAGTTCATACTGATTCTGAACCTTACCATGCAGATCGTTATATAAACCTTCTAAATCTTCTGGACCAGAGGCGAACTGATATACACCATTACATGCAGATGCAATTGTTCTTAAATAGTCAACATCTACACCGTCTCCTAATCCAACTGTATATACAGTAACTCCCTCATTAAGCGACTTTTGACCAAGCTCCTTATATATTTCTTCACTACATCTCTTACTATTATCCTGACCATCACTCATGAGAATAATAATATTATTATCTGTAGATTTCGCATTAAACCTATCAAGACACTCAGATGTAGCACCGAACATATTAGTATTACCATTGTCATTCATATTCTCGGCAAAAGCATACAATTCATCATCCGATGCCCCGAACCAGCACTGGCTCTGTATTGCACTATTAAATGTTACAATGGCAATATTCTCACCTTCATTCTTCTCTGTTATAAAAGCCTTAACAGTTTCACGAAGATTGTTCATATTACCGCTCATACTTCCAGACACATCACATAGAAGTAATATATTGCAGGCATCATAGTTTAATTTTCTAAGATCGAAGTCCTCAATATCATATCCACAGTCATTTACTTTAAGAGCCTTCTTAATATCATCTACATCAATTAATCTGTCAGATGTTATCTGTACTCTGGCAACAATATTAGGGAAATTTTTAGTATCTATCATACCAATAGATAATTTGCTTGCTATCTTGTTTGGTACACTTCTAACTTCCTTGGCGAAGTCTTTTTCGTCACCATTTTCCTGATGCTGTGGCGAAATTTTATCCTCAACATTAATCGTAAGAGAATTATCTAATGCCTCATTAACATATTGAGGTATATTCTTAGACTCATCCCCCACAGAATCATATCCCTGAACTATTTCGAGAATATTTCCCATAGGTACAGAATATGACTGATCCTTACAATTCTGAGATGTATATAAAGCATCTGTTATATGTTCATCAGCAGATACTGAATTTTCAAAATAATTTTCTATTCTTGCAATTTCCAAAGAAACCTTGGAAGAATCACTTCCAGCAGTTTCAACCGAATCTAAAAGCTGCGCCTTTAAACAAGAAAGCGTAACATCCTGCATTTCATTTTCAACAGCTTTAATTCTTTCTTTTAGTTTTTTCTTTTCCTGAACAGTTAAATCATCCTTGTAGTTTTCATACACTTTTTCCAACTGTTCTTTAATTATTGACATATCAGATCTTGATATAGAACCATATCTGTCAATAAAATCTTTCGATTTAACCAAATCACTCATGTATAGTTCTGAAGCTATCATAAGCTCATGATACGACGAACTTTCATCAATTAATTTTGCTATATCTTTGTATCTTTCATTTTCAACTAAATCAATAAGTAAAGCCTTCTTAATACAGTCAAGGCTTGCATATTTTGGATTTTCCTCTAATAGCTTATTAAGTGCAGTTTTTGATTCATCCTCGTCTTCATCATCTTCATCTTCGTCATCATCATCTTTTCGATGTCTTCTTCCACTTTCAGTTTCATTATCAGTTTCATCAGATTCTGAATTCGTCCACGAAGAATTGTCTCCATTATCATTACCAAACAAACTGTCATTGCCATCAGAACCGAAATCATTATTATCATTACTGTAATTATCATAATTATCAGCATAGCTATCAGAATTAGCAGTATTGTTTTGATTAGAATTAGAGTTTTTATTAACAGCCTTTGAAAGCTTCAACACTTCTTCCTTGAATTCATACTGATCATCTAATGTAGATTTCAATTCTTTATTAACTTTAGCAGAAGTCATAATGTCTTCTATATTAAAATTGTTATATTCATCATCTGAATATCCATAATCAGAAAGCTTCGCACCAGCTCCTTTTAGATACGACATTGCAAGGTAATCAGAGCCTTTATTCTCTTTGATTTTTTCAACAATATCAAGTTCATCAGAATCTTTAAGTAATTCATTAGCATCTAAATAAGAATAGATTCCAGCCGCTTTTTCATAATAACCTCCACCTAAATTGGCTCTTGCCATAACAATTCTGCAATCATCGTCATATCCAAAAAAGTCACTGTATTCTTCAATAACTTCCATAGCCTCAGCATAGGCACCCTGATATACCAACGAATTGGCAAAAGTTATTATCTCATCTTTTGATAACTCACCACTAAAACCTACAGGCTCTTCATAATCCTTCACTCCAAAAAAGATCATGCTACCACATGACCCAACTAAAATTAGCGAAATTAAAATTTTCGAAATATCAAAGGCTTTTCTTTTAAACAAAAGAATAAGAGCAACAATTACCCCCGGAAGAACTCCAAGACCAGCCTGTAGAAAAAATCCCATATTTTATCTCCTAAAAAATGTCTCTCTGCAAAATAAGCAGAGAGACAACTTTTAATTATTTTACTTTAAACAAAAATATTACTGAATTGCAATATCCTCATATTCATTCTGAATATCTTCAACTGCATCGTAAATATCCTTAGCAGCATCTGGGAACTTATCTCTTAATGAAGAGTAAATAGTTCTAAGTCCGAAAATAGGCTCGAAATCATCAGTGAATACATACCAGTCACCATCATACTTAGCTACACAAAAATATCCAGTATGCTTTAAAACCTTTTCTCCATCTAATTTGAACTCAACATTAACCTTTGCAACATATGCATCTGTTAAATCATCAGCTTCAAAATCATACTTTTCAAATCTGTTCTTAAGCCTGTTCTTAATGTCTCTTAAACTGTTATACTGTGTTTCGCCTTTTAACTTCTTTAATTCATCAATCTGCTCAATTGCCTTGATATCATAAGACAATTCAAAGTCACCCTCTTTATTAACAATCTCCCAGGCAGCCTTATTAGCTTCATTGTTAGCTTCTTCGAATTCTTTAATATCTATATTCTTTTCGTAATCAAGCCATTCTGCATACAATTTCTTAGGTGTTGCATCCCAGAACCATTTAAATGATCCACTCTGATAATCTTTCATAAATCCCTTAATAGCTGCCTTAGGACCACCAAAGATACTTGTTAAAATAATGATAAGAATAACAGCAACTACAGCTACAGCTGCGATAATTGCTATAAGACCAACCTTTGCATTCTTAGACATTGAAGATGTCTTAGGTGCATTATTCTGAGGCTGTACTGGAGCCTGCTGCTGTACTGGTGCTGCCTGCTGCGCTGGTGCACTTGCTGCATCCATCTTAGTTCCACAAGAATTGCAAAACATAGCGTCATCAGGTAGCTGATTTCCACAATTTGGACAAAACTTCATTTTTATTTTCCTCCTAAAAAGATATAAATATCAATTGTTTAGCATATTATACACAATAAAGCGAATAATTACACTAATTTTATTAATAAAATAATATATTAATTAATACAATTTTATATTAATTAAATAAGTTCTAATGTCTGTCTGGCGATAGCTAATTCTTCGTTTGTTGGAATAGAATATACTTTAACCTTAGAATCCTTAGTAGAAATTAAAATACTCTCGCCTCTGGTCTTATTATTAACCTTGTCGACCTCAATACCAAGGTATCCCAGATAATTCATAATAATTTCTCTAACAAAAGCTGTATTTTCACCAATACCTGCAGTAAAAGCAATACAGTCTACACCATTCATAGCAGCAGCATATGCACCTATATATTTAACAACTCTGTAGCAGAAACATTCAACTGCGCGAATACAGTTCTCCTGTCCTTTATTATATCCGTCCTCTAAATCTCTAAAATCTGAAGAAAAATCTTCTGAAAGTCCGAACACTCCTGACTTTTTATTAAGAACATTTAGCATTTCATGAATATTCATATTCTCTTTATCACATAAGAATTCTAAAATCGCAGGATCTAAATCTCCAGATCTTGTTCCCATGATAAGGCCCTCTAAAGGAGTAAGTCCCATAGAAGTATCTACACACTTTCCGTTCTTAACAGCTGAGACCGAGGCTCCGTTTCCTAAGTGGCACACAATAATCTTACAATCATCATAGTCCTTACCCATCATAGAAGCAGCCTCATGTGATACGAAGTCATGACTTGTTCCATGGAATCCATAACGACGAATCTTATATTTTTCATAATATGAATAAGGCAAACCATAAAGATATGCCTCCTTAGGCATCGTCTGATGAAAAGCTGTATCAAAAACAGCTACCATAGGAGTTTCAGGCATAAGCTTCTGGCAGGCTCTTACACCAATCAAATTAGCTGGATTATGTAATGGTGCTAAATCATTACATTCTTCAATTGCCTTAATAACTTCTTCATTAATTAATGTTGCCTTATTAAACTTTTCGCCACCATGAACAATTCTATGTCCAACTGCGCCGATTTCTTCAAGGCTTTTTACAACACCTGTATCTTTGTCAGTTAAAGCTTCAATTACATACTTAATTGCAGCTTCATGATCCGGCATAGGATATTCCTTTTTAATCTTATCCTTTCCTTCAGGAGTGAAAGTAATGCCGCTACCTTCAATTCCAATTCTGTCACATAAACCTTTTCCAATTACTTTTTCTGAATCAGAGTCTATTAACTGGAACTTAAGAGATGAACTACCACAGTTAATTACTAAAATATTCATTATATCTGCCTTTCTAATTAACAAATTACTGAAGCTGAGCCTGAACAGCTGTCAGTGCAACTACACCTACAATATCCTGCCATGAACATCCACGGGACAGATCATTAACAGGTTTGGCAATACCCTGAAGCATTGGTCCGTATGCCTCTGCCTTTCCTAATCTTTGAACCAATTTATATGCTATATTACCACAGTCAAGATTAGGGAATACCAATACATTAGCATTACCTGCAACATCAGAGCCAGGTGCTTTAGTTTTAGCAACACCTGGAACCAAAGCAGCATCTGCCTGAAGTTCTCCATCTATACATAAACCAGGATACTGTTCATGAGCAATTCTGGTAGCTTCAATCATCTTATCAACTAATGGATGCTTAGCTGAGCCCTTAGTAGAATGTGAAAGCATTGCTATAATTGGCTTAGATCCAACAAGAAGTTTAAAGCTCTTAGCTGATGTATCAGCAATTGCAGCAAGTTCCTCAGCTGTAGGATCCTGATTCAATCCACAGTCAGCGAATATGAAGGTTCCATTATCTCCCATTTCGCAATCTGGAATACACATCAAAAAGAAGCCCGAAACAAGCTTAACACCAGGAGCCGTCTTAAGTATCTGAAGTGCTGGTCTTAATGTATCAGCTGTTGCATGACATGCACCTGCAACCATTCCATCTGCATCATTGGCCTTAACCATCATAACACCGTAATACAAAGGATCTGTAAGAAGTATTTCCTTTGCCTGTTCCATGGTCATACCTTTGCTCTTACGTGTCTCATATAATAGCTCAATATATTTTTCTGTTCTAGGCGAAGTACTTGGATTAACAATTTCTACACCGTCAAGTTCAATTTCAAGCCAGTTAGCACCGTCATTAATCTTGTCAGCATCTCCTACCATTATAATATTTGCTATCCCCTGCTTCATGATATCTGAAGCTGCAATAAGAGTTCTTTTGTCAGTTGTTTCTGGAAGAACAATTGTTTTCTTGTCAGCTTTTGCTTTTTCCTTAATAATATCAATATAGGACATAATGTAACTCCCTTCTTCTTGAATTGCAGTATAGTATTAATATATGCTAAATTCTATATAAATTATATTTAAGTTTGGCCTTTGAATCAACAGGAGAAATATATGTATTTAACAAAATACAATAGCATTTCAGCAATTATTTCAGAATACAATCCTTTTCATTTAGGACACCAGTATCATATTAAGAAAACAAGAGATTTAACCTCTTCTAAATATGTCATCTCGCTTATGTCTGGTTCATTCGTCCAGCGCGGCGAACCAGCTGTTTTTGACAAATATACAAGAGCCAAAATGGCTCTACTTAATGGCGCAGATTTAGTCATCGAGCTTCCAACTATCTATGCTACTCAGTCTGCATCAAATTTTGCCCAGGGTGCTGTTAATCTTCTTAACAGCCTTAATTGTGTTGATTATCTTTCATTCGGTTCTGAATGTGGTGATATTGATGAGTTAACTAAAAATGCGAATATGATTGCTAATCTTACTGACGAAGATAATTTAGCAATAAAAGAATATCTAAAAGACGGACTATCATACCCTATTGCGCTTTCCAAAATCATATCTGATTCTAATAATATTAACGTACTTAACAATTCAAATAATATTTTGGCAATAGAATATATCAAATCACTAAAAATAACTAAGTCCTTAATTAATCCAGTAACTATCAAAAGAGAAGGCGCCTCATATAATGAAACCAGCCTTTTTTCTGGTTCATATGCAAGCGCAACTGCAATAAGAGAAGCAATACTAAACAAGGAAGATTTCAGCCCATTCATTCCTGACAACATTGTCAGTTTATTTACTAATCCTGTATCACTAAATGACTTTAGCGATACACTTTTTTATAAATTAAATTCAATTAAAGAAACTGGCTTCACAATGTATGAGGATATTAACGAGGAAATATCAAACAGGATCATTAAAAATTTAAATAACTTCAAGGATATATCTAGTTTCATAGAAACTATTAAGTCTAAGAATTATACTTATACCAGAATATCCAGATGCTTATTGCATATCCTTCTTGACATCAAGAATAACGATTCTAAAATTCTTCCTTCATATGCCAGAATTTTAGGCTTTAAAAAAGATGCCAAGGAGCTTCTTGGCATCTTAAAAGAAAATTCTTCGATTCCACTTATTAGTAAATTAGCTGATGCAAGCATTGATTCTTCACTAATGAAAGATATTGACAGCACTAACCTTTATTCATACATTTCAAAAACCCATACTAACGAATATACATCCCAAATTGTAATAATATAATAGTGTTAATTCCTAAGAAATAGCTTATATTATATTTCTTCTATCTCATAGTTAACCAGCTGATTTCTACCATGTTCTTTTCCGTAATATAATCTTCCATCAGCTTTAGCAATATAATAATCCATCTCATCTTTATAGAATTTATCAATATCTTCAGTAGGAACTTCCTTTTTCTCACACTCCAAGAGACCGAATGTCATAGTAACCTTAATTATCTGATCACCACTTTCAACCTCAATGGCTCTAATTTTATCAAGCATTTCATTCATCTTTAATGAGCAGCTATCAAGGCTTACCCTGCCTTTGTCAAAGACAAGGATGAACTCTTCACCACCCCATCTTATAGCATATCCCTTATCTGCCATGAAATTTTTAAGTACTGAAGATACTGCTATAAGGACCTTATCTCCTGCTTCATGTCCATAAGTATCATTTACCTTCTTAAAGAAATCAATATCTCCAATCGCAAGGCAAAAGTCAACACCCTTATTATAATAATTATCTAACGTTCCTTTTATCTTTTTATCCGCACTACGTCGGTTGTTAAGTGAAGTTAACTGATCCTCCTCAACCAGAACTCTCAGGTTGCCGGCAGTTTTTTGGGCACTTCGACCCATCATTCCAAGCTCATCTTTTCTCTTTTCGACCTTAAAATCAATATCAGCGCGAAAATCACCTTCTGAAATCTTCTTCATATAATCACGAATTTTATATATAACATCAATGAAGTCCTTAGAATATCTATATGTAAAATAAGCGAAAACTAAGATTGCAAAAATAGCAATACCTATTAATGGAATAATTGCTTTCCATACTAAAGAATTAATCTCATCTGTGCTGGAAGCTACACATATCATTCCAATGACTTCACCAGCTGAATTTCTCAATGGCTTATAATAAGCCATATAGTCCTTCTTATTAAACTTAACATCTGAATAAAAGGTTTCACTTCCACCTTCAATAACATCTTTAACAATTACATCTGAATCTCCGGCTCCAATTAACCTATTGTTATTATTATCTCTAAGAGTAGTGATTACAGCATAATTCATATAGCATATGGTAATATCAAACCCAGTACGCGTCTTAACATTATCTATATATTCAAAGTCCCCATTAAGCTGATGTTCCCCTTTGAAAAGATAGATTTCACTATTAGTCTCCTTGTATTCAAAGCTTCCCTCATACATATCATCAAGATTCATCAAAACAAGATTCGACACATCAGCCATCGAGCTCTTAGATTTCGCTTTAAGACTTGATAAAACAAAAGAAGAACCAGCAATGGTTATTATCAATGTCAAAATAATCATAGGAAAATATGATAGCTTTAAAAACTGTCCACTAATTCCACTAAATATATTTTTCTTCGAAGTTTTTTTATTACTCATACTATCTACTTTCTGCCAGGTACAAAGATATACGGCTCTGAATAACCTTAGCTACCTGCTTATCACTTTTTTGTCCAGCAAAATACGGAGCACATTCTTCATTAAAAATTGATGATACTGCTGAATCTATTCTATAGGCATCATCAACGGTTTTAACGAAATCAATCAACATATCCGCACTTTTTTTATCTATAGCTCCCATCTTAACATTTTCACCAGCAATTGGGAATTCAAAAACCTCTTTTGATTCCATTGCTTCTTTTGCGAGTTCATCAAGCATTTTCTTACTATTAGGAAATGACATTTCTCCCAGTTCCTTCATTTTACTGTGATTAAAAAAAACCTTCATGAATTCCCAGGCCCCTTCTTTGCACTCAGAATAATTATTCATGGCAAGAGCTAACCTTGGCACAATAACAGATCCATTACCATCACTTGAAGGATATCCTATAAAATCAATTGAATCTCCAATATATCCTTTAGAGAAGAAATTGTAATCAGAAAAAGAAAACAACTGACCACAGTATGACAAAACACCATCTTTTCTATATTGAGAAAATACATCCTCATATCCATCGCTATTTTGAATTTCCTTATCTGGTACATGCTTAAGGAAATCAAGCATTAGATAAAAATCCTCTGTTTCAAAATTACAGGTACCATTTTCCCAATCAATAAAACTGTCCTTAGTACATGAAAGAATCTTTTCTATAAGATTATTTCTTAAATTAAATGCATCAAGCTTTTTATCAAAGCCCTGTTCTTTCCAAAAATCGTAAGCTTCTTCAATCGTCCAGGATGTTCTCCCCTTTCCAAATTTATCTTTAATTATCATCGTTTCAATTACGAAATTCGGAACTAACTGATACAATTTTCCATCAACAGAATATGCCTCATTAACATTAGGAAGCATATCGTCATAATCAAGATCTGGATCTTCTTTAATATATGGTGTCAGATCAACTAAGAGGTTTTTATTAATATAGACATCAACAGGAAAAGTTGGATCTACAAGCAAAACATCTGGAAGCTTACCAGATGATGCGTCTTTATTAATCTGCTTTAATATATCCTCTGGTGAACCTTTATACATAGAGCTGTAGTCAAGCATATTAACCTGATAAGCTAGGGAAGATTCATTAAACTCATATACTGCTTTTCTTACATTATAATCCATATTAAGGACTCCAACGGTAATAAACTTCTTATCCGGAATCTCATCTTTAGGAATATGAGTAAAGAAAAACAACTTATTAATCTGTTCCCATGTAGCAGTGTCATAAACTGTATAGGCGCCATAAAAAGCATCCTTTGATATTCCTATAATATCTGAAAATGGTGACTGGGCATCAATGTTAGAAGCCACAAAATCCATTACCTTCACAGATTCATTAGTTTCAATATCATACAAAGATATCATCGATGTAGTAGACATCCAGGCTTCATTTCCATTTCCCGGAAACAAGCTTCCCATGAAAGAATTGGCAGGTACTGTTTTCTTACTTATTACATTAAAAGTTTCAGGATCAACCTTTGCAACTATTGAATCAGAACCGGATTCGCTCTGGGCACCAGGTCCATAAAAATAACTTATAACATAAAGCTCATTACTATCAGAAAGCATCATGCTTTGAAAATCTCTTATCTTACTATCAATCTTCTCATAAGGAATTGTTGAAAGAAGATTTCCATCAACATCAAGTCTAATAACTCCTGCAGTTGTTGAAATGATAGTCTGATTAGCAAAAGAAATTAATCCCTTAACATACATATATTCCGTCTTCATATCATTCTCATCAATGATATCATCAATCGAAATCTTGAAAATTTCATTGCCTGTTTTATCTAATTTAGAAAAGAAATATTTGTCTTCAAAATTTTCACCAGGAACAGTACTAATCAATAAAATGTCACCCTGAGGACTTAATTTAATATTTCTTACAGTTGAATAAATTATGGTATCGAATACCTTAGTTGCATTACCTTTATCATCCAATTTGAAGGCATACATTTTATGCTGTTCTTTATTTTCAGGCGCATTTTCCTCCAGATTATCTTCTATAATTTCTGGTTTTTTATCTTCTTCATTCCCTTCTGAAGTTATATTCTCATTGGTTGCTTCTTCAGCTTTAATATTCTCATCTTCTGATATTGCTTCTGGCGCTATACTTTCGCCTTCTGACTCTCCTTCAGGTGCTATATTCTCACCCTCTGGTGCTTCTTCCGGCGCTATACTTTCGCCTTCTGGCTCTCCTTCAGGCGCCATGCTCTCACCTTCTGGTGAATTATTCTCTTCTTCAGGTATACTTGCGGTGTAGATAGCCATAATCTCATCATTGTTACTAACAAGCCTTATTGCCTCAACATTCTTAATTTCTATACCTAAATCTATTTCATTTTTCTTATAAACATAATTTTTCAGATTATCGACAGCATCCTTTAGAGCCTCAGCGTTCTCATCTCTTTTTGGAGAACATCCAGTGAAACTAAGAAGAAACATAACTAACACTAAAAAATATGCAATTTTTATATTATTTTTCTTCAACTAAAAATGCTCCCACTTTTTCTTTTGTTTGTTTCCAGACTGTCTCATTTTTTCTCTTAGTCTTTCATATTTATCAACAACGGTAGAAAAATGAATTTTTCTATTAACATATTTGTGATGTAAAAATGATACAAATAAAACTGTATCAATCAGCGAAAACACAAAAACAAGTATATAGTAATTCGCAATAACATCCTCATAAGCTCTCGCAACATTTTCAAAATAAGGATAATCAATTTTATTAACATGCATTGATCGTTTCGCTCCCATATTAACAACACTGAACATGTTCCCAATGCCAAATCTTGAAGAATTCTTTACTATTTCCATATGACTTATATAACTCTGCATTTTTTCTGTAATCTTGTTATACATAAAAGACTCTGATGGAGAAACAGAAACAAGTTCTAAGCAGGTTATATTTTTGTCCCCGCTTAAAGCACACAGAGTATCAAAAGGCATATATATAAGACAGTCCATGGCAGCTTCACTCACAGAGCCATTTTCAAGAACAACCGCATTAGATAATGTTTCAAAGCCCTTCGCAGCCTTATCGTATTTAGTTTCAAAAGCCTTATATACACCCTTAACTACCAAAGGTACATCACCAGCATATAGAGTCATTCCAATAACATCAGCACTACCAAAAAGGCTGTAGGCGGTATTTTCATCCAACACCACACAATCCTTATGAAATTCATCCTTGTCAAAAAAGCTGCCTGAAATCATCTCATATGGATGAAAAAGAAAATAATCGCCAGAAACCCCATACGTCTTAATACTGCTTACGTTTCTGGATTCAAAGTTCAAAGATACATTTCCTTCTGCCATATACGCATAATCTGCATATGAAGAATCTTCATTCTCAGTGTTAATAAACGATGCTCCACCTATAGTTGCTTTCAAATCCTTCGTATAGTTATGCATAAGTTCCATGACTGTATCATTATTAACCTTAGCTTCTTCATCAAACAAAAGCGTAATCTGATATGCATTATTATTCTCATCCCAATATTGGGCAGCATGCTGATCATAAAGCTTAGATACTGTTTCATTAATAATAATCAGTAAAACAGCTGCCAAAAAACCAAGAACAATGAATACCACAGACTTAATTTTCGAAGCTAATGAAAGACTTTTTATTCTTATTTTTAACTTCTCAAGCATTCCTATTCTTCCTTAAGTCTGAATTCTTCGCCATCTTTTAACGGCTTGGTCTGGGAAACAATAACATAATCCATTGTCGAAATTGATGCAGAAATAGCAGTATTCGTGTCATCAGAAGCCAGTTCTTTAGCATCTACTCTTCTAGCTATATAACGTTTACCAAATGGAGTTTTCTTCTCAGTAAGTATTAATATGAAACCTCCGTTCGAATCCTTTTTAAACGCAGCATTAGGAATAGTTAAATCATAATTCTGGGATTTCGCACCTACAGATACTGTCAATGACTCACCTATAGTAAGATCACTTCCTTCTACTGAAAATGATATTATTTTTTTCTTTCCGGCATTATCCTGATCTTCTCTTATAGATTTTACTATCAACACTGCATCCTCATGTTTCCATGCATTTGCAAGTTCTCCAGCATCTCCAACCTTAACTCTTTCTGCCTGTTTATTATCAACACTTATATTTAATGTATAGCCTTTTCCATCTGGAATGATTGATGCAATCTGCTTGTCCTTTTCCATCTTTTCGCCGGCAACCTTATCTATTGAATTAATCGTTCCGGCAATTTCTGCCTTTATTACAGCCCCTACGCACTTAGCCTCAGCACGCTCCAGGGCTTCCTTCCTCATTTGAAGAATATCCGAATAGCCTTCGGCTGTCATCTGGGCCGTCATATCCTTCATATAAGTTGCTCTTTCTTCCTTAAGAGCATCTATATCAGCCTTAATATTCTCATAATAAAGCTTATCTGGCTCGTTATATGCCTTTTTCTTTGCTTCCTCTACCTTGGCTGTTCCTTCACTGGCTGCAACTGAACGAGTAACTGCTGCTAACTTTTGAGCTACGGCAACAATATCATCTATATGATCATAACTAACTGCCTCTAACTCTGCCATATGCAGTGCCCATTTGCTATATTCTTGCCAATCATCCTCGCTTAACTGCTTAGCAGAAGTCACGCCCTTAGACGCTAAATAGTTATCAATTTCATGCTGAATTTTTATCTTCTCTTTTTCTTTATAACTGGCAAATGCTAACGCTACATCCTTATTTTCAAGCTGTGCCAACTCAGCCTCTAACTCAGCCTTAATTATCTGTTCTGTCCAGTTAGTATTTATATATGTTTGATATGCACTTTCAATATTAGAAGCTGCTGTTCTATTTAAATAGTCCTGATAAATTGCTTCCTTTTCTTCTATTTCGGCCTCAATCTTCTGCAATTTTGCCTGCCATGTTGCTGCTGAATCAAAATTGCCGCTTCTTGCCTTTGCTATAGACTCTGCAGAAATATCAGCAGCCAATAATCCCTTTAAGAAGTCATTCTCGGCCTTTTCATACTCTTCCTTAGCCTTGGTATATTCATCTGAATACTGGTCTTCCATATAAAAAAGTGGATCTCCTATTTCAACATGATCGCCCTTTTTTACGGCAACAGAAGAAATAGTACGCGTTTCTGTAGCATTAACAATATATGTTTCTCCTGCCTCTAACTGCGCCGTACCTCTTGCCTGTTCCTTAATAACACCCGATGCCGGATTAACCATTGTAACCTCTGGCAATGAATAATTTCTGAAGGTATTACTGAATAATGTCAAAAGTAACATTATTATCAAAAATATAATTATTACATTTTTGACCATATCCTTTTTCTTGCTTGACTGATTTTCGTTCATAGTAAATCCTTTCTAACCTTTAACTCCTCCCTGGTATGAAATTCCTTCTACCAGATAATCTTCACCGTACAAAAATATAAGTAACGGTAAGAACATATATATCGTAGCAACGGCAAATGCCAGTCCAATTTCCCCTTCATTGATTTTGCTCAAAAAAACAGACAAAGGATAATCTGCTTCATCCTTGTACATAATTACTGGTTGTTCAACCATGTTCCAATAATCAATGAATACTAAAATGCCACAAGATATCATGCATCCTTTACTTAATGGAAAGCAAATTTTGCTAAACACCTGATAATCATTACAGCCGTCAATTTCGGCAGCTTCTATCAGACTTACCGGAATTCTTTTCATATATTTCGTAATAAGATATACAGAAAAAGGACTAAATATTCCAGGAAGCCATATAGCCCAGTTAGTATCAATAATACCAAGTCCCTTTGCAACTAAATAGTTAGGAACAAGTGTTACCTGATATGGCATTAGCATCAAAATTATATAAGTAAAAAAGATAATCGTTTTAAGTTTTCCTGAGAATCGATAAAATCCATATGAAGCCGCCACCGCAACAAGTATTTGGAATATAACTATTGGAACAACTAAAATAACTGATTTCCAAAACTTATATAAATAATCAGCACTTTTAAAAAGCACAGTGTAGTACTGACTTACTGAAACCATATCCGGAATAAACTTTAATTCAACCTGTTTTGAGATATAAGTCTTACCACCATTAGCATCAGTAGAAAATACCTGACCATAATTAGCCTTAATTTCTGACTGTGACATAAGTGAGTTAGTCATGGTAAGAACAATCGGAGATAAAAATATACAGGCAACAAAAGCAAGGAGCAAAGTAATTATTGCTATTTTAAGCTTTTCCTTGCCGCGTTTTAACCGTCTTAATTTTCTGGCTTTCTTTATATATTTGTCAGCCTTAGTTGTCATCACGCCTCTTCAATGTCCTTTCCTACTCTTCCCTCGAGGAGGAACAATACACCTATAATAATTATCATCACAATACTCATAACTATTGCTGCTGCAGATAAGAGGTGATGATCAAGAGCATCGAACTTATTGTTCATGTATGTTTGTAGCATATACATATAACTTGTCGGATGTGCACCCTTTAATAAGAAAATCTCTCTAAATACCTTAAACGAATTGATAATCGACATAATTGTCACGAATAACAAAGTAGATGTCATATACCTAAATTTAATATTCCAAAATATATTCCAGCCACTGGCATTTTCCAGATAAGCCACCTCTAAAAGATCCCTTGGCACCGATCCCAATGCTGCCATGAAAAGAATCATGTTATAACCTATATTTTTCCACAAGAATAATACAACAATTACAAAAAGTGCCTGTTCAGAATTAAACCAGTCTACAGAATCTATGTTTAAGCTGTTAAGGATTTCATTGCCTAGTCCATTATAGTGAAAAATAACCTGCCACACTAAAACAACTGAAGCCACTGGAACCATAAGAGGTGTCAAAAAAGCTGTTCTAAACTGACTTTTAAACGGAATTTTGATATCAAGAAGTAATGCAAGCAAAAGCGGAATAACAACAGCCAGAGGAACTGCAAGAAATGTAAATTTTATGGTATTAAGACTAGCTGTTCTAAATGCAGCATTATTAAAAACTGTGAAATAATTCTTAAATCCAACGAAGCTATAGTCCGTTGGTGGATTCATAATAAACGAATAAAATATAATTATAAAATAAGGCACCAAAAAGAAAAGCATGACACCAGTCAGACTTGGAAATAAAAAAAGCCATGAAACACGTTTTGATTTGGCATCTTTTTTGTCCATGTAATTTTTGGGTTTAACCCTGTACTTTTTTAAATCAATTTTCATACATCAAATTATCAGAATATGATAAAACCATATCAAATATTTAAATAGTAACTATATTGGAAAGTTCATCTCTTTTTGCAACATACATTGGTATATCATTAATTGAGATACCCTTATTATCATTCATCGAAGTATTCATGGTAACTTCACATCTTACAGATTCATAAGCAAGCTCCGGAATATTATTCTCTTTACTTAAATGACCTAGAAATACAGCTTTTAAATCATCGTGAAGAAGATTATATAGTAAGTTGCCCGCTCTTTCATTGGACAAATGTCCATGATCAGAAAGAATTCTTTGTTTTAAATAATATGGATATGGTCCCACCTGAAGCATATTAACATCATGATTAGCCTCTAAGAACAAAACATTCGTACCTTTTAAGGACTCAACCGTGTAATCATTAAAATTACCAAGATCAGTAACAACAGCAGCCCTTTTATCGCCTTCTTTAAACCTATACGCCACAGGGTCTATAGCATCATGAGATACCTTCATAGGATTAATAATTAAATCCTTTATTGTAAGTTTTTCATCAGGATATATCTCACATATTAATTCTTCATCGATATTTCCAACCTTGCTTCTAGGATCAAGTATGGCTTTTTTAGTTAACGGAGTCGCATATATCTGTATACCGTACCTTCTGGCTATAACACCAAGACCTGCAATATGATCAGAATGTTCATGTGTAATTAAAATTCCATCTATATCGTTCATAGATAGACCGAGCTCATTAACACCCGCTTCTATCTTCTTTCCAGATATTCCAACGTCAACCAAAATATGAGTAGCATCAGTTCCAACAAATATACAGTTACCTGAACTTCCGGAAGCTATTGAAGTAAGTCTCATTTTTTGACCTCTTCCCAGTAAATTTCAATACTATCACCCTCTTTTAGGTTTTCCATATACTGAGCCTGTCTTCCATTAATCTTGGTGACTATACTTCTGCCCTTTGCATCCGCAAGATTAAAGTTAATGGCATCAAAGACATCTACGAATACATAGCTTGATTTTCCGTCCAATTTAACCGGCTTATTATTAACAATAACATTAAGTGAAACATTTACTTCTTTTTTGTTTTCACTGTTTACATTAGAATTGCCATCTTCTGTGCTATTGGCATCATCGTTCGTATCATCATCTGGAAGGTTTTCTAATGAATCATATGTATCCTCAATTGATTCGCTTTCTCTTTCCTCTATTTCTTCCTTTTCGTTCTTAATGGTTTCATATGTCCAGTCAACGGTGAAATTATCATAGACTTCAGTATCATGGGAAGCAAGTGACTTATTAACATAGATATTCATATTCTGATCTAATATTACATCCATGAAATCTGCTATTTGCTGCACAGTATAATAATTAAGGATCAAAATATCATCATCCTTTTGAATATCATAATATGGAGACTGTAAAACACCATTAACTGAAGCAAACTTCGGTACACTAATCTTCGAACCATTAACATTAACTGTAATTGATTCACCTAATTCTTCTAGTGATTCTAATGTCGCAGAACCAGGTGTTCCCTTAGTTGATTCAACAACTCTTATAATATCGTTCGCATGAATTTTTGACGTAATGGTAGCTGGCTCATCATTAATGAATACTTGCGCTGCTTCACCAGGAAGACCTCTTTGCATTCTTGTTTTTCCATTAACTTTAAACTCAAGAGCATCACCTCTTTTAGGAAATAGTCCATCGTTAGGGAACTGCGCCTGTATAGCAGCATCTCCAACAGTAAGATTATTATTGTCATACATTTTAATTCTATTTCCATTAAATGAAACGAAAATGAAGCTATTGCTCTGCTCATAATAATTAAGGCAAATACCAATTGGTGTTACTAACAATGAATCCTTTTTAGTCTCTTCATTAAAAATAATGTTCTGCATTACTTCTTCACCACGAAGAGCAACTCTTTCTTTTTGGATATCAAGTTCTTTGGCTACTGCTTCAGCATATCCTGGAATCTTTCCACCACCGCCTACTATGAATACAGCGCTAACTGATTTTCCACCATTTAATTCCTTAATCTTATCAGCAACAAGCTTAGCCATTTTATTAATTGTTTCACTTGTTATTTTCTGTACTTCAGATGCCTGAATCTTCTGAGGAAGAAGCATAATATCCATATACTCAACCTCTGATTTATAGTCAGCCTCTCTCTTAATTTTTTCTGCTTCACTAAAATCAACAAGGCATGCTTTAGCGATATCCTCTGTCAGGGCATCTCCTGCTATTGGTATCATTCCAAACGCTAAAATGCATCCATCATTAGTTATTGAGATATCGGATGTACCTGCACCTACATCAACAAGCGCAAGATTAAGCATTCTGAATCTTTCCGGAATAGCAAGCTGAATAGCTGCAATAGGCTCTAATGTAAGATTATCTACTGTAAGTCCAGCTATTTCGACAGCTTTATACAAACTATCTACAACATCATCAGGCAAGAATGTTGCTATTAAATCAACTCCAATATTTCTAGCCTTATGGCCCTCAAGATTACCTATTATTGAACCATTTAAATAATATCTGACTACTGAATGTCCCACACAATAGAACTTAGTTTCTGTGTCATCATTCTTATTAGCAAGAAATTCTTCATATGCTTTTTCAACACCTGCTGAAACCAGATTAAAAATATCTTCCTGAACGACCTCTCTGTTATCAAGTTCTAATTCTACACTAGCATTAACAGTGAAAAGAACTCTTCCGGCAGCAGCAATACATACGCCTGATAATTTCTCATCTATGGCATCCTCAAGCTGAGTCTTCACTTCTCGTATAGTATCTCCTACCTTTTGGATATCATGAATCTGTCCATCAAGCATTGCTCTAGTATCATGCTCTTTTATTCTCTGAGCCACCACGATAAACTTATCATTCTTCTTATATCCCACTGTTCCTACAATAGAACGAGTTCCTATATCTAATCCGAATACAAGCTTTTCTTTCATACCTACCTCTTTGTCTTTAGCTTTTATTTTGCTACATACCAGTCATTACCAGAATGACAGTCTATTTCCAACTTTACTCTAAGATCTGACGCTTCTGTCATTTCTTCTGAAAGTATCTTCTCAACTATATCTTTTTCCTCTATTGCCGTCTCTATTAATAATTCATCATGAACCTGCAATATCAGTTTTGACTTAAGATTTTCACTCTTAAGACGATTATAAACCTTGACCATGGCTATTTTAATAATATCAGCCGCAGTCCCCTGTATTGGAGAATTCATTGCAACTCTTTCGCCAAAACTTCTTTGCATAAAATTAGAAGAATTAAGTTCTGGAATTGGCCTTATACGACCATAATATGTTTTAGTAAATCCATACTGTTTCGCATCCATAACCTGCTTATCCAAGAATTCCTTAATCTTAGGATAAGTTTTAAAATAATCCTCTATATATACTTTTGCTTCCTTAGGAGATATTCCTAAATCTTCACCAAGACCGAAAGCTGAAATTCCATATACAATTCCAAAATTAACTGCCTTTGCATTTCTTCTTTGAAGATCAGTTACTTCATCAAAAGGAATATGAAATACCTGACTTGCTGTTATTCTATGAATATCAGCGTGCTCTGAATAGGCTTTAATCAAATTTTCATCTTCTGCCATAGATGCCAAAACTCTAAGCTCTATCTGCGAATAATCAGCGTCAAGGAAAATATAACCATCTTTCGGAACGAAGACTTTTCTTATCTGTCTTCCTAAATCCATTCTGATTGGAATATTCTGTAAGTTAGGCTCTGTTGATGATAATCTTCCAGTAGCAGTTACAGTCTGCTGGAAGGTGGAGTGTATCCTGTCATTTTCATCAATATACTGGACTAATCCATCAGCATAAGTGCTCTTAAGTTTCGAATATGCCCTGTAATCGAGTATATTTTTAACTATTGGATAATCGGGTTTTAACTTTTCTAAAACATCCGCTGCTGTGGAATATCCAGTCTTTGTTTTCTTACCTCCAGGAAGTCCCAATGTTTCGAACAAAACCTCTCCCAACTGTTTGGGGGAATTAATATTAAACTGAAGACCGGCAAAGCTATATATTTCGCTCTCCAGCTTTTCTATGTTGTTTCCGAGCATTAAAGAGTAATCCTTTAATTTTTCTTTAATTACTCTTATTCCACATTTTTCCATGTCAAAAAGAACATAGCTAAGTGGCATCTCTACATTTTCATATAAATCGATTAATCCCTTACTTTTTAACTTATCACCAATTACATCTTTTGATTTAAGGCAAACATATGCTTCATAGCATACATAATTTAAGAACTCATCCTCATGCTTTTCCATAGCCTCCTCTAGGGATAGCTTTTTAAAAAGCTGTGTTCTGTCTGGTAACAACAACCCAAGCATGTCATTAGCAACATCAATAACTGTAGTATCATTTTTTAAAGGATTTAATAGATATGAACCTATTATTACATCATCAAATTTTCCTTCGCTATATTCCGCATAAAGATATAGATTCTTTATATGATGAGTAACTACACGTTCACACTTTTCAATAACTTCTTTGAGACATGAAACTATCATATCCTCTGTAAGAAATAACCATTTTTTTATGAAGACTGTTTTCTCAAGTGCGGCAATACTTACACCTAAAAAATCATTTGATACATTATCATATATTATGCTTACACCAACACTCTCTAAAGAAGACTCAAGAACGCCCCTCTTCCAGTCATTAAGCTTATTTATATCATCAATCAAAGAAAATGATGATGTGATTTTTAAATAATCAATTTTTGTATCTTTATCAAATTTTGACAGTAAATTCTTAAATTCAAGCTTCTTAAACAGTACGAATGCTTCATCAGTAAAGAAATCTTTAATCAAAGCATCCTCAAAAGTAATATCCACAGGCGCATTAACATTAATCGTAGCAAGCTTAAGTGATAGATCGGCCAGATTTTTGTTATTAATTAAAGATTCCTTAACCGCCTTCTTGGTTATTTCCTCTACGTGCTCATATATTCCATCAAGAGAACCGAATGTAACCATTAACTCTGTAGCTGTTTTTTCTCCAACCTTTGGAACTCCTGGAATATTATCTGCAGTATCACCCATTAATGCTTTTAATTCAATAAAGCCTTTTGGAGTAACCTGATACTTTTCAAATACATCTTTTGCATAATAATCTTCAATCTCAGTTTTCCCACCTTTAGTCTTAGGAATTCTGATTTTGATAACATCCGTAGCTATTTGTAATAAATCTCTGTCTCCTGATACCAATGATACAGACATATTATTGCATTCGCCACATTTAGCAAGTGTACCTAAAATATCATCAGCTTCAAAACCTGGGAGTTCTACAATCTTAATGTTCATGGCATTAAGAACTTCTTTTATAACAGGAACCTGTTCTCTAAGTTCTTCATCCATGGGCTTTCTTGTACCTTTATATTCAGCATACATCTTGTGTCTGAATGTAGGTGCCTTTACATCAAAAGCAACAACTAAATGGGTTGGGTTCTCCTCATCCACGATTTTAAATAAGATATTTAAAAAACCATAAATGGCATTAGTATGAAGACCTTCCTGATTTGTAAGAGTAGGAACTCCATAATAAGCTCGATTTAAAATACTATGTCCATCAATAAGTACTAGCTTTTCCATTTAACCTCTCATGAAAACAAACAATAATGAAGCAGCAAAAACACCAACAATAACTAAGCCTATCATCATATGATAAAATCTCAAAAGGCTTTCATTACTCTTAATCTCTTTTTGAGCAACATTTAATTTTCGATTATATTCATCCTGCAAATCAAACAAAACTCCTGACTCAAGGGAATTAAGTCCCTCTTCAACCAAAATCTCAATAGTCAGTTCCTCTTTGCATTCTGGACACCCTTCTACATGTTCTATGAATTCTTTCATTTCATCAAAATCAAGCCTATCATTCATGAATTTGGGTATCATTTTTAATGCCTGTTTGCACTTCATAACATACTTCTCCACATTAAAATGATTATATCACAATCACCCTTTTTCGCCTATATTTTATGAAAAATTGAATGACACATACTTGTTTTATTAATCCTCATATGATAATATATATTTCGCTGGCCGGCGTGTCGGAATTGGCAGACGAGGCAGACTCAAAATCTGTTGGTGGTAACATCGTGCGGGTTCAAGTCCCGCCGCCGGCATAAAAAAGACTCTGGAATTATTCCAGAGTCTTTTTTATTTCAATATATTATTCAATTATCTAATACTTATTCTGGAAAATAGCTTACTAAATCCTCAAATGTTTCTCTTCTTCTAATCAGCTTAACACTTCCATCTGAGCATACCAAAACTTCAGCAGGACGCATTCTGCAGTTATATGGATAACACATTGAATATCCATAAGCACCTGTGTCAAGGACACAAATAAGATCATTATCTGTAACCTTGGCAAGCATTCTGTCTTTACACAAAAGATCGCCTGACTCACATATATTTCCTGCTACTGTAACTTCCTTGTCCTGACCCTTTACAACCTTTCCATTAGAAATAATCTCAATATCATGCCAAGAATCATACATAGAAGGACGCACAAGAACATTCATACCAACATCTGTACCAACATATGTCTTGTCCGCATTATTCTTAATAGCATTAACTCTTCCTAAGATTACACTACCCTCTGCTACGCAGAATCTTCCTGGTTCAGACTTAAATAATGGAGCTTTTCCATATTCTTCAACAAATTTATCAAGCTTCTTAGTAAGTTCTTCTGAAAAGCCTTTCATATCAAAATCTTTCTCATCATTTAATTTGTGATAAGGGATTCCATAACCACCACCAAAATCAATGAATTCAAGATCAGGAAATCTCTTAGCTAATCTAAGGAAATTATCTACTGCAGCCAAAAAAGGAGCGGGATCCATGAATAATGAACCTACATGCTGATTAATTCCGCATATGGTCAAATCATATTCCTTAGCAATCGCAAAAATCTCGTCTACATCATCTTCCTGAATAGCAAATTTAGTTTTCTTACCAGCAGTAACAACCTTTTCGTGATGTCCAGCACCAACACCTGGATTAAGTCTTACTGCACATTTTCCACCTCTATTGATAGAACCAAATAATCTTAACTGATCAAGCGAATCAAGGCTTATCATAATATCATTATCGATAGCAAACTGCATTTCCTTTGCATCAATATTATTACTTACAAAGAAAATCTGCTCTGTAGGAAAACCTGCCTTAAGAAGCATTTTAATTTCACCCTCTGACATAGCATCACAGTTCACGCCCTCTTCAAGAGCCATCTTTAATATGCTCATATTAGAATTCGCTTTAATAGAATAATTTGCTCTATAAGGGTACTTGGTGATTACATTAGCAACTTTTCGCATACGGTCTCTGATAATATCTTCATTATAAACATATAATGGAGTTCCGTACTTTTGGGCAATCTCCTCAGGATTATTACCCTTAAAAAAATCAACACTTTCAATATAAGATTCCATAATTACACATCCTCTATCTGCCAATCAATTGGCTTAATATTATTTTTTATTAAAAAGTCATTACACTGACTAAAATGTTTGCATCCAAAAAAGCCTCTGTATGCCGACAACGGTGATGGGTGCGGTGCCTTCAAAACAAGATGCTTGGGATTATTAAGCATACTAATCTTCTTTTGTGCCGGACTTCCCCATAATAAATATACTATCGGCCTATCTTCTTCATTGACAGCTCTTATAATAGCATCTGTAAAGTTCTCCCACCCTTTTCCCTGATGAGAGGCCGCTTCGTGAGCTCTTACTGTAAGAACAGTATTTAGCAATAATACACCTTGTTTAGCCCATTTTTCAAGATAACCATTATTAGGAATTTTACAACCTAAGTCATCATGAAGCTCTTTATAAATATTCTGTAATGAAGGAGGTATCTTTTCTCCAACCTTTACCGAAAAACTAAGTCCATGCGCCTGATTAACATCATGATAAGGATCCTGCCCTAAAATAAGAACCTTTACTTCACTTAATGGAGTTAAGTGAAATGCATTAAATATATCATCAGAAGGCGGAAATATCTGTCTCGTATTATATTCTTCCTTAACGAAACTAAACAATTCCTTATAATAGTCCTTCTTAAATTCATTTTGTATTTTAGGAAGCCAGTCATTATTAATCATTCCCATAATAATCGCTCCTATATTCTAACACTAACACCCTTTTCCTTAAGATAATCCTTTAAATCTTTAATTTCCATTTCTCTAAAATGGAATAAGGATGCTGCAAGTGCCGCGTCTGCCTTTCCAACCTCTAATGCTTCATAAAAGTGCTCCATAGTTCCTGCACCTCCAGAAGCTATAACTGGAATAGAAACACTTTCTGATATTTTCCTTGTCAATTCAAGGTCATATCCATTTTTTGTTCCATCACAATCCATTGATGTTAACAAAATCTCACCAGCGCCTAACTTTTCAGCCTGTATAGCCCATTCAATGGCGTCAATTCCCATATCAACACGACCACCATTTTTAAATATGTGCCAACTATCTCCCACTCTTTTAGCATCAATAGCAACAACAACACATTGTGAGCCAAAAATACCGGCAGCTTCCTCTATTAAAGAAGGATTCATAATAGCTGCTGAATTAACTGCAACCTTATCTGCACCTTCACGTAGTATCATTCTAAAATCATCTACTGTTCTTATTCCACCACCTACAGTAAAAGGAATAAAAACACACTCAGCAACTTTTCTGACAAGATTTGCCTTTATTTCTCTTGCATCTGATGAAGCAGTAATATCAAGAAAAACCAACTCATCCGCACCAGATTTATCGTACATCTTTGCTATCTCAACAGGATCTCCAGCATCGATTAAATTAACAAAATTTGTTCCCTTAACTACTCTTCCATTATCAACATCAAGACAGGGAATAATTCTTTTAGTGTGCATAATAACCTCTAATCTATATATTTACGAAATTCTTTAATATTCTAAGACCTATATCAGAGCTTTTTTCTGGATGGAACTGACATGCAAAAATATTATCATGTTCAACTGCTGCATCAAAGATAATACCATAATCTGATTTAGCTGCAACATCATCAGGGTTTTCAGCCTTAAGATAATAAGAATGAACAAAATATACGAACGAATCCTCTTCAATACCTTCAAATAGTCTGGATTTTTTAGGAAACGAAAGTGAATTCCAGCCAATTTGAGGAACCTTTAGTTCATCCCTTTTAGGAAATCTCACAATCTTTCCAGGAAGTAATGAAAGTCCCTGGACACCAGGAGCTTCCTCTGATGAATCAAAGATCAGTTGAAGGCCAAGGCATATACCTAAAAACGGAGTACCCTTCTTTACAATTTCCCTAATTGTATCAACTAAATCATATTCATTAAGCTTATCCATTGCATCCTTAAAGGATCCTACTCCCGGAAGAATAACCTTCGATGCATTAAGAAGTATATCTTTATCCCTGGTTAAAACATAATCGTGTCCTAAAAATTCAAGGGCTTTCATAACGCTTTTAATATTTCCTGCGTCATAATCAATAATAGCTATCATAATAAATCCTCTTCTTCTGGAAGTAAATCATCCAAATTTTTTTCAGGCTCATCCACATCGTTAGTGTCAGTATCCTGTCCAATAGCATCATCATTACTTAATTCATCGCTATTAGTATCACCTTCGTTTTGATTAATATTATATTGTTCGCCATAAGCAATAGAATAAAGAGCTTTCGTATACTCAGTTGAATCTAAAGAATATAACCTTTTAGCTTCATCCACTGAAATATTATATTTATTATTCAATTCAATAATAATTTTTTGATAAGTGCCATCAATTATTCCATGAACATCAGAGTCAATTCTTCCCTTAATGGTATCATAAACTACAATACCTTCGATAAGAGAATCTATTGCCTCTGCTGGCTGATTTAATTTAATTCTGCTTTCATAAGAATTCCATCGTCTTTCAATCATTAATATATCCTTTGATCTATTAAATATGATTGCGTCTGACGAATTTAAATTTTTACCATACAAATTCTCATAAGCAGTTTCATAATCACCGTTTAGATATGCACGTCTTGCTAATGTTTTTTCTTTACTGTCTGGAAGAACGGTACTTAAAATTACAAGTGCAGCAATTACTGTAGCACAAAGGCCAACTAAACATATACTTGCTTTCTTTGAAAGAACAACTTTTCTTGGAAGCTTTTCTTTTGGTTCCTTAGGAGCCTTCTCCTTCTTAGTTTTTTTCTCCTTTTTAGGTGCACCTTCTGCACCTTCTTCGCCGTCTTCAGAGGCACCCTCTTTCTTCGAGTCCTTCTTAGATTTCTTTTCTTTCTTTTCCTTCTTTTCCTTCTTACCCTTTTTCTTCCCTTTATCTTCGAGCAAAGCTTCTGCTGATTCTGCATCAATCTCAGCTATAATATCTTCATTCGTAATTTCTGAAGCTGGAGTCTCTTCCTCTTCATCAACTTCCTCAGTAAGAAAAGCTAAAATTCTGGCTAATAATCCCGGTTTTTTCTCCTTTTTAGACTTGTCCGGAAGATTAGCCAACTCTTCATCAATTTCGACACTTTCTAGTGATTCTGCGATATTTTCTAACGAATCAGCATCACTATTTTCTTCAGCACTGGCTTCACTAATTAGTTTATCAAGATTCAGTGCATCTTCAGCATCTACTAAAGAAGAATCCTCTTCCAAGGAAACTGAATCTTTCGGTTCTTCTTCAGTGTTTTCACTATCTAGTGCTTCATCATCTTTATTCTTTTTCTTAAATAGAGAAAAACCACCTTTCTTTTCTTTTGGTGCTTTTTCTTTCTTTACTTTTTCCTTTTTCTTCTTGGATTTCTTTTTCCTAGAAGAATCTTCTTCGTCTTCTCCAAGAAGCGCACTTATTTCATCCTGATTATCTTCAACATCGAATTCGCTCTTAATATCTTTATAATCATCTTCTGATGCATTCTCATCAATTCCTTCAAGTAAGGCTAACAAATCATCATCAGAATTCTCGGTACTCTCAAGCTTGTCAACTATATTGGAAGTCTCGGATTCTGTAACTTCATTATCAGAAGACTCAGGAGCATTCATGCCCATAGCTTCCATCTCAATTCCATTAAATAATGCATCCAAATCATCTAATGATGGTTGATCAAAATTCAAATCTGAAATTGTTGAATCAACAGTTTCATCCTCACTCTTTTCAGTGTCATCATCAATGCCAAGTTCAGCTAACATATCGTCAAGTTCAGAGATTGAATCATCCGAAGAAGGCTCTTCGTCAGATTCAAAAATAATACCCTCTGGTTCAACAAATGGCTGTTCTTCTATTGATTCTTCACTTTCTTGTTTGGATGATTCTTCAAAATTAAAATCATCCAAATTAAGATTGTCTAATTCAATATTATCTAAATTAATATCATCTATATTAATATCATCTATATTTATATTATCTAAATTTGCATCTTCATTTATTGAAATATCATCTGTTGAAGTGATATCTTCAACTCCTGGTACCTCTTCAAACGCTGGTACTTCTTCAGTTTCTGGAATATCTTCAATCGCTGGTATTTCATCAACATCCGGAATGTCTTCAATTACCGGCATCTCTTCATTTTCTGGAATAATGTCTTCAATTACTGGCATTTCTTCAGCTTCTGGAATAATGTCTTCAATAACCGGCATTTCTTCAGCTTCTGGAATGTCTTCAATTACTGACATTTCTTCAGTTTCTGGTATAATGTCTTCAATTACTGGCATTTCTTCAGCTTCTGGAATAATGTCTTCAATTACTGGCATTTCTTCAGTTTCTGGAGTTTCTTCACTAGGACTATCAATAATAAACTTACTAATATCTCCAAGCAAATCAACATCTGGATTGTTCGCCATAGAAGGATCAGTAAAAATAGATGGATCCTCTAATACATCCATAACATCTGCCAATGTATCATTCTGAAAACTAGTAATAGTTTCATCTGCATTATCTGAAGGAGTAATATCCGCATTTTTTAACTCAGAATCAAGTGCATCAAAATCAAGACTTTCAAGCATAGCTGCCAAGTCTTCTTCTGATGGTTGCTCCAAAGCAGGTCCTAAATTTTCTTCTTTTACTTCCTGCATCGGTTCTGGTGCACTCGCACTCACTCCCATCATTTCGCGCATAACCTCATCCATACTTCGTTCAGACGAGTTCTGTGTTACATTTTTTAATAGATCATCCAAGTATTGTTCTTCAGATGTCATTTATGTTCTCCATTTTCAATAAAATCACTGTCAATTATATACTAATTCAAAGAATCTAACAATTGTTCTAAAAATAAGCTTGGATCTTCTTTAATCGCAATACCTCTTTCACTTATTTCCTTACTAAGCTGATAAAAATTCTTATTAACTCGAATTAATGTAGCTTTTTTATTATAAAAAGTAGTTTTTTCAAAAGGAAATCTTATTACCTCAGGTTGAAGGAAACCGACACCCAATTCAAAAATCAGTAAATTCTTATTTATTGTGTTTTGAAGAAAGGAAAGATATTTTTCCCATCGATCATTATTTTCATCCGCAAACGGTAAAGCAATTCTTTCAGAATCAAGGGAGTAATCATCAATATCTTTATTATTTGATAAAGAAACAATAAAGTAATTTTTCCCATTAAGGATTTTTTCTAATCTTAATACATTCTCTTCATTTACAGTAAAACTTTCGCCTAATCCAACAAGTACTATGTTATCTTCATTAAACTTTTCGATAACAGAATTCAATTTTTCCATAATATCCTCAACACTTAAAAAGGAGTCGGCAGAACCGACTCCCCCATTAGAATCATTTACTTAACTAAACTATCAACAACCTTAACCAAATTTCCAATTTCAGGTTTAGAAAGCTGAGCATCTGCACCTAAAGCTTCACCCTTTTTACGCATTTCCTCATTAACCAGTGAAGAGAAAATAACTACTGGAATCTTAGAAGTTTCTGGATCTGATTTTACCAGCTTTGTTAATCTATGACCATCCATAATAGGCATTTCTATATCTGTAATAATACACTGTACGTGATCCTTCAATGTTCCTGAATTCTTACATTCAGTAATAACATCATATGCTTCCTGTCCATTCTGAGTATGAATCAGATTGTCATATCCAGCCTTCTTTAAAGAATCAACAATAAGCTTATTTAATAAAACAGAATCTTCTGCAATAAGAATTGGAACATCAGAACGTGATCTCTCTCCTAATTCAAGTATTTCAGAAGTCTTAAGACCTGTTTCTGGATTAATATCTGTAACAATCTTTTCAAAATCAAGAATAATAACTAACTTTCCATCGATTTTAACAATACCTGTAGAAACGCTTTCATCAGCAGAAGAAACTGTAGCTCCTGGTTTAATAATATCCTGCCAAGAAACTCTGTGAATACCTTTTACAGAATCAACATGGAACGCAATATCAAGCTTATTAAAGTTAGTGATTATAAATAAACCACCAGGAGTACTCACACCTCTTTGTAAACAATTTTTTAAATCAATTGCTGTAATCATAGTATCTCTTGGCATAAATATACCTTCAATACTTGGATGTGCATTAGGAACAGGAGTAACATCCTGATAAGGAATAATTTCCTTAATCTTAGCTACGTTAATTCCGTAAGCATTATTATCAAGTTCAAATTCAAGAACTTCTAACTCATTAGTACCATTTTCAAGTAAAATCTTTGTGTCCATAATTAATGCCACCTCTTCATTTTCTATCAAAGGATATAAAAATCGATACCTTCATCGTTACAATTTTATCATATTAATGTTTTATAAACAATAAAATTATCTAATTTTGTGATTAAAACAATAAAAAAAAGAAGTCCAATTGAACTTCTTTTCAGGGTTAATACCCTCAAAACTGAATCAGAAGTTATTCACCTTTCTTGGATAAGCGTT